>JAPPMO010000037.1:270-86366 GCA_028873975.1 Chloroflexota bacterium
CCGGAGCCGTTCGGCTCGCGCGGATCTGACGCTCTGCACTTGTCGCTGTCTCCGCAATCTTGTCAGCCGCCGTCGGGCTTGGAACATCCGTCGTGGTAGAAGTAGCCGTTGCCGTCGCCGTCCGCCTTACCGGAGCCGTTCGGCTCGCGCGGATCTGACGCTCTGCACTTGTCGCTGTCTCCGCGATTCTTTCAGTCGCCGTCGGGCTTGGAACATCCATCGTGGTAGAAGTAGAAGTAGAAGTAGAAGTAGCCGTTGCCGTCCGTTTCACCAGAGCCGTTCTGCTCATACGGATCTGACGCTCTGCGCTCGCGTCTGTCTCCGCGATCTTGTCAGTCGCCGTCGGGGCTGGAATATCCGTCGTGGTAGCCGTTGCCGTCCGCCTCACTAAAGCCGTTCGGCTGGCGCGGATCTGACGCTCTGCGCTTGTCGCTGTCTCCGCGATCTCGTCAGTGACTGTCGGGCTTGGAACATCCGTCGCCTGCGGTTTAACAACCGGCGTCCGTCTGATAGGCGACGCAGTGCCAGTGATCACGGCGGGCGCTGGCGCGCCGGGCGTTTCAAGTGGCGTTAGTTCGACGTCCAGAACTTCTTCCGTCGGTTCGATGCTGGCAGCCGGGGGAGTCCTGGCAGGTGTATCACGTTTGTCGGGAACAACAGAAGCTGTTTCGATGGCTGTGGCAGTAACGCGATCAACCTCTTTTGTCAGCCCTATGGGCTCTTCTTGAGTAGAGGTCTTGGCAAGCGCCGTTCGCTTTTCAGCCGTTGACGGCGGAGGAAAGTCGACAGGTCTTTCTTTACTTGCTTCTTCTGTCGCAGGGGGCTTGGGGCTGGCGCTTGCGGTGGCGGTGGCGGTGGCGGACGCGGCTGGGCTCGCAAACATGGCTTCTGTGGCAGGTGGCAGGTCAGTCGCGCTCGGCGTCATTGTTATGGTTGCTGCGGTTTCGGCGCTTGTCGCTTCTGGCGATAAGAAAGCGCTTGTTTCGGCAATAGTTGTCGGGGATGGAAGCGCTGTTGGCGTCTGCGTGGAGCTTGGCGGGGCTACGCCGCGCGTAGCGGTCGAAAGTATGATGGCGAAGGCCAATGCGAACAAGAGAGCCGCCAATACCAAAAGCGCGACAACAAGCTCATTGCCAATGTTGCGTTGCATGGCTTATTCCCCGACTGATGGCATCAGTCGCGTCGGCAAATCGAGGTGAAAGACGCTGCCTTCGCCCGCCTTGCTGTCGATCCATAGATCGCCAGCATGCGCGCGGGCAAACGCTCTGGCAACTGTCATACCAACACCGGTATCACTGAGTCCTTCAATCTTGGGGTTTTCGTGCAGATATTTGCGGGCGAAGACACGAGGAAGATCCTTCGGCGGGATCCCGCCGCCTGTATCTTCAACGCTGATGCGAATTGCTTCAACAGGCTGTTCATTGGCTGGGGATGGCGTCGACGCCAAGGCCGCGGTAACGAGTAAAGGCGCTCCTTCGTCAGACACGTCACAGGCATTCTGTAGCAGATGACGCAGAACCTGCTTTATATAATTGGAATCAGCCGTGATCTTCGGGAGCCCATCGTCCACAGACAACTCTAGCGCCAGTTGCTTTTGGCGTATATCCCCCGAAAGCGAAGTGATTGTCTCGTCCAGCAAGTCCACAATGTCAATTTCCGCATACGACAAGGCAAAACTCTCTTGTTCATCGTGACCGAGTCGCATTAGGTCTGCCAGCAATGCTGTGAGCCGCTCCAGATTACCTGAGACGCGCTGCAAGACCTTGAGCTGAGCCGCGCCAAGAATGCCTATCGACTCCTTCAAGAGAATATCCGTGCAGTCCGATATTGCGGTTACGGGAGCCTGCATCTCCCGAACCAGCTCAAGCGTCTGCTCCACCTGGACAAGTTGGCTGGCCGCAATCGCCTCTTCGCTCGTGTCAGCCCGCTCCGTTTGGCTCAGGTTAGCAGCCGCCAGCGCAGTTTTCGCGTCGCCAAGCTCCAGCGCTAGCCTCTCTCGCTGTTCGTTCAGCGTGGAAACTGTGTCCTGCAGTTCTTGCAGCCGCGCCCACAGCCGGGGCTCGCCCGATGCCTCTGTAGCGGCCAGCCTTGCGGTCAATTGATCGCGGATGCGCAAGAGATTTTCTCTTTCGCCGGACAACTCAGCGATATTGCGCTCCAAATCACTTCGCTTCTCCCCGCCGATCTCTAGTTGCCTCTGCAAGTCCCGAATTTGGTCTTGTAGAGCGCGATTATCCTTATCCCGAGATTCAAAGCGATCCAAGAGATCTTGGTAATCTCGCCGCATCTCCTCACGCAGGTTCATAAGTGATTCATGATCGGCGCTCAAGCGCTTGAGTTGATTTCGCAGTTCATCCGTTCTGCCACCATTGTCGTCGACAAGCTTGGCTTGTTCCCGGGCAAGGGTCTCACGCTCAAGCTGGACCGCAGCAGCCTGTCGCTTTGACGCCGTTCGCTCGGCATAGAGTTGGATGAGCGCTTGTGTCATACTGGTTATCTCTGCTTCTATGCCCAGCATTCGCAGTTTTGTCTCAATAGCGGTAAGACGCCGCTGCAATTGCTCGCGCTCCAATTCCAGTTGACGAAGCTCGCCAGATAGCGGCGCCAGTATCGCTGGCGGATCAATCGAGCCGCCAGCCTCGTTTTGGGCGCGCAGCCTGTTGATAAGATCCCGCAGTCGGACGCTTGTATTCAATAACAAATTATGGGCCTTGCGCGCGTATTCATGGATCACTTGCGCCAGGGCATCGTCGCTCTCGGCAGTGCAAATCTGCAATACGGTCTCGGCCTCCAAGACCTGTTTGGATTGCGCGTCGCATTGCTCCATTAGTTGGGCTTGCTCATGAAACACTTGCGATACAGCATGGCTCTCGTCGCTATCGCTGACTGCCTTCAACAGTGTGATCCGCTCGTCATGCAACTGCGCGCGCAAGTCGGCAATTTGGGGGCGCAGCCTGGCTATCTGGCCTGTGTTTTCTTCCAGGCTTGCTTCCAGTCCACGACGCGCCTTTTCGCGCGTCTCTCTGCTTTCATCCTGCGCGGCGATTGGGTCGAGTATGGACTTTATGGCTTGCTCTTCCGCCAAAAACGCCGCCGCCTCGGCGTCAAAACTCCATGCCAGGATATAACCCGCCATTTGACCTATATCGTCCAAAAGCGCTCGCTGCTCACGCGAAAACTCGCCTTGCCGATATGGCATCGCGGCCAGCAACACTGCCAGGACGTCGTCTTCAAAGGATATCGGCTGAACATAAACCGTCCCAATGGCGTCGATCTTCAGAGCACGGAACAAGGCTTCAACTTCCTGTTTCTGTTGATCGGCAGCCAGAGATCGCTGTTCGCGCCGCAGCCTTGCATCAAGTATTGTCGGCTGACTTTCCAGGCTTAATGACATGCCGTCCAGGCTTTGGCCATTCACATTGTCTTGGCCCGCGATGACATTGGCGTATACTTCGTCTGCCATCCGCAGTAAGAGACAGACTTCAGCATCTAGCAATTCAAGCGCGGTTGCGACGACCTGTTGCGGGATTCCAGATTCTTCGCGCCGGTCCATCATCATGCCCAAAGCCCGCAACAGTTGACTATTTTGAAGGGTCGCTTCGACCGGCCGCGTTGGTCTGACAAGCTCGTCGCTTGTATGCGCCGCTATTTCCTGCTCGCGCGGGACAAGGCTTTCATCTTCTATCCGCCCTTCACTACTTGGCGCTGCAACTTCAGCCAGGCGACGATCCAGCGATGCGACAATAAGCCGATGGATAATTACAGGCGCCAGGGCAAACGCGGCCAGATACGCCCAACGGGCGCTGCCTAGGTAACTGCCTGACAACTCGGAATCCGCAAACTGCCAGCTATCCCAGCCGTTGCCCAGGACAATTAGAATAAAGAAGAGACATTTTAAGGGCGCGTCGGCGATTCGACTGAAACTGAATGCAACACCCAAAAAACCTGCTAATCCGATGCCCATGGGCAACATGGACCATAAGGGCGCCAATTCGCTCCTATTGAACATGGCGCCCGTCTCAAACTCGCTGAACCACTCGCCGGCAGTGTACAGGTAAAGGAGGAGGACCAGGACGACAGCTCCGCTCAACCAAAGGTTGGCGCGCCTGCTCCGCCGCGCGTTGTCCCCGCTCAGGAAAGCCCAGGTCATGAACAGGAGCGAGAGCGACATGCCCAACCTCTCCAGTGGCGGCATGAGCATTGACGCTTCAACGGACGACAGTAGCGAGAATAAAGCAGCCGCCATCAGAGCCAGCCAGATGCTTAGCAAAGCAATCGCTGCCGGGACATATCGATATGTCGTTCCTTCAGCCTCGAAGCGAGAACGCAAAGCAAAGGCGAGGAATAGAGTGGCTTGACTCAACCCGAATACAAGCAGAAAAAAAATCAGGTCGCCAGGCGATTCAATTAACAGGTCAAGAAAATCGAGTGGAATCTGCGGCAACTGGCACCATCCAAACGCGCTAAGAATTTCGCGACAATGTCACATGTTCTTTCGGCAAGGGAATACACGCAACCGCGCGCACAATACCCCCATTTGTATGCGCTTGGCGGCGCTTCATTTGACTAACCAGTATAGCACAAGGCGTATAAGCGGCATGGACTTGGCGCTGTCAAAACCGCTCTGGAATGACGCCCTCCAGCGCGTCTTTTTTTGGCAAACCTCCATGCGGCTATGAGCGCAGCGGCTCTTCTCGCCACCGCCCTGCGGCTGCATTGCCTGCTCTTCTTTGCAGATAAACGGTTAAATTTCGTTATCCTCGGCGCCCTCGGTGGTTAAGAAAAATCTGCCGCGACTGCACTGGAACTGCCATGTTTGCTGTTGACGATATACCTGCGCCCCGCTAGACTCGTCCTGCATCCAGTCCTACGAGATCTAGTTCCGTGTCCCGTCAAATCGCGACCTTGATCCGCCGATTTCCCGCTTTGATTCGCCTCCCCTTTCTGATATTTCGCAGACTGCAATCTCGATACACGGTCGGGGTAGCCGGCGTTGTGCTTAATGAGGAGGGCCGAGTGTTGATTGTGGAACATGCCTACCACCCTCGATATCCTTGGGGGCTGCCGGGCGGCTGGATTGGTGAAGATGAAGATCCGGCGGAGGCAATCTTGCGCGAACTCCGCGAGGAACTCCAACTCGCTGCCGAAGTTACCAGGGTCCTGCATACTTCGAAGCCGTTCAGAAACCATATTGATATGTCTTTTCTATGCAATTCACTCAGCCCCATCGGCAAGCTAAGCATGGAATTGCTCGACTTTTGCTGGGCTGATCCTGACAATTTGCCAGATCTTCACGAGTTTCACTGTCAATCTATCAAGATAGCTGTCGATTGCGGCAGGCGAGGGGACAAATGGGAGCGCAACTGACCTCCCGTCGTCGCCAGGGCAGGTTGTCGCTTCTATTTTCATTTTCTCTGTTGTTGCTCCTCGCTGCCAGCGCCATTCTCGTCTACGAACTTGTGGCATTCAGTCGGCGCGAAGCGCTTTTGCCATCCGGGATCATTGTTGCCGGAGTAAACGTCAGCGGCTTGAGCGGTCGTGATGCGGTCTCCCGTTGGGAAAGCGCCTACGCGGAGCCCTTGGTGCTGCTTTACCCGGATGCCCTTGGCGGACAGCCACATCCGATTCGTTTGCACCCTGACCAAATCGGCTGGAGAATAAGCAGTGAACCTATGCTCGCTGACGCTTTGGCATCGGGCGAGACCGACGGCGGCTTCTGGCGGCGCTTTCTGGACTACCTGCTGGGCAACGAATTAATCGTCTCTCGAGAGATTGCCCTCGTTGCCGATTATCAGAGTTACGCCCTGGAGGCCTTCCTGCAAGACCTCGCTCTGCGCTATGACAATCCATCCGGCTCGCCGGCATACGACTTGCAAACATTGACCGTCTATGCGGGCGAAAGCGGTTACGCCCTCAATATCGCCGCTGCGATGGATGTCATTGACAGTTCTTTACGTTCCGCAAAGTCTCGCACGGTGGGTTTGATGGTTAATGCGATAGACAGCGAGGCGCCCTCATTGGACACGTTACGTGAATTGATCATTGATTACCTGGATGATCTTGGGTTCATTTTCGATGGCCAAAGGACAGTAGCCTCTATCTTCATACTTGACCTGATCAGCGGCGAAGAACTGAACATTCTCGGTGACGTCGCATATTCCGCAGCCAGCACCATCAAGCTGCCGATCATGATTGATTACTTCCGCGCCCGCGCAGACAGGCCATCACCGGATGAAGCCTGGCTGCTGGCCAATTCACTCTTGTGCAGCAACAACGCATCGTCAAATCTGCTGATGGAAATCAATGGCGGCGGGGATATATTTGCGGGCATTCAGAGCGTCACCGGCGCCCTGCAAAGGGTCGGCGCCGTCAATTCCTTCATTACGGCGCCGTTCTATCTCGGCGTGGAAGGTCAACGTCTTGGTTCGATCCAAGCGCCGGAGACAGCGCCAAACCAGACTTACGTTACCGGCGCGGACCCATTTAATCAGACAACTGCCGAGGACATGGCCACGCTATTCAATCTGCTTTACGATTGCGCGGAGTTTGACTCGGGCTTGGCCACTGCGTTTTCGGAGGGGCAGATCACCCGGCAAGAATGCCGCCAAATGCTGGAACTGACCAGCGCCAATGATCTTGAACGCTTGCTGCAAGCCGGCATTCCGCAGGGTGTGCGCATCTCACATAAGAATGGCTGGATATTCGACACCGTTGGCGACGCAGGTATCGTTTATTCGCCCAACGGCCGACACTATGTCATTTCAGTGTATCTCTGGGAAGAAACAGAATTCCAGGATTATGAAAAACTCTGGCCGCTCGTTGAAGAGATCTCGCGCGCCGCGTGGAATTTCTTCAATCCGGGAAATGCCCTGCTCGTTCCTCGCGCCAATCTGCCCGCCACTGCACAGGAGTGTGAAGGGAACTATCTGCCGCCGGGGCCGGAATATGTCAACCTTGATGACATCAACAGTTGGAAGCGGAGATAAGCCCTTGCGCCTGACTTCAAAATCGGCTCCTGCTCTCAACCCCAAGCCGAGCTTTCATCGAAATCCGAAAATCTAAAAGCTGGCAACTGCCGCTTGCGGCGACTCGAAGATTGTGAAGATCTCATCCAGTTTTGCCGCCTGCAATGACTCAAGAGCCGGGTCGGACGGCTCAGCCAAGCGCATATCGCCGCCAGCCCGACGAACTCGCTTCAGCCCCGCATTTAGCCCGCGCAAGCCATCGATATCCAGTAGTATGATGCCGGACAAGTCGATCACAAGCGCTAGCATCTCTGCCTCAAGCGCCTCCTCAATCACTTGAGACAGCGCCGAGGCAGCTGTGGAATCTAACTCTCCGGCGATTTCGATGACGCCGACCTTGCCGTAGCTGGCCAAATTGACGCTTATCAACCTGTTTCCACCGATTATCCACACATGCTACAATGATACTTCATTGCCTTCGCTTGGGATATGAACTCGGGAATCGATCAAAGCAGATCATTATGACGGAGACCACTAACTGACATGGACCTGAATTACCTGGCTTTGATATCCGTCCTGGTCACACTGCTTCTTGTCATGATTCAGCGCGCGGAAACGGCGCGTCGGCGACTGGTGGGCGGATTTGTGATTATCTGCCTGCTGATTATCCGTCACAACGCGTTTATCAAGGGCGACCTGCACGAAGAGACGCTGCTGGCTTTTGTCTTGAGCCTGATTCTAAGCAGTCTGTTTTGGTTGCTTGTCGGCAGGTATAACCCGCCCGGCAACAGCGACGAAATCCGCGTCATCGGGATGGACGACTAGCCCGGCTGACCGATCTCAGTCGATAATGTTGATGGGCACGACATCAGCGCCCTGCAACATCGCCAAACTGATGCGCGCGGCAACGCGCTCGGAAAGTTGACGAAAGACTCTGCCCGACTCCGAATCGAGGTCATGGATCACTACCGGACGCCCAAGATCCCCGCTCTCGCGAACTTCGCTCGCCAGCGGAACGCGCCCCAAAAACGAAATCTCGCGCTGATTGGCGAAAGCCTCTCCGCCACCGCTGCCGAAGAACTCGCCGGACATATTCTCAACCACGCCCAAAACCGGCACCTTCAGCTGCTCAAACATGGCGGCTGCCCGCAAAGCATCCGCGACCGCGACCGCCTGTGGCTGCGTCACAATGATGCTGCCTGTCAACGGGAAGGACTGCGCCAGCGAGAGCGGCGCATCGCCCGTGCCCGGCGGCAGGTCCACGATCATATAGTCCAGCCTGCCCCAGTCCACATCCGTGAAAAACTGACGAATGGCGCTATGCAGCATCGGTCCGCGCATGATCATCGGCTTGTCCGGCGTGGTCAGGAAACCAGTGCTAATGAGCTTGACGCCATAGACCTCCAGCGGCTGCATTTTGTTGTTGCTGACCTTCGGTCGACCGCTGCCCAAGCCGAACATCTGCGGAATGTTGGGGTTGAGAATATCGGCATCAATTAATCCCACGCTCGCGCCGGCTTGCGCCAGAGATACGGCGAGGTTCGTCGCCACGGTGCTTTTTCCAACGCCCCCCTTGCCGCTCGCTATAGCGACAATCGAATTCATCGGCACGTCCAGACGGCCATGGATACGCCGATCCGTCGGCACCTGCGCGTCCCATTTGATGCGCAACTCGCTGATCCCTTCGACCACGCCGATCAACGCGGCGTTGCAGCGTTCCACAAAGACGTCTTTCAAGGGACAAGCGGGAGTTGTCAAGACGATCGTAAACTCCGCGACGCCATTCTCGACGCGCAAGTTCTTCACCATATCGAGCGTTACGATGTCTTGGTTTAATTCCGGCTCAATGACTGTGCGCAAAGCGCCCATTACACGATCTTCGACTGATGTCATGCCCGTACCTCGAGAATCCGCTTCCGACTTCGACGTACTATACCATTCTTCTGGCCATTGACGAATGCAAGTCGTCTTAACCCGGAGCAATCGCACCAGAATAAACATCGCCGCAACTTAGCCAAAGCAGGCTCAAATTTAACCACCGAGGACACCGAGAAAAGCAAGTAAAATCAATGCTCTTGTCTTATTTCAAGAGGCGCTTTTGAACAGCAGATGAAGTTTCGCTGGCGACTTTGGCATAGTCAGGCAACAAATTGTAAGGGCAATGTAGGGGCGAGCCAAGGCTCGCCCCTACCGCCGACTTTTATTTTGGAGTGCATTAGCATGACTTTGTTGGCACTACTTCTGTGTCCTCTGTGGTTAAATTTTGGTTTGCTTTCAAGAGCCCGCGCAGACGGGCCATATAGTCGGGGGATTCTTTAGCCGCCGCTCCTGGCGGCGCGCTTCGCTTTGCGCTCGAGCGCTTTTCGTCGGCGCTCTTCGCGTTTGGCCTCGTCTTCGCTCCAGGGAGTCGCGCCTTCTGCGGACGCGGATGCGGCAGGCGCAGCCGTTGCCTCAGCGGCTGTCGAAGCCGCGGCCGGGGCGGCCTCAGCTTGTGGATTCTGCACTCGGGAACTGGCGCGGGGGCTGGCGCTGCCTCGACGCGCCTCCTTGGCGGCGTCTTTATGCTCCCAGGTGCCGCGAACCAGCATCTCTTCATAGGCGCGCGTCGGAGCAATGTCCCGCCAATATGAAGCGGGCTTGGAAAGCTTTTCCTTGTCATGAATGTGGTGGCTGGTGCGATCGTAACTGGCTAATTCGTAGTCGTGGTCCATCTTTATCGCGTCAAAGGGGCAATACTCGGCGCAATAACCGCAGTTCATGCAGATGTCGATATCGATGAAAAATGCCTCAGGTTCCGGCACTGGCCGCCCGGTATCCGGGTCATTTCCGCGCACGATCCAGATGCACTGCGGGGGACAAACTTTGGCGCAAATGCCGCAACTGGTGCACCAGTCCTTCCCGCTGCGGGTTGGGTGATCTTCGTCCTCGACAATCAGGAAGGGCACAAAGCGAAAGCGTTCCGGCACCGCCACTTTCTCATCGGGATACTGGACCGTGATGACGCCCTTGGCTGCAGTCCCTTGCCGGAGGCCAAAATTGTCGGTCGCGTGCGAATACTTGCGCAAGCCATAGCGCAGGTCATCAACAAATGAGCCGACGAAGTGTCGCAAAGTCAGCATCAGTCCTTTTGCCAAACCTGTTCCGTACATGTTTCTCTCCTAGGCTTGCCTTGGTCGCCGCTTTCTGCTGCCGAGCGGCTCTTTATGCCCTCTGCGCCCTAGCGATCGGTTTCCCCAAGTACAATATCAATGCTGCCCAGAATACCGACGATATCCGCCACCTTGTAACCGGCGCTCATCAAACCCATAGGCGTCAAATTGATGAAACTGGGCGCGCGCACATGGTAACGCCAGGGATTGGACGAGCCGCCCCTGCCGCCGGCCGAGACGACATAATAGCCCAACTCGCCTTTGCCGTTCTCGACGCGCCCGTAAGCCTCGCCGAAGGGAACGCGAGGCGCGTAGGCGCCCGGCTTCCCGTCAGCCCAGATTGATTCGCCCCGCGTCGCTTCCAGCCGCGGCAAAATCTGCTTGAGAATGCGCACGCTTTCCCGCAATTCGGTGACCCGCACCCGGTAACGGGCGTACATGTCGCCGTCTTCTTCCACCGCGACATCAAAGTCCAGTTCCGGGTAGATACTGTAGGGATCGGCGCGGCGAACATCATAGGCAACGCCGCTGCCGCGCAGCAATGGTCCCGCCGCGCTGTAATTGATGGCGTCATCCGCGCTCAGGATGCCCACGCCAATAGAGCGCTCCAGCAGAATCTCGTTCTGCGTCAAGAGCTGTTCCAATTCGTCAATGGTGCGCGGGATGCGTTCATTGACCATTTCGGTCAGGAACTGCATGGTGTTGTAATCGCGAACGCGATCGTTAGTCAGGTTGCTGACGCTCTTTATACGCTCCGGCAAATCAGCAAATAGACCGCCGAAACGCATGTAATTGCACATCATGCGGCTGCCCGCCACCGCTTCGAAGAAATCAAGAATGCGTTCGCGTTCCTGTATGAAATACAGAACGGGTGTGAAGAAGGCGCCAATGTCATTCAACCAGAAGCCGATCGCCCACAAATGATTCACGATGCGGCTTAGCTCCACCATCATCACGCGAATCGCCTCGCAACGATAAGTCGGCGGATTGTACTTCCTGCCCAGGCTCATCAATTGTTCGACAGCCAACACATAGCCATGGTTGTTGCCCATGCTGGAGATGTAATCAAGTCGATCCGTAAAGGGGATGTTGTGCAGATAAGTATTGCGCTCGCCGATCTTTTCGTGGTTCCGGTGCAAATACCCCATGACCGGTTCCAACGAGGTCACGGTTTCGCCGTCAACCGTCAGCAACATACGGAAGACGCCATGCGTACTGGGATGATGCGGACCCATGTTCACGACCAGTTCGTTTGTCTCGAAGCCGTCTTTGTCCAATATACGCTCGACATCGACCCCCAACCCGAGCGAAGCGTATACCTCGCTCTCGGAAGTATCCATCAAGCGATTGAGGTCAATATCTTGCGGATAGGTCACATTTTTGCCGAAGACGTTCTTTTCTTCGGACCGGTGGACATGTCCGCCGGGCCAGCGATTATCAAACGGCTTCTGTTCTTCTTCGTAATAGGCTTCGCGCCAATCCTTGCGCATGGGATGACCGTGGAAACCCTCCCACATGAGAATCCGGCGCAGGTTCGGGTGGCCGGGAAATTTGATGCCGTATAGATCCCAAGCCTCGCGCTCTTGAAAATCAGCGCCGCGCCACAGGGATACCAGCGACGGAATCTCGGGATTATCACGTTCTGTCTGCGCTTTGAAGACCAGCGCGCCGCCGCCGCTCGTGCGGTAAGCGTGGTAAACCATCTCCATGTGATCGCCCGCGCCCAGGTAATCGACCGCGGTCGCGCTGGAAAGATAGTCGAAGCCAAGATCATCGCGTATCGCGCGGGCAACCTCAAGCAGCTTGCTCGCTTGCACAAGGACGCCCGAATATCCTTCGCGCTCGTCATCAGCGACTGCGTCGGGATGCTTTGACTTCAGATAGGCAATTGCGTCTTCAATTGAAACAGCGTTGACAACATCATCCGGTGCTAAAGCGGGGCTCGCCATATTGCGCTATTCCTCTTCTGCTTCCGCCGCCCGGCGCGTAGCGCGAACCGCTTTTCTTGCCAGGGCGCGCAGGCGACGTTTTTCACGGATCTCTTCGGCTTCTGTCCAGGGATTCCCGCCAGTGGGCAGCACAAAACTGAGAGCGTCTTCGGAAATCGCCGCGCTCGCGGCGCCAGCAGCCTCCGCAGTCTCCACCTTCGCTGCGACCAGTTGCGTCCCGCTGGGCAATTCGCGCTGGCCGACCAGAGCCATATCGTCAGCCGCCGCTTCGGCTTGACGCCGAATCATATCCATCTGACGCGGATCAATGATGTCGGGACCCAATACGGGAACGGGAGTTGGTTCGGCAGGTCCGATGCCATACCAGGGCACGTCATCGCCATTGGCGATGCTCTGACCGTCGATTTTCCGTTGCAGCGCGATCATGCCAAAGAGCAGCGCTTGGGGCGTTGGCGGGCAGCCGGGCACATAGACATCGACCGGCAGATATTTGTCAATGCCGGATACGACGTTGTAGCCCTCTTTGAAGGGACCACCCCCGCTCGCGCAAGCGCCCATGGCCAACACGTATTTGGGTTCCGGCATCTGGTTATACAAGCGCACAATCGGCACGACCATCTTTTTGGTGACGGTGCCGGAAACGATCATCAAATCCGCTTGACGTGGAGTCGCCCGCATCACCTCGAAACCGAATCGGGAAAAATCGAAGCGAGAAGACGCGGTAGCGATCATTTCGATTGCGCAGCAGGCCAAGCCAAACAGCATGGGCCACATGGAATTGCGCCGTCCCCAGTTATACAGCTGGCTGAGGCTGGTGATCGCGATATTGTTTTCCAATTCGGCGGGAACGGGAAACTCGGTTCGCTCTAACTCTTGCAGGTTCAAGTCCATCTAGTCACCGATCTCCTCGTACCATTCACGCAGAATCGCTCGCAAAATCGCGTCATTGACCAACTCGGGGTCATCGGAAAAACCGGGCAAGGCAACAATGCGCGCGTTCAGGTCATCCAGCGACATATCTTCCAAGACAGCATTGGGATACAGATCTCTCAATGCCAAAACGATTTCGTAGGTCGCATCCCAATCCAGGCGCTGGCCGCTCATGACCAACCTATTCTAACACGGCAACGCGTTTGCGCTCACTCAAAGAAGCGCCAAATGCAGAAGCTTTCAAGAGATATTCCAGTATTCGGCAAGCCCTTTGCCTCGCATTGGCAATCATGCCGTTTCGCAGAATCGTGCAGCAAGTATAAAGAGCGCGAAGGAGATTGTCAAGAATTTCACAATCGCCGGGCGCATTTCAGATTATTGGCAATTAACCACCGAGGACACCTACGCGACCCGCTGAAACGCCCGCAAACAGAAATGATCTTTTGTATTTCTCTGTGCGCTCAGTAGAACCAAGTTAATCATGCGAATTCTGCGGGACATTCCAACTTCAATGTCGAGTCACCCTTCCCTGATGATTCGGGATACTTCCCCCGTGAGGCGGGGGACCGAGGGGGCACAAGCCGGGGATGGGGTAGAAAAGCGGCGTTTTCGCAATTCTCATTACTTACTTGGAACTACTTCTGTGGCTCTGTGGTGAATTTTCAGTTTGTTCGTCGCATCGTTCTACCAGATACCATTTTTGATGCGCTTGCGTTTCAGTCAAACCACGCTTATAATCCCTAATCAATCGAGTCAGAGGCTTTTGGTAAATTGACATGGCGGAAAACGACCCCATCTTGGAACAGCGCGTCGAAGCATTGGAGCAATTTTCCCAGACTCGCGTTGTCGAGCAAGTGGGCGACTTGACTGAGCGCGTCTCCAGCTTGGAAAGCGCGCGGACGGCGGAAAACCCCTACTTGGCGAGCAAGTCCGATATTGTTCGGCTTGAAGCCCAGCATAAAGCCACGCAAGAGCAGATTGCCGCCCAGTCTGAGCAATTTAACAAAGACCTTAAAGCCCAGTCCGAGCAATTTCACATAGCCCTCAATGCCCAAAGCGAAATGTTCAACACGCGGCTTGACGCTCAATCCGAGCAATTTCACAGAGACCTTAATGCCCAAAGCGAAGTGTTCAACACGCGGCTTGACGCCCAATCCGAGCAATTTCACAGAGACTTGCAATCCTTGTCCGAACGGGTTGACAGGCAGTTCAAAGCCCAATCCGAAGACTTTGACAGCAGGCAGAAGGCGCAGACCGAGCAGTTGCGGCGGGAATGGGAAGAGCGGATAAACAAGCTGATTTCCTGGATGGTCGTCGCGATTATCTCCTTCATTGGCACTGCCGTCGCCTTTGCTGCTTTGATACTCAACCGCCTGCCCGTTTGAAAGAGCGCTTGTCATGCCAGCACCTCGCTCGCTTGATTCAGGGAGATCAATCATGAACAAGACCAGCTGCGCCGCGCATTTTCATAAATATTACTTAATATTACCCCCCCCCCCCGAATATATGTTCTAATCCTGCGCTGCTGTTTTCTCGCTTCGCTTAGCCTCTTCACCCTGCCATCGCAAGCCCAAAACGCCCCGCCCAAGCCCACTAGCGTCTCCGCCAGCAACGTCACCAACGACAGCATCACCATAACCTGGACTAAATCGCCCGGCGCCACCAGCTACGAAGTCCGCTACAATCCCGATCCACATGATTTCGTGGACTATTTCGATGTCGGCGATGTCGAAAGCTATACTTTTACCGGGCTCACCGCCGATAGAGCATACACCATGAACCTCCGCGCCAAAAACGCCAACGGCGTTTCCAGCCGTGTGGTCGTCCAAGCTACCACTTTAGATGGCCTAAACAAAGTTCCAAGCATACCAGACGAACTTGTCTATAGCAGCTTCACGCATAACAGCGTGACCGTGACGTGGACCAAAGTCGCTGGCGCCACCAGTTACGAAGTAATGATGCGTTTATCCAATAACACTGAATGGACTGATGTCGGCGATGTCTCCACATTCACCATTCGCGGTCTCGCCCCCAATACCTTCCAAGATCATCCTGCAGTTCGCTCCAAAAATGCCTTCGGCGTAAGCGTGGGACGAACGCCTGTAATGAGCAGAATTACTACCCTGCCCGCGCCGCCAGCCCAAGATGACGGTGATGAGGATGATGGTGATGAGGAAGATGACATGCCGCCGCGCATTCCAGCGCCCACCCCAACCCGCGTCAAAGACAGCCTCAATCACCTGCCGCCGGGCATCCAGGTCAGCAACTGGGTCGATGGCGCCCAAGGCAAGCGGATTGATCATGTCGGCGTGGGCAGAGCCGATCTCACCGAGCAGGGCATCCTCGACGCCGTCGATGTCTATGGCTATGTCACGCCCGGCGTCGAGGTCTGCTTCGACCAGCCGGGGCGCATCGTCTTCCTCGACGCTGCCTACGCGCCGCGCCGGCTCGCCAACCTGCCAGCCTATCAGCGCGATGGCATGACCTGCGCTGCCATCGACCGCGGCGGCGCCGTCATCTTGCTGCAAAGCGACAGCCCGCCGCCGGTATCGCAAAGCAGTCAAGCGGAGCCAACTCAGCCGCAAAGCATGAGCGACTGCGAGGCGCAGCCCTGGGCCAACCTCAAGTTCCGCCAAAGCCCGCCCGACGGCTTGGTCCTCGGCGTGACCGGCGCCAGAGACTGGCTGCCCGCCAGCGAGCAGCGCCAGGGCTATTTCAAAGTCCGCCTGTGGGGGCGCGAGGGCTGGATCAGCGGCGATTATGTCTACCTGCGCGGGGATTGCGGGGTTTGAGGCGCGACGTCGAACCTTGTCGCGTCCCTTTAAGTGAATGTCAGCAAAAATCGCTTGACTTGCCAATAATCTGAAATGCGCCCACAATCGCCGCGCAAGTCATTCGGCCTGAATAACAATGGAACCACGACGGTCAACCCGGGTGGATAGCGCCCGTGATTCAAGTTCTCTGTCGCTGTAAACTTTCTTCATGGCACCGGCGACTCTATCCGCCACTGACTTCGCATCGCAGAGCGCGCAGAGCGTCGGTCCGGCGCCGCCGATAAAGACGGCTAAGGCGCCGCCCGCTTTCGCTGCCTTGCGAACATCCTGCAAATGCGGCATCAAGCTGGCGCGCGCCGGCTCCGCAACGAGATCGCCTTCCATCGCGTCGGCCAGCGCCTGCAAGTCGCCGCGGTGCAAAGCATCAATTAAACGCGCGACTTTGCCGGTCTGATGGATGAGAGTCGGCAAACTGACATGCGAGGGCATCACGGCGCGGGCTTCGGCAGTGGGAATCGCGATCTCTGGCGTAACCAAAGCCAGGTGCAAGTTTTCGGGGATCGGCAATGGCTGGATGGCCTCAACTGTAATCCCGGCAACCAGCGTGATGCCCCCCAGCAGACAGGGCGCTACATTGTCCGCATGATAGCCGCTCACCAGCGCTTCGCCTTCCAAACAGAATGGCAGCAGTTGCTCGCGGCTGAATGGTTCGCCATATAGCTTGTTTAATGCGACAACCGTGACCACAGCGCTTGCGGCGCTGCTCCCGACACCGCTGGATAACGGCAAGCCCTTAAAGATCTCAATGCGCAAGCCTCGTGTTTCTTCCATGTGATCCAGGAAGGCGCTGGCGGAAACGGATGCGACATTCTTTTCGGGATCGCGCGGCAGCTTGCCAGCGTCTCCTTCAATCTTGCTTATGAGGATCTTTGGCGAGTCTTGGAATTCGACGATGGCGCGGTCGCCCATGCCTTCTAAAGCCAGTCCCAGAATATCGAAGCCGACGCCGAGGTTCGCAACGGTGGCCGGCGCAAAGGCTTCGGCTCTGGAAAATGACATGAAGGATCGCTATCCTTGCCTTTTGATAAACCGCGTCCCTCATGCGGCGAGGGGGCTTATTTGTTCGCGCGCGGCAGATTTTTTTGTCGGTTACGCGCCGAGCGGCTGCGGTTTCGTAACGAGAGGTCGACCGAATGCCAAGCATACTACAATGTATCGATTGCGGGGGACAATACCCAATCGACCGAGTCATCTACGACTGCGAGGCTTGCGGGGGCTTGCTTGATGTTCGGCATGACTTTCGCGAATCCGCCGCGGAATTGACCCAAGCTTTCTTTGACAGCAGGCTGGGAACGCTCGAAGCGCCTTACAATAGCGGCGTATGGCGCTTCAAGGAATTGATCTATCCCGGCGTCGACGACGCGCGCATCGTCAGCCGCGCGGAAGGCAACACCAACCTCTACCACTTGCCGCGGGTCGCCTCGTATATCGGCGTCGATACGCTGTATCTCAAGCACGAAGGCGAGAATCCTACCGGGTCCTTTAAGGACCGCGGCATGACAACCGGGGTGACCCAAGCCAAGATTCTCGGCATGGATCGCGTAGCTTGCGCCTCGACCGGCAACACCTCCGCATCCATGGCCTCTTACGCCGCGCGCGCCGGGATGCAGGGCATCGTGTTTCTGCAGAATCAGCAGATCGCCCTGGGAAAGCTGGCGCAAGGCATCGCCTATGGGGCGACCTGTTTACAGATCAATGCCGATTTCGACCGCAATATGGCGCTCGTCCGCGAAGTCGCGGAGCGCTTGCGGATCTATATCCTAAACTCTGTGAATCCCTTTCGGCTCGAAGGGCAGAAGTCCATCATGTTTGAGACATTGCAGCAGTTGCGCTGGCAAGTCCCTGACTGGATCGTCGTTCCCGGCGGCAATTTGGGCAACAGTTCCGCCTTCGGCAAGGCACTCTTGGAAATGCTGGAGATCGGCTTGATCGACCGGATGCCGCGTCTGGCTATCATTCAAGCCGAAGGGGCAAATCCTTTATACCGGCATTTCGCCAAGGGATTCGGGGATTTCCAGCCGGTGAAGGCGCAAACCATCGCCACCGCGATTAAAATCGGCAATCCCGTAAACCTGCAAAAGGCAATCCGCACGCTGGAATGGACGAGCGGCGTCGTGGAGCAAGTTAGCGACCAGCAAATCATGGATGCCAAAGCCATCGTTGACGGGGTCGGCATCGGCTGCGAACCTGCCTCCGCCTGCTCCGTCGCCGGCGCCAGGAAGCTGGTTGAGAAAGGCTTCATATCCTCCGGAGACACCGTGGTCGGCGTCTTGACCGGTCATGTGCTCAAAGACCCGGAAGCAACCATGGGCTACCATGCCAACAAGCTGGATAGGATAGTTCCCGCCTATCAAAACGCGACCTTGCAAGCTGAAGATGACCTTCGGCAGATCGTCGCCTTGCTCAAAGACCGGGCTAAAACGGGTTTGCCTCGCTAGCCAAGTACCTTGCTAACTGCCGCCTTTCAAGCGCGGCGCTGCGGGTACTTTGGACAGCGACTGATCGAGGTCGGCTATGATATCTTCGGCGTCTTCGATGCCCAGCGCGAGCCGAACGAGATTGTCCTCGATGCCAATCGCTCGCCGTTCCTCGGCGCTCAGGTCGTAATAGCTCACATACGCGGGCTGCTCGATCAGGCTTTCCGTGCCGCCCAGGCTTGGCGCGATATACGGTATTCGCAAGCGATCAATGAAGCCGCTAGCGTCGTCCAAGCCGCCCGCTATCTGAAAACTCACCACCCCGCCAAATCCGCTCATTTGCCTCTTGGCAATCTCGTGATCGGGATGAGAGGCCAATCCGGGATAGAACACGCGCTTGATCCTCGGATGCCGCTCCAGAAAGCGCGCTGTCTCAAGCGCAGTTTCATTTTGATGCCGCACACGTACCGCAAGTGTCTTCAAGCCGCGCTCGATCAGAAAAGCTTGATGAGGGTCAATCACGTTGCCGAGTACGCCACGGGCGTCCTTCAGGGCTTTGATCCGCGCCTCGCTGCCGACGATAACGCCGGCCAGCACATCGTTATGACCGCCGAAATACTTGGTCGCGCTATGCAGGACAAAATCGACGCCGTATTCCAGCGGCCGCAAGTTGACTGGCGTGGCAAAAGTCGTATCCAATAGAGTCATCGCCCGGTATCGCTTGCCAATCGCCACCAGCCGATCCAGGTCCGCTACGCGCAAATATGGGTTGGTAGGGGTTTCAGTAAAAATGAAACGCGTCTTCCTGGGAACGATGGCGGCTTCCAGCGCTTCATAATCCCCCATAGGAACGACAGTCGTATTGACGCCAAACTTCTTTAGCGTTGTATCGCAAAACTGCCGCGTCCGGCGATAACAATCATCTGTCATGATGATATGGGTATCCGGACGAAGCACAGTCAGAAAGAGCGACGTAACAGCCGACATGCCCGAGGGATAAATGGCCGCGTCTTCAGCGCCTTCCAGCTCGGCAATGCGGTTCTCCACCGACCAGACGGTCGGATTGCCATACCGCCCGTACTCTTCGCGATCCAGTTCGCCGCCATATACCTTCGCGTCGAGAAACTCGATCAGCTGTCTCGTATTCTCAAATGTATAGGTGGCGGACTGTACAATGGGCGTAGTAAGAGAATGGAAGCCCTTCACCCGCGGCGCGCCTCCGTGCACGGATTGTGTGCTGGCGCCCTTAAAACTCGCTAAACTTTGCTCACTCGATGATTTCATCGTCTTGCCTCGCCCAATGAAAAAAGCCCAAACAGCGGCTAGTTACGCCAGTTTGGGCTTCCGTTACTTGACAAAAACAGTGACTGCGGCGCAGTCTACGGAATAACCTGCATGCATCGCAGGCGTTTACCCTCATCTTCCAGAACAATCTGCCGAATTTAGCACCTTCCCATTGCCATCTGGGGGTTGCTGTGGCTTCGTAGAGTCGGTCTCTCCACCACCTCTGGATAAGCGTAAAACTTAGTCTTCAATTGTTAACAGTAGGGATCATAACACATAGGCGCTCCGGCTGCAATAGCTCGGTAAAGTGATAGTGTATCCTTTTCGGGCGACCTCGATCAGTTTCTCGGCTGCGAACATAACAGAACCTCGGATCTCAGTCTTCAAAACCATAATCATTAAAGTTCAGCGTGCGGCTGTTTTCGCTGATTGCGCGCACGGTAGCGTCGTCAAAACCATCGCCGCGCGCGCCCTCGATTTCGACCGTGACGCCGACAGCCGCGCCGGGTATAGAGGCCAGCCGCGCGATGATCTCGTCCGCGATCTGGCTGAGGTCGCGCATGGCGCGCTGGGGATCGACCAGCACCGAGCCGTAGTAGCGCGTTTTGGGCTTGGGCGGCGCTGGTGTAACGTCCGGATTATCGACTGTCGTGACGACGGGCGCCGCCCCGTCGTTGACGGGCAGCGATATGGAATCCGGGTGTTCTGCGGCGCGTTCCGCGTCAATCTGCGCGCGGGCGACCTCCGGCTGCACGATCAGCGCATGCGCCGGTTACGCTTTTGGTAAGAAGCAGTTCCCTGGCCGGACGATCTTCTTCTGGATGATCTTGATGACGATGATGCTGCCGCGCCAGATCTATATCATCCCCTTGTTTGTGCTGATGAAAAATTTCGGCTGGTTTAACAGCTACCAAGGGATGATTGCGCCGTATCTCGTCTATCCCTTTGGTATCTTCCTGATGCGGCAGTATATGCAGTCCATCCCCGACGAGCTGCTGGAGGCGGGCAAGATGGATGGCGCCAGCGAATTACAGCTATTCTATCACGTGGTCTTGCCGCTTAGCCGGCCCGCCATCGGCGCTATCGCTATTTTCGCTTTCATGGCCGGCTGGAATGATTATCTATGGCAGTTGGTGATGGCGACGGACGAGCTGTGGCTGACGCTGCCGGTGGGCGTGGCCAAGCTGACTGCATCGGGCGTAGGCAGCATAGACATTGGCGTTGGCATGGCGGGCGCGACCTTCGCCTTCGTCCCGATGCTGCTGATTTTCCTGCTATTCCAGAATTACTTTATCAAAGGCATTACCGTCGGCGCGCTCAAAGGCTAGGCAATGACTTCCGCATCGCCTTGCCCGGGGTGGCGCGCGTGAACGATCTGTCGCCGACCGGGTTTTGCGCTTATGCGCCCGATAGACCATGTTAAGCGAAAATGTTGATGACAGTCCCGGACTTTGCCGCATCCTTCTTGACCTTCCGCATTGACTGGAGCTTGAAATCGAGCCTCACGGCATCGCATAAGCCGCCCTTCACGCTTAACAACGCGCGGATTCAAATCGAATCCAGTTGCAAAATCAGCGATCGCCTCAGCGGCGCGACGCAGACCTTTGTGCTGGGCGCGTCCTGCAAGACCGAGCATGTCGGCGTCGACCGGGATCTGTGGACGGCGCCCAACGCCGATTTCTGCATTATCCTGTCGACGGAATCTTTCCTGATACTCAAAAGCTGGGAGCGCAACAACCTAGGCGTGATACGCTACCCCGCGTCTTTGGGCTTGCAGCCCGAGCGCCAGTCTGGGCGTGTCAGCGATACCTACGAGCGCGTCAGCATCCATTGGCGGCGCCTGCCAGCGCGGCGGCTGGACAGCGCCGAAGCGATTATCGGGGCGATGCTGGCGGGCGAGCGGCTGGTTGGGCGCTGCGCCTTTAACTTGGGCGGGCTTTATGACATCGAGATGGACTTTCCCATCAAGACGATGAACGCCAACGAGCGCGAGTGGATTTATCAGACGGACACGGGACCTGTCTTGTTCCCCGATTTGAGCGCGGATTGCGACAGTTGGATCGACAGCTTCCATTTGGCCTATGTCGCTTTCAACCGCGCGGACTGGGCTGAGTTCATCTTGCAAGCGCCCACAGCGCTGAGCGAGGGCATCTCGGTGAATCACTATTCGCGAACGGCGGGAATGAATACCCGCAACACTATTTTTCAGGCTCTGTATGAGAACGACGAGTGACAGCGCCCTTTCCTGGCACTGCGATCTGGGATGTCGCGAGGCATATCCGGGGACGGCATCGGCATGAACGCGCCCAGATTCGTCATTGTTGGCGGCGGCGTTATCGGTTTAAGCGCCGCCTATCACCTGGCGCGGAGCGGCGCCGGCCGCGTGATCCTGCTGGAGCAGGGGGCTGTCGGCGCCGGCTCGAGCTCGCGCGCCGGCGGCATCATCACCGGGCACCTGTGGAGCCAGACAGGCGTCGCCGCGCGCAAGATCAGCTTGCGTCTCTTTCACGAGCTGTCTGAGGAGCTTGGCGCCTACGGCTATCAGTATCAGGCGGTGGGCTGTCTGAATCTGTTTTCGCCGGCGGCTTGGGCCGAGCGAGAGCGATTATTTCCACTGTATGACGCAGTCCAGACGCCTTACGAGATCATCGACGCCGACGAGATTCGCCAACGCTGGCCGCTTTTGACGCCTGAAGATGACACGGTCGGACTCTTCGACCCGCTGGGCGGCTACAGCGAGCCGGATGACTACCTCCCAGCGCTGGCGCAAAGATGCCGCGATCTGGGCGTCGACATCCGTGAGGGCGTCACTGTCAGCGATTTCGTGAAGGAGCGGGAACGGGTCACAGGCGTCCGTGTCGCTGACGGCGAACTGCTGGAGGCGGACCAGGTCATCTCAACTGTGCATAGCTGGACCAATCGCCTGCTGGCTCAGGCGGGGCATCCGCTGCCAATCAAATCCTTTGTGCATCAGCGCTACCTGACCGCGCCACTGACCAAAGCCGCCAAACTGCCAGCGGTGAACGCCAATCCCTATGAGGCTTATCTGCGCCCTGCCAAAGGCAATCGCATTCTGGTCGGCGGAGAAACAGCCGACCGACCCGAGTTTGGGACGCCTTCCCTCGACTTTGACATGGACCAGCTTCGCTCGCCGAGCGGCTTCAGTGATTGCCTGCGCGACAAGGTCCAACCGCTGCTGACCGTCCTCAAGCGGCAGCGCTTCACTGAGGAACGGGTGGGGTTAATCTCCTTTACCATGGACGGCGAACCGATAGTGGGGGCAGCGCCGGAATTGCCGGGTCTGCTGCTCGGCGCATCTTTTCATTCGGGCGGTTTCGCCTACAATCCGGTCGTCGGCAAGCTGCTGGCGGAGTTGGCGACAGTGGGCGAAACCGAGCTGAATATCGAAGCCTTTTCGCCAGCCCGCTTCTGCGCTGCGGCGACGGATGCCTATTTGAACTTGAGTCTGCGGCAGAAAGACTCATTTCCACGCCGGCACTGATCGGGAGAGACTTTGATGCAATATCGTCAACTGGGGAACACGGAATTGCGCCTCTCGGAGTTGTCGCTGGGCACGGTTGCGCTGGGCATGCCCTACGGCGTGGGCGAGGAGGCGCGTGGCGCAGGGGCTGTGCCGCCGCCGACTGACAGTGAGGCAGTCGCCCTCATCCACCATGCCATCGACCGCGGACTCAACTTTTTTGATACGGCGCGTGCCTACGGCCGCAGCGAAGAGCTGCTGGGCAAAGCGCTGCGGGATCGCCGGCACAGGGTACTGGTGGCGACGAAGATCGCTTGCCGCTACAATGACGGTGGCGCCTTGCCCCGACGCGAACTGACTGAACAAATGGCGGGGTCGCTGCACACCAGTTTGCGTCTACTGGGCACGGATCATGTCGACCTCTTGCTATTGCACAGCGCCTCAAACGATTTGCTGGAAAACAGCGATGCCATCGCGCTGCTGAAGCGCTTCCAGGCGCAGGGCAAAGCGCGCTGCAAGTCGCCTTCAACATTCTGGATCAGCGCATGGCCGCTGAGGTTTTGCCTTGCGCTAAAGCCGCTGGCACAGGCGAAATCCCGCGCAGTCAAGCGTGCCTCCGCCGCGCTTTCACCGCCGTTGACTGTCCAATCGGCAGCTCTAAAGTTCATCTTGGCACATGAGTCCATCGCCACCGCCTTGGTCGGCGTCCGCGATATCGCCGAGCTGGAAACGTGCTTCTAGGCGGCTCGCCAACACAGTGTGCGGATAGGCGTCTTGATCGATATCAATACCGGCATGAACCGTACCGGACTGCGGCCGGGATTCGCGGTCGTCGAGTTGGCGCAAGCTGTCAACCAGTGCGAGGGACTGCGCTTCCTGGGACTGATGACTTGGGAGGGCCATACCCTGGCGCTCGCCGATCCCGAGGCGCGCGCGTGGGCGACCACGGCCGCAATCAAGCAGTTGGTGGCCATGGCTGAGGCCTGCCGAGCGGCCGGGCTGGAGGTGACCATCGTGAGCGGCGGCGGCAGCGGTACCTACAAGACGACGCCCTTCATCAAGGGCATGACCGAGATTCAAGCCGGGGGCGCCATATTCTGCGATGTCATTTATCGGAGTTGGGGCGTGGAAACCACACCCTGCCTTTTCGTCCGGACTATCGTCAGCAGTCGGCCCGCCCCCGATCGCATCGTTATCGACGCCGGTTTCAAAACGCTGCCTGTCTGGCACGCCCAGCCCAGTTGCGCCAAATTGGAAGCTGTCATGAGCCATGTTACATCGGCGGAGCACGGCATCATAACACTGGAGCGAGCCGATGAACGAGTCAAGGTAGGCGATTTGCTTGACTTCATCGTGGGTTATACCGACAGCACGATCATCTTGCACCGGAAGCTGTATGGCATCCGCCGAGGCCTGGTAGAAGTCGAGTTGGATGTGATATAGCGCTGCGCAGCCCTGCGCGTCCCCCGCCGATAACGTTTGAAGCGATTGCCCTCATCTCGTTATCTATTCACAAACTATTGTGCTATGCTTGTTAATAACAAGTGCCGAGATCGGGAGGATTTCCAGATCATGAACACTTCTGCTTTCCGCGTAGTGGGTGGAAAGCCCTTGCGCGGCGCGGTGCAAGTGCAAAGGGCGAAGAACGCGATCCTCGGGATGATTGCGGCTTCCATCGTCGTCGAAGAAGGCGAGACTGTATTGCACGGCGTCCCCAACATTGAAGACGTACAGCGCGCCTTTGAGCTTTTGCGCGCGATTGGCGCGGCTGTCGATCACGACCAACTGAACGGGACTGTCCATATCGACGCCTCGCGCGTGACTACCGGCATCCTCCCGGAAGAAGTTGCCTCCCGGTTTCGCGGCTCTGTTCTTTTTCTGGCGCCGCTGCAGATTCGCCTCGGTTACGTAGAATTGCCGGGCAGCGGCGGTTGCGATATCGGCACGCGCAAGCTCGACTTTCATCATCGCGGGTTCGCGCGCCTTGGCGCAAGGGTTCAATACTTCGAGGACGGTCGCACAGTGATTGATCTCGAGAACCGTCGCTTCACCGGTACGTCGCTCTATCTTGACTTGCCTAGCCACACCGGTACCGAGAATCTCATGCTCGCCGCGGCCCTGGCTGACGGACAGACCATTCTGGAAAACGCATCGGTCGAACCCGAAGTGCTCGACTTTGGCAATTTTCTGATCGGGATGGGCGCCGACATACGCGGCTTGGGCAGTCATACGCTCCTGATCAATGGCGTTGAACAACTCCGAGCCATCGAATATACCCCGATGCCCGATCGCCTGGTGGCGGGAACAGTCATGGCGGCCACTGCCATAACCGGGGGCGATGTCACGATTCGCGATGTCGAACCTGATCACCTGCGTATTGTCATCGCGAAGCTGGAACAGATGGGAGTAGGGATTGAAGTTGACGGCAAGGCGATTCGCGTTTTTCGCCCGCAGAATCGGGACCTGAATCCGATCAATATCCAGACGGACTTCTACCCCGGTTTCCCGACGGATCTACAACCCTGCTTTGCGGCTTTGTCCAGCGTGGCCAGAGGCACGAGCTATATCCGAGAACGCATATTCGACAGCCGCTACGATTACGTGGACGCGCTGCTGCAAATGGGGGCTGATATCATTATCAGTCAGAACGATGTCTGCATCATCAAGGGGGTCAACAAGCTGCGGCCCGCGCGTATCAGGGCGGAAAGCATCCGCGCAGGAGCCACCGTCCTGATGGCTACCCTCGCCGCTGCCGGTGAAAGCGTCATCGAAAACGTCTATCAAATCGACCGCGGATACGAAGACATCGAGTATCTGCTGAATCAACTCGGCGCTGATATCACCCGCATCGAAACCCAGCCCGCCCCGGTCATCGCCTGGTGAAATCAGACGCCGGCAGCGCGCGAACTATAACTTGGCGATTACCGCCTCGGCGAATTCCTCAGTGGAGGCCGCCCCCCCCTCTTCTCCGGCGATATCGGCAGTGCGCAGTCCATCAGCCAGCACGGCATCGATAGCTGCTTCAATAGACGCGGCTTCTTCTTCCAGGCGCAGGCTGTAACGCAACAGCATGGCGGCGCTCAAGAACATGCCAATGGGATTGGCTTTGCCTTGCCCGGCAATATCCGGGGCAGACCCGTGTACCGGTTCGTACAAGCCAAATTGGTCCGATCGCAGCGACGCCGAGGGCAACATCCCCAGGCTGCCAGCCAAAACGGAGGCTTCATCGCTGAGAATATCGCCGAACATGTTGCCCGCCACAATCACGTCAAAGCTGCCGGGACGCGTGAGCAAGTGCATAGTCGCGGCGTCTACCAGCAGGTGCTCCAATTCCACATCCGCGTAATCCTCAGAAACATCGACAACCGTGCGCCGCCATAGACGCATCGACGCCAATACATTGGCTTTGTCTACCGAGCACAACTTTTTGCGGCGCCCTTGCGCGGCACGAAAGGCGACGTTCGCCACCTGTTCAACTTCGGCGCGCGTGTATCGCATGGTATCGTGAGATTCCTCCCCGCTCCCCTGTTCTTGCCGGTCGCCAAAATAAATGCCGCTGACAAGTTCGCGTACGAAGAGGATGTCTACATCCCGCAAGAGTTCAGCCCGCAAGGGCGCGTGTTCAACCAGAGCCGGATATGTCTTCACCGGGCGCAGATTGGCGAAGAGACCAAAGTGCTGACGCAGCCCGAGCAGTCCGCGTTCCGGTTGCACGCTCGCCGTCGGATCCGACCATTTGGGCCCGCCAACCGCCCCTAGCAGTATCGCATCGGCCTCTTCGCAGATTTTGATCGTCTCTTCGGGCAGCGGATCGCCGCTTTCGTCGATGGCGACGCCACCGATCAACCCTTCAACAAAGGTGAAATCATGCTTGTGTTTATCGGCTATCACAGACAACAATCGAGTTGTATGACCTACGACTTCGGGACCAATACCATCGCCCGGCAATACGGCAATCCTTGCCTTCATATCAAATGCACTCCATTAGACGCGCTGTGGCGTCAAAAGCGGCTCTCACAGCGCAAATGAATAAAGTCCGTCCTAGTCGCTCATCACCAGTGACGGGTGATCTTTCTTTTCGTCGGCCACTGACATGCCGTATTCGACGCTATCGACCAAGGCCAGCCAACTGGCGCAAATGATGTCGGTCCCCGCGCCAACGGTACTCCAGCGCTCGCTGCCATTATACGAATCAATCAAAACGCGCGTCATGGCGCCGGTTGCATTCTCGCTATCCAGAATACGCACTTTGTAATCGACCAACTGTATGTCTCGCAGCGCTGGATACTTCGGCAACAAGGCTTTTCGCAGCGCAAGGTCGAGCGCGTTTACGGGCCCGTTGCCTTCGGCAGCCGTATGCACAATGTCGCCATCCACGTCGAGTTTGACCATCGCTTCCGCCAATTGCCCGCGACCCCGTCGATCCTCAACAATTACTGTGAAGTCGATCAAGTTGAAGAGCGGCTGATAGTTCGGGCGCGCCCGCCGCAGCCGCACCGCCACCGATGCCTCCGCCCCTTCAAACACGAATCCGGCGTTCTCCAGCTCCTTGATATCATTGAGGACCTGGACTGCCTCGTCCTTGGAAACATCCAGGCCCAGTTCCTCGGCCTTGCTAAGCAAATTGCCGCGACCGGACAGGTCGGACACCAAGACCCGAGTTTGGTTGCCCACCGTCGTCGGTTCGATATGCTGATAGCTGTCGACGTTGCGCCGCATGGCCGCCACGTGAATGCCGCCTTTATGCGCGAACGCGCTCTTGCCCACGTAAGGCAAGTGCGTGTCGGGCGCCAAATTGGCGATCTCGGCCACCGCCCGCGACAGATGGGTCAGAGTAGCGAGATTGCCATCTTCGGCCAAGCAGGGACTACCCATCTTGAGAATCAGATCCGGTATGATGCTGCAGAGATTGGCGTTGCCACAGCGCTCGCCATAACCGTTGATAGTGCCTTGTACGTGCATGGCGCCCGCGCGCACCGCCGCCAATGAATTGGCAACCGCGAGTTCGCTGTCGTTGTGCGTATGGATGCCGAAATCCATCTCCGGGAACAGTTCGCGCGCCTTGCGCATGAATTCCGCCACTTCCCAAGGCGTCGAGCCGCCGTTGGTGTCACAGAGCACAATCACGTCGGCGCCGCCTTCGCGGGCAGCGGCCAAGGTGTCGAATCCATACTCCATATCCAGCTTGGCGCCATCAAAGAAATGTTCAGCATCATAAATCACTTCTTTGCCCAGGCTCTTGAGATAGGCGAGACTGTCGGCGATCATGTTCAGGTTTTCCTCTGGGGTGGTCTGCAATACATCGGTGACATGTAACATGGAGGTTTTGCCAACGACTGTCACCACAGGTGTATTCGCATCCACCAAGGCGCGAATATTCGCGTCTTCATCCGGCGTCACGCCTTTTCGCCGCGTGGAACCGAAAGCCGTGATCAGCGAATGCCGCAGGTCCAGCTCGCGTACTTGCTCGAAGTAGGCGACGTCTTTGGGGTTGGAACCGGGCCAACCGCCTTCGATATACTTCACGCCTAATTCGTCGAGCAGTCTCGTGATGTGAATCTTGTCCGCGACCGAAAAGGATATGCCTTCCCGCTGGCTGCCATCGCGCAAGGTCGTGTCGTAGATTGCCACAGTTTGCTTCAATTCAAACCTCCCCCTACCCGTCTGAGAACATGACAGGTCTTTCTACTCCATCCCCGGCTTGTGCCCCCTCGGTCCCCCGCCTCACGGGTGAAGTATCCCGAAGCATCAGGGAAGGGTGACTCGTCATCGAAATTGGGATTTTACTTGCTGAAAGACGCGAAAATGAACATAAAATCCCATCTTCTAATGGAGCGCTCCCCCTCTCCGATGCTTCGGGGAGGGGGCTGGGGGGTGGGGTTGGCCTTAAGAAATGCGCGATATTCAAACCTGTCATGTCCTCAGCCCTACCCGTGGAACCTCCAGCCATAACTTTGATCAGGCAGTCGTCTCAACTCGCTGCGGATTGCGCGCTTCAAAATCGCGTACTTCGGCATCCAGGTTGAGCAAATATCCCAATTGATCCGCCCCGTTCAACAGGCAATACTTGGAAAATCCATCCAGGGGAAACTGGATTTGGCGGCCATCTGGCAGCGTCAAGCGCTGCGCTTCGACATCAACGCTTACCGATGTATCGGGATCTTCATCAGCCAAGCTGAATAACTGCTGCTGCGTTTCTTCATCAACAATGACCGGGAGCAAGCCGTTCTTGAGCGCGTTATTCCGGAAGATATCGGCGAATTCGGTGCTGATGACCGCTTTGAAACCAGCGCCGATCAGCGCCCAGGGCGCGTGCTCGCGGGAGCTGCCGCAACCGAAGTTATTGCCTGCTATCAAGACTGACGCGCCGGCGTAAGCTGGGTTGTTCAAAATGAAATCTGGATTCGGCGTTGCGCCGTCTTCCAGATAGCGCCAGTCGCAGAAAGCCGCTTTGCCCAAGCCATTCTTGTCCGTTACTTTGAGGAAGCGCGCGGGAATGATCTGGTCCGTATCGATGTCGTTAACCGGGATGGCGACGATCGTCCCTTGGATTTGTTTCAGTTTTTCCATTCTTTTCTCCCTGGCGGCTTCTGGACTAAAGCATGGCGCGCGGATCGCTGACGACGCCGGCAACAGCGGAAGCGGCCGCGGTCAAAGGACTGGCCAGGAAGGTTCGCCCGCCTTTGCCCTGCCGCCCCTCGAAATTGCGGTTGCTGGTCGAAACCGCGTATTGACCGGGCGCCAGTTGATCGCCGTTCATCGCGATGCACATCGAACAGCCCGCTTCTCGCCATTCCGCGCCCGCCGCGCGGAACACCGCGTCCAGCCCTTCGGATTCGGCTTGTCTCTTGACCTGCTGAGAGCCCGGCACAACCATCATACGCACGCTTTCCGCCACTTGGCGCCCTTCAATGAATTTGGCCGCCTGCCGCAAATCGCTTATCCGCGAATTGGTGCAACTGCCGATAAAGACCACGTCGATCGGTTTCCCTAGCAACTTTTGCCCAGGCTGCAGATCCATGTAAGCCAGCGCTTTGTCGAGAGCTGTTTTCTTGTTGTAGTCGCTTTCGTCGTCGGGTGCGGGCACGGCGGCGGTGATAGGCATACCCATGCCGGGATTGGTTCCGTAGGTAATCATCGGGATCAACTCCTCAGCCCGCAAACTGATCTCCTGGTCGTATTCCGCCTCATCGTCAGTCGGCAGTCGACGCCATTTGGCGAGCGCGGCCTCCCAATCGGCGCCCGACGGCGCATGTTCGCGCCCACTGATGTACTCAAAAGTGGTATCGTCGGGGGCGACCATGCCAGCGCGCGCCCCGCCCTCAATCGACATATTGCAAACGGTCATCCGCCCTTCCATGCCTAGACCCCGAATTGCTTCTCCGCGGTATTCAAAGACATGTCCAGTTCCCCCGCCAATGCCGATGCGGGCGATTATCGCCAGGATGATATCCTTTGCGGTGACACCCTCTTCCAGCTTGCCTTCGACATTGACAGCCATGGTCTTGGGCTTGTTCTGCAGCAGCGTCTGCGTCGCCAGAACGTGGCCGACTTCACTGGTGCCGATGCCGAAAGCCAAGGCCCCGAAGGCGCCATGCGTGCTGGTGTGGCTGTCGCCGCAGACAATGGTCATGCCAGGTTGCGTGAGACCTTTTTCAGGACCAATGACGTGGACAATACCTTGGTGTTCGTCCCCCAAGGCGTACATGGGAATGCCGAAATCGCCGCAATTCCGCGTGAACGTATCAAGTTGCTTTGCCGCCATCGCGTCGGCGACCGGTATGATGCCCTGCTCGTTGCGAGGCGTGGTCGGCGTGCTGTGATCCATGGTGCCAATGGTCAGATCGGGGCGTCGTACCATCAGTCCGCGATCGCGCAACATCGAAAAGGCTTGCGGAGACGTAACTTCGTGGACCAGGTGCAAGTCAATATAGAGCACTGCGGGGCTGTCTTCGCTCTGGTCGCGCACTGTATGGGCGCTCCATACCTTCTCAAATAATGTGCGCGGATTTCCGTTATCTGTCATTGCTGATTCCTCGGTCTAAACTTACTCGGGAAAGTGCCGGACTGTGTTCAAGAGATTATGAAACTACAGGGGCTTTTGGTAAATCTTGACACCGTTGTTCAGTTTGCTCACAAAGCGCCAATTCTTCTGTATTACACGTTTCAGCGATTCATAACGATAGTCATTCTTCGGCACCATCGTCTTTATTGAAAGCGCTTCATCTTGGTAAACGATCAGCACGTCATTTGCCAAGCCAGCATACAGTCCCACGGCGAGCAAGGCGGCTGACTGCTCGAGCTGCTTCGCTTTTGACATTTTGCGCTCTCGCTTTTGGCGTCGATACAGGTCAATCCCCGCCAAAGTCAAAAAGCTTCCTATCATCTTCTTGAACATAACGCGGCTACCAAAACAATCCAAGGTCACGACGAGGACAAGCCTACAGTCGCCGCTTCGCCTTCCGGCGCGACGTCCCCAATACCCAGGCTGGATATCATTCGGTTCAATGCGGCGACATAGGCTTTGACGCTGGAAACGATGATATCGCTGTCAGCGCCATAGCCGCCAAAGGTCCGATTGCTGTTTTGCGGCGAGATGCGCACGGTCACTTCGCCCAGCGCGTCGATGCCTTCGGTTACGCTGTGCACGTTAAATTCCAGCAAGACGCTGGGCGCCTGGATGATCTCGTCGATGGCGCGATAGGACGCGTCCACCGGTCCGGTGCCGACCGCCGCAACAACAAATTCCTCGCCAAATTGATTAGCCATTTTCACCGTCGCCGTCGGCAGACCCATCGTGCCGCAAGCGACCTGGATATCAATCAGGCGAAAATGATCCTCCGGTTTTTGAGCGGCCTCATCCGCGACCAAGGCTTCCAGATCGGCATCGGTGACGGTTTTTTTGACGTCCGCCAGATCTTTGAAGCGCTTGAAGATCTCGAGCAGGTCCTCGCCGTCGATCTCGTACCCCAACTCGCGCAAGCGCACCCGCAAAGCGTGCCTGCCGCTCAGCTTGCCCAATACCAACTTGCTCTGGGTCAAGCCGACATCTTCCGGCATCATGATCTCGAAGGTTTCGGCGTTTTTGAGCACGCCGTCTTGATGTATGCCGGACTCATGCGCGAAGGCGTTGGCGCCGACGATTGCCTTGTTGGCTTGCACCGGCATACCCATGTAGTTGCGCACCATGCGGCTGGTCTTCATAATCTGAGTCGAATCGATATTGGTCCGCAAGCCGTAATAAGCCTTGCGAGTCTGGATCGACATCACAACTTCTTCCAGGCTGGTATTGCCCGCGCGCTCGCCTATCCCATTGATGGTCACCTCGACCTGGCGCACGCCTTTCTTCAAGCCGGCCAAGGTATTGGCGGTCGCCAGTCCCAGATCGTTATGGCAATGCACGGACCAGATCACTCCGCTGCCAAGTCCGGCGCCGGGTGTCTCGTTGATCAGCATCTCCAGCGTTTCCGCCCATTCACTAGGCATCACATAGCCGACCGTATCCGGGATGTTCAGGGTGGTGGCGCCGGCTTCCACAGCGACCGCGCAGGCTCGTATCAAGTATTCCGTGTCGGTCCGTCCCGCGTCCATCGGGCTGAATTCAACATCATCGCAGAGGCTTTTGGCCAGGGTGACCGCCTCGCGGATGCGCTGCAAGCCCTCGTCTTTGTCGATGCGCAGCATGGCCAAATGGCTCGGCGATGTGCCAAGGAAGGTATGAATACGCGGTTTGGCAGCCTCGCGCACGCCTTCCCAGGCGGCCAAAATATCGCCTTCCAGCGCGCGCGACAAACCCGCGATCGTCGGCCCATCGGGGCTTCCAACTTCCCGGGCAATCCGCTGTACCGCTTTCAGATCGTCCGGAGACGCGGCGGGGAAACCGGCTTCTATCACATCGACGCCGAGGCGCGACAATTGCCGGGCAATTTCCAGCTTTTCGGCGCTGGACAAGGTCGCGCCCGGGCTTTGCTCCCCGTCGCGCAGCGTCGTGTCAAAGACGATGACAGTATTTTCGTCGTAAGTTCGCTTTACCATTGAGAGGCGTTCCTTTCGTCGTTCGAATCCGGTCAAGTACGTACAGCAATCGTCGTCTAAGATCAACGAGACCATCTTCCGACATGTCAACACCTCCTTTCCGTCTGCGCGTTCCGGGAACAGCCGCTTTGCTATCCCGCTAGTCGCTTTGCTTGATATCCTTGGCATCGAGGAAAGGCATCATCTGGCGCAGATCTGCCCCGACCTTCTCGATTAACAGGTCATGTTCGCGTTGGCGGCGGGCATTGAAATTGGGGCGTCCCTGGCGGTTTTCATCAATCCAGTCACGCGCGAATTCGCCGTTTTGGATCCGCTGCAAAACACCCGCCATCTCTTCCTTGACCGTATCTTCAAATTGGTCGCCGATGACATAGCCGCCATGTTCGGCCGTATTGCTGACGCTATACCACATGTAGCTCAGCCCGCCTTCATATAGCAGGTCCACAATCAGCTTCAACTCGTGCAGGCACTCAAAATACGCCACCTCCGGCTGATAGCCGGCTTTGACCAGGGTCTCGAAGCTGGCGCGAATCAGGGCGGTTACGCCACCGCATAAGACAACTTGCTCGCCAAAAAGATCGGTCTCGGTTTCTTCTTTGAAAGTCGTCTCGATAACGCCTGCGCGCGTGCATCCAATGGCTTTCGCGTAGGCCAGGGCCAGCGCCGTCGCATTGCCGCTGGCATCTTGTTCAATCGCGACCAGACCGGGCGTCCCCGCGCCCTCGGTGAATACTTCCCGGACACGGTGCCCCGGCGCCTTGGGCGCGACCATCGCCACATCAACGCTTTCAGGGGGCACGATTTCTTTGAAGTGTATGTTGAAGCCGTGCGCGAACATCAACATGGCGCCGTCTTTCAAATTGGGCGCGATATGTTCCTCATACACAGCCGCCTGCCGGGTATCGGGAATCAAGATCATGACCACATCGGCCCGTTTGCTCGCTTCCGCAACGGTGAAAACCTGCAGCCCGTCCGCCTCGGCTTTTGCTTTGCTCTGGCTGCCCGCGTGCAAGCCGACTATCACATCCTGACCATTGTCCCGCGCGTTCAGCGCATGCGCGTGCCCTTGGCTGCCGTATCCGATCACCGCGATGGTCTTGCCATCCAGCAGTGTCAGATCCGCGTCTTGGTCGTAGTAGAGTTTCGCCATTGATGGATATTCTCCCTTTTCAAAAGATCGCTAAGCAATATGCCGCTGCCCAGAGCCAACAGCCGCAAATAAAGATGTCAAATCACATTGCCATTGCCGCCGGCCGAGATTTGGTTCTGAATCTTGGCGAGATCGCGGCGCGTGAAGTTGGTGTCGTGAATCCGGGTGCCGCGCCCCATCGACACCACGCCCGTCCGGATCATTTCAACGATGCCGGTAGGCCTTACTTCGTCAATGAACTCTTCGAGTATTTCTTCCGTGGCTACCATCTCAATGATAGCGACTTTGGGACCGACATCGACGATGCGCGCCGGGTAGCGGTCGCAGATCTCGGTGATGGTATTGCGAGAGTCGGCATCGTCATTTCGCACCTTGATCAGCGCCAGGTCGCGTTCGACATGCGGTTCGTTGTCCAGCACGCGCACGTCGATGACATTGACGAGCTTCTGCAAGTTGGTCGCGATCTTCCTGGCATACTCCGGACCCGCGACGACGCGAATGGTCATGCGCGAGATATGCGGCTTATGCGTGCGCCCGACAGTCAAGCTGTCGATATTAAAAGCGCGCCGGCGGAAGAGACTGGCGATCCGGTTCAATACCCCGGGTTCATTCTCTACCAAAGCGACAACGGTTACCTTGTTAATGTCTACTTGGCTGGTCATCATCCCTCCCCTGGCTTGGGACGGCGTTTCATGTCATGCAAGTCCGCGCCGGCCGGCACCATCGGATAAACCATCTCTTCTTTTTCAACTACGAATTCGATCAACGTGGGGCCATCAATATCGCGGGCGAACTGAACGGCATCCGCAATCTCATCTCGTTTTGTCACCCGGCGATTGGGGATTCTATAGGCATCCGCCAGCTTGCAAAAGTCCGGATTAAACAGTGGAGTCGCTTCGTAGCGCTTTTCATAGAATAACTCCTGCCACTGCCGCACCATGCCCAGGAAGAAATTGTTGATGATGGCGATATTGACATTGACGTTTTCCTGCGCGGCAGTCGCCAGCTCGCAGAGCGTCATCTGGAAACCGCCGTCGCCGACGATCGCCCAGACCTCTTCCTCGGGCTTCCCGAATTTGGCGCCGATAGCGGCCGGGAAGCCGAAACCCATCGTCCCGAGCCCGCCACTGGTCAGCAAAGTCGCCGGGCGTTGATGCGGATAATACTGCGCCTCCAACATCTGGTGCTGCCCTACATCGGTGACAGTGATGGCTTCGCCTTGGGTATGCTCCCAGATATCGTTGATAACTTGCGCCGTCAAAAGCCGACCGGGCGTTTCATAGTTGAGGATGTCGCGCTCACTGGAGTCTTCCAGCCAGTCGCGTATCCTGCCGATCCACTCCGGATGAGATTTCGGCTTGAGTTTGGGCAGCATCTGTGTGAGCACGGTCTTCAAGTCACCCGCGATGCCGACGTCCGCTTTGACATTTTTGTTGATTTCCGACCGATCGATGTCGACATGGATTTTGCGCGCATTTCTGGCATAGGTCTTGAGGTTGCCGGTAACGCGATCATCAAAGCGCATACCCAAGGCGATGAGCAGATCGGCTTCTTGAATGGCCAGGTTCGCGGATGCTTCGCCGTGCATGCCCATCATGCCGATCACCAGAGGGTGATCTTCCGGCATGCCCCCCTTGCCCAGCAGCGTCAGCGTCACCGGAATCTGCGCCCGCTCGGACAATTCGCGCAGTTCCTGCATGGCGCCGGACATCATGATGCCGTGCCCGGCCAGGATAATCGGACGCTCCGCCTCTTCGATCAACCGCAAGGCGTCGCTGATCTCCGATCCGTCCGCGGACGAGGGCGGATGATAGCCCGGCAGCACAATCTCGCCTTCCGGATATTCGAATTCGGTCAGAGCCAACTGCACGTCTTTGGGGACGTCAACCAGTACCGGTCCCGGCCGTCCCGTGCGCGCGATATGAAAGGCTTCTTTCATCGTGTAGGCGAGGTCGCGCACGTCGGTAACCAGATAATTGTGCTTGGTGATCGGAAGGGTTACACCCGTGACATCCGTCTCTTGAAAGGCATCGGATCCGATGGCTGGAATTGGCACCTGGCCCGTTATCGCCAAAATCGGAGAAGAGTCCATCATCGCTGTCGCCAAGCCGGTAACCAGGTTGGTCGCGCCGGGTCCGCTGGTTGCGATGCAAACGCCGACTTCGCCGGTAGCGCGCGCATAACCGTCCGCCATATGCGATGCGCCCTGCTCGTGCCGCACCAAGACATGGTGGAGTCGGTTCTCATACTTGGTCATGGCGTCGTAGGTTGGCAATATCGCGCCGCCAGGATAGCCGAACATGACGTGAACGCCTTCTTGCAGCAGGCATTCCATGATGATTTCCGAACCTGTAAGTTTCATCACCGCCTCCTTAACGCGCTAGTCTCGCGCCAACGCACTCGCCGCATCATCCGTTGACAAATGTCAGCCAGTTATATTTGTCCGGCATTTCCCCGGATGTTATTGCGAAAAACTCGTTCTGAACCGCCTCTGTGACTGGACCCCGCGCCCCACAGCCAATCGAAATCCTGTCAACCGATTTCACCGGCGTGACTTCGGCAGCCGTGCCTGTAAAGAATATCTCGTCAGCCATATAGAGCATCTCGCGGGCGACCGGTTGGAAGCGAATCTCAACCCCCTGCGATTGCAGAATCCGCAAAGCGCTGTCGCGTGTGATGCCCATCAATATCGACGACCAGGCTCCGGGCGTATAAACGACGCCATCCAGGATGACGAAGATATTCTCCCCGGCGCCTTCGCTGACATAGCCATTGACGTCCAGGGCGATCCCTTCTTCAAAGCCGTTATCGTGCGCTTCCATGCTGACAAACTGGCTGTTGACGTAATTGCCGCCAGCTTTGACCAGCGCCATGTGCGTGTCCGGCGCCATGCGGCGGAAGGAACTGATCTGTACGTCAACCCCTTGTTCAATGGCTTCCGCGCCCAGATAGCGTCCCCATTCCATGGTTAGGATGAACGTTTCAGTCTCGGTGCGGCCCCGCCCTTCCAAGCCAAGGGCTCCGCTGCCGCGGAAAATAATCGGGCGGATGTAACAAGATTCATGGCCATTCCTGCGAACGGTTTCAATGATCGCGCTGTCTAGCGAATCGGGATCGTACTCGTGATCGATGCGCATGACGCGAGCGCCTTGCATCAGCCGCTCGGTGTGCTCGCGCAGGCGGAAGACTGCTGGACCCTTGGGCGTATCATAAGCGCGGATACCTTCAAAGACGCTGGAACCATAATGCAAGGCATGAGCGCTGACATGCACCGTCGCGTCGTCCCACTTCACAAACTCGCCGTTGCGCCAAATCCATTCAGCAGTCATCTACTTTCCCCTTGTTCTCCATTCGCTTGCGCCAAGACGGGCGCCGCTTGAGCCAGCGTCGCGTCTGTTTCATTGCTTTAGCCCAGCCTTGGCCCGCTGTCATCCGCCATAAACGAAAAAGCCTCCCGTGGCTGGGGAGGCTGTTGTCTTCTGGTTTCTTCCGCGATTCCTGCCCAAGCCCTTAAAGCCCACTGATAATCAAGAGGACGATGACAAGGATGAGGAGGCTAAGTGCAGGTGTCGCGGAATTGCTCTGCATCTGTTACATGGTCTCTCTCATAAAGAATACGCGTTACAATAGCGAACTTTCTCGCATCTGTCAAGCAATTTGGAGGATTGCTTTTTCTAAAGTTCATAGACAATTACAGGGATGCCCTGTGCATATTACCCAACTAGCTCGTCAATCGCGTCTTGGCCAGGGCGATCTGCTTTCGCACTTCATCAGGCGCGGTCCCTCCGTAGGTCTTGCGTTGCGCCACCGACCGAGGGAAATCGAATACCTCCGCGACGTCATCGCCGAATAGCGGGGAAATGGCTTGCAGGCTGGGAAGCGGGAGAGCCGACAAGTCCGTCCGCCTCTCGCTTGCGAGGCGCGCGACTTCGCCGACGATATGATGCGCCTGCCGGAAAGGCAAGCCCCTGCGCGCCAGGTAATCGGCCAAGTCCGTGGCGAGAAGCTCCTCTGTCAAGGAGTCCATCATTTTTTCGGCGTTCACCTGGAGGCTGGCGACAATCGCTGTCATCACCGGCAACAACTGATGCATGGTATCGCAAGAATCGAATAGCGATTCTTTGTCCTCTTGCAAGTCCTTGTTGTAGCCACTGGGCAATCCCTTTAAGGTCGTCAGGAAACCGGCCAGATTGCCGACGAGACGGCCCGCCTTGCCGCGCATCAACTCCATAGGATCGGCATTGCGCTTTTGCGGCATCAAACTGGAACCGGTGCTGTAGCGATCATCCAGGGTGATGAAGCCAAAGGAAGGATTGGAGTAAACGAGTATGTCTTCCGCCAAGCGACTTAGATGACCGGCGCACAAAGCGATCGCGTATAAGAGATCGGCGACGAAATCCCTGTCGCTGACGGCATCGAGGCTGTTCTGGCTCGGCGCGTCAAAACCCAGATCAGCGGCGATTTGCTGGCGATCCAGACCAAAAGGGTTGCCGGCCAGCGCGCCCGAGCCCAGCGGGCAAATCGACATTCGCTGCCGGGCTGATCCCAAACGATCCTGGTCGCGCTCCAGCATCCAGAAAAAGCTCATCAACCAGTGAGCGACCGTGATCGGCTGCGCCGGTTGCAGATGCGTGTAACCCGGCATCAATGTCTCTATGCGGCTTTCGCTTGTCTCGACGATCGCGGCCTGCAGATCCCGCAATTCGCTGGCCAGGCGATCGGCCGCGCGCATGCTCCACAGACGAAAATCCGTCGCCACTTGATCATTGCGGCTGCGGCCCGTGTGCAGCTTGCCGCCGACATCGCCGATGATCTCGATCAGACGCCGTTCGACGGCGGTATGGACATCTTCATCGGCTTCCTGCAGCTCGAAATCGCCGGTCTCGAATTCCTGCAAGACTTCGCGCAATCCCGCAACAATCGCCTGCGCTTCGTCGGATCTAATGATTTCGGCATCCGCAAGCGCCAGAGCATAGACGATACTACCTTCGATGTCTTCCCGGTAAAAGCGAATGTCGAAGCCGATGCTGTCGTTCAGCGCCCGCAAGTCTTGATCGCTTGGCTGGGAGAACCGTCCGCCCCAGAGGCTCATACCTTCATCCTCGCGCCATTCATAAGCTAGTCGCGCTTGAATTTGCTGTAATCCGGCTGCCGATAGCTGGTTTTGCCGCCGCCCTCCGTCTGCAGCATGGCTTCCACTTTAATCGGCAAACCGAATAATTGAATGAAACCCTGGGCGTCTTGCTGATTGTAAACGTCTTCTTCGCCGAAGGAGGCGTAGTCCTCGCGATACAAGCTATAGGGACTCTTGCGGCCCGCCACCGCGATATTGCCTTTGTACAGTTTCAAGCGCGCGACGCCGGACACGGTGCGCTGCGTGACATCCACGAAGGCGTCCAAGGCTTCGCGCAGTTTGCTGTACCACATGCCATTGTAAACCAGCTCGGCGTACTTGGCAGCCAGGATATCCTTGTACTGCATCGTGTGTTTATCCAGGCAGATGCTTTCCAGCAACTGATGGGCTCGATGCGCAATTGTCCCGGCCGGCGCCTCGTATACACCGCGGCTCTTCATGCCGACAAGCCGGTTTTCCACAATATCGCTACGGCCAATGCCATGATTGCCGCCAATCTTGTTCAGCCTCAAAAACAGATCGACAGCGCCCAGTTCCTCGCCGTTCAAGGCGACAGGATAGCCTTCCTCGAAGGCAATCTCGATGTATTCGGCTTCGTCCGGCGCCTCCTCCGGACTCTTGCTGAGCTGGTACATGCTGTCTTCCGGCTCGTTCCAGGGATTCTCCAACAAGCCGCCTTCATGCGACAAGTGGAAGATATTGCGGTCGCGGCTATAGATGTCTTTCTCGGTTTGCGAGACCGGCACGTTGAATTCTTCCGCGTAAGCCAGCGCGTCTTCCCTGCCCCGGATATCCCATTCGCGCCAGGGAGCGATCGTCTTCAGCTTGGGATTGAGCGCCATCGTCGATACTTCAAAGCGCACCTGGTCGTTTCCCTTGCCGGTACATCCGTGCGCTACGGCATCGGCTCTTTCCATTTCGGCAATCTCGACCATGTGCTTGGCGATCAACGGACGCGCGAACGATGTGCCGAGCAGATATTCCCGCTCGTAGATCGCGCCGGCTCGCATGGTCGGGAATACGAAGTCAGTGAGAAACTCTTCGCGCAAATCCCGAATATAGAGCTTCGACGCCCCCGACGCGATTGCTTTCGCTTCCAAGCCTTCGAGTTCTTCCTCTTGCCCCAGATCCGCGCAGAAACAGACTACTTCGCACCCGTAGTTGTTCTTCAGCCAGGGTACGATCACCGATGTATCTAAACCGCCGCTATAGGCGAGTACTATTTTTGAAATATCGGATGTTGCCATTGGCCCACTCCATCAGCAGGTTCATTGAATATCGTCAAGTGTAATCAATCTTGCGGCATTTGGAAGAGGTCGCTGGGCGACATTCATAGCAATCGCAGCATGGTCAAGAATTCAAAGCATAATCTAAGTACAGAAATAGGACCACAACTCCAAAATAATAGTCGGCTGTAGGGGCGAGCCAAGGCTCGCCCCTACATTTACCTTACAATTTGTTGAACGACTTACTTGGACTTACTTCTGTGTCCTCGGCGGTTAGAAAAATCTGCTGCGATTGCTCGCCAAGGACAAAACACGCTTGCCTTCAATTGCTCGCGCGGCTAGAATATGTGGCGGTTTTTTTTGATGTCTTCTTGAATCGGAGTGCCAGATGACGACTGTGGACGACCTGCGGAAAATGCGCGATGGCAAGGCTTTGCCTCACCTGGAACAGTACGCGCCGGTTTGGATCATCAGCGAGGAATTATTTGAGTCTGACGAAGCGATCCAGTTTCATGTGCTTTTTGAACATCACCTGCATGGCTGGGTGAACCGCCGTTATCGTTATGATGGCTTCAACAATACGCTTTATCACAAGGGACAGACCTTGCTGACGGAAGACGCTGCGCTGGAGCACATGGACGAGGACCCCTATATTGAGGCCAGCGTCGCCGATATCCCCAACGCTTACGGCGGCTAGGTCTTGGGCAGTTTCTGACAGGCGACCGTTTCGAATGTCTTGATTAAGCGCTCGGCGATGCCAGACCAGGCGTATGCCTGCGCCGCCCGCGCCGCGCTGGCGCCCATAGACGCGGATTTCGCAGGATCGCTCACCAATGCGATGATGGCTTCCGTAAGCGATATCGGCTCCCGCGCCGGCACGTGGAAACCCGTCTCTCTATCCCTTACCAGGAATTGCAGCCCCCCAACTTGTGATGCGATGACCGGCGTTCCGCATGCCATCGCTTCCAGCGCGACCATGCCAAAGGACTCATAGTCCGATGGCACAATGACAGCCGTCGCGGCCGAGTAATACACGGGCAAATGCGCTTGTTCTTTTGCGCCCACAAAGCTCACGATCTGGTTGATTCCCAGTCTGCGGCTGAGATCTTGCAAGCGCTGTAGTTCCAGATCGCGGCGCGATTCGGGATCGCCGCCTACGATCATGAAATGGAGTCGCTTGAGCAGAGACGGCCGCCGCTCCCGCAAGACATGAAGCGCCTCAAGAATGGTATCAACCGCTTTCAGCGGCTCGATGCGCCCGACAAAAAGCAAAACATGGCTTTCGGGATCAATACCCAGCTCTTGGCGCGCCTCTGCCGCCGATAAATTGGTATTAAATTGCTCCAGATTAACGCCGGGAGGGATCACAACCAATTGCCTGCGCCGGGCTCGATAGAGCCAGCGCAACTGCGCCAATTCCGCCGGGGTGGCTGCGATGATCCTGTCCGCCCAATTCAAAACCTGCGCTTCGGTTAATATGCGGCGATCGGGTTGATAGAATTCATTCGCGTGAATGCGCTTCTTCATGTGGCCCAGGGTATGAAACATGTGCACGAAACAGATGCCCCAAGCCTCCTTTAGTTTGGCGGCGACCCATCCGCTAAGCCAATAGTGACTGTAAACGATATCGTAGCGCAGATTGTGCAAGGTGGCGAAAGCCATCAGGTTGGCGGTAAATTCGGAAAGATGCGGGTACTGTTCGTCGGGAGGCAACGGCGTCTCTGGACCTGCCTGGAGATAGATCACGCGTACCTTGGGACCTATGGAGTGGTCCACATCCGGCTCAGCGGGCGAAGACTTTCGTGTAAAAATGTCGATGTGGTATTCATGTTTGCCCAGCTCTTGCGCCAACTGGCGGATGTAGACGTTCATCCCGCCCGCCTTCATGCCGCCCATTGGCGCCAGCGGGCTCGTATGGACACTCAACAGGGCAATGCGTTGAATCGACATCAATTGACTCGCGCAGTCAAGTTGCGCGGATATTCAGAACGGTGGTATCGCGCCCGCCCATGCGGTACTTGTAGCTCTCGTCGCCTCGCAAAAAATCGTAATACTTGTAGCCGCTTTTAATGGCATGTTGGATGTTATAGGCCAGCAGAACGATGCCGGGACTCAACTGGCTATAATGCTGATGATCGTGACCGGAATTATAGACCATCACCCGGTTCCCATAGACAAAGTTCATATACGCGGCAACGCGCTCTTCGTCGATAGTCAGGAAACTCAACTGCAGCCAACCCTTGTCTTGCGCCAATGGCACGATCCTTTTGAAAAAGCGCATGTTGCCTTCATCCAGCAAGAAACGCTCTTTTTCCGGGTCGCTGGCCGCCATCAAGCGCGCAAAATGACCGATTTCTTGATCCAGGTTGTCTGTGCCATTGACAATGTACCAATCGATCGCGCTTTCCGACCCGTGAATGCGCCGCATCTTTCGTCGTACTTCGTGACGCTGCTTCTTGTCCAGCTGCAGCATATAGCCGCCCCAGTCACTGGGAAGATCAATGACCGGACAGACCTCCTGCGGCTCTACCACAGTTGTGAATCCACGTTCTCGCAATAAATCAGGAAGAATCTCGCGGGTCGGGGACTCTTGAGGGATGTTGCAGAGATCGAAGCAATCAATCGTAGCGCGTTCTTTCGCGAAATAATCGGCAAAGGCTTCAAAGACCGGCTGCAAATGGTTCTCGTCTACAATGAAATCAAGATAATCCGTTACGTCCACACAGCCGATTATCTGGGCTTTAGGCCCGCGCTCGGATTCGGTCAGGAATAGAGGCGCTATTCCGACCAGCCTTTCCCGCTCGCGACAAGTCAAAATCAACAGTTCACCGGGCTGGTAGGCCTGCCACCAGGTCGAGTGCCATTCCCATGTGTAAAAGATGCAGTCGGATTGAGCGCGCCCCAGCAGATCGTTCCATTCCGCCTGCAGGCTGTCAAATACCGCCGCTTGACGATGTACGCTTAGTTCCACTTTTGCCTCTGCTCTTCGTCGGGTTCGAGCCTCGGCTTAGGGACCGAACTCATTAACTGTGACAGCGCCGAGTTATCCATTCTTACGAAGCGCGTCCCGCATCGCCCCGCTTTTGATAACCTTGAATTGCGGTAGACGCGCGGGTTTATTGTTTTGTGCGAGCGCGGTGGCTCAAATTCGCCGGTTGCGCGCCGAGCGGCTTAGCCAGCCGGAACTTTTGGCGTCGCCGGGTCGTTGCCCCACTCTTTCCATGAGCCGTCGTAAAGGCGCAAATTGCTTGCCCCCGCCAACTCGAGCGCGAGCAATACCAAGCTGGCGGAAACGCCCGAGTTGCAGTAAATGATCGTATCCTCCGCATGCAGGCTGATTCCCGATGTTGAAAACTGCGCTTGCAGATCCGGGACCGGCTTCAGTGTCAGATCATCGGCGACCATGCTTTTTGCTGGCAAGTTGATCGCCGTCGGGATATGCCCTCCATATTGGGCCCGCGATGCCTGCCCCGCAAACTCGGCCGGCGAACGCACATCCAATAATTGCATGGACCCGGCGTCGAGACCGCTCAGAATATCCTCCGCGTTCGCTTTCAAACCGGGGTTTCTTGCCGCAGCGAAGGTCCCCGGTCGCGGCGCGGGCAATGTATCTTCAGTCGGCCGCCCCTCGGCTGTCCACTTCCGCCAGCCCCCATCGAGGATCCGAACGTCGTCGTGACCATAGTATAGCAGGCACCAGCGCATGCGCGCGGCAAACATGCTTGCGGCATCGTCATAGACGACCACGCGACTGTCATTGCTGATTCCCAAGCGCCCCATCAAGTCGCTAAAGCGGTCGGGCGCGGCAATATCGTTGGAGGGCGAACCCGGCTCGACAATATCGACCAGCCAATCGACGAAAACCGCGCCGGGAATATGCGCGGCTTCGTAAGCGGCGCGATCGCTAATGTAATGCGGTGGCGGCGCTGTCGGCGGCAGCACCAGCCCGCGTATGTCGATAATGCGCAGGTCACCGTCATTCAGATGTTCTTCCAGCCAAGCGCTGTTTACCAATGGCGAAGTCATAAGCTCCTCCCGCAATCATTTTTCCGCAGCAAATTCAGTATGGATATCGCCCTGGTCACAATCAGCCCGCAGCCAGATGTTTTTTCAAGACGCGTCTCTCCGATATAATATATCCAAAGTTGACCGAGTTTGCCGATGAAAAAGCGCATCCGTGGATTAAAACGGGCTATCTTTCAATTAGATTTCGATCTCTATCGAGTCAAGGTGCCGATTTCCGGCTATGACGGTGCCCATCTCAGCGTCATTGATCTGTCGCCGCAAGACATCGAGCAGACAATCGTTTTCCAGCATGGATTCGCCGGCGTTGCAGAATCCTGGGAATACCAGCTCACGCATTTTGCCCATCAGTTTCGCGTTATAGCGCCGGAACTGCGCGGGCATGGACAGAGCGACGCCCCGCATAGCGAGTACGATATGCAGGAGCTCGTTGAAGATTTGCAGGCGGTCGTTACTTCGCTGAATCTTCCGCAGAAATTTGTCCTGATCGGCCACTCCTTTGGCGGCGCAATTTGTGTTGAATATGCCAATGCCTATCCGGAGCGCATCGCCAAACTCGTGCTGGTTGCCACAGCCGGAGAATATCCCCTGCCCAAGGCGGCGTCTTTGCTCTTTCACATCCCTATCAAGCTCGCTGTTCCCTTTTGGCGCTATCGACGTAAATGGGATGCGGAATACCACGTGCTGAAGAAAATGTTCCTCAACGCCCTTCATCAATGGCAGGGCTGGCCGCTTCTGCGCAATATCACAGCGGAATCGCTGGTAATCACCGGCGAGCGCGACACCTATTTCCCGCGCTACATATATGACGATGTCGCCAAGATGATACCGAAGGCCGAGGTCTATGACATCGGATCGGCCAAACACAAAGTTCAGTTGGAGCGGCACGAAGCGGTCAACCGCGCCATCGAACGATTCATTTTAGCCGCTGAACACAGCAGTTGGCGCAGCGAATCCGCGCTCGATCGGCTCAATCGCGGTCGACCCTGGTTGAGCCATTATCACCTCGATACGCCGCATGAGATTCCCATTCCCAACCAGCCGCTCTTTCGTTTTCTGGAAAGCGCCGCCGACTGGCGACCCAAGGGAATTGCCACGGTGTTTTATGGCAAGACCATGACCTATCGCGAACTTGAGGCGAGAGTCAATCAGTTCGCGCATGGCTTGAGTAAGATTGGGGTCGGGGCGGGCGAGCGCGTGATGATCGTCTTGCCTAATACCCCGCAATTCCTCATCGCCTATTACGCGATTCTCAAACTTAATGCCGTGGTCGTGCTTTCGAACCCCGACGCCAACGAGCAATTGATCATCTCCCAAGCGCAGGAAACCGAAGCCAAAGTTCTCATCACGCTTAGCGCCTTTAGCGAACTGGCGGAGCTGATCCAGCGGACCACAACAGCCCAAACCGTCATCTTCACGCGCATCGGCAAGCACGTCACGACCAGCCAGAGCAAAGCCTTTGGCAGGCACAAACACCCAACGCAATCTGACGAAGCGATCGCCGGACGCATCGGCAAGTTCATGTCCGATGTGATGACTGATGAGCGAAGCGCCCCTCCTCAAATTGATGTGAGTCCAAGCGATCTCGCGGTCATATCCTTTACCAGCGGCACTACCAGCAAACCCCGAGGCGTCTGCCTGTCGCACAGAAACCTGGTCGCGAATGCCTTGCAAACGAGACACTGGATGCCCGAAATCGAATATGGCGAGGAAACTGTCATGGCAGTCGTGCCCTTTGAACACAGCTATGGCATGACCGCGTCCATGAATCTGCCGATTTTGATCGCAGCCAAGATCGTGATCGTTTCCGTCTTTGAATTGAAGCAAGTGCTGGAACAAATCAAGCGACACAAGCCGACGCTATTCCCGGGCGTGCCCTCCATGTTCACGTTGATCAACCAGGCGCCCAACGTCAGAAGCTACGGGCTTTCCTCCATCAAAGCCTGTATCAGCGGCGCGGCGCCCTTGCCGGTGGAAGTGCAGGAGGCTTTTGAAAAACTGACGCGGGGGCGTCTGGTTGAGGGATACGGGCTCACCGAAGCGGCGCCCGTGACACACTCCAATCCACTGTATGGGCTGCGAAAGATCGGATCGATTGGCGTGCCGCTGCCCAATACAGACGCCAAAATTGTCGATCTGGTTAATGGAAAGGAGCTGCCCGCGGGAGAAATCGGCGAGTTGATCGTCCGGGGTCCGCAAATTATGTGCGGATATTGGCGCTCTCCCGAAGAAAATGAGTCCGTTCTGCGTGAAGATTGGTTGCATACCGGCGATGTCGCGATCATGGACGACGAAGGTTACTTCAAGATAATCAGCCGCAAACGCGACACCATCTTCACCGGGGATTTCAGCGTCTACCCGCGAGACGTCGAAGAAGTTCTTTACGAGAACAATAAGGTTCTGGAAGCTGCTGTCGTCGGCGTCGGCAGAGAATCCGGCCAGCAAAAGATCAAGGCTTTCGTCGTGCCCAGGCCAAACGCTACCTTATCTAAGGAGGAGTTGGTCGCCTTGTGCAGGAGGCGGCTGGAAGAATATGCGGTGCCCTGGGAGATTGAGTTCCGGCAAGAACTGCCGCGCTCATTTATCGGCAAAGTCCTGCGGCGCATGCTTTTTGAAGAGGAGATGGGAAAATAGATTCTCGTTATGTTTGATCTGCCGCTATTTCCGCTGAACACCGTTTTGTTCCCCGGCATGCAACTTAAACTGCATATCTTTGAAGAACGTTACAAGTTGATGATCCGTCGCTGTATTCATGACGAGAGTCCATTTGGCGTGATCTTGATCAGGAGCGGCCGCGAAGCGCTGGGACCGGCCGCAATTACCCATGACGTCGGCTGCACGGCCAAGATTATCGAGGCGCAGAAGCTCCCCTTCGATCGCATGAATATTGTCGCCGTGGGCCAGCGGCGCTTTCGCGTTCGTGGGCTGGACCACAGCAAGCCCTACCTGGTCGGCGATGTCGAGTACTTTGTGCCGCGAGAAGACGACAAGGCAACCATGCGCCAATGCGGCAGAAGACTGCGCCCGCTTATCATTCGCTATCTGGAAATCCTCGCCTCAGCCGAAAAAGTCGACTTCGATCCGGAGCAAATCCCCCATTCGCCCAAGTCGCTTGCCCAAATCGCTGCTATACTTTTGCAGGCGGACAATGCGCAGAAGCAGGAACTGCTGCGCCAGGATACAATGGCGCAGCTTTTGAACTTGCTGGTAGAGATCTATCGCTTGGAGACCATGCTGCTGGGCATGCGCTTGAACCCGCCCGATGACGACTTCAATATCGGGCCCTTTTCCAGCAACTGATGTGGAATAGTCCAAACCATCAGACATGGTAGAATCATGCCGCGGGTTTTCGCTTGAATGCCCCCGCGCTTCGACATAATTCAGCTTCCGAGGCCGTTCATTGACAAGCGTCCTCAAATATTTGTTGCGGCTATTCCTTGTAATGTCTGCCACCGTCGTCTTGCTTGAGATTGCGTTTCAGCTTGCCTTTCTCCACTTGCCCCAGGAACTGATAAGGCGTATGCCGCAATATCGCGAGCGATCCGGATTTACTTTAGTGACGGAACACGGGGCGAGAGAATCGCCCACCGGTGAAGTTGTCGAGGTAGGCGTCGACCAGTATTCTGGCGATCTGTTCCGGCTGAGCTGTCTTACTACGGATCACGCGCAATACTTCGAGCCGTACACGGTGAGCTTCACGCGCGACAAACACGGCTTCCGCAATGCCGAACCCTGGCCGGAGGATCTTGATCTGCTTGTCATAGGAGATTCCTTCACGGCGGCGGAGGCAATTCAGAATCCCTTCTGGGCTGGGCTTTCCGACGCTATGCTATCATTGGCCTTTCCCGGCAGCGGCACAATCGAACAAAGCCTCTTGCTGGACGCATACGGATTGCCGCTTCAGCCGGATACGGTCGTCCTGGCTTATTTTGCCGGAAACGATTTGACCGACAATCAAGTCTTCCAGGACCTGCGGCGTCAAGGCAAGTCGATTGCCGACCGAGTGCACCAGGATCGCTCTCCCTTGGAGTATCTGGTGACCGTTCACCTGGCATTGTATTTGCGCGATGCAATCAATATAGCCAACATAAGCGACTGTCACTATCCACAAGCCGCAGGTACAGATCCAGCGACGCCGGTTGCCTTTTTTGACGAAATGCTGCCGATCCTCGCCTTGGACGCCGACGCCTTGCGCGCCAGCGACATGTTCCAAGCCACACTTGCTTCAATAGTGGAGATGGCGCAAGATCTGGACGCGCGGGGAATCCGCTTTGTCATGATGTATATCCCGCAGAAAGCCGAACTGTACTGGCCATACCTGAACGCCCAGGGCAAAGGGGAGATCGCGTCCTACGTTGCAGAGAACTTTTCGCCGATTGCGCCGGAGATTGTCGACGAAAATATCTCCACGCAGCGCGATCTCTGGTTATCAGTCGCGCCGGAGCGGCAGATTGAGTTCCTGGATCTGACGCCGGCTTTGCGCCTGGCGATAGAAAACGGCAACTCGCCCTATTTCTTTGCCGATACACACTGGAATCAAATCGGCCACGATCTTGCGCGTGAGGAACTGCAGAAATTTCTAAATTAGTGTAGGCTTGAATTTGTCGCCGTTTACGGAACGGTTTGTTCCGGTGGCGATCTTATATCTCGACGCATAGCGGGAGAAATAATCACTTGAAAAAACTCTGGAAGATTGCCTGGGAGCGCTTCAGTCTCAATTCCAGCATTGTGGCTGACGGCAATGGACGATTCATCGCGACGCTGTTCTATTTCACGATTCTGTTGCCCTTTGGGCTCTTGTCCGCTCTGTTCATGGACCCCCTGCGCGTCCGAAAGGCTGAAGTATCCTGGCAGTCGCGCGAAGCGGTCCCTTCGGACCTTGAATCGGCCAGAGAGCAGAGTTGAGCATGTATATTCTGGGCATATCAGCTTTTTATCACGATTCCGCCGCTGCGCTCATCAAAAATGGCGAGTTAGTGGCGGCCGCCATGGAAGAACGCTTCACGCGGGTGAAACACGACAATGGCTTTCCCCAAATGGCCGCGGAATTCTGCCTCGAACAGGCGCGGATTGCTCCTGACGAGCTTGATTACGTGGTCTTTTACGAAAAGCCGCTGGTGAAGTTTGAACGTATCTTGCAGACAGCCTTGAACGCCTTTCCGCGTTCATCGGGCCTGTGGCGGGAGTCCATGCTCGCTTGGTTGTCGGACAAACTCTGGGTGCGCAGCCACCTGGCTCGCGGGATTGGCGTTCCCTACGACAAGATTCTCTTTTGCGATCACCATATGAGCCACGCCGCCAGCGCGTTTTTCGCCTGCCCTTACAAAGAAGCCGCGATTCTGACCGTGGATGGCGTCGGAGAATGGACGACGACTGCGTTGGGCGTCGGCAAAAGCTCGTTGGGCGAGGCGGATGCCATGCCGCCGACCATCGACCTTTTTGAAGAGCAGCGTTTCCCGCATTCTTTAGGCTTGCTCTATTCCACATTTACCGCCTGGCTCGGCTTCCGCGTCAATAACGGCGAATACAAAGTCATGGGTATGAGCCCTTATGGCGAGGCGCGATATTTGGACAAAGTTTATAAAGTTGTCGCGGGTGACCGCACAACGGGATCATTTCGCCTCGATATGTCCTATTTCGACTTTCACCGCTCCACGTCCCGCAGTTATAGCGATAAGTTTCTCGAGCTATTTGGGGAAAAACGCGACGCCGACAGTGAATTCTTTACCGCCAGTACGCAGCCTCATCGCAAGGACGAAAAACTGGCGATGGAAAAAAATCAATATTATGCCGATGTCGCCGCCAGCGTGCAGCAAGTCACCGAAGATACGCTCATTAACATCGCCACCTATCTGCATAGCAAGACTGGCATGAAAAAGCTGGTGATGGCCGGCGGCGTCGCCCTCAATACCAAAGCCAATTGGCGCATCCTGAATGAAACGCCTTTTGAAGAACTCTGGATTCAGCCGGCCGCGGGAGATGACGGCGGCGCCTTGGGCGCGGCTCTATGGGCATGGCATATCGTCCTTGGCAAACCGCGCCAATGGGTGCAGTCGCACGCCTATTATGGCAAGGGTTATGCCGACGCTGATTGCAGGTCATTCCTCGAGGCGGCCGGCTTGCGCTATGAATCCTTTGACGACGAAGGCAAGTTGACGGAAACCATCGTCGACGCGCTGACCCGGCAGCAGGTTATTGGATTTCACCAGGGCCGATTCGAATGGGGTCCGCGCGCCTTGGGCAATCGCAGCATTCTGGCCGACCCCCGCGGCGAAGAAATGAAAGAAATCGTCAATACCAAGATCAAATTCCGCGAACCCTTTCGGCCCTTCGCCCCGGTTATCCTTCGGGAGCGGTCGCCGGAATATTTTGACTATCCGCAGGTTGCCGAGCACGATACGCCTCGCTACATGTTGATGGTCGCTCCCATCAAGCCGGACAAACAGTCGGAAATCCATGCCGTCAACCACGAAGGCACGGGGCGGCTGCAATCCATTGACCGCGATACCAACCCGCGCTACTATGATGTCGTCAAGCAGTTTGGCGACGCCACTGGCGTGCCCGTTGTCCTCAATACGTCGTTTAACCTGCGGGGCGAGCCCATCGTCAACAGTCCCCAAGAGGCTTTCAACACCTTCCGCAATAGCGATATTGATATGTTGGTCCTGGGATCGCATGTGGTGCGGAAACCCCTTTGATCGAATGGAGAACGGCAAGGAGACGGAATGACTTCCAAAGCAAAAACAGGCAAGAATACGCCGAGCGCAGTCCAGGATTTCTTCATGCGTCTGGGAGTGTTCGGCGAGCTGCTTGCCTTCTTGTGGAAACGCAAACTGTACTGGCTGTTGCCGCTGGTGATCACGCTCTTGGTCTTCGCTCTCGTGATCATGTTCGGCAGCGCAAGTCCCGCCGGCGTCTTCATCTATTCACTATTCTAGGAAGACGCGCTTTGACACCCGCTGGTGCAAGATCGCGATGATGCCGTGGATCCAAAGACGATCGTACTGATAGCGCTCTTGGCGCTGGTCGCCTGGCTTGGTTGGGCTGTCCACCGGCGCTCAACGGGGCAGCAAGCGATTTATGGTGGCGCGCCGTCCGCCATTTTCAACTTCCTTTCGGGGCTATGTTTCGCGGCCATCCTGCCCGCGGTCTGCGCATCGGTCCTGGTCTTGCACCCGGATATGCTGGAAGTGGCCGGGATCACCCTAAGCCCCATCATCGTCATTATCGTGGGCTTGGCGCTCTTGAGCCTGCTCTTCTCGATCCTGTTCGCCCTCTTCGAGCGCGGTCCCCTGGAACGCGCGCGACAAGAAACAGCCCTGCGCGACGCGCAAGGCTGGACCGAACAGGATGCGAAGACTTCCGGGCTGTAATTACGAACTTGCCTGATGATCTAAATATCCAGGTTGCGCGCCTGCTTGGCATGCGTCTGGATGAAGCGCCTGCGCGGCGGTACGCTGGCGCCCATCAGCATATCGAAAACCTTATCTGCGTCGGCCGCGTCTTCAATCGTCACTTGCAGCAGCGTCCGCGTCTCGGGATCCATGGTGGTCTCCCACAGTTGCTCCGGATTCATCTCGCCCAGACCCTTGTAACGCTGAATGCTGACCTTGTCCTTGTTCTTGAAGGCTTTGATCGAACGCTGCAACAGCTGCGCGTCGTCCAGGCCGGCTTGCGGATAAACGTATTGCGTTTTCCTGCCGTTTTTCAGCAGATAAATCGGCGGCTGCGCAATATACAGATGCCCCTGCTGGATGAGCTGCGGCATGTGTCGAAAGAAGAAGGTCAAGAGCAAGGTGCGGATGTGGCTGCCATCGACATCGGCGTCTGTCATGATTATCACGCGGCCATAGCGCAACTTTTCAATCGTCATCTCGTCGTGGATGCCGGTGCCCAAAGCGGATATCAAAGACTTGATCTCGTTGTTGTCCAGTATCTTGTCGATACGCGCCCGTTCTGTGTTGAGTATCTTGCCACGCAGCGGCAGAATGGCTTGAAAATGGCGATCCCGGCCTTGCTTGGCGCTACCGCCGGCCGAGTCGCCCTCGACGAGGTAGATTTCGGCGTCGTCGCCGCGCTGCGAGCAATCAGCCAATTTGCCCGGCAAGGTGCTGCTCTCCAGCAGGCTGGGACCGCTGCGAACCAAATCGCGCGCTTTCTTGGCCGCCTCGCGCGCGCGTTTGCTGGTCATGCACTTGTCAACGATTCGACGCGCTTCGCGACTGTTGGTTTCCATAAATTCGTTTAGCGATTCGGTGACGACTTGCGAAACCGCGCCCTGCACCTCCGGATTCAGCAGCTTGACCTTTGTCTGGCTTTCGAATTGCGGATCCGGATGCTTGACGCTGACTATCGCGGTCAGCCCTTCCAGCGTGTCATTGCCGGAAAAGTTTCCGTCCTTTTCTTTCAGCAAGCCCGCTTTCCTGGCGTACCGGTTGATCACCCCCGTCACCGCCGAGCGCAGGCCGGTGACATGCGTGCCGCCGTCCGGCGTATTGATGGTGTTGGTAAATGCCAGCTCGGTTGTGATCGCTACGTCCGAGTATTGCATCGCTGCCTCGACGCCGATCTTGTAGGGCGCGTCGTTGCGGTCCATAAATTCAATGTCCCGCTCCGCATGGATGATATTATGGATGGCGCGACGGCTGCGATTCAAATAACGCACGAAGGAACGCAAGCCGCCGTCAAAGTAGAAGGTGACCTCGCGCGGAATGGGCTTGGCTCGCTCGTCGCGCAGCGTAATCGTCACTTGCCGAGTCACAAAAGCCATTTCCCGAAAACGAGTCATCAAGGTATTGAAGTTGAAGGCGTTCTCTTCCATGACCGTGAAATCCGGCACGAATGAGATTACCGTGCCCGTTTCCTCCCCGTTGCGCAGCTTTCGCAGCTTTTTGACGCGGCTTGTGGTCAAGCCTTCCTCATAGGTCTGCCGCCAAACATGGCCGTCTCGATATATGGTGGCGGTCAATTGGGCGGACAAGGCATTCACAGCGGACACGCCGACGCCGTGCAAACCGCCGCTAACAGTGTAAACCTCGTTATCGAACTTTCCGCCCGCGCCTATCACCGTCATGACGACCTCGAGCGCGGGCTTGCCGCTTTCGTGCATATCGACTGGAATGCCGACGCCATTATCCCGGATCGTCGCGCCGCCGTTCTCGTGCAAACTCACTTCGATTCGATCGCAGCGCCCGGCCAAGGCTTCGTCAATTGAGTTGTCGACGACCTCATAAATCAAGTGATGCAGCGCGCTCGCATCGGTGCCCCCAACGTACATGCCCGGGCGTCTGCGAACGTGCTCTCGCGGACTCAGCTGCTGGATGTTCTTCGCGGTATAGCCATTCTGCTGCTGTTCCACTATTTCCTTGTCTTTTGCCATGGTGTCTCCTGCCAGCTAAACATTAACCGACGAGGCTATTCATCGGTCCCGATTCTCAGCGAAAATTGCGGACAAGAATACTGACATTCTTCCGAATGAAGGACGATGATACTCTTCATTAATTATACTAGACTGTAGAAGATGGGACAACGGGCGGCGCCAGCAATTTGAGCCGCGCGGCATTGACAGGCTCGGGGGCGACTCCTACAATTTTGCCAATTGCCTCTGTAGCTCAGTGGACAGAGCACCGGTCTTCTAAACCGTTGGTCGCAGGTTCGAGTCCTGCCAGGGGCGATTCGCAACTCCTGTTTTGGTATAGCGCGTCGCTCATGCATCGAGTAGGCTGACGATTTTGCCTGAGCGGGACAGACCTTTTCGCCGGTTACGCGCGGGATCGATCTAGGCGATAATGTCACTAAATACCTGCTGGATTTCGCCGGAAAGACTTGTCTTTGCTGACTTTGCCCATTTCTCCAGCGCCCGATAGTGCGTAACCGCTTCGGCACGACGCCCCAAATGTACGTACAGCCTTAACAGCTTTTTGTGAATCGCCTCATTCGCGTAGTCGGTATCAAGGGCCCGCGTCAAGGTATGCAGCGCCAATTCGTGTTTCCCGTCCTGCGCCCAATACGCCGCGGTATTTTCAAGCGCCTCGATATAAGCAATCTGGTATGCCTCTCGCCGCTCCAGGATCCACTGGTCATTATGTCCCTGCAAAAACGGACCGCGATACAAATTGGCAACCCGCTGCCAAACTTCAAAGGGGTCATCGGGCTCGCCATATCGCCCAAGCATGAGCGCTTCAATGAATTCGAATACGTCAAAGTAAAATGGCACTTCCGGGTCAATACGGTAATAGGTCCCGTCGTGCATCATCGCGTCGATTCCCAGCGCCTTGTGCAGCCGCCGTTTGGTAACATGGAAAACGTTGACAGCTTGATCAATATCCAGCCCCGGCCAAAATGTCTGGCAAATTTCATTGCGCGTCACCACGGGCCGATCCAGCGTGAAAAATAACAGCAAGCGCGGTAAATGCCCTTCCCATCGTTCAACCAGGTGATCGCCCATGAAAACGTATCCCGGGCCCAGCGAGAGGACCTTGAGCTCGGCGCCTTCGCTATTGCGATTCTGATAGAAGTCCTCGCGAACAAGATGGTCATCGCGCAAGATAACAGCCTGCCTCTTCGCAATCATCGACAGCCAGGGCATACGCGGCAAAGTACGCGTATTGATAACGAGCTTGCACCTCTCCGGCAAAACATGGGACAGGCGTTCGATCAGACGCTGCACGTCATCGGCGCGGTCGGCGCGGTCAAACTCATCCAATATGAGATAATACGCGCCGTCGTGCAATTCGCTCAATTCGCTTACAAAAGCGCGCAAGACATCGTCAAAGTATTTGTAGGGATTCTTTAGAACCTTGCTTTGCAACAAGTTAATATGACGGCCGAAAGTCGCGTGCTGGTTTGTCATTGCATCTGTGAAGCTGGTCATAAAATTGAGCAAGTTGATGTCGTCCATGTCGAAGGAATAGTAGAAACTGCGGATGTCGGGATCACCTATTAGACAGGCAAGCAAGACGTTCCGTAACCGATTTGCAGGATGTAAAAGCACTATTTTCGCATCGGCTGCATATCTATTGAAAACTTCAAGCGCGGGCTGCGCCCTGCCTTGTATGCTCATCATACCTGATCTCGTTCATCGAATATGCTAAGTTATTATTATAGTCTATCACAAACAACCATATGCTGACAGGAAACGATGAAGGGAAAAACATACTCCGCTCAATTTATGAGCGCTGCCCAACCGCGCGGATAATGCGGGATTTCCAAAACCGCATCGTCCCCGGTCCTTACAAAATACAACACCGAACATCTGCTACATTTTCCATAAGCAATCGCAAAAAACGGACTACTATATGCCATGAAAATATAATCATCCTGGCAGGTAGAACCTTGCAAGCACTACTTCACAACAGCGCGGTATTGTATCGAAATCGGTTGATATTCTAATGAGCCAAATATAGTTTCACCACAAAGACACGAAGGACACATAGAAAACGACTATTTCGCAAACAATTCTCGGTGCTCTCGGTGTTGTAGGGCTGTGTCTACGCGCCCCTCGGTGGTTAAGATTTCCTGTATCAACCGAAAAGGATGCACTAGCGCAGCGCCGGCTATAGTTTCGCAGCGGACGGTGGTTCCGCAGGCGCGATTAGCGCCGAAGACGACAATCTATCCCCCGGCTTCCGCGTCCAATAGCGCCAGCTCTCGCCTCAAGGTTTTTCCGACTGCGGTCTTGGGCAATTCCTCAATGAACGCGATGCGTCGTGGAATCTCGTAAGGCGCCAATTTGTCCTCAAGGAACTCAATGATATCCTCGGCTGTGGCATTCTGATTCTGTTTCAACACGACCCAGGCTTTTAGCGCTTCTTGTCCCGCCCTCTCCGGGTGCGGGATGGCGGCAACGCCGACTTCCAACACCGCGGGATGAGCGCTAATCGCCTTCTCCACCGTTGTTGGATAGACATTGAAGCCGCCTATCAGCGCCATATCCTTTTTTCGATCGACGATATAGAAATAGCCATCTTCGTCCATGCGCGCGATATCCCCGGTATACAGCCAGCGCTTGCCGTCCTCCTCTCGCAGTACGTTTTGCGTCTCTTCCAGCATGCCGTGATAGCCAACCATCACATTGGGCCCGGCCATCACCAACTCGCCGACCTCGCCGACCGGCACATCCGTCTCACCGTCTTCAAGGCTGACAATGCGCATATCCATTTCCGGCAGCGGCAAGCCAATCGATCCGGGGCGATTTTCCTTATAGATCGGGTTGACATGAGTCGCGGTCGGCGCTTCGCTCATGCCAAAGCCTTCCCGCACCGAACCGCCCGAAAGTCGCTCGAATTCCTCTTTCGTCGTGAGCGGCAGAGGCGCGGATCCGCTCAAGCACAAGTGCAGGGAACTCAGGTCCACTTCTCCATTCTTAACCCGGGGATGGTTGTTGATCGCATTGTAAAGAGCTGGCACGCCGGGAAACAAGGTCGTGCGGAAAGTCTCGATATTTCCGAGCACATCGTCGATATCACGGGGATTCGGGACCAGGACGATCTTGCAGCCCCTGTAGACGCTTGTGCTGACTACAACGACCAATCCATATACGTGGAAAAACGGAATCGCGCCCAGAAAGATCTCGTCCTCGCTTGCGGTATCCAAGAGATCCAATATGCCTTCCGTCTGCAGCATGTTCGCCACCAAAGCGCGATGCTTGGACATGGCCGCCTTGGGTACGCCGGTGGTCCCGCCGGTGTACTGAAAAATCGCCAGGTCCTCAGGCCCAACCGCGACCGCGGCTCTTTTGCCATCATATTCTCGCAAGAGATCCTGGAACCAATGGTCGCCGCTTTCCACCGTGGCTAGAAAATGACCATCCTTCTTTTCCCTGGCGATGGTGAACAAAACCTTCGCCAAAGGCGGCAGGTACTCCTTGACATTGGCGACGATGACTGTCTTTACTTTTGTTCGCGGCTGAACTTGCTTCACGAGATCATAAAAGAGCGTCATCGTCAGTACAAATTCGGCGTCGCAATCATTGATCTGATGAGCCATCTTGTCCGCGGGATAGGTCGGATTTGTCGCGGCGACTACGCCGCCGGCCTTGAGAATCGCATAAAAGCTGATCACAAAAGCAACTGAATTCGGCATCACAATCGCGACGCGATCACTCTTTTTGAGTCCCAGATTGACCAGGGCTGCCGCCAAAGCATCCGAGGCGCGGTCAAGTTCCGCATAGGTAAAGTTTTTGCTGACGCGCCCGATCACGGGCAAGGCGGCCGGCGTGATCAAGGCCGTGTGCTGCGGGATCCTCGCGCTCGTATCCTTTAAGAACTGGTGTAATGGAACTTCGGGGAATTCAAGCGCTGTCGGCATACCCACATCATAATTCTCGGTCCATGGACGCTCCGCATAAGTGACCATCAGAACTCGCTCCAATTTTATTGCTGCCTAAGTATGCGCCGTAGTATAACATAGCCCCAAATCAAAGGTAAAACCGCTGCATGTAGACCCCAGGGCAATCGCAGCAAATTGTTTTTTCACCACAGCCGCTCGGCGCGTAACCGGCGAAATTGGGCTACCTCGCTCACACAAAATAATAAATCTTCTCGGCTACCGCAATTCGCGGTTTATAAAATAAGAAGCACCGAGAACACAGAGTTTAAGTTTTTTCAGGGCAGAACTTCTCTAGGAATGACTTACAAATGGGTGAAATTGCTTGTCGCGGAATCCGAAATCGAAGTGAAATTCTACGTTTCCCAAGAAATGAAAGATTTTTCTCTGTGCTCTCGGTGTCTCTGTGGTTATATTTAAGTTTGTATTGTCTTCATTGTAGTGCATGTTTATTTTGCTGCGATTGTCCTGATGCAGACCCTCGGTGGCTGTGGTGAATCCCCCGTACTGAACCCGCAACGAGCCATGTCCGCGACTGTCACCGTTCCCAATATACCGTCAAAGGCGCGCGATCCATTACCTGGATGGCTCTAGCCAAGCCGACCAAGCCGCGGGAAGCCGAACGACCCGCCCGGCGCTGTCCAGACAGACCAGCTTCAGCCTCGCTTTGAACAGGCGCTGCCCGCTAAGCGCGTCAACGATCTCGCAGGCGAAGCTCACAGTCCGGCTCCTGTAGTCAGCAATCCAGGTGCGCACGGTTATTTCTTGATCATAGCGCGCAGCCATCAGATACTTCGCTTCAAGTTCTCCGGCCGCCAGGAAGTGACCCGCGCGCTCAATCTCCGCGTAACTGAATCCCTGATCTCGAATATAAGCGCTGCGCCCCTCTTCAAACCACACCAAATAGGCGGCATGATGCACGATGCCCATCTTGTCCGTCTCGGCATAACGGACGTGGAAACTAATCTCGCTTACAAAACGGTCGGCGGGCGCCATCAACATCCCTATATGATTTCTTCAGCGCGCATAGTCTACTGCTTGATGCCCGCGACATACAAGGATTGAAAGCTGGCTTATTTCTGCGACACTTGAAGAATCGGGAGAAAAAAAGAGGAACTGTCATGCTTAAACTGACTGCGATTGTATTGAAGCTTCTGCTGGCTGTTTCCATCGGCTCCGCAGCTTGGGCGCAAAATCTGGAGAATCCTTACGCGGGGACGCCACAATCGCGGACGGACGACGGCGCCTTTGTCTTGGGCGATACCAGCGCGCGCATGCGCTTCATCGAATTTTCCGATTTTCTCTGTGGTTTCTGCCAAAACTACGAGCCCGTGGCGGCCGAATTCATCCAGGAATACGTTTTGACCGGCGAGGCGCAATTCGAATACCGCATGTTCCCGGTCGTTGACCCTCTTTTGTCTCCGCTTAGCGCAGCCCTTGCGGAATGCGCCGATACCCTGTCTCCGGGTTCATTTTGGCTGGCGCACGACCTGTTGTTCGGCATCGCTGCTGACGATGGATTCACCGAAGGCTCGACAGTTCGCGTCGCCGAAGAACTCGACCTCGACCATGACGATTTAGTCGATTGCGCCTCAGCGGCGAAGCAGTATCAAATCGATCAGCACTATGGGCTGGATCTGGGCGTACAGGGTACGCCGTCTCTATTTGTACAGTATGATGGCGCGGCGCCGGTAGCGATCGCGCACGCCCTGCCGGAACATTTCCCCGCGCTGGTTGAGGCTATTCGTCCGGAGACCTCCAACGCTGTCACGATCGAGGACGGACCATATGCGGGCCTCAGCACCTTTCGCAGCGCCGACGGCGGTTTCGTCCTGGGCGCCCCGGACGCGCCTCTGGCTATCGTTGCCTTCGAAGATTTCCTCTGCCGGCACTGTCAATCATACCTTGAGACTGTGCACAGTTTTATAGAGTCTCACGTGCGGGGGGGAATGGCGCAATTCGAGTATCGCTTTTACCCTTTGATCGACCCGCAATACTCTGCGCAGACCGCTCAAATCGCTGAATGCGTTGGCCACCTTGACATGCGAAAGTTCTGGGACGGGCATGATTTGCTTTTCGAGATGGCGAAAGAACGGGAACTCAGCGCGTATAGCGCCAATGATGTCGCGGAATCGCTTGATCTTGACGCCGCCGCGCTCATAAGCTGTATGGAGCGTTCAATTCAGTTTCTTATCGATGTCAGACTGGGACAGGCGCAAGGGGTTACCGGCACACCAGCTATCCGCGCCCGGCGAGACGGCGGCGAGCTCGATGTCATCTTCGCTGGCCAGCAGGCATTGGATCGAGGCGGGGCGCCTTTGGATCTGCTGGTCGCCCTGGCGGATGGATTGCCCGGGGTCACCGTCGGCTCACCCGAACTTAGCGTTCTGAATTCCACCATGTTGCTTGATACCAACTTGTTTGCGGGAGATCCTTGTGGGCCGCCCTGCTGGCAAAACATAAGTCCCGGCAAAACGGATATGGGAGAGGCGCTGGAGATCTTGAGCGGGCTTGATTCGATCAGCATCACAGAAGCAACTGATGCGGATATTGTATTCGCCTACGAATCCGGCGCCCCTTGCTGCCAAATCGTCAGCGACGACGGCGGCCTGGTAGCTGGGATAGTGCTGCAACTGACGCCACAAGTCCTCGTCGGAGAACTGATCCAACAATTAGGTGAACCAGAGTACGTGACGGGCATGCCCTTTAGCGAAAAAGAATATCTGCTCGTTCTGGTTTATCCGGAAAATTCCGCTTTTCTCTATGCCATGGTCACGGGAGCCGACGGCGTCTTGGACGAGTTGTCCCCAGTTGTCACGGCGATATATTCTACGGACGAGCGAATGCGTCAAGTGATCAGCACATCGCCATTCGACAATTGGAAAGGCTATCTGAGCTACAGCCAATATATGGACGGAGAGTTCGACAACAATCCCTAGCAGCTTAATCCCTTGGTCGATGCCGGTTTTGAAGTTCCAGCTCTATATCCTGGAGGGAAAGGTCCAGTTCCGCCATCAAGACCAATACGTGGTAGAACAGGTCCGCCAGTTCGCTCACTTGTTCTTGCCGGCCTTGTTCTAAAGCGGCGATGATGGTCTCCACCGCCTCTTCGCCCACTTTCTGCGCGATCTTGCCGCGACCTTCGTCGAAAAGGCGATTTGTATAGCTTCCCTCGGCTGGATTCAGCTTGCGATCGCGGATGATCGCTTCCAACTGCTTGAGCATCTCGCTCATCGTCCTGTCCCCGTCTAATATCGCTGCGGCTCGTGAATGAACTGATCAAAACTGCGGTAGAAACAACTGCGGGCTCCGGTGTGGCAGGCGGGTCCGGCGGGTTTAACCAGGATCAGAAGCGTGTCGGCATCGCAATCGATGCGTATATCAACCACCTGTTGCGTATTGCTGGAGGTCTCCCCTTTTTGCCACAGGGTCCGGCGGCTGCGGCTCCAAAAGGTCGTCTTCCCGGTATCCAGCGTGGCTTGCAAAGATTGCGCGTTCATGTAGGCCATCATCAAAACTTCGAGCGTCGACGCGTCTTGCACGATCGCCGGTATCAATCCTCGCTCGTTCCATTGAATCGCTTCCAGAACCCCGCTTTCAAGAGGCATCGGATTCCTCCCAGCCGGACAGCCGAATCGGCAGGCCCTTGTCGTTCAAATACTGCTTTAGCTCGGCGATGCGCATTTCATTGAAGTGAAATAGCGTCGCCGCCAAAGCCGCGTCCGCGCCGCCTTCTTCCAGCGCTGCGCGGAAATGCTCTTTCCTGCCGGCGCCACCGGACGCGATCACCGGGATGGATACCGCCTCCGCTACCGCTTGTGTCATCTCAATATCATATCCGGATTTGGTTCCGTCCTTATCCATACTCGTCAGCAGTATCTCTCCAGCGCCGCGATCCTCGACCTCTTTCGCCCAGGGAACTGCTTCCTTGTCGGTCGGGATGCGGCCTCCGTTGATGTGAACGAGCCATTTGCCGTCAACTCTGCGGGGGTCGATCGCCACGACGATGCATTGGCTGCCAAAACCCCAGGCGCCCGATGAGATCAATTCCGGGCTTCGGACAGCGGCGCTATTGATCGAGACTTTGTCGGCGCCTGCCAACAGAGTCTCGCGTATATCGTCGATGCTGCGAATGCCTCCTCCGACGCAAAAGGGAATGAAGATGCTATCCGCCACTTGTTTGACCATTTCCAGCCTGGTCTTGCGCGCCTCGTGCGATGCGGTGATATCAAGGAAAACCAACTCGTCAGCGCCTTCTCGATCATAAACGATCGCCTGCTCGACCGGGTCGCCGGCGTCGCGCAGGTCAATGAAATTGACGCCTTTGACAACGCGCCCGTCCTTCACATCCAGACAAGGTATGATTCGCTTCGCCAACATCATTCAGCCCCTTTCGCTGCTCGCAGGGCAGCGCACAGCGAGATCTTTTTCTGGTACAGCGCCATGCCGATAATCGCGCCCGCGACGACGCCGCTTGACGCGAGCCGCTTTATTTCTCCCGCGCTGCTGACGCCGCCCGACGCGATCACCCGCAGCCCGGTTTCCCGCGCCAAGGCGACCGTATCGTCAATGTTCGCGCCACTTAACATGCCGTCTCGTTTGACATCGGTATACAGCGCATGCCTGAGGCCCTTTGCATATAACCAACTGCCAAATTCAACCGGCGACTCCGTCGACAATGCCGTCCAGCCATGTGTCGTCACCTTGCCGTCTCTTGCATCGAGGGCGACGCAAATAGCGTCGGCGCCAAAGCGCGCTACCGCTTCGACGACCTTGTCAGGCTGCCTGACCGCCAGCGTTCCCAGGACGACTCGAGCAGCGCCCGCGTCAAGCGCTCCGCCCAGGGCTTTTAAATCGCGCAAGCCGCCGCCAAACTGCAGCTTGACATCAAGCTTGGCAACGGTTTCCAAGACCCTTATGTTCTCATTGGCCGCGTCAAATGCGCCATCCAAATTGACCATGTGTATCCATTCCGCTCCCTGGTCAATCCAGGATTGCGCTGTCGCGGCCGGATCTTCGCTAAAGATCGTTTCTTGACTCAAATCTCCTTCGCGCAGTCGAACGACCTTGCCGTCATGAAGGTCAATTGCCGGGTAGATTATCATCGGCTAACTCCTGTTTACGTAAACCGCGTCGCCCACGCGGCGAGACGATTTGCTATTTTGCGCAAGCGCGACAGACCTTTTCGCCGGTTACGCGCCGAGCGGCTCAATTCTCAGAAAATTGTTCAATATCCGCAAGCCATTGACTTGACTTTTCTCGGGATGAAACTGCACGCCATATATGTTGCCGGATTGCACAGCCGCGGCGAATTCAAGGCCGTAATCAACCGCGGCAATGATCGCGCTCGGGTCCTGCGGGGCGCAAAAGTAGCTGTGCACAAAGTAGACATGGCTGCCTTCGTCCAGCTTGTGAAACAGCCCCGAGCGGCCTTTCAAATCAAGCTGGTTCCAACCCATGTGCGGCACCTTGCGATCGGGAAAAGCTGGAAAGCGTCGCACCCGACCCGGTATGATCCCCAAGCCCTCGTGTTTCCCCATCTCTTCGCCTACATCAAAAAGCATTTGCATGCCGACGCAGATGCCGAGATAAGGAATGCCGGCGGCAAGCGCATCCAGCAAGGGCGCAACCAGATCGCGCCGGCGCATCTGCTCCATGCCCGCTCCAAAGGCGCCCACGCCCGGCAAGATGATCTTGGACGCGCCGTCCAATTCCGAACCATGCTGTACCAGCCGCAGATTATGCGCCTGGAGATGCTTAAGCGCGTGCAATACGCTCCTCAGATTGCCCGCTCCATAATCGATAACTGCCAGCATCCCTATCTCCCAATTTCAAAGAAAAAGCCCCGCAAAGGAGCGAGGCCTCAGTGACAGACTAAATGGCGTGAAGCACTACGAGTCCTGGGCCGCTCCTGTTCCGGATGGCAAATGATGATGATGGGAAATTGATTTCTTCACGATCATGTCCATTCGACTCTAGCGCTGGATTATATGGGGCGCGGTTGATGTTGTCAATGAAGAACAACTGGAAATCTTTGGAGTGTTGAATATTGTGGATATGCCAACATCCCAAAGCTATGTGGGGGCGACTCGCTGAGTCACCCAAAACATACTCCTCTTCGCCAGCCAACAAAGAAAAATCTTCGCGCTCTTTGTGCCTTTGTGGTGAAAACCTTTACCATCCCCCGTCAAATCCAAGCCCAGCAATACCGCGCGGCCAGAGACCGGAATCGCCAACGATTGTCCATAACCGTTGCGAATGCTATAATCAAAGCACACCGTCATTCCGCCAGTCAATTTGACGGGGGAGCAGGCAGGATGCAAATCAATCAAATCGCCAGCATGATCGAGTGGTTGGATGAAGAGCGCCGGCGCGATAAAGCCATTATCGCGGCGCTGGAAGAGCGCGTCGCGCAGCAAGTCGAGCTTGTCGGTCAGATGCAACGGCGTGTCCAGAGCGTCGAGTCGGACCAAAGCGTCATCAAGCAGGAAACGCTGCCCGCCCAAAAAGAACATGACATCATCGATAAACTGCGGCTGGAAATGGCCCAAATGCTGGAAAATGCCGAAGCGCGGCGCCTGACCGCGGAACGCGAAGCCGAACGCCGCGTCGATTTGCAGCGGGACGCAGTGCAGCGCAGCGTTCGCGATCTCGGTGAGAAAACGGACCGTATCGAAAAGCAGTTGGCCAATATCAGCGGACTGCAAAGCGAGGGCGATCGGCTGACAAACGCGATGCGCGTGCTGAACCAGGAAATGGACGATCTGACCAAGAAGCTCGAAGGGCCGGATCGCCGCCTCACCTTCCTCGAAGAACAGCGGCGCACCGACGCGCGGCGTCTGGCGGAGATCGAAACTGAACTGCCGGAGTACAGGAAATCGGTTGATGGCATCGCCCCGAAACTGGGCTTAATAGAAGACTTGGCTGTGCGTAACGAACGCCGTATCCAGGACTACAACAGCGTCGACCGGGAACGTAGAGAACAGTTGCAGCAATTCATCGACCAGCAACAATTGATGACGCAGCAGCGCGACCAGCAAATGGCAGATCTCACCAAGCGCTTTAGCGTGCATGATGCCGAATTGCAGAAAAACATCGAACGCTTCGAGATCTGGGCCCAAGCCTACCGGGAGATGAAACGCATCATCGACGATTTCAACCGCATCGGCGACCGGCTGGAACGGCGCATCAACGAAGTTGCGGAAATGCAGCGGCTTAGCGAAGAGCGCTTTCGTCAGGAATGGAACGACTGGCGCGACGAGGATCAAAAGCGCTGGAAACAACTAACCCTGTCCAGCGATGAGGTCTGGCGCAATCACGACCGGGAGTTCGACAGCTTCGTGCATCGGGTCGCTGACATTGAAGTGCTGATCCCCGATGTGCGCGCGAATATCGAACGGCTTTGGCAGTTGGAACGCGCCCGCGCCGAATTGTATCGCGAGCGCTACCAAGCCTTGCTCCACGAATACGACAGCAGCGCGTTCAGCGAAGAGACCGGCAGCATGCAAAGCGGAGAAAGCCTCCTGGACAGCAGCGCGGTCGGCGGCGGATAAGACATGCGGGTCATCGGCACCTCGGGCCACGTCGATCACGGCAAGTCCACATTGGTAGAAAAACTAAGCGGGATCAATCCAGATCGGCTGGCTGAAGAGCAGAGCCGTCAGATGACGATTGATCTGGGTTTCGCCTGGATGAGCCTGGCCAATGGCGAGACGGTTGGCATTGTCGATGTGCCGGGTCATCGCGACTTCATCGAAAATATGCTGGCGGGCGTCGGCGGCATTGACGCGGCGCTGCTGGTCATCGCCGCCGACGAAGGCATCATGCCACAGACCCGCGAGCATCTCGCCATTCTGCGGCTGCTGGACGTAAAAGACATTATCGTTGTCATCAGCAAGGTCGACCTGATCGACGACCCGGATTGGATCGAATTGGTCCGCCTGGATATCGAAGAGATTTTCGCGGGGCAGCAAATGCCGGCGCCGCCAGTGGTCGAAGTCTCCGCCCATAGCGGGCAAGGCTTGGATCAATTGATCAGGACGCTGCAGGGCGTTTTGCAAGGCGCGCCTCAGCGGGTTGATTACGGTCAGCCGCGTTTGCCGATTGATCGCGTATTCGTTGTCGGCGGCTTCGGCACCGTCGTGACCGGCGCCCTCGCGGGGGGCAGCCTGTCGGTAGGCGACAGCGTCGAGTTGCAGCCGACCGGGATCGCCGGGCGCATCCGCGGATTGCAAAGCTACAAACAGGCTGTTGAAACCGTGGGACCAGGCAGCCGCGTGGCTGTGAACATCGCCGGAATCAGCAGCGATCAAGTCCAGCGCGGCGACATGCTGGCCTCCCCGGGGCAGGTCCGCCCCAGCGCCATGGTCGACGCGCAGTTTTTTCAGCTTGCGGATCTCGACCGCCCACTCGAACACAACGCGGAAGTCAAATTTTTCTGCGGCGCTGCGGAGTCGATGGCCAAGGTACGGCTTCTCGACGCCGAGCAGCTATATCCCGGCGACGAAGGCTGGCTGCAAATCCGCCTGCGCGATGCGCTTCCGCTTGCTCGCGGCGATCGCTATATCTTGCGCTTTCCCTCGCCCGCGGAGACCATCGGCGGCGGACTGATCGTCGACGCGCAGCCTCGCCGACGGCTAAAGCGATTCCAGAAAGCAATCATCCAAGACCTGGAATTGCGCTTGCGCGGTACGCCGGCGGAAAGACTGGCGAGGTCCGCGGAAGGGAAAATGCCCGTTACGCCCAGGGAGTTGCAATCCAGCCTGGGCTATAGCGATGAAGAGATCCAGAATGCTTTGCGAGAAGCGCTTGAACTTGGCTTGGTCAAGCGGATTGACGAGACACATTTCTGGTCAGCGGATTCATGGCAGAAGCTGGCGGATCGGGCGCTTGCGCAATTGGGCGCTTTTCACAGCGCGCATCCGCTGCGGCTGGGGATGCCGCGCGCGCAATTGCGCAGTCGGCTTGATGTCAAGCTCAGCCTGCTTGATCAATTCGTTGAACGAGATGAGCGGATTGCCCGCGAAGGAAATCTTTTGAGGCTTCACAATCACCAGGTGGTTTTTGACGACGATCAGAACGCCAAGATCGACCAGCTAATGCGGCTTTTGCAAGAAAGCCCTTATACGCCGCCTTCGATTGACGAGATGAACGACATCGTCGGCGAAGATGTCGCGCGAGCGCTGCTCGATTTGCGGAGATTGGTCAACGTCAACGACAGGATCGCCTTCGCGAGCGCCGACTACGAATTTATGGTTAGCCAGATTCGGCAAAAGATTCGCGATCATGGCGAGATTGACGCCAAGACCTTGCGCGATCAATTCGGCACATCGCGAAAATACGCCATCGCGCTGCTGGAACATCTCGATTCGCTTGGGATCACCCAGCGGGTGGGCGATGTCCGCAAACGCGGGCGGAATATGTGAGGGTCTTGTTGCCGGGCGGCTTGACCACAGCCGCCCGGCGGCGGCGAATTTGGGCTACCGCGCTCACAGAAAATAATTAACCTCCTCGGCTACCGCAGATCGCGGTTTATTAGAAAAGAGACACGAAGGACAGAAAGTTTATTGTAGGGGCGGCTCGTGAGCCGCCCGCTTTCACTGACCTTCGTATTCGCGGGACTTTCAGCGGGGCGCATAGACACCGACCGTCAAATGCCCCTGCCGCGCGCGCATTTAGCCATTCATTCTCAAGAAGTCAGTCGCAGCATGACCTTGTCGCCCAGTTGTATATCCAGGCGATCGGCCGCGCTTTCTTGATTCGCGCAGATCTCAAGGAATCCGTTGCTGTCTATTTGAGCGAGGATAGCCCCGAGTTGCGCTTCGTGATAGGCGCGCGAGATCCCATGAATGGTATGACTGTGAATGGTAACGTTGGCGCTGGCGGCCGCTAGCCGCAGCTCCGGGACCTCGCCATTCCATAGCGGGTCAAGGTTCAGTTCATCATCGCCCTGCCAGCGCAAGATGCCGATACTGGTAATGATGTTGCCGAAGTGATCGATGTGCATGACCTCGCCGGTAACTCGCTGGCGGAAGTAACTAAGCTGGGGTTTGGGAAAGGTGACGATCCGGTCCAGCTCCGGTCCCATATCTTTTAAGCACGCGGGATCGCTGGCCAAGCGCGCGGCGGCTGGCGCGAAGATGTCGCGGCCATGAAAAGTATGGCTGGCGCCGGGCAGCTGATATTCGGGATTTTCCAGCGAGACCGCATGATATTCCGAATCGAGGTCAAACAAGCTGTAGCTGAGCAGGCCGTTGTCCGGCGCGACAAAATGATAACCGGCGCATCGCGCCGCGATTGGCTTGCGCGCGCTGCCGACGCCTGGATCCACGACGGCGCAGAAGACCGTGCCCCCTGGAAAATAGCGGTAACTGTTCAAGAGCGCGAATGCGCCTTCGCGGACATTCTGCGGCCCGATGGCATGCGTGATATCTACGATTTGCAGTTCGGGAGCAATGCCCAGCATAACCGCTTTCATTGTGCCGACGTAGGTGTCTTGCGTACCGAAGTCGGTCAGGATCGCTGCGATTTTTGTCATAAGGCGCTCTTTAGCTGCGAAGGTCTCGTTGAGCTTTATTTTAGCTTATACTGTGCCGCAGGAAGTTTGCAAGCGTCCGGGATGCGTAATCCGCCCCGCGCCGCTACAATGAGTGCATCAACGAGGGAAGCCAGATGCATCGCAGCCGGTCGCAGCTAGAGCAGCAAGAATTGGACACGCTCGCGCCTTACGCGCTGTTCAGTCGGCATTCGCGCGGGCGTTTGCATCACGAAGCCGAGCCGCGCTATCGAACCGCTTTTCAACGCGATAGAGATCGCATCGTGCATTGCGCGGCTTTTCGTCTGCTGGAATACAAAACGCAGGTATTCGTCAATGACGCGGGAGACTATTTTCGCACCCGGCTGACGCATACGCTGGAGGTCGCGCAAATCGGCCGTACGCTGGCGCGGGCCCTGGGCGCCAATGAAGATTTGGTCGAAGTCATCTGTCTGGCTCACGACCTGGGCCATCCGCCTTTTGGGCATGCCGGCGAAGAGATTTTGAACCAACTCATGGCCGATTGGGGCGGCTTCAACCACAATCACCAGAGTTTTCGCGTCGTGACAAAATTGGAACGGCGCTATCCCAAATGGAAGGGCTTGAACCTGACAGCCGAGACCCTGGAAGGCATCGCCAAGCACGAAACGGAATATGACATCAGCCACATATCCGGTATCGAGACGGAGGCGGGGGCGAGCCTGGAGGCGCAGATCGCCAACATTGCCGACGAATTGGCATACAACGCTCACGACCTCGACGACGGCCTGCAAGCCGGGCTCATCCGCAGCGAGCAATTGCAGAGTCTGGATATCTGGCGAATTGTTACCAATCGACTGGGATGGACCGGCGGCGTATTGGACGAGGTGGACCGGCATCATGTCATCAGAGAACTGGTTGGCATGCAGGTCGATGATGTCCTGCAAAACAGCGCCGGGAACATTGCAGCGGCGAAGCCCAGAAGCTCTTTGGATGTGCAGCGACAGCAGCAGCCGCTGGTGAGCCATAGCGAGCGTCAGCAGGGACAGAATCGCGATCTCAAAGACTTTCTCTTCGAGAACATGTATCGGCACTATAGAATCCTGCGTATGCAGACGCGGGCTGAACAGATCTTGCAGGCTCTTTTCGCCGGGTATACGAAAGAACCTCGGCAATTGCCGGATGACTTCCGCGCCAGGCTGGCAAAGGAAGAAATCGAGCGAGTCGTGGCGGACTACATCGCGAGCCTGACCGATCGCAGCGCGTTTCTGGAGTACCGACAATTCTTTGACCCAAAATCATGAGCAAGAGCGGGAATTGGCAATGCCGGGAGAAACGCTGCTAAATCAACGCTATGAGCTGGTTGCCCAACAGGGTTCCGGGGGCATGTCGGTCATCTACAAGTCGCTCGACCGCATGCTCGGTCGCATGGTCGCGATCAAAATCCTGCGCCCCAGCTTGACCCAGGACCCGGCTTTTTTGGAGAAGTTTCAACAAGAAGCGCGCAGCGTCGCCATGATGTCGCACCCCAATATCGTGACCGTACACGATGTGGGCAGCGACGGGCATACCCATTACATCGTGATGGAAATGATTGAGGGACATGACCTGAAGAAAGTCATCCGGGCGCGCGGCGCCTTGCCCCTGGAGCGCGCGCTCGATTACGGAATCCAAATCTGCGCCGGACTTGGCTTCGCGCATCGCTCGCAATTGGTTCACGCCGACGTGAAGCCGCAGAACATATTGATCAATCGCGACGGCGTCATTAAAGTCACGGACTTCGGCATCGCCCAGGCTTATACGGACACCATGCCACAGACGCGCAGCGAAGTCGTTTGGGGCAGCCCGCATTATTTCGCGCCGGAACAGGCGCGCGGGGAGAAACCCTCGCCCGCGTCCGATGTCTATTCCATCGGCGTCGTCATGTTCGAGATGTTCACCGGCCGCCTGCCCTACATCGGCGCCTCCCAAAGGGAGCTTGCGCTGGCGCATATCCAGTCGGAGATTCCACAGGCGTCGGAGATCAATCCGAAACTTCCCGAAGAAATCAGCAATATCATCGCCAAGGTGATGAGCAAGCGACCGAATGACCGTTACAAGCATGCGGATCAGTTGGGTCAGATTCTGCAGCGGGCGCGGGAACGCGCGAAGTACGCTCAAATGCAAGCTGAGAGCGGTCGTATGGCGGCGCCGCCCATCACAGGGAATCCGCCCGTCTCATCGTCCGCGGCAGCGCCCGCGTCTAATCCGGCGCCGCAAGCGTCAAGCTTTACGCCGCCCCCGGGCGCGGCGGCCGCAAGTCCGTTTCCGCCACTGAATCCGCGACCGGGGGCGCCGGCCGCGTCATCTCAACCCATGGCCAATGCCGCGCCGTCACAGCCGCCCGCCTCCCCTCCTGGACAAGCGGCGTCAACGATACCCGGTCCGCCACCCGCTCAATTCAATCCGGACGGCAGTCGCAGGCTTGACGCCACTGGCAGCTTCACCGGACCATTGCTGCCGCAAAGGCAAGAGAAGAGAAATGGCTTGGATTTAGTGACGCTAATCCTGATAGCCTTGGCGTTTTGCGCGGTTGCCGGGTTGGCGCCCCTCTACCTTTTCGGGGTGTTTCCAATCTTGAGTTGACAAGGGGATCCTCCACAGAAGTAAAGCCAGGTAAGTCATACAAATTCTTCATCAATTGTCGAGTCGTAGAGGCGAGCCTTGGCTCGCCCAAAATCTCAAGCAGTAGCGGTGGGCGACTCACAGAGTGGCCCTTACATTTACCTTGCGATTTGTTGCATTTCTTTGTTGGGCTTACTGAGGCGCAGTGGGAAACCAGTTTTGCGAGTGCGTGGCATACTAGCGTAAAGACGACGCGCGCTCTTCGTCAGTCCCAATTCTTGAGGATTCATGATAGCGCGCTTTCCTGTGTTACAATCTTTTTGCGAATCCTAGTGAAAGCGATGCCTGATGGCGACCCAAGAGCGCGTATACACGGCCGCCGATGTCTGGCGACTTGAAGTGGCGAACGAGAATCCTCTGGAGAAATACTACCTCATCGACGGAGAGTTATATATCAAGATGGCGCCGAGTGAATTGCATGGAGAAACCGCAAACCTGATCGCGCACTACCTGACTGGATTTGTGCTGGAGCGCGGTTTGGGGCGAGTCGGTGTCGAGGTCGGGTACCATCCGCCGGGGGATCGTCGTACGCTGCTTCTGCCTGATGTTTCATTCACCAGCAAGGCGCGGGCGGCGAAGTGCGCGCGACGTGGTTATGTGCCAATGATGCCCGATATGGCGGTAGAGGTGGTCTCGCCCTCACAGTCCCTGGCGCAAGCCCGCCGCAAAGCCGAAACGTACCTGCGTCATGGGACAGCTTTGGTATGGCTCATAGACCCGGAGGCAAAAAGCGCCGAGGTCTGGCAGCGGGGAACGGCGCAGCGCGAAGTCATTGACCTGGACGGTGAATTATCTGGCGCTGACATCCTGCCCGGTTTCAGCCTGCCGCTCAAGCGCTTGTTCTCCGATTAGGCGCGGCGAAATTCGAGAGCCAGTTGTTCGCGCGTCAGGCGAATCAGCGTGGTGTTTCCGCTAGGCGACGCGAAGGGCGATGAGCAGCGTTCCAACTGCGCCACGAGGGTTTGCATTTCTTCCAGCGATAAGATCTGTCCGTTTTTGACCGCCGCGACCGCGGCCAGGGCAGCGATCGCTTCTTCTATCCCTTTGTCCTTTCGAGACAGATTTTCCAGTATTCCGGGGAACGCGTCGGCGAGGCGGGATGCGGCAATGACCCTGGGAAGCGACCGGAAGACATAAGTATGCGGCCCGAAGGATTCGATCTCGAATCCCAATTCGGACAGAATTTCCGCGCATTCGCCCAGCACAATATCATGCTCCGGCGACAGCAAGACCGTCTGGCTGTCGCCCACAGGCTCAGCAAGGGGAGAACCGGCTCGCTGTTCTTCGCGCATCTCTTCGTAGAGAATTCGCTCGTGAGCGGCGTTTTGGTCTATCAAGTAAAGCCCTGCCGGTCCTTCCGCCACAATATACATAGCGCCGATTTGCCCAACGACGCGCAGAATCGGCAGCGTGCGAGGTCTGGCGGGCGCGGCGGCCGTCTCCGGAATGGTTCCGAGATCGGCATCATGGAAGAAGTCATCTTTAGCCGTCCCGGCAAAGGATGGCGAGGGCTGCCGGTAGTCTATTCTTTCATGTGTGAAGCCGTCCATCTTCCACTGATCGACGTCAGATTGCTCAAGATCCGCCTCCAAAAGCGCTTGGCGCACCGCCCGTTGAACGGTGGAAAACACCTGGCTCGGTTCGCGAAAACGGACCTGCGCTTTAGTCGGATGCACATTGACGTCGACGAAATCAGTCGGGGTGGAAATCAGAAGTACGGCGAAAGGAAAGGTCCCGGATTTGATCATGCCTTCATAAGCCTGGGTGATGGCGTGGCTGAGCGCATTGTCTTGTATGGCTCGCCCGTTGACGAAGAGCGCGATGCGTGTGCGATCGCTCCGCGTTAAGTCGGGCAGGGACGCAAACCCGTGAACCGCGATTGCCGCCTGACCTATTCGGGTCTGCCCCGCGCTTTCAATGGGGATCATCCGTTTGAAATGGACCCGGCCAAAGACCCCGGCCACGACGTCCGCAAGATCACCGCGCCCGGAAGAGCGAAACTGCTCACGCTCATCTTGTTTGAGGGTGAAAGCAATATGCGGATAGGCCATGGCGTAACGCGTGACAACCCCTTGAATATTGCGCTTTTCCGTTCGGTCCGCTTTGAGAAATTTCAAGCGGGCGGGCGTATTGAAGAAGAGATTCTCGACCGCAACAACCGTGCCAGCCGGGGCGCCAATCGGGCTTTGATGGTCAATCTGGCCCCCATTCAAGCGTAGGGATATTCCCATCGGATCGTCGCGATGTCGGGTGATGATGGTGGTTTGGCTGACGGCCGCGATGCTGGCGAGAGCCTCGCCGCGAAAGCCGAAGGTCGACAAGTCTTGCAGATCTTCTGTCGCGCGCAACTTGCTGGTGGCGTGTCGCTTGAAGGCCAGCTCAATCTCCAAACCGGGAATGCCCGCGCCATTGTCCGATACGCGAATGAGCTGTCTGCCCCCAGCTATCGCCTCCACGTGTACCGAAGTGGCGCCAGCGTCAATGGAGTTTTCAATCAGCTCTTTCACCGCGGAGGCTGGGCGTTCGACGGCTTCGCCGGCTGCGATTCGCGCTATGACCTGATCGGGCAGGACAATGATTGTCATTGTTGTTTCGTGTTCTCCCGCGTTAGCGTTTCGGAGCAAGTATAACAGAAAGTAAAGGCTATGATTCGCATTGCGGCGCAGGGGAAAGCCATGAAAATAGTGGATTTGGTATGATTGCGAGTTCAATGCGGTGGATTCACCACAAAGACACAAAGAGCGCAAAGATTTTTTTGTTGCTTTTCTCGGTGTCCTTGATGGTTAGAAAAATCTGGTGCAATTGCCTTGGACCAGCGACAGACTTGTCTTGATTGACTGGCGGCGCGCTGATAGAATAGGTGCGTGGAGCGCCACCCTAGCTCAATTGGCAGAGCGATCGCTTCGTAAGCGATAGGTTATGGGTTCAAGTCCCATGGGTGGCTATCAAGGAACTCAGGTGCCGCAGGACTTAACATTCGAATATCATAAAACGATGATCGGGAGGAGTAGACAAGCTCACTCGTAATCAGAGACGCGGGTCATAGTCTGGGAGCCCGCCTGCGAAACCTTGTCGAAAGTCGCCCGGGAGTTGCCCGAAAGAACGCAACCGCCAGTAGATTCGGGACGGTTCACGCCCGTTATCGCGTCTCGAGCGCAGCGGAGTTTTCTCCGCTGAAACAAGGTGGTACCGCGAAGCTTAGCCTTTCGTCCTTGTATAGGACGGGAGGCTTTTTTGATCTCTTTTGTGAGGAGGACAGGAGCCATGAGAGCGAGCGCCGAAAGCAATATGCCGCGCAACTTCGACTATGCCGATGCCGAGCCGCGGCTGTATGCCTGGTGGGAGCGCAAGGGCTGGTTCAAACCCGAGGTCGCCGGATCGAATGCCGAGCCTTTCGTCGTCAGCATGCCGCCGCCCAATGTCACGGGCAGCCTGCATCTGGGGCACGCGCTTTTCGGCGCGCTGGAAGACTTGATGGTTCGTTACGAGCGCATGCGCGGCAAAGCGGCGCTTTGGCTGCCGGGGACCGATCACGCCGGCATCGCAACGCAGCTGCAAGTCGAGAACATGCTGCGCGAAGAAGGCAGCAGCCGCGAGGAAGTTGGCTATGAAGAATTCTTGCACCGGACCTGGCAATGGAAAGAAGAACACGGCGGGACAATCACGCGACAATTGCGCCGGCTGGGCGCCAGCTGCGACTGGGATCGGGAACGCTTCACGCTGGACGACGGATTGTCGACAGCGGTCACGCAAGCATTTTTGACCTTGTGGGAACAGGGATTGATCTACCGCGGACCGCGCCTGGTCAACTGGAGCCCGGGTTTGCAGACAGCCGTTTCCGACCTGGAAGTCGAAAGCACAGAAGAAGAAGCGACGCTCTATTATTTCAAGTACCCGCTTGGCGATGGCGGACACATACCGGTGGCGACAACCCGCCCCGAAACCATCCTGGGCGATACGGCGCTTGCGGTCAACCCCGCTGACGCGCGTTACGCGGGTTCCATCGGCAAGAGCGCTTTTGTGCCGATCTTGAGGCGGGAGATCCCGGTCATCGGCGATGACAGTGTGGACATGGCATTTGGTACGGGCGCTCTTAAAGTCACGCCCGCCCATGACTTCAACGACTATGAGATTGGTCAGCGGCACAAGCTCGCGCTGGTTAATGTACTCAACAAAGATGCCAGCATGAATGCAAATGCCGGCAAGTACGCGGGCATGGATCGCTATGACTGTCGCGACCGCCTGTGGCGCGATATGGAAGCGGCGGGCTTGGCCATAAAGACCGAAGCATATACCACGCGCATTCCGCGCAGCCAGCGTGGTGGAGAAGTCGTGGAGCCGATGATGAGCACGCAGTGGTACGTTCGCATCCAGCCCCTGGCGGAAAAGGCGATGGCAGCCGTTCGCCGGGGCGATATCAAAATCGTGCCGGAACGATACGAAAAGGTATATTTTCATTGGCTGGAGAACATTCAGGACTGGTGCATCAGCCGGCAATTGTGGTGGGGACATCGCATACCCGCCTGGTATCGCGACAAAGACGGCGACCCGGAGGGTGAAATCCACGTCGGGCGCAACCCGCCGTTGGGCGGGGGCTGGGTGATGGAAGAAGATGTCCTGGATACCTGGTTCAGCAGCGGGCTATGGCCATTCAGCACCTTGGGCTGGCCGAGCGAGAGCGGGGATCTCGAGCGCTACTACCCGACGCAAGTCATGGAGACTGGTCACGACATCCTGTTTTTCTGGGTGGCGCGCATGATCATGATGGGCTTGTGGTTCACCGACAAGCCGCCTTTCCACACCGTCTATCTTCATGGCCTGGTTCGCGACAGGCATGGCAAGAAGTTCAGCAAGTCCCTGGGCAACGTCATTGATCCGCTGACCATTGTCGACAAGCTGGGGGCGGATCCCTTGCGCTTCACGCTTATCACCAGCGGCACGCCGGGCAACGATGTCAATCTGGACGAAAGACGCGTCGACCATACCTTCCGTTTCATCAACAAAGTCTGGCAAATCACCTCATTTATCAACATGAACCTGGAAGGCGATCTCGAGCTGGGTCTGCCCCCAGTCGAAGAACTCGATCTGCCTGCGCGCTGGATACTCAGCAGATTGCATCGCCTGATCGCCAACGTGCAGCACTTGTTCGACATTTATCAATTCGGCGAAGCCGGCAGCCAGATTCTCGCCTTCATGTGGGACGAATTCGCGCCTTACTACCTGGAAATCAGCAAACATTTCATGTATTCAGGTACGGAAGACGAGAAGATTGCGACACAGCGCGTTCTGGTAGCGGTGCAAGACAGCTGTTTGCGCATGCTGCATCCTTTCATGCCATTTATGACGGAAGAAGCCTGGCGCTACATCCCGCACGATGGCGAAGCGCTCATCATTGCCGATTGGCCCAATGCGAATACGACGCTCATCGACGACGAGATCGAGGCTCGCATGAATCTCTTGCTCGAGTTGGTTCGAGAGCTGCGCAATACCCGCGGCGAATACAAGGTCGATCCCGGCAAGCGCATCAAAGCCCTGGCAAAGGCCGGCGCCGCCGCGAAAGATATGGCGGCGCATGACTACGTCTTCAGACGGCTATGCAACGTGGAAGAACTGCAACTGCTGGCCGCGGAGGATCCGACGCCGACTAATGCCGCCAGTATCGTCGTCAGCGATGTCACGCTCTACCTGCCGCTGGAAGGCATGCTCGATATCGAGGCGGAAAGGGGGCGTCTGGAGGGCGAAGCAAGCCGTTTGACCCAGCAGATCGCCAAAACGCAGAAGATGCTAGGCAACGACAATTTCCTGAGCAAGGCGCCGGAAGCGGTCGTTCAGCGGGAACGCGACCGGCTGGCTGATCTGGAATCGGCACATAAACAAGTGACAGAGCGCTTGTCCAGCCTGCCGCGATAGTACAATCCCGCACCGGATCGTATCGGCTTGCGCCGCCGCGCGATAGGCTTGTGTCATCCCGCCAGTCTCGAATACCGCCCTCCCTATCCGTTATAATGGGTTTGCAAGGGAGGATTTCGCTTGTCCGAGTCATACAAACGCTGCCCGATCTGTGAAGCGCGCAATCACGGCAATGCCAGCACGTGTTCCACTTGCGGCACGACGATAGAGGATGTCGAGGCGCAAGCGCTCTCGGATGAAAGCAACCTGGTCTGGCGAGACTACGACTATCGTCATGGCGAGACCGACCTGTATGAGGGAGCGCTGAATGACACCGCGCGGGGTCTCTTTGCGGGCATCGCCATCTTGGGGATCGCGCTGCTCGCGGTCATTGCCCTGGCAATTGTCAGCAATCTATCGCGACGCGAAGATGCCCCACTGGGTGAATTGCCGCCAAGCGCGGCGCCCACGCGCCCGAGCTTTGCGACAGTGACGCCGGGCCTCCCTAGCCCAGTGCCCAGTCCAACTCCTGCGCCGACGCTGGCGCCGAGCGAAACCTCGACCCCGTCGCCCTGCATCCATCGAGTGGCTGCGGGAGACTCATTAATCAGCATTATCGCGGGTTGCGGATACCGCAGACTGGACATCTTGCCAACCGTGAGAGCGATTAACGGGATCGTTGATGAAACGCGTATTCAGATCGGCCAGGATATCGTCGTGCCATTGCCCAGCGTCACGACCGGTCCTCTTTCAGCGCCAGTTCCACAATTGAATGCTTCCGCGAGCCTGGAAAATACGCCTGCCTCAGAGGGTTTGGCATTGCTTTCCTTCGATCCATTCGCGCCGCCGGAGACGCCTACGATATTGCCGGGATTGACATGGCACAGGGTTGCGGCAGGCGACAGCATGATCGCGATCGCCGTGCAATACGACACTGACGCCAAGCAACTTTCCGACCTGAACCCGGAAGTGGCTTTTGCCTTATGCGATTTTAGCTTGCCCTATGGCGGAGGCGAGTGCATTGTCGAATTGATCGAAGGACAGACCTTGCGCGTACCCGCTCCCACCGCGACTATAACGCCTGTGCCGACTCTTTCCGGCAGCGAAACGCCGATACCGCCGGCCACGGCTACGGTCAACGCGCCTTTCGCTGTTGCTCCCCCTGATCGCGCGTTTTTCGGCGCGGGCGACCAGATCACGCTGCGTTGGGTAGCCACGGGGACGCTGGCAGCGGATGAAATTTTTCGAGTCGTCATTTCCGAGGTCGGCACGGTCAACAGGTTCTCGGCCGACACGCGCGATCTTTTTTTCATATTGCCGCGGCAGTGGCAGGCGGACGATGATCAACGCCACACGTATACCTGGCAAGTGTCCATTGTCAGCCAAACTAGCGACGCTTCGTCCACGGCGACGGACATGCGAACTTTGGTTTGGGAGGGTTCCGGAGGCAGCACATCATGAAACGCGGCCGCTCCTTTCGCGCTCTTATGACAGCCCTTCTCTTCAGCATGTCGGCCTGCAACATAGGGAATCCCGCGGCCACCATGACGCCGACAATCGAGCAGGAAGAAATCGCGACGGCCAAACCGCCTCTGACAGCCACGGCGACGCCGCCCCCTTCCGCGACAAATACGCGCATGCCTACGTTGGAAATCGCAACGGCGACCGCCACAGACACAGCGGCGCCGCCGACGCCGACCAAGATAGCCACGGCGACATCAGCATTCTTCGAGTACCAGGTCCAGGAAGATGACACGCTGTTTTATATCATCCAACTGCCCCAGCATGGATTCGGCTACGACTTGGGGGTTGCCGCGACCGTGGTTGCGCTCAACGAGAACATCAGTCATATTGACCTGCTGCCGCCAGTCGGCAATACGATATTCATACCCCGACCGACCTCAACTGCGACAGCTGTCGGCGCGAGCGCCACGGAAGAGATCCTGGGGACAATCGGCGTTAATCAGGATACGGGCGCGCTACTTCAATCCGGTTCAAGCGTCGGCTGCTACGAAGTTGAATCGGGGGACTCCATCGTGGCGATCGCCGAACGATACAGCACGACTCTGGAAGTGCTTAGCCAATTGAACAAGGAAATCCAGTTTTTCGGCTGCGCCTTTACCGAACCAAGCGGCGGACCCGAGTGCAGACCGAATATCCAGATCGGCCAGTGCGTCTTCGTGCCCTTGCCAACGCCGCTGCCAAGCAAAACACCGACGCCGACCGGCGACGAAACGGCAACGCCGACTGCCACCTATCTGCCGCCACGCCTCATATTCCCGGCCGACGGCGCATTGGTCCGGACAAGTGAACTGCGGCTGCAGTGGGTGGGTGTCAGCGGCGCAAACGACGCGGATGAGTACCTCGTCGAGCTGATTGATCAGACTGCCAACAAGTCTCTGCCCTTGGTCAGTAAAGCGAATGATCTGACCATACCTTCGCAGTTTGCGCCCGATGATGGCCGAGCGCACCTGATGCAATGGCGCGTGAGCGTCGCCCGCAAAGACGAGCAAGGCGTCTACACCATCGTAGGCGCGCCGGGGATCTGGCGTAGCTTCGAGTGGGCGGCTCCATGACAAGCGCTAGAAAGTTTTTCCAAGTTTGTCATGCGAGACTGGCCCGCGCGCTCCGACTTCAGCCCTGCGTCGGCGCTGTTTTCTCGATTTCCGCGAAAGTTTGGAAGGCGGGCCTGTCCGCCCCAGCAGCATCAACAAGACTAAAGAAACAGGCTTCGCTATCGCCCACCGCGCAGCCATTCAGGTTGTAGAGGAAGTGTCCCTCGATGTAGTCTAACCCGTAGGCAATATCGTAGGCTTGGGCGGCGTAAAGCGCCTGTTCGTCCTGGTCTGTATACTTGAGCCATTCGAGGCCGCTTGCCGGGATTGCCAGATTGGATCCCTCGGTTGTGCCCCAGCCTGCCTGCGTAATGTAGATCGGGATGTCATCGGGTGCATTTCGGCTGAGAATATCGCGATACAGATAGAGAATCTCGCGAAAATACTGTAAATGCGATTCGTAGTGTGTGTCCACGCCCGGCGGCTGTTCGCAGCAGAATAATGTCGGAGGGACCGCCGACGCCCCAAATAGCGCGCCGATACCATCGCTGTAGTTTGTTGCGCCTTCACGGATCATATCCCCCAAAAACGCGCCAGTTTCTACCGCATTGTAATTGTCGGTAAAGCCGACAGGCGCCAGACCTGCGGTGATCACAAGCGCGCCGCTATCGACCGACTTGATGGCTTCAAAGGCCACCTTCAGCAGATCGACGTAATAGGCAGCCCCGATTTTGATCTTGTCCGGGAACCCGTAATCTCCAGAGGCGCCCATTGTTGGCGGCAGTTCGTAGACAGGCGCGGTCCAGTATTTCAGGAGATTGGGCGATTTCCAGATCTCATAAGCATCGACAATACCCGCATAGCGCGCCGCCAATACGCTCATAAAACTGCCGAAGACCTCCAGGTTCTCCGGGGGTCCCGAATTGGCGCGCAGTAAACTGTTCAATTGCCGAGTATATGACCTGCGCGACCATTGCGGCGCCGCGTATACATTTAGCAGAATGTGAATCCCAAGCTGGTCCAAGCCCGCGACCAGCGCATCCAAATCGTCAAATGCGAAGCTGTTTGCGGCCGGTTCCAGGTCGGCCCAGCTGACTTCGATCTTGGCCCAATTGACGCCAAGCTCTTTGACCCGGCGCAAGATCTCCGGCGTGCTTTCGAGCTTCGGGAAGAGCGTGATCCCGTGAGCGAATTCGCGCCGAATCGCGCTTCCAGCGGATTGGGGCAAAAGGATCGTTTGACCCGATACAATATGGTCCCGGTCGCCGATGCCGTTTAGCGATAGCAGGTCCTCGACTGTCGTATCGAACCGGAGGGCGATTTCGAATAAGGAATCGCCGGGTTTTATCAGGTAAGCAGCTACTTCGGCCTTGTCAAGCCGCGGTACGAGAAGCACGTCGTCCGCGAAAAGCAAACGGGGGTCTCTCAGATCGTTCAGCGACTGGAGAGCCTTCACACTGGTGTTGAAGCGCTTTGCGATGGTATACAAGGCGTCATTCGGGCGAACGGTATAGCGCTCGAGGCCAACCGCCAACCTCTCAGTCATCAGAGCTGAACCGGGATCCTCCATCTGTGCCTCTGCTGCCAAGCCAAAAAGGACGGCAATTGCCATTGCCAGACAGGCGCGGGTGATCAGTTTCTGTAACCGCATGCCAAAGGTCCGTTCGCGGGCGAGAAAACGCGGCGTGCTTTTGTACGCATGGGTCTTTACGCGAGTTGCCCAGCCCGCATTTCGACTGCAAGTCTTCAATTGACATACTACAGGGAGCAATTGATCAATTCTACAGAGGGGGCAGCCTTGTAGGTCTAGCGTCAGGGCTTCGGCGGATAGTCGAAGCCTTGAAGCAAGAAACTGTCCGATCCGGCCTCTGTAAGCAGTCGAGCGCCGCTTACAGGGTCATACCAGCCGAGGCGCAATTCATAGCTGCCGGCTTGCAAGGTCTCGGCTGGCAAATAGTAGACATCTCGGAAAACCTCGGCCGGCGTCCAGGATCTGCTGTCGATGCGCCCGGATTGCGGGTACTGGTCGTCTTGCGCCCAAAGAATCTCGCCCGTTTCCGGATTCCTTTCGCCATAGACATGGGCAAATGACTTCAGCGAGTTTCCGGTGATCCCCAGGGGCCGCCAGTATACGCGCAGCAGCAACTCGCCGCTTGGCAGCGGCTCGTCGAAAAAGCGGTAGTCAAGCAAATCAACCGCGCCCCCGAAGCTGGCCAGCGGTATGAGGCCAGCCTCCAAAACGATCCATTCCTGGTATTGACGAATGGCCAATCCGGAGGCGTCGCTGAGCATGACCGGTTGCATATTTTCTCGCATCCAGTCCTCGACGACGCGCGCGTTCCGCCATGACGGCATCGCATTCGACACGACATAAATGCTGTCGTAGTTCCCCCGTGCCGCCTGCAATTCGTCGATGATGCTGTTCGCGGGTTGCAAGGGACCGGATGGCAGCGCGCGGTCTTCGGCGGGACCGCGGTAATAGTAGCCGAAGGCGGGGTCCGCGCTTAGCTGAATGACCAGATCGTCGCTGGTTACTCTGTTGTTGAGAAAATCGCCCAACTCCTGCCAAGCGGGTGATTTACGGAATGCCGCATCGTTGTAGTAGGTGTGCAGCGACAAAGCTGAAAGAATGAGCCAGGGCGCTAATAACAGCGGCATGACGTATCCTTGCCACGCTCCAGCAGTCTTGGCTATCCACGCAGCCAAACGAGCGCTGCCCAAGGAGATCAGCAGTACAAAGCCCGGTATCGTTCCCAATACGTAGCGCGGATGGAAGATGTTAACTCGCAAGGAAAGGAGCCCAAGCAGCAAGAATGGAATGACTACGATAGCCCCGATAAACTGAAGCTCGCGCCTTGAGCCCCGCGCAAGGATGCCTGCAAACAAGCCAAGCGAAAGCGCGAGGAAGATCCATAACCAGAGCGAGGATGCCGGCGCGGTCTCTCCCAGGGTCAAGACCGGCAGGAAACGAAACAAGAAATCGGGAATGTATAGCGACTCAATGTTGCCGGGATATGCGCCCGATGCTAAAAGCCCGGCTTGCAGAACAAGGAAAGCCAGCAGCGCGATCAAGAGCGCGATACCCTGCAAGGGCAGAAATCCCGACAAGAAACGATGATCGCTTTTCTTCCAGCAAATGGCGACAAGCGCCATGGCAATCGACATGAACACTTCGGTATAGAACATCAGCGCGCAAGTGACGGCCATCAAGGCATGGAGCAGCCAGTTTATCTTTAGCGGACGATCAATCAGGCGCAGACCCAGCCATAAACTCGTCACACTCAGGCCAGCCCAGACGGCATAGTTGCGAAAGTCCTGACTATGCCAGATTTCGTAGGGATGAATCGCCCAAATAAGCGCAGCGGCGATGCCGCCGGTTCGCTTTCCGGAAAGGCGGAAGGCCAAGGCGTATGCGCCGGTGACGCCGATCAAATTGCCAAAGACCGGGAGCAAGCGCAGGGTAAAGGGACTGTCGATTCCGCCGATGAGAAGTCCCCAAAACCGAAACAATAGGTAAGTCAGCGGTGGATGCGGCTCAAGTCTTGCGATCTCCGTCAGGGACTGATGCAAAGGAATGCCAGCCCAGTTGAGCGCGCTGAAGGCTTCGTCGCCGCGCAGTGGCACTGAAGCAAGTTCGTGCAAGCGCAAGGCGAAGCCGAGCCAGATAATGAGTATTAAGATTGCCGTGCTTCTGGGTCGCGCCATACGGCTCAGATTGTCGCTTTTTCGAAAGCTTCGATCTGTCCATCAGAAAGCGGCATTAGATTGGCGTTTTTTGCGTCGCCGGCTTCTTCCGATATTCGGCGTTTTGTATCGCGCATGAAGTCCTTCAGGTTGGGGGACAATCTCGTATCAGCGAAAAGAACGGGGGTATCCAACTCGTCTTCGAAGTTTATCTTCGCCGACGGGTCGACAAAGACCACGAGTGCTTGCACCTCCACATCGGGAGCGATCTCATCAATGGACTGTTGTACCTGCTGACGAGCAATTTCGGCATCGCGAAGGGGCTTGCCAACGCCATCCAGCCGAAACAGTGAAAAGAACCTGCTGATGACATTGCGATGACTGCGGAACTTGCCGTCTCGGTAGGTGTATTCCTGATCGTGCCAGCGCGTGACAATCGCGTATACGCCTTGCGGACAAATCAGAACATGGCGCGCCGGAAAATGATAATAGTTGTACAAGACGCTCTTATTGCTCAAGCCCTTCAAGCCGTCCGCGATCGCCTTCTCCGGGCGCGGAACGCGAGCCCACAGATTTGTCATGCGCACGGAAAGGACGGTCAAGATGAAGGCGATAGGCAACATGGCGGACTGCGCGATCACGCCGAGTGAATCGGGAATGTCGCCCGTGAACAATGAAGCATTGATCACGAAAAAGCTCAAAATGAGAGCGCCGAACGTGCCAAAGAAAAGGTAGTTGGTTAACTTGCGATTGCGGCGAGCCAGTTTTTTGTTTGTGACAACCCGCATGACACTACCCCAGACTCCAGTTTGCGCGATTTCCCAGCCCAAGTTTCGTCGCCATTAGCCCGCTCAGGCGCCGTCGACGTCTATGACCAGAACTACATTGTCTCTGTCGATGTAGTCGTTTACCCTGCTGCTGCCAGGGCATGGCGGATCCGAATCCGGCACATCCATCTTGCGATAGAGGATCTTCGCGCTCTGACCGACCACCTTGATACTAATCGCAATGTGGCAATCCCCTCTTTTGAACTGCCTTGGCTCTTCGGCCTCGGGACGATACTGAACATGTCCAGAGCGAAACTCAATATCGCAGGCGGGCGAATAGGGAATCAAAATCTTGTCTCTGCCGCTGGTATATGGTCTGCCGATAAAGCAATAATCCAAAGAGGCGCTCGGATGCGGTGTCTGTGTATGCCAGGCTCTATCGTAGCAGCGTTGGCTGCCTCCAGCCCACTGCAACGCATATTCACTGAACCAGATATTGTCGAATTCGTTGGTCTCTTCCACTTTTTCGTCGAAGTCAATCCGTATCTGCAGGCGGTGAAGCTCATGCACATATTGATCCACGATCATCGGACCTATCTCGAGCACTTGGCGATGTCCCGGTCCCAGTTTGGATGTCGGCACTTTCAGTTCCATCGCTCCAGTAACTGTTCCGGTTCCTATATGGATATTCTCGACAATCACTTTGACATCCGACGATGGCGTATCGAACCAACTCTGACCGGTATTCACCACCGGTATCTGAAATCCGGTTAAAATCCCGCATTCAAGCGGATGAGGATTGATGCGCGACCAACCAAGTACGAGGTTCACATTCTGCGGCGAGACCTCTGTGCGCGGCAAGAAATAGGACAAGTAGCTGGCATGGGTGACTTCGACGCAGACCAGGTCTCCAAAGCGGACGGAAGGCAATACATACCAGCGCTCCGGTATATCGCGCGCTTCGGCGATGATAGCCTGTTCAAGGTCAATTGGCTGGACGCGCATGCAATGCGTTACCGGCACCGGCAAAGTGCCGATGGCGCCCTCAACATGCAGCTCTTGCGGTATATTCGCCTCCAATTTGTAGAGATGGCCAGCGCGTTGTACATCGAGCAACTCGCCGGATGGCTGCGCGACATTAGTCGGCGCATCGAACTCTCTGTTGACGCCGCAGGTAATTGTGAATGCGCCTTCCCCGGAGATGTCGATGTCCTCGGGATCATAAAACAAATCGCCGCAATAGGGATAGGTTTGCAAAATGGATGTGTCTTGATCGGAGTCGTCTACAAATTGCTTGCCGACGAGAACAGCGCTTGTCGTCTCTTCATAAAACGGCGTACGCAGTTCAGCTGTGATCCGCGCGATGCCTTCCATGTTGATGCCAACCGGCTCGCTGCCGTCTCCCGGTCCCAGGACCTCCGCGCTGGACAAAGCATTGACGTCAAAAGCGCCGCCCGGCGTCCAAGCCCAATATGTGAGTACGGACGGACCGGAGGTGTCGGCGTTAAAACGGAAACCAATCGGCAAGTAGAATCCGACCCAGATCACCGGTTCGGTCACAATCGCCGCCTGATCCAGAAGGATCCGATTGGCGCCGGAGCCATTGATTGCAACCTGCTGCCGGTGAATCAGCGACGCGTCAACGGGCGAGCCGCCATTTGCGTCTTGATATATGAGCAGATCCAGAGCGACGCCTGGGACGGCGCGATTCACAAATATGGTGACCGCGTCAAGCGCAATGGGAAAGCCGAGACCCAGAGGCGCGAGATCAAAACCATTTATCACTACTGAAGGTTCGCCCTCGATGACAAAAACTTGGTTGCCGGCGCCGGAGTTGTTGCTGATGATCGTGTCGCCGGCTGTCGCTGGCTGGGATACCAACAGGAGCAAAAGCCCCAGAAAAAAGATGCCGTAACGCGCATTCTTCAATCGTCTTAGCATGATAGTTTCCCTAACCAATCGACAACAACGCCACTTGGGTATTGTAGATTCGTTTTGGGAAATGGTCAAGCAAACCTGAAACTTGTCCAGGGCAATTGCATCAAAATGGTGGCTACTGAAATGGAGCGAAATTGGACTGATCATTAACCACCGAGGGCGCCGAGGGTCGCGTAGACACTG
>JAPPMO010000031.1 GCA_028873975.1 Chloroflexota bacterium
TATGAACTGGCTGCCTGTTAGATAATTTATCTCCACTAAATCGGGGGAAGTCCATGAAATCCACGATTGTTTGGGTGATAGTTTTCTCCATTGTCGCGCTCGTAATTGGAGTAGCGGTGGTCAACCCCCTGATCGGGTTGATACCATCCTTGGGAAACATTCTTAATCTTTCACCATCCACACAAGGAAGTACAACGCGTACCATAGTAAATGGCATACAGCCACTGGGACAGTTGGTCACTTTGAGCGTAGAAGTCGCACACGCAAATGTCAATGTGAAAACATCAACATCTCTATGTGGGTATGAAGCGAATTATGTATCGCAAAGTGTTATCGAGGCTGGAATTGATATTTCAGACATTGATGAAGACAGTATTGATCTCGACGAAGAGAACGATACCGTTACAGTGAGTGCTCCGGCTCCGGCAATCACCAGTTGTCGTAATGAGTATTTTGACCAATACGCCAAAAGCGGTGGAGGTACGGCGACTTGCTTCGACGATTTTTGGGATGACATGAGCATTATAGGACGGCGTGTATCGATGGATCGCTTCGTGCAGGATGCGCTTGAGAGCGGAATTCTCAAACGGGCGGAGAATCAAGCGACCATCGTATTGGGGAATTTCATCAGTGCGGTTACGGGCAGCAAAGTCCATATCAAATACGACGACGCGCCTGATGAACCGCTTATCCCATCATCTTGTCGTTTGGATCTGCCTCCTGGCTGGGAAGAGGATGCCGGAGGCGGCTGGAAGCAGTCGGGCTGAGCGGGGATTAGCCCCCGCCCGTCATCAGCAAGCCCAGGCGCTCGATATCGACATCGACATTCTCGACCTCTCCCACGATCTGCCCTTCATACATCACCAGGATGCGGTCGGAGAGGGCGCGGATCTCGTCCAGGTCCTCGCTGATGAGCAAAATCGCCGTGCCGTTGTCGCGCTCGTCCAGCAGACGCTGATGGATATACTCGGTCGCGCCGATGTCGACGCCGCGGGTGGGCTGTGCCGCGATCAGCACGCCGGGCGCGCGCGATAGCTCCCGCGCCAGCACCAGTTTCTGGATATTGCCGCCGGAAAGGCTCTTGACCAGGGTCTCGGTGCCGGGCGTCTTGATCTCGTAGGTTTTGATGGCTTGGCGGCAAGCTTCGCGGATCACCCGGAAAAGCATGAAGATCTTGGCGGTCGTGAACTTGGGATGGCCGTGATCTTGCAGCACATAATTTTCAGCGACGCTGAATTCTTTGATCACGCCGTCGATCATGCGCTCTTCGGGGATGTAAGACAGGCCCATGGCGTTCAAGCGCGCGGGCGGCGCGTTGGTGACATCGACCCCGTCGACCACCACTTTGCCCGCGGTGGCTTCTCGCAAGCCGGTGATGCACTGCGCCAATTCCTGCTGGCCATTGCCGGAAACGCCGGCCACGCCCACGATCTCGCCGCCGCGCAAGCGCAATGAGACCTTATCCAAGCCAACGGTGCCCCGGTTGCTCAAGGCGCTGACGCCGTCGAGCGCCAGGCGGTCATCCCGGGTATCCGCGGCGTTTTTCTCGTATTCGAGCAAGACCGGCCGCCCGACCATCATCTCAGCCAGCTTGGGTCGAGTGGCTTCGCTGGTGGGGATCGAGTTGACGCGCCGGCCGTCGCGCAAGACGGTGACGCGGTGGCTGATCTCCAGCACCTCGTGCAATTTATGCGAGATGAATACCAGCGCGTGTCCATCGTCGGCCAGTTGATTGAGAATGCGGAACAGGCCGTCCACTTCCTGTGGCGTGAGCACGGCAGTCGGTTCGTCCAGGATGAGCAAAGCCGCGCCTTTGTAAAGCGCCCGCAAGATCTCCACGCGCTGCTGTTCCCCCACCGCCAATTGCCAAATCGGCAGATCCGGGTTGACCTTGAGATTGTAGATCTCCGACAATTCCAGCACGCGCCGGCTGACCACGTCGAGGTCAAGGCGGAGACCGCGGGAGGACTTCATGCCCAGCGCGATATTCTCGGCCACGGTCAATGAGGGGACCAGCATGAAATGCTGGTGGATCATGCCGATGCCGTGTCCGATGGCGTCTTGCGGGTTGCTGATGGTCGTTTCCGCGCCGTTGATCAGGATCCGTCCCTCGTCGGGATGGTACAAGCCGTAGAGCATCTTCATCAACGTGGACTTGCCCGCGCCATTCTCCCCCAGCAAAGCGTGGATCTCGCCGGATTTGACATCGAAGTCGATTTTGTCGGCCGCCAGGACGCCGGGAAAGCGCTTGACGATGCCGATCATATCCAGTTTGTCGATGGGCTCGTGCCCGGTCGGCAGCAGGTTGTTGGTCATCGGTTTTGACCTGTGCGGATAGCAGAAGCGAGGCAACCCAGCAGGTCGCCCCGGCGTAACTCAAACTGTGATAGACGGTGGGTCTAGCCAGCAAACTCCATGACCAAGCCGCCGTTCGCCAGCGTCAAGACGTAGGATTCGCCGCCAAGCACACCGGCCTGGATATGGCCGATCATTTGCGACAGTATGACCTCCCACTTGTAGACCTGGAAGGCGACGGCGGAATCGCCGGCCAAATCGGCCTGGCTGGCTTGGGTGCCGAACCAGCGCGCGCCGTTCTCGCTGCCGACGGCGATTGCGCCAACCACCATCTGCGCCGTGCCGGTCAGGATATCCGCGCCATTGGCGATATGGGTCTCCGCGGCTTCGGTCGCCAGCGGCACATCGCTGAAGGACTGGATATAGACGACATTGACGGTGGCATCGGCGTTGGCGGCGGCGACCCCGTCCACAAAGCCGTCGACATAGAGCTTGGCGTCGCCCACTTCAATGGGACCGACAACGCCGATGACGTCCGATTCGGTCATCAAGCCCGCGATAACGCCGTTGACGAAACCGCCTTCATCAGCCGCTGCGGTATAGGCGAAGACGTTATCCAGCCCGAAGGTGTTCTCGTCCGTGCCCCAGGCGAAAGAAACCTCGGAGAATTCCGCCGCCAGCTCTTCAACCACCGAGCCGAATTGCGAGCCATGCGCGATCACCAGATCGTAATCGCCCGAAGCCGCCCATTCACGCAGCGCCACCGCCGCGTCGTCGACGATGAAGGTGCCGTCCTGGAAGTCGAACTGGAAATGGTCTTCCCCCATTTCCGCCTGTATCGCCAGCAGGCCGTCGTACATGCTCTGGCTGAAGGCGAGGTCGTTTGTCGCGCTGGGCGCAACCGCCGCCACGCGAAAAACATCGTCATTCGCCATGCTCGGCATCACCCCGATAAACAGGGCGAGAATCAGGGTAAGAAGCAATGCTTTTCTCATCGTTACGTTCTCCTTAATTGGACAGTTGACTTTATCCGGGCGGGATCGCCCGTGAATAAACTATGCTACAGCGAGTGGCGGCTGTTTGTAAATATCAGTCCTCGCTCTCTTCCGCCATATCCTCTTCCACCGCGGGTATGGGCGCGATGTCGCCGGATACGATGCCGGCGATGGTTGCTTCCGCCACCGCCATCAACTCGTCGCTGATCTCGAAGTCCTGGTCGAATTCCATCACCAAGCCTTCGTTCGCCAGCGTCAGCACATAATACTCGCCGCCCAGGTTGCCTTCGCCGATTTTGCTGATCATATCCAGCAGAAGCACATCCCATTTGTAAATCTGGAAGGCGACGCCGATATCTCCGGATAGCTCGTCCTGGCTGGAATCGGAACCGAACCAGCGCACATCATTTTCCAAGGCGGCGGCGATGGGACCCACAACCATTTGCGCGGTGCCGGTCAAGATGTCCGCGCCGTTCGCAATATGCGTCTCCGCGGCTTCCGTCGCCAGCGGCACGTCGCTGAAGGAGCCTATGAAAACGATGTTGACGTCGATATCCGGGTCGACGGAAGCCACGCCGTTGGCGAAGCCGTCGGCATAGAGTTTGCCGTCGCCGACTTCGATGGGTCCGACCAGGCCGATCACGCGCGATTCGGTCAGATGCGCGGCCAGCACGCCGTTGAAATAGCCGCCTTCATCGGAGGCGGCCGCGTAGCTGTAGACGTTGTCCAGGCCGAAGGTATCTTGTCGCGTGCCCCAGGCGAAAGAAACATCGGGGAACTCGCTGGCCAGTTCCTCGACGATGGGACCGTACTGCGAACCGTGCGCGATCACCAATTGATAGTCGCCGGAAGCCGCCCAATCGCGCAAGGCGACCGCGGCGTCGTCAACGATGTAGGTGCTGTCTTGCACGGCAAACTGAAAGGCTTCCTCGCCCAATGCGTTCTGGACAGCCGTCAAGCCGTCGTACATGCTCTGGCTGAAGGCGAGATCGTTGATGGCGCTTGGCATCAGCGCTGCCACGCGGAAAACGTCATCCTCCGCCAAGGACGGCATCCCCGCCCAAGCCAGGAGGAAAACAAGGATTATCAAGTATCGCTTTTTCATGATGTTCCCTCAATTGATCCCGTATTCAAAAACGCGCAGGCCATTATCGACCTGGGAGCGCCTATTCCCCGCGTTCGTAGGGCTTGGTCAAGGCGGTGGGCTGTTCTTGCCGCTTGGAGGCGAAGACCAGCGCGATGATGGTGATGACATAGGGCGCCATGACCGCGAACTCCGAGGGAATATCCAAGCCGATCACCTTGATCTGCAGCTGCAAGGCATTGACGAAACTGAATAACATGGCGCCGGCCGCCACCGCCCAGGGCCGCCAGCCGCCGAAATAGACCAAGGCAACCGCGATAAAGCCTTGCCCGGCCGTCAGGTTTTGCTGAAACAGGTTGATCAACGCGATTGACAGCGAGGCGCCGGCCAAGCCCGCCAGCATGCCGCCGATGGTCGTCGTGGCGTAACGCACTCTCGCCACGCTGACGCCCATGGCATCGGCGGCTTCGGGATTTTGTCCTACGGCGCGGATCATCAAGCCGAAGGTCGTCCGGTTGAGCACAAAAGCCGAAATCGGCACCAGCGCGAATGCGACATAAACCAGCAGATTGTGGTGAAAGAAGATCTCGCCCAGCACAGGAATATCCGACAGGATCGGGAAGGTGATGCGCGGGAAGCCGCTGACCGATTTCGGCGTTCCCACCCATTGCTGGAACAATAGCTCGCTCAAGCCCAATCCAAAGAGATAAACGCCAATGCCGCTGATGCCTTGCTTCGCCTGCAGCGTCACGCTGACAAAAGCCATGGCCAAGCCCATCAAGCCGCCGACGATCAAGGCGATCAATACGCCGAAGAGCAAACTGAGCGGCTCGCTCAGCGTTCCTTCCTGTTGGGTGATGAAAACTGCATAAAAGCCGGTGAAGGCGCCCATCAGCATCATGCCGTCGACGCCGAGGTTTAATACGCCGCTGCGCTGCGCGAAGGTCTCGCCCAGCGCCGCGAAGATATAGGGAGTAGCCAGCCGAATGGCGGAAGCGAATACGCTGGCGGTGAAAATGGCGTCGAGTTCCATCAGCCGCTTCCCTCGTCCGGCGATGCGCGATCAGCGGGCTTGCCCCCGCCCGAACCAAGATTGTCCGGCGTTTCCTGCAGGCTGACCCGCCGCTTGCTGCGCTGCAAGATGAAGATCTCGCTGCTGACGACAAAGACCACGATCAAGCCGTTCACCGCAGTGATCAAGGAAGCGGGTACGCCGAGATCGCGCTGCATCTTCTGCGCGCCCACCAACAGCCCGCCGAAGAAGGCTGATGCCGGTATCGCGCCGATGGGATTAAGCCCGCCGAAGAGCGCCGCCACAATGCCGTTAAAGCCGGCAGCGCCGGTGAAACCGGCTGGCGATCCGTCGGTTTGCAGGCGATATTGCAGCCCGAGGACCTGCACGACGCCCGCCAATCCAGCGAACCCGCCTGCCAGGAACATGGAGAACATCATCTGCCGCTTGACATTGATGCCGGCGTAGCTTGAAGCGCGCTGGTTTTCCCCAACGGCGCGTATCCGGTATCCCAGCGACGTGCGCCACAGGAAAATGTAAATGATCACCGCCATCACGATGGCGATGATCAGCCCCCAATGCAAACGCGTTCGCGCGAAGAGATATGGATCGCCAATCGGCAGAGACAGGCGCGGCAACTGCGCCGCAGTCACCAGCCGCGCGGTCTTGGGGATATTGTTGATGCCGGCCTCGGCCGGATCAAGCAGGATGCCGTTGAGCAGGAAATTCATCATCTGCACGGCGATCTGGTTGAGCATGATGGTGCTCAGGATCTCGTTGACATCAAAATAGGCTTTGAGGAAACCGGCCAAGCCCCCATAGAGCGCGCCTGCCAGAAAACCTCCAATTAATGAGCAAGTCACGATGATGAGGTCAAAGGCGCCCTTTTCCTTGGCTAACTCGGGCGGAACGCGCATTTCTCCCAGAATCAGCGCGACGGTTACGCCCGCCAGAGCGCCGGCGATCATTTGCCCCTCGCCGCCGATGTTGATCATCCCGCCGCGGAAGGCGATGGTGATGCCAATACCGACGAAGAGAATCGGCGTCGCCTTGACCAGCGTCTCGGCGGCGGCGTTTTCCTTGCCAGCAGCGCCTTCCCACATGGCGGCGTAGGCTTCCAGCGGGTTGGCATTCAGCGCCAGCAGCAGCACCGAGGCCACAACCAGCGCCAGGACCAACGCGACGATCACCGGCGAAAAGTCTACAAGTCTGTTTAAGCGCGAGAACCAGACGCTTCTCGCGAATCCGGATGTTTGGTTCAAGGTGTCACCGTCTCACTTGTCCAATGGTTCCTGTGACGATCCCTAGCGCATCGAAAAAGATGTTGTTCAAATTACACCGAGCATAGTATGCCAAGTTTTGCTAATTTCTACAATTCTTTGCTTCAAATCGGTCGCGCTTCGTTATAATTGGCGTGACATTTATTGAGCGGCGGCGCCATTCGCCTATGGACAGTTTCCCGACATACGAACGCGACGGTTTTCGCTACGGTCCCGGAAGACCGCGTCCCTTCGGGGCGTCCGTCATGGCGGGGGGCGTCAATTTTTCAGCTTTTTCCAATCACGCCAGCGCTTGTACGCTTGTCCTCTTTGACCAAGGCGCGGAAGCGCCGCTGGTGGAAATCCCCTTTCCCGACGCTTTTCGCACCGGCGATGTCTTCGCCATGATCGTCTATGACCTGGATCACAGCCGGATCGAGTATGGTTTCCGTTTTGATGGTCCCTATGACCCGGCGCAGGGACATCGCTTTGACGCGCGGCATATTTTGCTGGACCCTTATGCCAAGCGCATCGGCGGGCGGGATGTCTGGGCGGGGGGATTCGACCGGGGCAAGCCCTATCCCTATCGCGCCCGGCCTTATGTCGAGGACTTCGCATGGGAAGGCGACCGGCAACTCAACATCCCCATGGAGGATCTGGTCGTTTACGAAATGCACGTTCGGGGCTTTACCGCGCACCCGTCGTCACAGGCGGAAGCGCCCGGCAGCTACGCCGCCATCATAGAGAAGATCCCCTATCTCAAGGAACTTGGGGTCAACTGCATCGAGCTGATGCCGATCTTTGAGTTCGACGAGCGCGACAACCAGCGGGTCAACCCGCAAACCGGCGAGCAACTGATGAATTACTGGGGCTACAATCCGATCGGCTTCTTCGCGCCTAACGCGGCTTACGCGGCTTCTGACGATCCGGCGCGGGAGTTAAAGACGCTGGTCAAGCAATGCCATCGAAACGGCATTGAGGTCTGGCTTGACGTCGTGTTTAACCACACCGCCGAGGGCAACGCGGACGGACCGACCATTTCTTATCGCGGCATCGACAACAAGACCTACTACCTGCTGAAACCCGACGGCGGCTATTACAATTTCAGCGGCACCGGCAATACCTTCAACTGCAATCATCCCATCGCGCGCGTATTGCTGCTGGACTGCCTGCGCTATTGGGTTTCGGAGTATCACATTGATGGCTTTCGCTTCGACCTGGCATCCAGCCTGGGCCGCGATCCGCAGGGGGTTCCCGATCCCAACCCGCCCTTGCTGGAGGTATTGGCATACGATCCCCTGTTGGCGCAGACCAAGCTGATCGCCGAAGCCTGGGACGCCGGCGGCTTGTATCAAGTGGGCAGCTTCCCGGCTTACGGGCGCTGGGCGGAGTGGAACGGCCGATACCGCGATGACATCCGCCGCTTCGTCAAAGGCGATGGCGGCATGCTGGGCGCCATGGCCGCGCGCATACAAGGCTCCCCTGATATCTACGGCGATCGCGGACCGCGCGCGTCGGTCAATTTCGTCACCGCGCATGACGGCTTCACCATGCGCGACCTGGTCTCCTACAATCACAAACACAATGAAGCCAACGGCGAAGACAACCGTGATGGCATGAACGAGAACTTCAGTTGGAATTGCGGCGCGGAAGGCGAAACCGAAGACGAGGCAATCAAGGGCTTGCGCGAGCGGCAGATCAAGAATTTCCTCAGCTTGTTGCTGGTCAGCCAGGGCGTGCCAATGCTGCTGATGGGGGACGAGATCGGGCACAGCAAAGGCGGCAACAACAACAGCTATTGCCACGATAGCGAGGTCAACTGGTTCAATTGGGATGAGACCCGGACGCAGGCGGACCTGCTGCGCTTCACGCGGCGCCTGATCGCATTTCGCAAGGCGCATCCGGCTTTGCGGCACCGCGCCTATTTTCATCATCGCGATACAGTCAATTCGGGCTATCCCGATATTTCTTTTCACGGCCGGGAACTTTGGCAGCCGGACTGGTCCTATGACGGGCGGCAGCTGGCATGCTTGCTCTGCGGGGAGCATTGCCGCGAAGGCGCGGAAGCGGACGACATGGTCTACATCATCATGAACGCCCATTGGGAGACAGCCTGGTTTGATCTGCCGCCGCTGGGCGCGGGCAGGAAATGGCGCGTGGCCATCAACACAGGGCTGCGCCCGCCCGAGGACAGCCACGCCCTCGGCCAGGAACCGGTTCTGCCGAATCAGGGGCAAATCCTAGTCGGTCCGCGCTCGGTCTTGATCCTGGTCGGGACTTAGCCATGGTTTGAAAAACAGGGGGAGCAAAAGCATAACATGGCCAAAATCGAGCGGATTTATCTGATCAGCAATACCCATACCGATATCGGTTATACCGATCACCAGGACACCGTTTTTCGCCAGCATCTCGGCTTCATCGACCAAGCCATCGAACTGGGCGAAGCCACCGCCGACTATCCCGAAGAGGCGCGCTACAAGTGGACTTGCGAGGTGACCTCCTTCGTCGAACGCTATTTTCAAGAGCGTCCGGCCAGCCAGATTGACCGCTTCCTGGCAATTTCGCTCGATATGGACGACCGGCGTGGTTTGGTGGATTCCAAATACAACGACCGGCGCGAGCAATGTGAAGCGGCTGCGCGGTGGCGCTGGTGGCTGCTGAGGGCGCGCCCGCTTTCGTCGAGCGCGTGAAGGCCTGCTACATCGCGGCGACCGGCAACCGGCCGGCGCCCTATATCACGCGCGCGACCGCTGGCGCGGAGACAGTTTATCGCTAAGCGTCAAACTGGAAGAGCGAGCAGCCGCCATCGAGCGTCAAAATGCTGCCGGTCATATAAGCCGTTTGCGGGCTCGCCAGATAAACGACTGCAGCCGCGATCTCTTCTGGGCTGCCCGGCTCGCCCAGCGGGATCGCCTTGGCGACGCGAGCGGCGTATTGCGGCTCTTCGCGCAGCTGCCGCCCCGCGAGACCTGCGTCCACGATGCCCGGCGCCACGGCGTTGACCAGGATGCCGCGCGCCGCCAGTTCGCGCGCCATCTGCTTGACCAGCATGTTGACGCCCGCCTTGCTGACGGTGTATGCCGTGATCTCGGGCCAGGGAATCGACCCGACCCAACTCGATGTCAGGATGAGGCGACCCTTCGTCCCATCAGCAACCATTCGGCGGGCCGCCGACTGACAGACGTTGAAGCAGCCGGTCAGGTTGATATCGAGGTGGTTTTGCCAGTTGTCCCCGCTCAGCTCGAGGAAAGGCTGCGCCTCGACGATGCCGGCATTGGAGCAGACGATGTCCAACTGCTCCAGATGCGCGATCGCCTCGTCAACCGCGGCGCGATCACGGACATCGACCTCGGCGTATTCCGCGGCAGCGTCATGCGCTCGGACGCCGGCAACTGCGTGAGCCGCTTCAGCGCGCGGGACGATATCCCACATCACGACATGGGCGCCGCGCTCGGCCAGCTGCCGCGCCATCGCGTTCCCCAAGTCGCCAGCCGCGCCGGTTACGATTGCCGTTTTGCCACCCAGCATGTTCACTGTCTCTCTCTGTCAACTAATTGGCGAAGGAAACGGACGAAGGTTTCTCTGTCGATTATGCCACTATTCAGACGTTACGGTGACCAGGCCGGCGGCCGGGCAAGCGAGCAGCGTCATGTTGGGTCCCCATTCGCAATTTGCGCGCGCCCAGCGGCAATGGGGGGAGTTTGTCAAGTCGCCGTCGCAATGCGATAAGCCGACCACGGTTCCAAAGGCCCCAGGCGGGTGATGCGCGGCGACCAGGTCGACGGCGGCATTATCCTTGCTTACGCAGTCCGCCTCTTCGTTCACCTTGGTATAGCCATTATAGGGAAGTCCGGCGTAATCATAGGCAGAATGACAGGCGTAGTGCACCAGCGAAGCCACATAGCTGTACACATTCCACTCATGTACCCCGTACGGGACCGTGCTGTAGGGAGGCAAGCCACAGACGCCCGCTTGGCCGTTACCATGGCTGCTGCTGGAACCCTCATTGACCTGGTACAAGTTGGTGGTTACATAGGCATACCATTGTGGCGCTCGGTCGCGCAAGGCGTCGAGCGCTTCCGTTACGATGTTCACAAACGGGAAGGACCCATTGATTGTTATTGGGTGTCCGCTTGATGGCGCCGCTGATGACCCCGTCCCAGGTTGCGCCGGACATTCGTTGCGCTGGTAAGCCCAATAGCCTTCGCCCCACTCTCGGTCGCTGTGGCATTGGCGATTGACGAAGCAGCAGTTGTCGATGTCGGAAGGCGTCGGTTCGTTGGTAGTCGGTGCGACGGCGGGCGCTGCCGCCTCTCGATCCAGGCGCGTGTAATCAACCCAATCAGCCAGCCAAGCCGTCTCGCCGTTTCGATCGACTTTCAGCCAGCGATTGTATCGGTCCACCACTTTCAGCACATCGCCGGCCAGCGCTTTGCCCACCACCAGGCTGTCGAGGCTGTGGGACGCGCGCAGCCGCACGGTGAATTTAACGCGAATTGGGTAGCTATGCGCTGTGACTACCGAGCAAAGCGCTAGAAGGATGATTGAAGCTACTGCCAGCCTGACTTTCATGCGACACTCCCAAGAGTAAGTGTCTTCCCGAAAATTAGAACAACATTGAACATAAATTTACTGAACCTGTAGGCAAATCGCAACAAGGCGAGACATCCGCCCTAGATTTGGCTTGAAGGGGCGCGGGCTCGGCGCTAGCCTTAGGCGATGAGGACCCGCAGCACCTGGCTGTGCAGGGGACCATTGCTGGCGATGACGCCATTGCCGGATAATGGCGGTCCGCCATTCCAGGAGGTGATTTTGCCGCCGGCGCCTTCGATAATCGGTATGAGGGCGACGATGTCCCACAGGTGCATGATCGGATCCAGCATGATATCGGCATAGCCGGTCGCCAGCAGGAAATAGCCGTGACAATCGCCCCAGGTGCGGTTGAACTTGGTTTTGCCCATCAACTGTTGAAAAGCGATGCCGTTCTGGTATTGGCCCACGTGGATAAAGTCGGTGTAGAGCATGACTGCCTCGCGCAGCTCGCGCGTTGGCCGCACGCGGACGATTTCGTCATTCAGGCGCGCCTCGCCGCCCGCGCCGATCAACAGGTGCGAGGTCAGGGGATGGTGAATGGCGCCGACAATCGGCTGCCCGTCTTTCATCAAGCCGATCAAGGTGCCGAATAAAAACGTGCCGCTGACGAAGGACTTGGTGCCGTCAATGGGATCGAGCACCCATTGATACTCGGCGTCTTCGTTGTGATTCCCGAATTCCTCGCCGATAATGCCGTGGGCCGGGTAGGCTTTCATGATCATCTCGCGCATGATCTCTTCGGCTTGTTTGTCGGCGATGGTCACCGGCGATTCGTCCGACTTGGTTTCCACAGCGATGTCGCTGCGAAAATAGCGCATGATGACATCGCCGCTGGCGCCCGCGAGTTCTTTGCTGAAGTCCAGGAATTCTTGCATGAGGTCTTACTCCGTGAGTGTGCCTTTGGTGCTGGGAACGCCCTGCCGGCCCGGATCGAGCGTCACCGCCTGGCGCAAAGCCCGTCCAAAAGCTTTGAACAGCGCTTCGGCTTTATGGTGATCGTTGCGCCCGTATAGGACTTCGGCATGCAAATTCATCTTGGCGTGAAAGGCGATGGTTTCCAGGGCATGCGCGACCAGATCGGTCGGCATCTCCCCCATGAGGGGCGTACTGAAATCGGCAGTGATGACGGCATAGGGGCGTCCGCTCAAATCGACAACGACGTGCGCCAAAGCCTCGTCCATCGGCACGTAGGCGCTGCCCATGCGCCGGATGCCGCTTCGCGAAGTCAAAGCCTCGTCTATCGCTCGTCCCAGGCAAATGGCGATGTCCTCGATGCTGTGGTGGCTGTCGATATGCAAGTCGCCCGCCGCGCTGATAGTCAAATCAAAAAGGCCGTGCAAGGCAATGTGGTGCAGCATGTGGTCGTAAAAGCCGATGCCGGTGTCGATCTCGGCCAGCCCGCCGCCATCGAGGTTGAGCGCCAATTGAATCCGCGTTTCTTTTGTATTGCGCTCGACGCTTGCTTTTCGTTCGTTCATCGGCCGATTCCTCACGAGGATGGGGCGCCTGCAGATCCCGGGCGGCGCCGCGCGAATGGCTTTTGTCCCGCATAAGGCGCACGCACAAAGATTAACATAAAGCTGAATAGAGAAAAGGGTGCAAAGCGATAAAGGTCTAGCCGCCGATAGGGCAATCGCATCAAATAATTTTTTCACCACCGAGGACACCGAGAGCACCGAGTTTAAGCTTATTTGTCGGCTGTCCCTCTAATTCCGTCACCTGAATACGACGAGGTCGCCAGCGAAACTTCATTTGTGGTT
>JAPPMO010000110.1 GCA_028873975.1 Chloroflexota bacterium
AATGAATATAAAATTCCAACTTCTAATGGAGCGCTCCCCCTCTCCGATGCTTCGGAGAGGGGGCCGGGGGGTGGGGTTGGCCTTAAGAAATGCGCGATTTTCAACAGAGTCCGGCGGCTCGCCCCTGCAATCACCCTGCGATTTCTTGCGCGACTTGATTTGATTTACTGGGACCAAGGAACAATTATAAAAAAGACGATGAAAACAGCTATCACTTGTATTGACGCGCGCCACTATCGCTTGCCCTTGACCCATCCCATGACGGACGCTTCTCACGGGGTGATGACGCGCTTTGACGTCGTCCTGGTCAAGCTGGAAACCGCATCCGGGCTCTGCGGCTATGGCTATACCTATACCATCGGCGTCGGCGGCGCCGCCATTCGCGCCCTGATCGAAAGCGATTTGAAGCCCCTGCTTTTGGGCCAAGACGTGGACCGGATCGAGCGGCTTTGGGACATGATGTGGCGGCATACGCACTATGTCGGCCGAGGCGGCTTGGTCTCTTTCGCCATGGCTGCCATTGACATCGCGCTTTGGGACCTCAAGGGCAAAAAAGAAAACGCGCCGCTGTGGAAACTCTTGGGCGGTTATTCGGGCCAAGCCAATGCCTATGCCGGCGGCATTGACCTGCAGTTGGGACCGGATGAACTGGTCGAGCAGACGCGCTGCAATATCGACAAGGGCTTTCGCGCCATCAAAATCAAGGTTGGGCGCGACAAGCTGTCCGAAGATCTGGAGCGCGTCCGCGCTGTGCGCGACTTTATCGGTCCCGATATGCCGCTGATGCTGGACGCCAACATGCGCTGGACCGCCGAAACGGCAATAAAAGCCGCCCGCAAATTCCGCGACTACGATGTCTTTTGGTTGGAAGAACCGACGATCCCCGACGACTACAAAGGCATGGCCCGCATCGCCCGGGATGGGGGCTTGCCAATCGCAGCCGGCGAAAACTTGCATACTGTATACGAGTTTCGGCATACTATTGAGGAAGGCATGATCGCCTTTCCGGAACCGGATGTCTCCAATATCGGCGGCATCACCAACTGGATGCGCGTCGCGAAGCTGGCTTACGCGCACAACTTGCAAGTGACATCGCACGGCCTTCACGAAATCCACCTGCATTTGCTGGCGGCGATTCCAAACGCGTCGTATTTGGAAGTGCACAGCTTCGGCTTGGAACGCTTTATGGAAAACCCGCCCGAGTTAAATGAGGGCCTCATGCGCCCCTCGAATTGCCCCGGGCATGGGGTCCTCTTTGATCACGATGCCCTGCGTCAGTTTATATTGAGCTAAGCAGCTTGTCGCGATTGTAAGGCTTGTCCGGTACTGAAAATTATACCTAATGGAAACCAGGACAATACCGAATCGATACAAAAAAGATGGCAATCCTTGCGAAAATCAACAAATTATTACGGAATCCGCCAAGTTTAGCTCCCCTTCCCTGATGCTTCGGGATACTTCCCCCGTGAGGCGGGGGACCGAGGGGGCGCTGGGCCGGGGGATGGGGTAGAAAAAGCGCGTCAGCATGACCCAGTATCGGACAAGCCTTGTAGGGAATAGAGCGGCGGCAAAATTGTTAACAATGGACAATATACATTTGGTGGCTAGATGAATTCGGGTGAATTGTCCGAATGATGTCGGTAGACGCGAGATGCGAGGAGGTGAACGGCGAGCGGAATCTTTCCAGCGGTTATCGCATTTGACAGTCCAATTCTTGAAAGGACAAGTTCCATGAAACGAGTCACTTTTATTCTAGTATTGATCACAAGCCTGTTGCTGATCTCGACAGCCGCCTTCGCGCAGGACATGGCCGAACGGGTCTATCCCTCCCAGTACGCCGGCCTCGACGCCTATACGGCCGCCACCGGGGACAGCATTGACAGCTATGGCGAAGCGCCGATGCTGGCGGAACTTGTTGCCGCCGGCGAATTGCCGCCCGTCGAAGAACGCTTGCCGGCCAATCCGCTTGTCGTGCAACCGCTAGAGCAAGCCGGCGAATATGGCGGCGAGCTGGCGGGTCCCACCACCAATCCCACCTGCTGCGGCTGGGACGTGCTGGAGATGCGCTTGCAGAAGCTGCTGACCATTGACACCGATCTGTCCAGCATCATCCCCAACATTGCCGAGTCCTATGAAGTATCCGATGACTTCACCATCTTCACTTTTAACATTCGTGAAGGTCACAGATGGTCGGATGGCGAGCCTTTTACCACCGAGGATTTCCGCTTCTACTTCGAGGACGTCCTGGGCAATTCGGATCTGACACCGAATATCGGCGGTCCTTGGGGCTTGGACGGCGCATTGCCGCAGGTCGAAATCGTCGACGAAACGACCATCCGCCTGACCTATCCCGAGGCGCGCCCAACCTTGCTCATCGCGCTCGGCAGCGAAGTGAACAATCGCGGCTTCCGTCCCGCGCACTATTTCCAGCAATTCCATATCGACTACAACGAAGACGCGGACGCGCTGGCCGAAGACCTTGGCTTTGACGACTGGGTCCAGATGTTCAATTCCAAGATGAACCCGTACACCTTTACCTGGAATTTGGGTTCAGAGACCGACCCCTACGCGCCGACGCTGAATACCTTTGTCTTCTCCGGCGCAGATACCTTCGGCAACAAGATCTACGAACGCAACCCTTACTTCTTCAAGGTCGATACCGAAGGCAATCAACTGCCCTATACCGACAGCCTGCGCCGTATCCTGGTCGAGGACCTGCAAGTCCAGGACCTCAAGGCGATCGCGGGCGAATACAGCCACTATGGCTGGGGTACGCTCTTGAGCTTCCCCACCTATCGAGAGAACGAAGAAGCCGGCAACTACCGCACTGCCCTGGCCGAATACAGCCGCGGCAACGAGTATTCGATCATGTTCAATTTCACGACCGAGAACTTGCCCCTGCGCGAGATTTTCTGGGACAAGCGCTTCCGTCAAGCCATGTCGGTGGCCATCGACCGCAACGAGATCAACGAGCTGGTCTATTTTGGGCTGGCCAACCCATCGCAAAATTCACCCGTGCCTTCGTCGCTGTTCTTTGAAGATTGGATGCCGGCGCATTACGCCCAATACGACCCGGATCTCGCCAACCAACTCCTTGACGAGATGGGGCTTGACCAGCGCGATGCCGATGGCTTCCGCCAGAGACCCGATGGCGAAACGCTCTTCATTAACTTCCAGGTATCGGTACCGGAAGATTCCTGGCGCCAAATCGGCGAACTGATAACTTCCTACTGGAACGCTGTCGGGGTCAAGACCAACTACAAGTTGATCGAGATCGGCTTGTATCGTGAATTGCGCAATGGCAACCAGGTCGATATGGCGGCTTGGGGAACGGATATGCTCGACATCGGTGAAGTAGCGAATGGTCTGGCGAATATGCGTCCGCATTGGGGCGCCCGCGCTTCGGGCCATCTCTGGCGTCAGTGGCTGCAATCCGACGGCGAAGAGGGCGAAGAACCGCCGCAAGAGATCAAAGATCTTTGGGCGGCTGGCGAAGCCTTCCTCGCAGCGAGCTACGGCTCCGATGAATGGCTGGAGCTCGGCAAGGATTTCTACCGCTTGTCCATGGATGGCTTGTATCAAATCGGCACGATCCAGCGCCCGCCGCAACCGCTGCTCTTCAAGAAAAACCTGAAGAACACGCCGCCCAACGACACCAGCGGTCAATGGAGCTGGACCTATCGCCAGTGGGTCTTGTTCCTGCCCGAGCAATGGTACTTCGAGGGCGGAAGCTAGATCCTGGCAGCAGCCAATACCTTGCATGTGGCATGACGCCTGTCGTCATGCCACTTTTTCTTTACCTGGAGAGAACATGCCAAAAAGCGCCGCAATGCGACGATTCGACGGACCGGACAAAGCCAACCCCTGGTTTGCCAAGTTCAAATACAGCTTGGTCCAGGGCATCGGCTATGAAAAAGGCGTCGTCCGCCGCGACCCCAGTTCAATCATATCGGTCAATGGGAAATACTATTCTTGGTACACCCGCGCCAAACCCCCATGCCAGCCTGTCGGCCTTGAGCGGATGACGGATGTACTGCCGGCCCACCCTTGGGATTTGGCGGATCTCTGGTACGCCACCTCGAGCGATGGCTTTCACTGGGAAGAACAAGGTCCCGCTGTCGAGCGCGGTCCCGCCGGCGCTTATGACGAACGCAGCGTCTTCACGCCCGAGGTTTTGGCCCATGAAGGGCGCTACTATCTCGTCTATCAAGTAGCCCTCTCGCCCAACCATCGCTGCACCCCCGAATCCATCGCCATCGCCTGGTCGGATTCCCCCGATGGACCCTGGACAAAAAGCCCCGCCCCGATCATTGAACCGGATGAATCCGGCCTAGTGGACGAGCGCGGCGACCCAGAGCAAGCCCGGGTCAAGGGCAGTTGGGACAGCCTGCAAGTCCACGACCCGTCTCTGCTCTTTCGCGATGGCAGCTTCTGGCTCTATTACAAGGGCGAAGGCATCGGCTACAGCCACATGGAATCCAAATGGGGACTGGCAACCTCCGATTCGCCCCTGGGTCCGTATATCAAGTCGTCTTTCAATCCCGTTACCAACAGCGGGCACGAAGTTGTGGTCTGGGAATACGATGGCGGGGTGGCTGGTTTGGTCAACCGCTGCGGACCCGAAAAGAACACCATTCAGTTTGCGGCCGATGGCATCAACTTTGAGATAAAATCCCGGGTGGTCGTCCCGCCCCAAGCCGCCGGTCCCTTGCGGATTGACGAAGCGCGGAATTCCGAGCCCTTGTCCGGCTTTAGCTGGGGCTTGAGTCACGTAATTCCTCACAGTTCGCATCTCATCATGCAAGGGCGCGACCCCTTGGGGCTGGTGGAAATCGAGGAACCTTGGGATTTCCTCATTCGCTGGGAGCTTGACCACGAACGCCGCACCTATATCTGAGCCCGGCAGACCTTTTCGCTGCCGCCGGGCGGCTCTCTGGTCAAACATACAGTGATTACTTGTGATACAGAGTAATCGCACGGGAATCAATTATGTGTCGAAACTTGCACAACTCTGCCAAGATGTAGGGGCGTTTCGCCGAAACGCCCGCAAAATATATTCCTCTGTTGGTTTTCTCTGCGCTCTCTGTGTCCTCTGTGTTTTGATTTTGTTGCATCACTTACTTGGACTTACTTCTGTGTCTCTGTGGTTATATTTGCGTTTGTATTATATCATCTTATCTGATTTGCAGCGAAAGGATCGACAGCCATGCAAAGCGCCGCCATGAGTCGCTTCCAAAGACGCGACCAAGAGAATCCCTGGTTCGCTAAATTCCGCTGCCAGCTAGCCCCAGGCTTGGGATATGAGCGGGGCATCGTCCGCCGCGATCCCAGTTGCATCATCCATGTCGACGGACTTTATTACGTTTGGTACACGCGGGCGGCGCATCCCTGCCTGCCGGTCGGTCACGAACGAGCGACGGACAGCTTGCCCGCCATGCCCTGGGATTTATCCGATGTCTGGTACGCCACCTCCGCTGACGGCATCAGCTGGGTAGAGCAGGGACCCGCTGTCGAACGGGGACCCGCCGACAGTTACGACGAGCGCAGCGTATTCACGCCCGATGTCCTGGCGCACGACGGTCGTTATTACCTGGTCTATCAAGTGACGCGCTCGCCCACCTATCGCTGCACCCCGGAATCGATCGCCATCGCCTGGGCCGATCATCCGGCCGGACCCTGGACCAAAAGCCCGGCCCCCGTCGTCGAGCCCGATCCCTCAGGCGAAGTTGACATACGCGCCTATCCCGAACAAGCGACGGTCAAAGGCAGTTTCGACAGTTTGCGCGTCCACGATCCAGCCTTGCTTTTCCGCCAGAACCAGTTCTGGCTCTACTTCAAAGGCGAGGGAATCGGCCATAGCAATATGGAATCCAAATGGGGCCTTGCCACCGCCGATCATCCCCTGGGACCCTACGCCAAGTCACCCTTAAATCCAATTACCAACAGCGGTCACGAAGTCATGGTCTGGAATTATGCGGGCGGCGTCGGCGCCCTGATTACCCGCTGCGGACCCGAGAAAAATTCGATTCAATTTGCCGCGGACGGCATCAACTTTGAAGTCAAATCGACCATCATCGAACCGCCCCAGGCCGCGGGCGCCTTGCGTGTCGATCTGGCCGACGACGAGCATCCGCTATCCGGATTGAGCTGGGGCTTGAGCCACGTCACCACCTACAGCGCGCACGCGACCTGGCAAGCCCGTGATCCCTTGGGCTTGCAGGACATTGACGAGCCCTGGGATTTCATCGTCCGCTGGCAGCGCGACGATCAGCCGCGAGGCTTTGTCTAAACCTCGTCTGGCCTGGGAGCCGACAAATGCCCGTCAGACCAAACGTCATTTTCATCATTACCGATGACCAAGGTTACGGCGATATCGCTTGCCACGGCAATCCGATACTCAAGACGCCCAATCTGGACCAAATGGCGCGGCAAAGCGTCCAGTTGGATGACCACCATCATGATCCGCTGTGTTCCCCGTCCCGCGCGGCGCTATTGACCGGTCAATACGCTTCGCGAAACGGCGTCTGGCATGTGATTCAAGGGCGTCATCTCCTCGACCCCAGAGCAATGACCATGGCGGATGTCTTTTCCGCCAACGGCTATCGCACTGGCATGTTCGGCAAATGGCACCTGGGCGACAATTATCCCTTTGCGCCGCAATTCCGCGGTTTTGACCAAACCCTGTGTCATCGCGGCGGGGGAATAGGGGAGCTGCCCGACTATTGGGGCAACAATTATATCGATGACTGTTATTTTCGAGACGGCCAGCCCGTTCGCTTTCAAGGCTATTGCAGCAACGTCTTTTTTGACCAAGCGATTCGCTTCATGGAAGCCGACCCCGGTCCGCCTTTTTTTGTCTATCTGGCTACCAATGCCATGCACGCGCCGCATATCGTTCCCGAACAATACGCGGCGCCCTACAGGAACCTCGCGATCCCCGAAGACCGCGCCAACTTCTACGGCATGATCGCCAACTTTGACGAAAACTTGGGCAAATTGTTCCGACGACTGCGGGAACTCCAGCTCGATGAAAACACGATTGTGATTTTCACCGCCGATCACGGCACGGCGGCTGGCTTCGATCCCGCAACTGGCGAAGGCTACAACGCGGGCTTGCGCGGCAAGAAAGGCGCCATGTACGATGGCGGCCATCGCGTCAGTTGCTTTTTCCGCTGGCAAGGCGAACTGCCCGCGGGCAAGGTCGTCGATTCGCTGACAGCCCATGTTGATCTGCTGCCGACGCTGATTGATCTCTGCGGACTGGAATTGGATGGGGCAATCGCCTTCGACGGTCGCAGTCTTGCGCCACAAATGCGCGGCGAAACTGAGGAATTGCCTGAGCGTACCCTGTTCATTCATTTGCAGCCCGACCAGCCGGAAAAATGGCGCGACTGCGTGGTGATGCGCGGCTCTTGGCGGTTGATCAACGGGACGGAGTTGTATGACCTCGACAGCGACAAGGGACAGCAGCGCGATATCTCATCCGAGCATCCGCATGTCGTCCGGGAATTGCGCGGCGAATACGAGACCTGGTGGGACAGCCTTCAAATGCCTTTTTCAGAATATGTCCATATTCCAATCGACGCCGCCCGCGCGAATCCGGTTCTCTTGTCAGCCCGCGATTGGCATCCTACCGCGGGCAGGGTACCCTGGCGACAAGATTGGATTGACGATCCCGCCTATGATGCCAATGGCTTCTGGATGATTGACATCCGGGAAGCCGGTCCATACGAGCTTGAACTGCGCGCTTATCCGCGCGAAGCCGATTTGCCAGCGGGCGCCACGAACGCTCGCCTTCTGGTCGGCGGCGCGGAATATGCAAGCGCCTGCCCGGAAAGCGCGGCGAGCGTCATATTCGCTGTGGAACTGGAAGCCGGGAAGACCAGGCTGCAAACCTGGCTGAGCAATCATAAGGAAGGCCGCGCCCGCGGCGCTTATTATGTCTACGTCACCGCTTTGTAGGCTATATGGAGGTAGGCTATGACGCTAAAGAGATCCGATGTGCTGATCACACGGCCTTGCGGCATGGACGTATACCGGCGATACCGCGCGACCGGGCTGGGCTGGGGCTTCTTGCCCGAACCCGATCGACGAGGCCTGCCGCCCGACGAAGAGATGATGCGCGATGTCGACGAGGCGCATCGCTGCGGCGTCAAATTCCAGGGCCGCGTCGAACTGGATGCGGACTGGATGGGCATGATTGATTTTGATTCCAATTTCATGGAATCAACCGTGCGCGATTTGAATGACCGACCCGCCATCACCTGGTGGGAGCACACTTACAAAGGGCACCCCTCATACCACTATTGCACGAACGCGCCCGGTTACCGGCATTATTTGATGGATCAATTGCGCCGGGTCATGCGAGCCGGCGCGGACTGGCTGATGATTGACTCCGCCATCCCTACCATCGGCGCCTTGAACGCTCGATATGGCGGCTGCTTCTGTCGGCACTGTATGGCTGGTTTCCGCGCTTACCTGCGCGCCAACTTGACAGAAGAAGAGCGCATGTCGGCGGGCATCGGCGCTCCCGAGACCTTCGACTATGGCGACTACTTGCGGGAACGCGGCATCACGGACGAAACCTATCGGGCGCGAATCCTGGCCTTCCCGCCCGTCATTCCGCTGGCAAAAGAATACTTCGATTTCCAGTGGGCTGAGATAAACGGGCTTTTTCGCGAATTCAAGCGCTATGCGCGGGAGTTTGGCCAGGATGTGCCCATGAGTTCAAATTCGCCATACTATTGGGCCGAGTTCATGTATGCCGTCGACGCGCACGACTTCTACACCAACGAAATGGACTATCAAGCACCCGAGATCGAGATCCTGCCGACAGAGCCAATCTATACTTTCAAGCTCGCCGACGCGTTCAAGCGCATTGTCGCTATCACGGGCGTTCCCCGCGCCTTTGAACCGTGCCGGATTCATGATCGTCCCGGCCATATTCGACTCTGGATCGCGCAGGCTTATGCCTATGGACATGTCTTCATGGCGCCGGAGAAAATGTGGACGCTGCGTCGTCGAGGCGAACCGGATCGCTGGTATCACAGCAAGCCGGGCGACTATGAAGAGCTCTATCATTTCATCCGCGACTATCCGGCGCTCTTCGACGACTATGAATCGGTGGCTTCAGTCGCGCTGGTTTTCAGCAACAAGGCGGTGCGGCAATACCTGGGCGATCAACTCAGCGGCGGTCACCTGGGCGGTCAAAACCGCAGCGCGCCAAAAACGGATCTTGTGAAAGCCTGTATCGCGCTCAGCCAGGCCAATCTGCCATATCGCATTATTGTGGCGGGTGATGAATGGGTCGAAGACGATTTGCTGAGTGCGGATCTGTCACCCTATCGCGCGGTTCTCCGTTTTGAACCTTCGCATTTGACTGCCGAGCAGGAAGCCAGGCTGCAAGATCTGGGCGATCGGCTCGTGACCTGGCAAGACGCACCGGACTTGTTGGCGAAGCTGGGTCAGGACATCGGCCTCACAGGCGCGGAAAACATCACCGTCCTGCCCAGGCGCCAGCCCCGCGCGCAAGACGCGCCCCTAATCGTACATCTGCTCAACAGCAATTATGACCCACAACGCGACCGATTCGAGACCGTTCGCGATCTTCGACTGACGATCGCGCAGCCGCTGCTTAAACGCTCATTTGCGCGCGCCGCGCTTTACGCGCCGGGCAAGGCCCCTGTCGCCCTGGACTGCCAAGATACAGATGAGGAAACCTCAATTATCCTCCCCGAATTGGGCATGTGGGGCGTCCTCAAATTGGAATGAGGATCAGCTGCGCGGCGGCGGGTCGCCCGCAATATATATTCCTACGTTGGTTTTTCTCTGCGCGCTCTGTGTTAAGATTTCGTTGCATAACATACTTGTACTTACTTACATGACAAGGGCATTTATTACACTAGATCTGCAGCTTGCTCCGCCAGTCTTCCCGCTCTTCGCGCAATTTCAGGAGCAGTTGCTCCCGCGCGAACTCGTCTTCAAAAAAGCTGCAATCCTCGAAAAACTCGATGAGCTCATCCAGCCGCGCCATGACGTCGCCCTTATTAACAGGGCGAATCGTTCGCCCCCGCAGCCATCCCCCCGGCGCGGTCATGATCCATTCCGGCGGCGGACGATGATGTTCCAGGATAAACTCGCTGGCTTTGAAGTAGCTGGTGATGGCGCTATGCGAAGCCCGATCTGTGGCGCGGACAATCACAAATGCCACCAGAGCAGCGCCCCCCAGCGAAGCAAGTACGAAGAAAAGCAGGAAGTCCATCGGATGCGCTATTCCACCCCGCGCAAATCCAGCTCGTCGGCGAAGTGGCAAGCCGCGAAATGATCCCGCCCCACCTCGCTCCAGGCCGGTTCCTGTTCCCGGCAAATGTCTTGCGCGTAACGGCAGCGGGGATGGAAATAACAGCCGGAGGGCGGATCAGCCGGGTTCGCCACTTCACCGGGCAGAATGATGCGATCCATCTTGATCTCGGGGTCGGTTGTCGGCACGGCGGATAACAAGGCTTCCGTATAGGGATGCTTGGGATTCGCAAATAGCGCCTCGGTATCGGCCAATTCCACCAGTTGTCCCACATACATAACGCCGACGCGGTCGGAAATATGCTCAACCACGGAAAGATCGTGCGCGATGAACAGATATGTCAGGTCGAATTCTTCCTGCAAATCCTCGAGCAAGTTCAGGATCTGCGCCTGAATCGAGACATCCAGCGCCGAGACCGCTTCGTCACAGACAATCAGCCGCGGGCTCGGCGCCAGCGAACGCGCGATCCCGATGCGTTGGCGCTGCCCGCCCGAAAAAGCATGGGGATAGCGATTCAGATGGCGGATATCCAAGCCGACTCGATCCATGAGCTCGCGCACGCGGTCTTGAATCTGGCGCTTGTCCGCCAGCAGCTTGTTGTTGCGGATTGGCTCGGCGATGATGTCCAATACGGTCATGCGCGGATCCAGCGAGGCGTAGGGATCTTGAAAGATCATGTGAAAATGCCGGCGCGCCTCGCGGAGTTCCTTCTTTTCCATCTTGGCGATATCAACTTCTTCCCCATCCGGAAGGCGAAAGATGATCTGTCCTTCGCTGGGGTTTATCGCGCGAACAATGCAGTGCCCGAGCGTCGTCTTGCCGCTGCCGGATTCGCCGACAAGCCCGAATGTCTCGCCAGCGCGGATCTGAAAACTGACCCCGTCGACTGCCCTGACATGTCCATGTACGGCGCGCAAGAAACCCTTTTCGATGGGAAAGTGCTTTTTCAGATCCCGAACTTCGAGCAGAACTTCCTCATTCCGCTCGTTTGCGGGTTCCTGCATCCCCTCAAGCATAGACCGGCTCACTCTCTTCGCTGTGAAGGTAGCAGCGCGCAAAATGACCCTCGCCCATATCAACCAGGGCCGGTACAGCGGCATCACAAGTACCGGCGATGAAGTCGTCGCAGCGGGAGGCGAATCCACATTCGGCCGGCGGGTTCATGGGCACGGGTACGTTGCCGCGAATGGCGTCGAGGCGCCCGCGCCCGCGCATGCCCAGGCGCGGTATCGACTTCAACAGCCGCCGCGTATAGGGGTGCATGGGATTTTTGAACAACTCTATCGTCGACGCGCGCTCGACCACGCGCCCCAGGTACATCACATTGACTTCGTCAGCGATCTCGGCGATCACCCCCAAATCATGGGTGATATACATGATGGCCATGCCAAACTGTTCTTGAAGCTCCTTCATCAGTTCCAGAATTTGCGCCTGAACAGTGACATCCAGCGCCGTAGTCGGCTCGTCGGCGATCAAAAGTGAAGGACTGCAAGACAGCGCCATCGCGATCATCGCGCGCTGGCGCATGCCGCCCGACAATTGATGCGGGTATTCGTCAAAGCGCTGGCCCGGGTTGGATATGCCGACGCGGTTGATCATGTCCAGCGCCAGCTCTTTGGCTTCGCGCTTGTTCGTGGTGATGTGCAGCAGGATGGCTTCGATAATCTGTTTTCCGATGGTATGCACCGGGGACAAGCTGGTCATCGGTTCCTGAAAAACCATCGAGATCTCTGCGCCGCGTATGGCGCGTATCTCCCGGCTTCGCGGGTCTAGCCGCAGCAGATCCGTGATTTCGCCGTCGCTCTGCCGCAGCAGGATTTCACCCGATTCAATCGTGCCGGGCGGCGGCACGATCTGCAGGATGGACTGCGCGGTGACGCTCTTGCCGGATCCCGATTCGCCAATGATGCCGACAGTTTGATGAGCGGCAATATTGAAATCGACGCCGTCAACCGCCTTGAGCGTACCCTCCGGCAACTCAAAGTAGGTGCGCAGGTTCCGCACTTCCAGGGTGCTGTTGCTTGACTGCATCTCCACCGATGGCTTGCCTGCCTAGTTTGTCCTATTGTAGACAATCAACAAGTGATTGACAAGCCGCGCAGGTGCGCGTGCCGCGCTTCCAGCACGCTCACAAGCCGCATCGGTTGCCACCCGCCTCAAATACAAAAAACAGGTTCGCCGCGCGAACCTGTTTTGTATCTCGATGGTGGGCGATATAAGACTCGAACTTATAACCTCCCGGGTGTAAACCGGACGCTCTAACCAATTGAGCTAATCGCCCCATCCCCTGATTCTAGCCGCACAGCAAGGAAGCCGTCAAGGTTGACTTCACTCACGGCAGGGCAATTGCATCAAAATGTGGCGACTGACATGGTACGAAATTGGACTGAT
>JAPPMO010000115.1 GCA_028873975.1 Chloroflexota bacterium
AAAACCCTCCCTCAAATTCTGGGAAAAAGTGCCCAGTTCTGGTGAACCACTACAGCATGCTGCGAACTCCTTGCATAGCGTCGCTCGTAATGCCAATTCGCCTGATATTACACATCCCGCCGTAGAGTCACCCTTCCCCAGTTGACTGGGGAAGGGCCGGGGATGGGGTAAAACCTGGGAAGCCGTCCAGATTTCAGTATCGGACAAGCCTTACAAGGCTCCCTTTAGTTGCATGACTTACTTGCATTTACTTCTGTGGCTCTGTGGTGAATTTTTAGTTTGTTCGTTGCATTGCTCCACTAGATACCATTTTTGAAGCGATTGCCCTGTGGACATCTGCCAAAATATTGAAATGCACCCGCCGTGTACCGGAATTGCGACCAGTGGAGATATGAGTTACAAACAGGGACGCGCATCAATCTTCGAAGGGGCGGCTTTTGATGTCGAACGCGCCTGACATCGTCGGCATCGGCGTGTGCACGGTCGATCACCTGATGACCGTGCCGCACATGCCGGGCAACAATGTGAATATGAAGGCTTCCACCTACCTGCGCCAGCCGGGCGGCTTGGCATCATGCGCCTTGGTGGCGGCGGCGCGCCTGGGGGCGCGTGCCAAGATCATCGCGCTCGTCGGCGATGACGATGACGGGCGATACATTCGCGACGAGTTGGAAAGCGAAGGCGTCGACGCTTCGCAGCTGATCGCGCGCGCCGGGGGCGAGTCGCATGTCTCGTTGATACTGGTGGATGAAGGGACTGGCGAGCGCAGCATCATAACGCGCCCGCCCACCGGCAAGCCCATCGCATTGAGCGAGATCACGCGGGAGGACATCACATCCGCCAAAGTTCTCTTCATCGACGATGTCACCGAGCTGACGCTGCAAGCGGCGCGCTGGGCGCGGGAAGCGAACATGAAAGTCGTGTTAGATCCCGCGCGTCCTTACGCGATCATTAAGGAGATCCTGCCTTATGTCGATGTGCCGATCGTGCCCCAGCAGTGGGCGGAGGCTTGGATGCCCGGCCAAGCGCCGGAAGCTGTCGCGGAAGCCCTCCGCGAGGGGGGCGCTGCAATCGCCGCGGTTACGCTGGGCGCGCGCGGATCGGTGGTTTCTTGGGAAGGCGGGACGAGACATATTCCCGCGTTTCAAGTCGATGTGGTGGATACGACGGGCGCCGGCGATGCCTATCATGGCGCATTTATGGCCGCGCTGCTAGAAGACTGGGAGGTGCCGCGGATGGCGCGCTTTGCCGCCGCGGTCGGTTCCCTGAATTGCCGCGCCATAGGCGGACGAACGGCTTTGCCTACGCGGGATGAAGTCGATGCTTTCCTCAGACAATTTGCTGATTGAAAGGCAATGAATAGTTAAGGGTCGATTTAATTTTAGAAAGTTGCTAAAGCAAGGTATATTGGATAGATTTTGGCAATGAACGCCTATTTTGGGATGAAAATGTGTTATACTATCGTATCAGCATTCACTTTAAGGAGTAATTAAAATGAACAAAGCTGAATTGATTGGTTCAATCGCGGGGAAATCGGGTCTGAGCAAGGCGGACGCTGGCAGAGCGCTGGATGCCTTTGTAGATTCGGTTACAGAAGGTTTGTCAAGTGGTGAAAGGATTGCATTGGTTGGCTTTGGCTCGTGGTCTGTTGAACAACGCAATGCTCGTACCGGACGCAACCCGCGCACCGGGGAAGAGATTCAGATTGCTGCCAAGAAGGTCGTGAAGTTCAAAGCGGGGGCGAGCCTTTCTGACGCAGTAAACTAGGCACAATGTGAAATTATCTGGGGACGAGCCTTTGGCCTGTCCCCATTGAAACAACTTATTGTTGCAACAACTCGCCGGGGGACTTCCCGGCGATTCTTTTGCTCCCAGGACAGCAAAAGCATGGAAAAAAGACCTAAAGCAGGCTCGCTCCCCGCAAGAACCGGATGCTCCCGGGCAAGTCCTGAAAGGTCTGTCGCGCGCGTTCAGGGCCCTCAGTTGTTTCAGCGCCTTCCAGGACCAACCAGCTGTCGAAGGCCATCTCGGCCAAAGCCTCGCCGATCGCTAAAAATGGCAGAATGCCCTGCCCGGGCAGCCGCCGGTTGTTCTCTGACAGGTAGATAACGCCGATGTCGCCGCTGTGCTTCCGCAGCGCAGTCACCAGATCCTCTTCTTCCAAAGCCATGTGATAAAGATTTGCGGCGACGGTGATCTTGGGATGATCGTCGACCTGGCGCCTAACATGGGCGGCTTGGTCGAGCCGCGTGATGAACGCTGTTTCGTAATGGTTGAGCGGTTGCAGAGCCAGCCGAACGTCCATGGCCTCAGCCAGGTCGGACAGGCCGCGCAGCAGCCAGATCAGCAACTCTTTCTGTAATTCCATCGGGGAAGCGTAAGGGCTTAAGTCCGGCAGATCGCTTTCGCCACACTGCGGCGCAAACGCGACATAATCCGCTTCCAGATCAAAGGCGCAAGTCAGAGCCTCTCGCAGGGCATCGACAGCGCCCGCGCGCCGCGCCGGGTCGGCCGACAAGCAGCCGTCTTGCCGTCCCATGTTGATGCCGCTGGCTTTGATGCCGTTAGCGTCCAGCGCTTCGGCGATGCGCGGCAAACGCGCGTCGAGGTCCGCGGCGGGGAATTCGACGGCGTCAATGTTCAACTGCGCGGCCGCGGCCAGGCGATCCTCGACTGTTTTGCCTGGCAGCAAGCCTTCTTGAACCGAGAGCTTCGGCATAGTCTAGCTCGCTTTCCTAGGCACCGACTTCAGGACATCGGCGATGAGATCGTCGGCGCGCAGCCCTTCGGCTTGCCCTTCGAAGTTGAGCAGGATGCGGTGGCGGAGGGCGGCCGGGGCGACCGCGCCCACATCATCGAAGGAGACGTTATAGCGTCCTTCCAGCAAAGCATTGATCTTGGCGCCAAGTATGAGCGCTTGCGCGCCGCGCGGGCTGGCGCCGTAACGGGCATAATCGCGCAGCATTTGCGTGGCTTCCGGGCTTTCGGGGTGGGTAGCGACGACGATACGCGCGACATATTCGCTGACGTGGGTCGGTATCGGCGCGCTAAGGGCAAGCTGACCCATGCCAATCACTTGTTCGCCGTCCGCGACTTTCCCCGCCTGGGGCATATCGACGCCGGTGGTGCGATCCAGGATCGTGACCAGGTCTTCGACACCGGGGAACTTGACATTGACCTTGAAAAGAAAACGGTCCAGTTGCGCCTCTGGCAGGGGATAAGTGCCTTCCATTTCCAGCGGATTCTGTGTTGCCAGCACAAAGAAGGGCATACGCAGGTCATATCGCCGTCCGGCGACGGTAACTGTCTTTTCTTGCATGGCTTCCAGCATGGCGGATTGGGTTTTGGGCGTGGCGCGGTTGATCTCGTCCGCCAGCACCAGATTAGCGAAGATAGGACCAGCCTGGAAGCGAAACTCGCGCCGACCGTCTTCCGATTCCTCCAGAATATCGGTGCCGACGATATCGGCCGGCATCAAATCGGGCGTAAACTGGATGCGCGAAAACTTGAGATCGAGGACATCGCCCAAGGTACGGATCAGCATGGTTTTGCCTAAGCCTGGCACGCCTTCCAGCAAGGCATGCCCGCCCGCCAGGACACAGATGATGGCGCTGCGCACGACCTCGTGCTGACCGACGATGACTTTGCCCACTTCCGCTTCAATGTTGCGGGCGATTTCGCCAAATTGCTCCAAACTGATTTCCGCTGCGTTCGCCTGGCTCATGTATGTTTTGCCTTGATCCCTCGTTGCTGGCAGTGGCAGGGATTATATGCCAAAAGGCGGTCTTGCGTGAGGCGAGGTTTGTTGCGGCTTGTTCCACATTTGGGGCTCAATCGCCGAGAGCCAGCAGCGCCAGCGCCTGCTCCACTCGCGGCGCGGCGCTGATGCGCGTTTCCTCCTCGCCGACCTGCGCCAAACAATGCGTTGTCTCGGCGACCCAGCAGCGCCCGTCCGCGGAAACCTGACGATAGCGCCTTTCCAGCAGGTGCTGATAGCCGCGGGCGAATTCCCCGGCCTCATGCGGCGAATCCCATTTTTGGTAGAGTACCCATATCAGTTGATCATCAGTCTCGTTGATGAATACGCGCATTCGGTCGCCGCCCCATCCACTGGCGAGATCATCAGCCTGGAACTCGGCGAGATAGACACCCAAATGCTGGCGCAAGAAGAATTCGCCGACAGGTCCGTCATAGGCTCTTCGCCATTCGACGCCGACAATCTCGCCGTGATCAGGCAGGCTGACCGGGATGGCGCCTTCCCCGGCCAAATAGCGTTGCGGATGATAGATTTGTTCGGTCGTCTGCGGTGGATTGTCGCGCAGGGCGCGGTTGACGCCTTCCCAGCCGAGCGCGGCGATCAATTCCACGATGAAGAGATAACCTTGCCGATAGGGGAACTCTATCGCCTCGATGATAACGGGAGGTATTTCCGGCTCGGACCCCGCTTCCCGAACCGCGGCATAGGCGCGGTTGACGGCATCCGGGTCCGCGGCGCTCAGGCGGCGCAAGAAGTCAATCATGATGTAATTGGCATCGCCTTCGAACAGCGCGTGTATTGCCAGGCGCCGATCTCGGTTGCCGTCTTTATTGGCATCGTCGATGATGCGTTCCAGGTCGAAGTGTTGATCTTGAAGGGCATGGACGATTTCGTGGGCGTAAATTACCTGCTGAGGGATCGTCAAGGCGTCGAGGGCGCCATCTTCGGCGCGGACGACGATGTTGATGCTGCCGTCGATGATATTGTAATAACCGCCGATCCAGGTTAACCAGAAATCTCGCAGAGCCGCTTCCAGATCCAGCCCCGATGGAAAGAGATCAAGCGCGCGCAAGAATACCAGATCTATTTCAAGCTGCTGCGGCGGGTAGTCTTCCAGAAAGCGGCGCTTCAAGAAAGCGTTCAGTTCGCCCCGCGAAGGAAAGGTCAAAGGCGCTTCCGCCAGCAGGTCCAATTCTCGCCGTTCAATGACCTGCTGCTGAATTGCCAGGAGTTGCTCGCGCATCGCCTCGCTGACGCCGTCTTGCGCGGAGGCGGATGTTAGGGCGAAAAATAAGAGCAGAGCGATGAACAAGCGCTTGAGCATGGTCTGTCCTGCAAGAATGGTCGTTGACGAGCGATGCAAGTGAAAGCTTATCTTAGTGCAGCTAAATGCTTTTGCGAAGGTTGCAAGAGCAAGCGCTGTCGACATGCTATACTGGAATGATTGGGGGATCTACGAGTGAAAGCATTGTCCGACGAAGCGAAGCAAAGGCTGTGGCGGGACAACCATGCCATGCTGATGCCGGCCAATCCGAGCAAGGATGAAAAATCGCGGCTCGGCTTTTATATCGACTGGCTGGGGGAAACCAGGCGCAGTTGGTATCAGCCGGATCTGCAAGCCTATCGCGACTATCTGCTATTCGAACGGACGCGCCGCGACAAAAAGGGGGCGCGGAAATCCGCCACTTTGTCGCCGCAAACCGCCCTGGCGCATTTGGCGACGATTCGCGGGCGCTATGCCGCGCTGACCCGCAGCAACGAGATGCGCGACCTCCTCTTTGAATTGGTCAATCCCGATGACAGCGAAGCCGAGCAGCGAGCCATGGTTGACGAGTTCTTCATCCGCATGATGAATGATGTACACCCGGCGGCCGCTCCGGTCAAGCTGGTCGCCAAGCAGGACACTGCCGATAGCGAACACCTGCGCCTCAAGCCCTATCAGGTTAACGCCTTGATTCAAGCGCCGGGCATCGCCAATTTGCGCGGGCTGCGGGATACGGCGCTGATGACCTTGATGGTCTGCACGGGGATACGCGCGGCGGAAGCGGCGGCGCTGCAAGTTGACGATCTGCGGCAGCATTTGGGCGGCGAACTGTCATTGCGCGTGCGCGAGGGCAAGGGAGCGAAGCAGCGGCTCATCCCTTACGGTCCGCTCAATTGGTGCCTGATGTATGTCGATGCCTGGCTGGGGCGCGCCGAGATCAAGGCCGGGTTCGTCTTCCGCGGCATCCGGCGCGGCGGGAAAACCGTGCGCCCGACCGGCATCGGCGCCTGGACGGTCAACGATATCATGAATGCTTACGCCATCAGCATTGACGGCGCTTTGCGCGCGGTCAAGCCGCATGATCTGCGCCGGACCTATGCGCGCAACGCCTACGACTACGGCATGGATCTGGAGCGGATCCGGCAAAACCTGGGGCATACCAGTCTGCAGACCACGCAAACTTATATCGGCGAACTGGATGGACGCGATCGGCACCCGCCCAATATGTTCAGCCCGCCGCACGATCCGCATAGTCTGCAATTGTTGCTCGGGGAGGCGCTTGCCTAAGCCCCTCGGCGCGTAACCGGCGAATTTAGGCAACCGCGCTCACAGATAATATACCCGCTCGGCTACCGCAGATCGTGGTTTATTGGAAAAGAGAGCGCTGAGGGAGATTGTCGCCTAAGCCGTCGCCTCATCCGCCGGGACTTCCACCTCGATCGCTTGCTGGATCAACTGGCGGAAGTGCGGCTCCTGCAAAGCGCCGGGCTGCATGAAGATCAACTTGCCCGCTTTGAAGACCGCGATGGTCGGAATGCTGCGAATCTGGAAGAGTTGGCTGAGCGCAGGGTTGGCATCGGTATCGACCTTGACCACCCGGATCTGACCGGCGTATTCCGCAGCCAGCTTGTCCAGGATCGGCGCCACCATGCGGCAGGGACCGCACCATTCCGCCCAAAAATCGACCAAGACCGGCAGCTCGTGCGAGGCGAGGATGGCTTCTTTTTCGAAGCTGGCGTCGGTTACCTCCATCGGTTTGTCCAGGGCGGACGCGGCTTCCGCTTCTTCCGCCGCCGCCTCGCGCGACTCAGGCGGCAGATCGGCGGAAATAGCATCTTTCAACTGACTGAGGTAATCAGGCAGGTCGCTGGCCCAGGGACGGGAACGCCGAAACCGGACTTCACCGCGATAAAGTCCAATTAACAGCGCGCGCTTCTGATAATCGAAACGCTCGCTCAACTCGCCAAAAATGGTCGGATCGACCTGCCCGAAGAGGATGTCCTCTTCTTCGTCAGCCGCTTTGTCAAAAGCGGTTTTGAAGTCGCTCCGCAGCTTGTCGCTGCCGGTTGTGATTAGTATCAGCGCAGCGACATCGCCGGCCGCAGCGTTAAAATTGGCGTCAGTAAGGGTGGTTAGTGACATGTGTTTTCCTGACGAAGCGCTAGTTCTGGCACAATTTTAGAACAGGCTCTGAGCAAGCTCTACACCGAAACGATTCTAAGATATTCGACGCGATTACGCATGTCTTCGCGCTTATACATTTGATGCATCCAGGTAAGAAACCGGACCCAGATTCCGATTTCTCGACGGTCTTTGCGAGACCCAAAGACGATGCCTGGACGATGCCTGAAGAGTAGCGCCATCATTAATGAGGTCGAAATAGTCGTCGTCCAATGTGCATAAAACGCGGCCAAGTTCATGCGCCAATTGCAGATGATGAGCGTCAGGATACCCTTGCAGCCTCAAATCTCGAACCGTAATCGTGTCTATTCCTCTTTGGTTAAGCTGCTCCGCAATCGCTACAGGCATTAACTCATCGAGGTAGTACCGGAGCCTGCGGTCTTCCATATCCGGCCTTGGAAAGCCTTTCAAAGTTTTCGTCTTGGCGTTTCAAGTCCGCATCTATCGCCGCGCTGTTGCGTTGGTAGTAGTTGAGCGCGGCATTGACCTGTTCAAGGCTTAAGTCAAAATCCTCCGCGATTTCCTCGCAACTGTACTCGAGTTGAGCTGCCGTAACAATATCCGTGATGCGGACGCCAGTCCCGGCGATACAAGGCCTGCCGCCGCGCACACCCTGCTTGCTAGTGATGCCCGGCGTCATCATCTCGTCCATTTCCTCAATTCCCGACATGGTTAAGGGAAGAAGCCAACTAAAGCATACCCTCCTCTGCGCGCCAAAACAATACATCGTCCGCCGCTAGACGGACTGCGCTCGGGCGGGCTGTTCCTGGCTGGTCTGCTGTGTCTCGGCTTCACGCTCGGCGGCGATCTCGGCATCAATTTGCGCCAGAAACTCTTCGCTGAAATCGGCGATGACTGTCGGATTGCCGTCATCATCATACTGGGTGATGCGATAGGTGCCGGGCTTGGCTGTGCCCGCGGCGATTTCCGCAGCTTGTTTGAAGCTTTTCTCTAATCTTTCACCAAAGTTACTCATTGTATTGTCCTCCCGTAAGATTTCAGGATTACTAATACAGCGTTCCTGATAGCATTCTTTCGCGCCTGAGTTATGTTTTCTCTTTCCCGCTTGCTGTATAAGTCTATCAGAAAGACAGGTATATCGGGACTGCTATAGAATGTGATGACTCTATAGCCGCCACTCTTGCCACTGCCTCGAAGCGGGATTCTGATTTTGCGGGCGCCACCAGTGCCTCGCACAACAATTCCTGAGCTAGGGTTCAGACCAATAATGGTCTTTATGAAGTCCAACTCCTCGCGGGATATTCTCAGCTTCTTAGTCTGCCGCGTAAACTCAGGAGTTTCCACTATAGTATGCATATCACCCAATCAAAGTATACCGTTGCGCCCGCTTCAAGACAATGGGCCGCGAATTTACCCCGCCAGACGCTCGATGTATTCCAGGCTCTGGTGACGGAAATAGCTGTCATAGAGATTGGCGTAGTGCCCGCCGTCCATCATCAGTTGATCGTGCGTGCCCGACTCGACGATCTCGCCATGGTCGAGCACGATGATGCGATCGGCATGCCGGATGGTCGACAAGCGATGCGCGATGACGATGGAAGTCCGGTTGCCCATCAGCGTGTCCAAGCCCTCCTGGATCAGCGTTTCGGTGAGCGGATCGACGCTGGCAGTGGCTTCGTCGAGGATGAAAATGGCGGGATCTTGCAGCAGCACGCGCGCGATCGCCACCAGTTGGCGCTGCCCCATAGACAAGTTTCCCCCTCGTTCGCCGACTTGCGTGTCGAGCCCTTCTTGCAGGCTTACCAGCCAGTCGCCGCGGCCCACTTTGTAGGCGATATCGATGACTTCTTGATCGCTGGCCTCGGGTTTGCCGTAGCGGATGTTCTCCATCACCGTGCCGTCAAAGAGGAAGGGCGTCTGCGTCACCACGCCCAGTTGCGAGCGGTAGCTCGACAAATTGAAGTAGCGGATATCGCATCCGTCGATGAGCAAGTCGCCACTCTGGTACTCGTAGAAGCGGTTGATCAACTTGGCGATGCTCGACTTGCCCGAGCCGGTATGCCCGACCAGCGCCAGCGTCTCGCCCGGAGGGATCTTGAGACTGAAGCCTTGCAGCACCGGCTCGCCCGTGATGTAGTGGAAGTCCATGTTGACAAATTCGATCTCTCCCTTGACCGCCCGGACAGGGTCGTCCGCTTTCTGCTTGACCATTGCTTCCGCGTCGATCAAGGCGAAAACGCGCTCTCCCGCCGCCAAGCCCAGCTGAAACTGGCTCCAGAAAGACGAGATGCTCGTCAGCGGGAACCAAATCATGCCCATGCCCTGGATGAAAAGGAACCATTCGCCGGCGGTCAGCACGCCCTGCTGGGCCAGGTTGATGCCAAACCAGACCACCGCCGCGACGCCAAGTCCCGCGATCGTCACCAGGATGGGGAAGATGCTGCCGAAGACGAAGCCGTTGATCTTTTCGACCTCATACGATTCCTGATTGACCGTCTTGAACTCATCGTAGATCATCTGCTCGCGGCGGAAGGCTTTTGCCACACCGATGCCGCTGATCGACTCCTGGATATGCGCGTTGACTGTCGCCAGCTGCCGCCGCGAATTGGTGACCGTCCGCCGCGCCACCGTGCGGAATTTGAGCGCCGTATAGGTGATGAAGGGGATGATGGCCATCAGAACCCAGGTCATGTTCACGTTGACGGTGAACAAGTAGATGATCAGCAGCACCACCAGCAGCAGCCGGCTCATCAGGTTGATGCTCAGGCGCACCGTCTCGGAGAAGGCTTGCGTATCCGACAGCACGCGGCTGACGATCTTGCCGGTCGGATACTGATCATAGAAAGACATATCGCGCTCGGTCACGGCGTTGAAGGCGTCTTCGCGCAAATCAAGGGTGACATCGCCGACCGCCTCCGCCGACAGCCACTGACGAACCATATTGGCCGCCCAGCCCGCGCTGGCCGCAATGCCCAGTATGACCGCCGTGCCGATTGGGTCGAAGGTCTCGGGCGTGAATTGCAATTGATCGAGCGCTTGCGAGACAACCACCGGCAAAATCAGGTCCATGATCGAGCTGAGGAAGACCACGAACCCGACAACGATCATCTTCCACAGATGCGGCTTGAAGTAACCCAGGATTCGTTTGACCAGTTGCCAATCAGAGTATTTGCGATCGTATTCTTCGGCATCCAGGCCGTCCATGATGAAGCCCATTACGCGCCTCCTCCCGCTGCCAGCTGCCCAACCGGCGCTTCCACGGCGCCATAGCGCGCGAAAATCCGCCGGTAATGCTCGGAACTGCGTAGCAATTCTTCATGCGAGCCATTGGCGATTGCCCGGCCGTTTTCCAAGACGATAATGCGGTCAGCCCAGCGGATCTGCGACAAGCGATGCGTGATCAATATCGTCGTGCGCCCTTCTTGCGCCCGCCGCATCGCTTGCTGAATCTCGTCTTCGGTCGCGCTGTCGATAGCGCTGGTCGAATCATCCAGGATCAGGATGCGCGGCTGCCGCAGGAAGGCGCGCGCCAGCGCCAGCCTTTGACGCTGGCCGCCGGAGAGCGTCACGCCGCGCTCCCCGATTTCACTTTGGTAGCCCTCATTGAATGAAAGGATGAAATCATGAGCCTGCGCTTCTCTTGCGGCATTTTCGATCTGCTCTTGCGCCGCGTTTTCAACGCCAAAGGAGATATTTTCGGCGATTGAACGCGAGAAGAGGAAGATATCCTGCTCGATCTTGCCCATCTGCGAGCGCAGCCGATCGAGATTCCAGTCGCGCACATCGACGCCGTCGATCATGACGCGCCCGTCATCGACATCGTAGGTGCGGCTGACCAGTTGCGTCAGCGTAGACTTGCCCGAGCCGGTCTGTCCGACAATGGCGACCGTCTGCCCCGGCTCCACCGTGAAGGAGACATTTTCCAGCACGGTGGAGCCATGGAATTTGAAGGTCACGTTATCGAACTCGATCGCGCCTTCCACCGCCGCGCCGTGTCCGGTCAGGTTCTCATCAATATCGGAGCGCTGCTCGATCAACTCGAGGATGCGGCGCGCGCCGGCGATGCCCAGCTGAATCATGCTGATCGAAAAGAGCGAAATGAAAACCGGGAACGACAGCACTTGCATCAAGCCCGCTACCGCGATGATATCGCCGATGCCGAGGATGCCGCGCTCGTACATATTCAAGCAGTGCAAGAAGAAGAACCCGAAGGCGATGCCGAACATCAGCAGCGGCAGATAAGCCGCTTCGATCTTGCCCTGCTGCACGAAAAAGTCGCGGTATTTCCAGGCGTTGCGCCGGAACTTCTTGCGCTCTTCGATTTCCTGCGCCGCCACCTTAACGATCTCGATGCCGCTGATCGTCTCTTCCAGGCGGGCGCTGAGCGTGCCGTATTGCAGACGCTGCTGCATCATCACCGGTTCCAGCCGGCGCATATATCGGCGCACGACGATGACATAGCTGATGACAAAAATAATTGGCACCAGCAGCAATTCCAGGTTGATGGCGGCGATGTAAATCATCGGCACGGCGAAACCCAGCACCATATCAAAAATGAACATGATGCCCGGGTGAATCACGAAATTGAGCTGCCGCACGTCATCGGTGGCGCGAGCCATGACATCACCCACCCGCTGCTGGTCATGGAAGGTCTGGCTCTTGCCCAGCAGACTGGCGTAGAGCTCGTGCCGCGAATCACGCTCGACCCGCGTCGACAGGATGACCATGGCCATCGATCCCATTAGCGAAAACAGACCGTCCGAGACCGACAAGACCAAGACGGCGAGGCTGACTGCGATCACCGCTTGAGCCTCCCCGCCTTCGATGATTAGCTCCGCGCCGCGGCCAAACATCACTCGCGCGCCCGAAAAGGCGATATAGGTCAAGGCGAAGCCCAGCAGTCCGATGAAGAAATAGGGCTTGTGCTCGAAGCAATGCGAGATGATCCAGCGAACGGCGCTCGAGCGATTGTATTCGCGCAAGCCTTCAATGGTGAACTCACTTTTATGAACCAATGTGAACTCCTATGACATCTGCTGGACAGAACAATAGTTCAAGGACTGACCATTATACACGAGACTATCTCGCCTGGTAAGGGTGATGATAGAAAAGTCAAACAGAGCAATGAAGGCAAGGGGATGTATAGTCCTGGATTATAATGGCACTGTTTCCAATGAGCAAAAGGACGAACTA
>JAPPMO010000080.1 GCA_028873975.1 Chloroflexota bacterium
GGGAGCGCATGCTGCGAACTCCTTGCATAGCGTCGCTCGTAATGCCAATTCGCCTAATATTACACATCCCCCCGTAGAGTCACCCTTCCCCAGTTGACTGGGATACATCCCCCGTGAGGCGGGGGACCGAGGGGGCGCTGGCCGGGGATGGGGTAAAACCTGGGAAGCCGTCCAGATTTCAGTAGCGGACAAGCCTTACAGCCGCCCTATTTCATTGAAATACAGCCCCATGCAGCCCTGTCTTGACGACTTTGCGCCGTCATGATAGAATGCAGTTATAAGTAAGATTTCGCAAAAAAAGTGGGCAGCCCCCACTTTTCGTTTTATATTGCTTTCTTGTTCGCCTCTATGGTTGAAACAGGCAAGGAAACCGCAAAATAGGCTGGTATGCGGTTTTGGAGAGCAAGACACAGCAATTGAAAGCGGCAACCTGGCTTTCGGAGTGAAACACGATGTCCTCTAATGAATTGCAAATCGCCTTCAATGAGATCTCCCAATTGCGCGATCTTCCAGAAGAGGTTGTGCTGGAAGCTTTGGAAAGCGCACTGGTTTCGGCATATCGCAAAGATGCGGGGGCCAGCTCGGCGCAAGAGATTGAAGCTGAGATTGATCCCCAAACGGGCCGCGCCAAGGTCTTCGTGGAAAAAGAGGTGGTTGATGACGTTTTGACCGATGCCACCGAAGTGACGCTGGAGACAGCTCGGTTCTACAATCCGGAAGCGGAGATTCACGATGTCGTGATGGTCCAAGTCGAGCATACGACCAAGAGCTTTGGACGCATTGCCGCCCAAACCGCCAAACAGGTCATCTTGCAGAAAATCCGCGAAGCGGAACGCAACGCCTTGTACGATGAGTTCATCAACCGCGAGGGCGACTTGATCACGGGAACCGTGCAAAGCGTCAATTCAAAGCAAGTAACGCTGAGCCTGGGCCGCGCGGAGGCCGATCTCATTCGCCAGCAGCAGATACCGGGCGAACGTTATCGCACGCACGAGAAGATCCGCGTGTTTATTGTGGAAGTCAAGAAGAGCAATCGCGGACCGCAGATCCTGGTGAGCCGCGCGCATCGCAATATGCTGCGCCGCCTGCTGGAATATGAAGTGCCTGAGATATACAACGGACAGGTCGAGATCAAGAATATCGCGCGCGAAGCGGGTCATCGATCCAAGGTGGCGGTCTCCGCATTGCAAGATGGCATTGATCCGGTAGGGGCCTGCGTCGGCATGCGCGGGATCCGCATACAGAATATCGTAAAGGAACTCCACAACGAAAAGATTGATGTCATTGAATGGAATACCGACGCCGTCGCCTTCATTTCCAAAGCCTTGAGCCCGGCGCGGGTGACGGGGGTCTTCCTGGATGACGACCCCATCGACGGCAAGACAGCCGTTGTCATTGTCCCCGACGACCAATTGTCGCTGGCGATTGGTCGCGAAGGTCAAAACGCGCGTTTGGCGGCCAAGCTTACCGGCTGGCGCATCGACATCAAGAGCGTGACGGAAACGGTGCAGGGCGCGCTGGATAATCTCGACGCGCCGCCTCTGGACGTATTGACGGAAAAGCATGCCGACATGATTGCCGAGTCGCTGCGCATCATGGAAAAGAAGCGCATGGAACTGACCGTCATGCCGGAAGAGTACAAGACTCTGGGTCGCTTTGCAGAAATTGTCGAGCAGCTCTTGCAAGAGCAGCGCAACGAGGCGCGAGAGATTTACCTGCGCGAACGAGAAGCGGTCAAAGCCACACTGACTCCGCAATTGTTCGAGTTGCCCCTGGACGTGCTGGCGGTATCGCAGGAGATTCTCGATATCCTCGAGCCTTATGAAAACGTCGGCGAGGCGATGCTCTCTTGCCTGGTTGATGAAGAGATCGTGGCTCGCAAGCTCGGCGCCCTGGAGGGCGAGCCGATGGCTGAAATCCAGGCGGCGCTCGACGCCGTCATGGCTGCGGACATCGACGCCCTGCTCCTGGAAGCGATTTCAATCGAGGACGACGAAGAGGCTGATGCGCCCGACGAGGAAGCGGCTTCAAGCGATGCGGTCGAAGCGCAGCCGGGCGAAGGCGCCAAAGACGGAACCGAGGCAGAACCGGCAGAACAAGATGTCCTGCTGGACGCTTTTGGACAGCCAATCCCGCAAGAGACAATGGAACCGGCTATGGCGGGCCTGGCAATCGCCGAGGCTGGCGCAGTCGCAGAAGCGCCTGTTGCGGCGCCAGGCAAAGAAGACCCGCGCCCGGAAAGCCCTGGCGGCCCGCAATTCGAAACGGCAGAAGACGAAGCCGGGTTTGAACTGGATCGCAGCAAGGGCAAGAAACAGCGGCGCAAGGATCGTCAAAAACGGCGTCAACTGGTTTTGGACGAGAAGAGCGGCGAAGTCATCGCCAAGCGGCGGCGCAAGGGGCGGCGCGGCAGTTGGGACGAGGAAACCTGGGAAGATTACGACTACTAGGGCATGAGCCGCTGTGCAAAAGGAGCGCGTAGTGGGCAGCAAGCATCGTCCGCAACGCAGCTGCGTGGTTTGTCGCGACAAGATGGACAAGCGGAGCTTGACGCGGCTGGTATTCGTCGACAGCCACCTGAGAATCGACGAGAGTGGAAAAATGAACGGGCGCGGGGCATATTTATGCGGCAAAGCAAATTGCTGGGATGCCGCCGCGACGCGCGCGGTCTTGGATGCAGCGCTGCGCCGGGAATTACATGATGACGATCGCAGTTATTTGCGGCACATGAAACCAACATGACGACCATCCGCTAGCACTGGCAGGACCGCATATCCTGCCCCGGACAGTGCTCCAAAACTGAAGGAGGTAGGTATGGCAGAAACTACAAACTTGATTCTTGTTCCCGATTATTTGACAGTACGCGAACTTGCCGAACTGATCGATTCCAGCCCCATCGACGTGATGAAGCGGTTGATTACCAACGGCATCATGGCGTCCATAAACCAGCAAATCGACTTCGATACGGCGGCTATCGTTATCGAAGAGATGGGCTTCAGCGCTCAATCCGCAAGCGCGGTCGCCGCTGCCGAAGAAGAAGAAAAACGCGCCGAAGAACGCGAAGAAAAATGGAGCGCCATGTATCTGGGCGAGACGCCTGATACGCTAATCCCGCGTCCGCCGATCATCACGATTCTGGGCCATGTCGACCATGGCAAGACCACGCTGCTGGACACGATCCGCAAAACCGCGGTCGCGGAAGGCGAAGCGGGCGGCATCACCCAACACATTGGCGCATATCAGGCGCAGCACGATGGGCGCATCCTGACATTTCTGGATACGCCCGGTCACGAAGCCTTTACCGCCATGCGCGCGCGCGGCGCCCAGGGCGCCGATATCGCCATCCTGGTGGTGGCGGCTGATGACGGCGTCATGCCCACCACGCGCGAAGCGCTGGACCATGCGCGCGCAGCCAATGTGCCGCTGGTGGTGGCCATCACCAAGATTGACAGGAACAACGCCAATGCCGATATGGTGAAACAGCAACTGGCGGAGCTCGACCTGATCCCCGATGACTGGGACGGCTCCACCATGATGGTTCCGGTAGATTCTCTCAATGGCGTGGGGATCGAAGATCTGCTGGAGGCGCTCGTCTTGGTGGCGGACGACAATTCCATCGCAGGCAATCCGCAAGGCATATTGCGCGGCACCGTGATTGAAGCCGAGGTGGACCGAAGCCGCGGGACGATGGCGACGCTGCTAGTCATGAACGGCACGATGAAACGCGGAGACGTCATCGTGGCTGGCACGTCTTATGGCAGGGTCAAAGCCATGTTTGATTCCGCCGGCAACCCGGTAAAGCAAGCGATTCCATCCATGCCCGTATCGGTGTTGGGCTTGGACGCGCCGCCGGCGCCCGGCGTGTTTTTCGAGATTGTGGCGAATGACAAGATAGCGCGGGGCATAGCGGAAGATCGCCGGCAGCAGGAACGGACTCGACAAGTGAGCGGACCCGTTCAAGCCGCCATGACGCTTGAAGATCTGTTCAAACAATTCCAAGCCGGCGAAGCGAAAGAATTGGCGATGGTCTTGAAGACCGATGTCCAGGGATCCATCCAGCCCATCACCGACGAGCTCAAAAACATATCGCAGCGTAACGAAGAAGGCATAGAGGTCCGCGTGCTGCGCCAGGAAGTCGGCCGCATCACCGAATCCGATGTCATGTTGGCAAGCGCATCCAATGCGATCATTGTTGGCTTCAACGTCGGCGTAGACAATCCCGCGCAATCTTCGGCCGAAGTACAGGGAGTAGAGATCCGCAAGTATGATGTCATATACAAGCTCTTTGAAGACATTGAACTGGCATTGCACGGCATGCTCGAGCCCAAGTTCGGCGACCAGGTCGTGGGCATTGCCGAAGTGCGTCAAACGTTTAAGATCCCGCGCGGCGGCGTCATAGCCGGCAGCATGATAAAGGAAGGCGAGGCAAGACGTAATGCCAAGGCGCGACTAAAACGAGGCGAGAAAATCATCATCGACGGCGTAAACGTCAGTTCGCTAAAGCGATTCCAGGACGATGTGCGCGAAGTCCGATCCGGCTTTGAATGCGGGATTGGCCTGGCTGGCGTCAACGACTTTGAAGAGGGAGATATCATCGAGTTTTTCGTTCGCGTCCGCGTCAATTAGTCTGAAAGAAGCGCATGTCAATCAAACAGGGCCGCATGAGCGATCGGATTCAGCAAATCCTGAGCCAGTTGCTGGTGCGTGAAATCGCAGATCCGCGCCTGCAAGGCATCACCGTAACCGAGGTCAAGCTTGACCCGGAACTGATGGTTGCCAAGATCTACGTCAGCGCGATGGGCGACGAGAGCCGGCAAGATAGCGTGATGGCGGGGTTGCGGCGCGCCAATGGATTTCTGCGGCGCGAAGTGGGCAAAGTCATCCGTCTGCGCAACACGCCGGAATTGCATTTCCATTGGGATCATACGCTGGAGCACGCATCACGAATCAACCAGCTTATCGCTAATCTTGATATCCCGCCCGAGTCCGAGAGCGGTCCAGATGCGGACAATTGAGTCACCTTGGCAAGCCGCCGCCGATGCCATGGAGGCCGCGAGGACGATTCTTGCGATTTCGCACATCGCCCCGGACGGCGATGCCGTGGGTTCGCTATTGGGAATCAGCGACGCGATGCGGGCCTTGGGCAAGGATGTCACAGCCGTCATTGACGACGGCGCGCCTCCCGGACTCAAGTTTGTGCCGGGCAGCGGGACAATACTGTCCAGCATCGAGGCCGGGGAATTCGACTTGATGATCGCGGTGGATTCGAGCGATATCGAAAGAATCGGAGTGGCCGGCGCTTACGGAATGGCGCACAGCAAAAAGATCATTAATTTGGATCATCACCCCACGAATACTCGCTACGGGGATATCAACCTAGTCGTATCTCATGCGGTGGCTGCCGCGGAGATTGTCTTTGATCTGATCAACTATATTGGTTGCCCATTGACCGAAGCGGCCGCCTATGCCTTGCTGACCGGCTTGGTCACCGACACGCTTGGCTTTCGCATCAGCGCCACTAAGGAACGCACCTTAGAGATCGCGCAGGCGCTGATGCAAAAGGGCGCGCCTCTGGCGCAGATTATGGCGCGGACGCTCAACCGCCGCCCCTACCAAGAAGTTAATTTGTGGAAGCTGGCTTTGCCATCGGTCGAATTGCGCGCCGGGCTAATCCATGCCACTATCACACGCGAAAATATCGCGCAGGCTGGTTTGCATGCCATGACAGACGGCGACTTGGTAAACCACCTGGTCAATGTTGACCAGGCGAAGATTTCGATTATTTTCAAGGAATTGCCCGACGAGCAGGTAGAAGTCGGCTTCCGATCCAAACCCGGCTACGATGTCGCCAGCCTGGCAGCGCAGCTCGGCGGCGGCGGGCACAGACAGGCTTCAGGCTGCACCATGGACGGGACTTTGGCGCAGGCACGCGGCACTGTCTTGCCCCTGGCTCATCAGGTTATCAGCGCAGGGGATTCGGGACTTGCGTGAAATTGATCATTCAGGTTTTCTCAATGTTGACAAGCCGCTTCACTATACCAGCCACGACGTCGTCGCGCTTGTGCGCCGGCGCTACCGAGAACTGACCGGAGCGAAGAAAGTAGGCCACGCCGGCACGCTCGATCCCCTGGCGAGCGGCGTGCTGATCGTCTGCTTGGGCAAGGCGACCCGCTTGAGCGAATACATCATGCCGGGGCGCAAGTCTTACCGCGCCAGGGTTCGGCTCGGAGCAACAAGCTCTACTTACGACAGCGGCGGCGAAATTAACGAGAGCCAGGTCGATACCGGCGGCATAGCGCTTGTCGATATCAGAGAAGCAATCAAGCCATTCATCGGCGAAATACTGCAGGCGCCGCCCATGTACAGCGCGATCAAGGTCAGGGGCCGCAAGCTCTATGAACTGGCGCGGGCAGGTCAATCAATCGAAGTCGAGCCAAGACCGGTGCGCATTGACAGCATCAATATATTACAGTGGAATGACCCGCTGCTTGAGCTTGATGTGATATGCAGCGCCGGCACTTATATGCGCAGCCTGGCGCAGGACTTGGGTCAAGCGCTAGGCGTCGGCGCGTATCTCTCCGGCTTGCAACGTCGTGCCAGCGGGCAGTTTAGGCTCGGCGACAGTGTGGCTCTCGAAACCCTCCTAAACGAAGAAGACTGGTGGCGGCGCATCGTTCCACCGCATGTCGCGCTGGCGGATCAAACTTGTGTGGCTCTCTCTGAAGATGAGCTTGCGAAAATCCAAAATGGGCGAGCAATCGCTAGGCGCGCCACTTTGGGCGCCGAGCGCGTATTCGCTTTCACTTGCGACAAGCGGCTGGCCGCGGTCCTGGTCCCCCAAGGCGAGCTTTGGAAACCGCATAAAGTATTTATCAGCCAAAGTTGATACAATCGGCCGGGAATGAACGGTCTTGCTTCACCTTAAGCCAAACGCTTTACGGGTGTATAGCAGATCGCGCGCGTACCACGATTTCCAGAAGCCAGACTTGGAAGAGCCGATGCTCCACTTGCGCCATCTCTGCGAAGCTCAGATCGAAACTGAATCCGTCGTGACCATCGGCGTCTTTGACGGCGTACACCGCGGACACCAGACCATGATCAGGCGACTGGTGGAGGAGGCGCGAGCAAGTGAGCGACTTGCGGTGGTCTTGACCTTTCACCCGCACCCGGACAAGGTATTGGGAGAAGTCGACAGGCGCTACTACTTGAGCAGTCCGGAACAGCGCGCGAAGCTGCTGATAGCGCTGGGCGTTGACCTTGTTATCAGCCACCCTTTCGACGAAGAGACAAGACAGATTCGAGCTGAGGAATTCGTAGATCAACTCCTTAGGCATTTGCGCTTGAAAGAGTTGTGGGTGGGCTCGGATTTCGCCATGGGCTATGAACGGGAAGGAACAGTCGAGTTCCTGCGCCGGCAAGGCAAGATCAAGGGATTCAGCGTGACGGCTATCGAACTGATCATGAGCGAAGCCGGCGGCGATTCCATTCATAGCTCGCAGGTGCGGGATCTGGTGCGGCAGGGAGAGATGCGCGGAGCGAAAGGCATGCTGGGCCGCGCCTATTCAATTGAAGGCAAGGTGGTAATGGGGCAGCAACGGGGCCGCAGGATTGGCGTTCCCACCGCCAATCTCGAAGTTTGGGAAGAGCAGATCATCCCGCCCAACGGCGTTTATGCGTGCCTGGCAAGATTAGGCGAGGAAACGTTAGGCGCCGCCACCAATATCGGGATGCGTCCAACGTTTGGCGAAGACAGGCTGTCAATCGAGGCGCATTTGTTGGGATTCGACCGAGATATTTATGGCGCGTCCATGGAGTTGAGTTTTGAAGCGCGCTTGCGCCCGGAGAGAAAGTTTGAGGGTACTGAAGAACTGCTGAGACAAATCAAGCTGGATATTGAAGAGGCAAAAGCTGTGCTGGAAAAAGTTCAGCTCGACTGACTCTTCTTTCCTTTTGGCCGGCTTTTTGGCTTGTCTTTTGACAGGAAGTAACCGACGCGCTTCATAAACTGCTCGTTGCTGCGCCAATTCTTCAGTACCTTCACGCGCGTTTGGAGATGAACATGCTTTTCCAGCAGGCGCTCGAGCTCGGCGCGCGCGTCTATGCCGATGCGCTTGATCATCTTGCCTCGCTTGCCGATGACGATGCCTTTTTGCGATTCCCGTTCGACATAAACGACGGCGTCGATGATATTGATATCGTTTCTTTCGCTGAAGCGGCTGATTTCCACCGCAACCGCGTAAGGAATCTCGTCCCCCGTCAATGCGATAATCTTTTCGCGGATGATTTCGGCGGCCAGAAAGCGCAAATTGCTTTCGCTGACCTGATCCGCGGGATAATAGCGCGGTCCCAGGGGCAGCAAGGGTATCAAGCCGTCGATCAGGTTGCGAACCCCGGTCCCGTCCCGGGCGCTGGTCTCGAAGACAAGATCATGTTTGATCAAGGCGAGGTGATCGCGGCGGTCGCAATCTTCGCCGGCCAGGTCAATCTTGTTGAGGGCAAGGGCTATGGGCGCGCGCGCGGCCGCGCGCGCGATCGCGTCGGCAATGACTATGTCTTCCTCGCGAGGCGCCTGTGAAACGTCAAGGATCCAGAGTATGACATCGGCGTCATAAAGGGCGTCGTGCGCGACTTTTACCATGTAGTCGCCCAATCGCGTTCGCGAATCGTGAATGCCCGGCGTATCGACGAACAAGATCTGCGCGTCATCTCGGCTGTGGATGCCCAGTTGCCGCTGTCGGGTGGTCTGGGGCTTGTCGCTAACAATGGCGATCTTTTGCCCAAGTATGGCGTTGATCAGCGTGGATTTGCCAACATTGGGGCGTCCGACGACAGCCACCAGGCCCGAACGGTGATCCTCGCTCCAGTCATCGCTGAAGATCGAGTCCAGTTCATCCACGACTCTGCCAATCCCCCAAGCTGGGGAAGCGGGGCAGGTGCTGAAGAAGGCGTTCCGGGAAACCATCACTTGCGCTCTCGATAAGCGCCGAGAGCCTGGCGAGTGGCTCACGATCCCCGGGCGCTCGATAGACAAAAACATCGTAGGGACTGTCAAAATCCAACTGCTTGAGCGGGACCATCTCGTCGGCGCCGTCATTGCGATAGCCTAGTACGTCCGAGCGCGGATAGAGGTGGCTGCTCATCATCAAGAAGTCCCAGGCTAGCTCGCCCGCCATCGTGTCGCCATAATCCAGAACGACCAGATCTGGAACGATGGACCACTGCGGTTTGAATAAATAGGGGATCCCGTAGCGTAGAATGATCTCGCCCTGAACAATGAGCTCCGCACCCGGCAGCAGACTCGACGACAGGAAGAAAGACCGGTCGACGCGCGAGACGGTTCCGCTTAGCAGTTCATTGACAGGTTCTCGCTGCGGTATCGGATTAACGGGCATCTCGCGCGCTAGTGATGTTCGGGTTCGGCGGGGACGTTGATATCGTCGAAGCGTTCAAAGGGACGCACCCAGCCCAGCCAGAAAGCGACGGCGATGACCAGCAATAGCAAGCCGCTGACCAGCAGCAAACCCAGCGCATGCGTCGATTCGGGGTCGAGATCGCCCCCATAGATGACACCGACCATCGCCGCAGCCATCATCATCGCCATCCCTAACCCGCCGACCATCGCCAAACAGTAAAGGGTGAACTTGCTCGGCTGCCGCGTCAAACCGCTACTCTGTTCTTCATTCACTCGAATCTCGCCTTATGTATGCTACACTTCGGAAACTTAATTGCATTTTGCCCCCAGCCCCGGCATCCGTCAAGTCTGGGAGAATGGAATACGATGAGATGAGCGTGGAAAAAGTCCTGCTGATTCGTCACGGCGAAACGGACTTCAATCGCGAACGGCGGCTGCAAGGCGTTATGGAGATACCGCTGAATGAACGCGGACGCGAGCAAGCCGCTGCCGTCGCGCGCTACCTGAAGGGGCGCTCCATTGACGCGCTTTACACAAGCCCCATCCTGCGCGCGCAAGAGACTGCGGAGATAATCGGGGAACGGATCGGCTTGCCGCCCCACGGGGACAAACGCCTGCGTGAAATTGAATTTGGCATATTCGAAGGACACAGTTTCGCGGAGGTTGAGCGCCGCTTCCCCGCGGCGCATCGCAATTGGAGCACGGGCTACATTGCCTATAAAGCGCCAAAAGGCGAATCCCGGCAAGATGTCCAGCGGCGGATGCGCGCTGCCTGGGATGATCTGACGGCGCATTTGGATCACAGGACCATCGCAATAGTGACTCATGGCTCGGCGATCGCCATCTTCCTGGGTTCCATGTATGCCCTGCTGCCAGATACAGCCATCAAGAACACATCAATAACTACCTTGAGACGGCGAGAAGAGATCTGGGAAATCCTTGGCTTCGCGCAAACGCCGCATCTGAACGGCCGGGGCGAATCATAGGTAATGTATCGAATTCGGTTGTAATTCAAATGAGCCACATTCAGTTTCACCACAAAGACACGAAGGACACAAAGAAAAGGACTATTTCGCAAGTAATTCTCAGTGCCCTCGGTGTCGAAGGGCTGTGTCTACGCGCCCCTCGGTGGTTAAGCTTTTTGTTTCAACCGAAAAGGATACACCACCGAATCATAGATGCAATAGGGCTGCATTTCCGCTACAATTGCCGCGTTTGATCTTGACCCAATACTTGGAGGATTCGACGGCATGACGACACCCATACGCGTAGCGGTGACCGGCGGCGCCGGTCAAATCGCCTACAGTCTGCTCTTTCGCATTGGCAACGGCGAAGTGTTCGGCGCGGACCGCCCAGTAATCCTGCAAATCCTCGAGATTCCAGCGGCGATGCAAGCGCTTCAAGGCGTTGTCATGGAGCTGGAGGACAGCGCGCAATCCTTGCTACAGGACATCGTCATTTCCGATGATCCTGCTGTGGCTTTCAAAGATGCCAACTGGGCGATCCTTGTCGGCGGCAGGCCACGCGGTCCGGGCATGGAACGGGGCGACCTCATCGCCGCGAATGGCCCGATCTTCGTCGCGCAAGGCAGAGCCATCAACGACCATGCCGCTGACGATATTCGCGTACTTGTCGTCGCCAATCCTTGCAATTCCAATTGTTTGGTTGCCCAAGCCAACGCGCCCGACATCCCGGCCGACAGATGGTTTGCCATGACACGCCTCGATGAAAACCGCGCCAAGTCGCAGTTGGCGGGCAAAGCCGGCGCGCCGGTATCGGCTGTCAGCCGGCTGGCTATCTGGGGCAACCACAGCAGTACGCAATTCCCTAACTTTGAACACGCCTTGATCAATGGACAAGCTGCGGAAGCGGTCATCCGCGACCGCGCCTGGCTGGAAAAAGACTTTATGAGTACCGTGCAAAAGCGCGGCGCGGCGGTCATCGACGCGCGGGGCAAGAGTTCCGCCGCCAGCGCCGCAAATGCCGCGCTTGATACGATCCGCAGCCTGATTCATCCGACAGCCGAAGGCGACTGGTTCAGCGCGGCTATTCCCAGTGAAGGCAATTCTTACGGCGTTGCGGACGGGCTAATCTACTCTTTTCCATTGCGAAGCGATGGAATGGGTCGATTCGAGCCGGTAACCGGATTGGCGCTGAGCGAGTATGCCTTGGGCAAAATCCGGGAGACAGAAGCAGAATTAAAGAGCGAGCGCGAAGCGATCAGCGACTTGCTTTAGCATGCGCCCGCAGCAATAGCTGAAGCTGCGGCGGCTTCCCTGGCGCGGGACCGTGAAGATCTAGCCGGGTTCATCATTCTTGATTTTCTGCGCCGAAGACTGTACGTATTCGGGCTCCTCGGGGATTATCGCCGCCAGAATGATATAGAGCACTACGCCGGGCCCGCCCGCGATGGCAAAGAGCGCCCAAATGATTCGGACGATCGTCGGATCGACCGCGAGGTAATCAGCAATGCCGCCGCAGACGCCGGCAACGCGGCGATCGGCTCGTGAACGATAGAGTCGCTTTTTCATATTGATGTTCATTGCGGTCGTTGTCCCAATCGTCTTATATTCATCAGGCGCGCAGATTGCCTTGCGATGGAGTACAACTGCGCTGCCCCTGCTGACTCAATATACGCAGAATCGCGAGCGCGGTTGCGGGTATTCGGATGTTATTCAGGGCAATCGCATCAAAATGAACATGCACTACAATGAAGACAATACCAACTTAAATATAGCCACAGAGGCGCAGAAGTAAGTCCAAGTAAGTCATGCAACTAAAGCGAGCCTTGTAGGGGCGACCAATCTGGTCGCCCGTTGCCCCCGCGCTTGTGGTTTCGGGCGACATGGTATGTCGCCCCTACAAGGCTTGTCCGCTACTAA
>JAPPMO010000057.1 GCA_028873975.1 Chloroflexota bacterium
TCGTCCTTTTGCTCATTGGAAACAGTGCCATTATAATCCAGGACTATACACCTAATTGCTTATGCATATGCCGACCGATCAAACCGAACTGTAGTAACTGCAGAAGTATCGAAGCCATCGAAACAAAGAGCAAACAGGAAAATCCCTAATGTATGTGATGACTTCAAGATTTGCCACATAAACACGTTCCAACTGAACGAAAAGCTTGATTTTAGGACTTAGATGGAATGGCTAGGATCTCCACCCCATGCCCCAAATAGCCGAACTCTTCCACAGTATGACCTACGGACCCGCGCCGGAATCCGACGCCGCCGCCAATGCCTGGCTGGACGCCCACAAACGCCGCTTTGATCTCTTCATCAACAATAGTTGGATCCCGCCAGCCGAGGGCAAGACCCTCACAGTCAGCAACCCGGCGCGCGCGGAAACCCTGGCGCAGGTCGCCGACGCCTCTGCCGCCGACATTGACGCGGCGGTCAAGGCCGCGCGCGGCGCCTACGAAACCTGGTCGGCGCTCAGCCCCCACCAGCGCGCGCGCCACCTCTACGCCATCGCCCGCAATGTCCAAAAGCACGCTCGTCTGCTGGCCGTCGTCGAAAGCCTGGACAACGGCAAAGCCATCCGCGAATCGCGCGATATCGACATCCCGCTGGTGGCCCGCCATTTTTATTATCATGCCGGCTGGGCGCAACTGATGGAAAGCGAATTGCGCGACTATCAGTCCCTGGGACTTGTTGGGCAAGTGATACCCTGGAATTTCCCGCTCTTGATGCTGGCCTGGAAGATCGCGCCGGCCATTGCCATGGGCAATACGGTTGTCATCAAGCCCGCGCCGTACACGCCGCTTTCCGCCCTGCTCTTCGCCGAGGTCATCGCGGAAGCCGGCTTGCCGCCCGGCGTCGTCAACATCGTCACAGGCGGCGACCAAGCCGGCGCGTCGCTGGTGGCGCACAGCGACCTGGACAAGGTCGCCTTTACCGGTTCGACAGCGGTCGGGCGCATGATTCGCCGGGCGACAGCCGGCGCCGGCGTCAAACTCACCTTGGAACTGGGCGGCAAGTCGCCCTTTCTGGTATTCGACGACGCCGATTTGGACGGCGCGGTCGAAGGTCTGGTCGACGCGATTTTCTTCAATCAGGGCGAGGTTTGCTGCGCTGGCTCGCGCTTGCTGGCGCAAGAGAATATCGCCGACCAATTCATCAGCAAGCTCAAAGGGCGCATGGCCCGTCTGCGCCTGGGGGACGCCCTGGACAAGGGCATCGACATCGGCGCGATCGTCGATCCCATCCAACGAGACAATATCGCCGCCTGGGTCAAGCGCGGGATCGAGGAAGGCGCCGAGGTCTATCAACCGCAGATTGAATCGCCCGACAAAGGCTGCTTTTATCCGCCGACGCTCTTGACAAATGTAGAAGCGGCTTCGGCCGCCGCGCAGCAAGAGATCTTCGGTCCGGTGCTGGTGGCGATGAGCTTCCGAAGTCCCGACGAAGCGGTTGAACTGGCGAACAACAGTCCCTACGGTTTGGCGGCTTCGATTTGGAGCGAGAACATCAGTCTGGCATTGGATACCGCGCGGCAGATCAAAGCCGGAAGCATCTGGATCAACTCCACCAACTTGTTTGATGCCGCAGCTGGTTTCGGCGGCTATCGCGAAAGCGGCTTCGGGCGCGAGGGCGGCAAGGAAGGCTTGTTCGCTTATCTGCGTCCGCGCTGGATGGGGCGGTCCCGCCCGCAGCTGGGCGCGGCGCCCGATGACTGGGGCGCCCATGTGCCCCCGGCGCCCCCTGCCCTGGGCAATATCAGCCAGGACGACTCGCCCATAGACCGCACAGCCAAACTGTACATCGGCGGGGCGCAGAAACGGCCCGACAGCAATTATACACGGTCAGTGCTAGCGCCGTCCGGCGCGCTGGTCGGGCAGGCTGGCGATGGCAATCGCAAGGACATTCGGGATGCCGTGGAAGCCGCGCGCAAAGCCAAGAACTGGGCATATTACGCCCCGCATGGCCGGGCGCAAATCTTGTATTACATCGCGGAAAACTTGTCGGCGCGCCGCGACGAATTCGCACAGCGCATTTGTCTGATGACGGACTGCGAACCGGCCTTGGCAGAGCGGGAAGTCGAGGCTGCGATTGACAGATTCTTCCACTGGGCTGCCTTCGCTGACAAGTCCGGCGGCACAGTTCAAGAGACGACGCTGCGCGGCTTGGTGGCCGCTATTCACGAACCCATTGGCGTCATCGGCGTCGCCTGCCCCGACGCCCGTCCGCTGCTGGCTTTCGCGTCCTTGCTTGCGCCCGCGATCTCGCGCGGCAACACCGTCGTCTGCCTGCCTTCTCCAATCTACCCGCTAAGCGCAACCGATCTCTATCAGGTCTTCGATACATCCGATTTGCCGGCCGGCGTGGTCAACATCGTCACCGGCGATCGCGAACATCTCGTGAAGACCCTGGTCGAGCATGACGATGTCGATAGCCTCTGGTACTTCGGGGGCGCCGAGGGCAGCCGACAAGTCGAAGCGCGCTCGGCGGCAAATATGAAGCGAACTTGGGTCAACTACGGCGCCGATCGTGATTGGTTCGATCCGATCCAGGGCGCAGGCGCCGAGTTCCTCCAGGAATCGATACAGGTCAAGAATATCTGGGCGCCAACCGGCGCCTAGCCAAGTGTGTCTATTAATTCTAATAAAGTATGAAGCATCAGGTTGGCGCCATTGACGCAATTGGCAGCGCTGGTGAACTCGGCCGGATTATGGCTGATGCCGCGGGCTGACGGGACGAAAAACATAGCGGCGGGACAGATTTGAGCCAGCGACTGACTGTCGTGTCCGGCGAAACTCAGCATGCGCCGATGGGACAGGCCGAGCGCGGCCGCCGCCCGCTCAATCGCGGACATGACCGTCTCGCTCATCCGCGCGGGGTGGACGGCCGGCGTTTCCTCGAAGGATACGCGCAAATCATATTCGCTCGCGCATTCCTCCAGCAAGCCCAGCAGATCGGCGCCCATGGCATCCATTTCTTCTGCAGAACCGTGACGAAATTCCAGCGCCAGATCAACCTGGGCCGGGACGATGTTGAAGGCGCCGGGTTTAGCGCCGATCATCCCGATATTACAGACGCCCGGGCTGTAGTTGTCCATGACATGTTGTCGCGCGCGCAGCACAAATTGCGCCGCTCCCCAGAGCGCGTCTCGCCGTTGCCGCATCGGTTTGGTACCGGCGTGCGCCGCCTCGCCATGCAAGCTCAGTTTCAGCGAACGTATCCCGACGATGGCGTCGACCACGCCGATGTCGATGTTCCCGTCTTCCAGGCGAGTGCCTTGTTCGATATGCAATTCAATCCAGGCCAGGACGTCGTCTCGGCGCGCCCCCAACAGGGACTGCCGCGAGATGCCCGCAGCCTCCAGCCGCTTACTCAGTTCTTCCGGGGCGATCTTGCTGCGCTCCAGATCTGCCGCCGTGAGCTGCCCGACCAGGGCGCGGCTGCCCATCAAGCCCATAATCGCGCCTTCTTCGTCGGTGAAGTTGAGAGCTTCCAGTGTGAGCTTCGGCCGGATGCCGTGATCCTTCATCGTCCGCAGCGCCTCGAAGGCTACCAGGAGCCCCAGCGCGCCGTCATAACTGCCGCCATTGGGCACGCTGTCCAGATGAGAACCGGCCAGTATGCGCTTGTCGCTCGGCGGGTCGCTCCACAGAATCGCCGATTGGTTTCCCGCCCCGTCCAGCGCGTAGTCGAGGCCGGCTTCGGCGATCCTGCGGCGATACCAGTTGCGCGCCTCGAGATCGTGGATCGTCAAGGCCGGGCGGGATACGCCACCCTCGGCCGTCGCGCCAATCAACGCCAGTTCGCGCAGGTCGGCCAGAAAGCGGTCTTCGTTGATCTTGAGCATAAGCATTCGTTTCCCAGATAATTCCACCCGGAGCCGCGGACCCGCGAGGCTGCGCAACGGGCCTGCTCTGCCAGAATCCGCAATCTCGATTGCGTCTTACTCGACAGATGTTATAAGTCTATAATATCCGCATCGCAGCGCCAAATAATCAATGGAGAATGGCATGCAACTCTATTCATGGAATGTCAACGGGATACGCGCCGCCCAGCGCAAAGGTTTTCTCGATTGGTTCGAGGCGGCGCAGCCGGATGTCTTGACCATCCAGGAAACCAAAGCCCGTCCCGAGCAGCTCGACGCCGAACTGCGGCAGCCGGAGGGCTATCACAGCTGGTGGGTCAGCGCCGAAAAGAAAGGATACAGCGGCGTCGGCTTGTTCAGCAAAAGGGAACCTGAGGACATCAAGCTGGGCTTGGGCATCGAAAAGTTTGATAGCGAAGGACGCACGATTATCGCCGATTACGGGGACTTTACCCTGATGAGTACATACCTGCCCAATGGCAAGGCCAGCGAGGAACGCTTGCAGTACAAAATGGAATATAAAGAAGCATTCCTCGATTATGCCAATGGCTTGCGGGCAGAAGGCAAGCCGGTGGCATTTTGCGGCGATATCAACACGGCGCATAATGAGATCGACCTGACGCATCCCAAGCCGAACTCCAAATACTCGGGCTTCCTGCGTATCGAGCGCGACTGGATGGACAAGGTAGTGGAGGGTGGTTACATCGACACTTACCGGCATCTGAATCCGGACAAAGAAGGCGCTTATTCCTGGTGGTCGCTGCGCAGCGGGGCGCGGGCAAAGAATGTGGGCTGGCGGATCGACTATTTCTTCATCTCGCCGGACTTGCTGGACAAGATGGTCACGGCGGAGATTCATGCTGATGTCATGGGCAGCGATCATTGTCCGATTAGTTTGACGCTGGATTTCTAGCGGCAGCCGATTGTTTGCGCGACTGCCAAGCCTGCCTTAGCGGTATCGGAATCCTTGCGGACCGGTCCAATTGGCATCAAGATAAATCAGCGTCATTAGCATGACAAGCAGGATTACCGCAATGGCAATTCCGGGATGATTGACCAAAAAGTGATTGATCTTATCGTCAATCCGTTGCCTTAACCCAGCTCGCTCGGGGGACATTTCCTGATTCCACAGTTCAGATCGCGTGCGAATGCGCCGTCGGCTACGGAGCCGGGGTTGCTTTGCGACGCCAACTCTGTTTGAAAGACCTCCTTCCAGCGCGACCTGGCCGGATTCGAGCGTTTCGCCGGACGACCGTTTGACAGAATCCAATGTTGCGGCCGCGGCCGCGTTTCCCAGCGCGTGATGATGCTGCTGCGCGGTGACATATTGACTGTGATAGGCGTTGATCTGCAAGACAGAGCTTCGCAGTTCAGCCATTTGATAGTCATCCAGACTTATCCATTCGCCGCCGAGAGAAGCGTCATGCCGCTCAAGTAGAAAGAACTCAAATGCGTTCAGATCGCTGGCCTGAACAATGGCAAGGAGCTCGATTCCATAGTCGCCATCTCGCTCGGCCAAGACCAACTCAATGAAGCCGGGCGGATCTTGCGTTTTATCAATGCGATAGCAACCGCTGTCGACATCCCGCAGGACACAAATGTAACTGGCCGGCAATGCCAACTTTGGCAAGGCTAGGTAACCACTCGGTGGCAAGCTCTGCAAGTAATGCTCCTTCAGCGCAAGCGCGTCTCGCTCTCGTCCTCACAGGTTTCGGACCACATCTATATTATAGACAGAACGCGACAGAAAGCAGGGTTTCCGGGCGAAGTAATTCCAAGATTATTATGCAACAAATTGCAAGATGAACGTAGGGGCGAGCCTTGGCTCGCCCTCCGCTCCGGCTAGGTGTTGCGGACGACCTGACAGGTCGCCCGGCATGGTTTGTTTGTATTCTGCCGCCGGGTTGCTCTCTACTGATCCCGCGCGGTGATGAGCCGGGATTCGCCGTATAATGGAAGCATGAACATCCAGGACATCCTGCGCGACAGCTATCACAAGACGCTGAAGGCGCTGGTGATGGGCACATCGCCGGAGTCGCTGGCGCGGGCGAGGGAACGAGCCTTCGTCAAGGCGCTGGCGACGCAATTCGAGGGCAGTTTCGAGGGCGAAGAATTTCGTGTATTCTCCCTCTATGGACGCGGCAATCGCGCGGACTTCGGGGGCGAGCAATTGCTCTTCGACCTTGAAGTTTGCCGCGTCGCCAGCGCAAGTTCCGCAGAGCGCAAAAAGGAATCGTTTTATATAGTTGCAGAAGCGCTTTGGCAAATCGAAATCGACTTGTCGCAGGACTGGCGGCAAGTCGTCTTCGCCATGAATCGCCTCCGCTGCGGGGCTGCGGAGAACAAGCTCGTCATCGCAGCCGCGCCCGGGAGCGAACGGGACAGTTTTCTCAAGACGCTGGCACACGGCGGCGCAGGCTGCGGGGGAAAGTTTTATCTGGCGACGATCCCGCATCCGCGCGACTGGGAGGACGACGAAGACACGCTGATGATCTGGCAGTTCGCCGAGGGCGAATGGCAAGCAGTCACATAGATCCGATCGGCGCGTAACCGACGATAAGGTCTGTCCCGCTCACGCAAAATTGTAAGCCGTCTCGTCGCTTGAGCGACGCGGTTTACATAAACAGGCTGCCGCGCTCAGACAAGATAACAAGCCGCCTTCTTGCATGGGCAAGAGGCTTTGTTAAAAAGGACGACAAATGCTCAAAATATATCTTGCGCTCGGCTTGGCGCTCGCGCTCATCGGATTATCCGCCGTGGTGCAAAACAAAGATGTTTCCACCTATCGCGTGTGGTCTATCGTGGACAGTGTGAGCGTATCGCCATCGGAGGCGGGCATAGACCGAGCGTGGGACTTGTGGGTCAACGGCAGTCATGGCGATGCCTGCGCCCTTGCTTTGCAAAGCGAGATCGCCCGTTATCCGCAAAATATCGATATTCAACTCTACCGCGAGATTCCCTCCACAGCCAATTGCGACGGCGACGAAGCCATCTTCGAAAGGCGCCTGTCGCTCCCTGGCGAATTGGTCGCCGGGCAGCCGCCCTACCTGATTATCAACAGTCAGGTTTGGGCGCTTTCTTACCCGGCCGGGGAGACCGATGGACTTCCCGTGTTTGAAGCGCAGGAATTGATGCCGGTGCGGGTCGAGCAAGCCGGTTTGGTTGCCAGCGCTGACGCGGCGGAACAAATCGAATTGCGCATCCGCGGGATTCAAGCGATCGGCTGCGATTTGCCCGAGCTGTATTCCATGCGGGTATCCACCGAAAGCGTATTGTTGGGCGTCTTCAACGCGATCGCCGCGGATACGGTCTGCCCGGCTATGCTGGTCCCGGTTGATGACAAAGTAATCCTTTCTGCAACGGATGCGGGGTCAGATGCGTTATTCAAGTTGAACGCAATTCCGATCAATGAACTGGAGATGCCAGAAATGAGCCCTATTGACAAAGTCTTGACCAATATCCTCGGCGTGACCGTCAAGATCGAAAAGTCCCAAACGGCGCGCGTCAGCCTCGATGTCCAAGGCGAGCACCCGGACGGCTGCGACTTCCCGGTTATCGTCAAGCAAGCCCGTCAGGGAAACAGCGTCACGGTCGAGGTTTACCGCGAAGTGCCGGCCGATGTATTCTGCCCGATGATACTCCAGCCCTATCAGGATACGATCCAGTTGAATGGCGACTTCGCGCCCGGCGAATACGTCATCAACGTCAATACCTACACGCAAGCGCTGAAGATCTAAGGGAGAACCATTATGCAAAGATGCAAAACCGCCCTCTGCGCGGTGGTATTTCTGCTTGGGGGCTTGTATTCCTCCCTCGCGCAAGAGCCAAGCCAAAGCATCGCAGTTACCGTCTACAACCAGGGAACCGCCCTGATACGCGAGCAGCGCCGGCTGATGCTGGACGAGGGCGTCAACCGGATCGACTTGCGCGATGTCGCCGCCAGCATTGATCCGACGTCCGTCAGCTTGCGCTCGCTAAGCAATCCGGAGGGGACCGTCGTCCTGGAGCAGAATTACAGCTACGATTTGGTCAATAGCTCGGCGCTGCTCTCCCGCTATCTGGACGAGACGATCAAGATCACAGCGGCGGACGGCACGCTCTACAGCGGAGAACTTTTAAGCGGACGGAGCAGCGAAGCGATCCTGCGAGCCGATTCCGGCGAAATCGTCGTCGTCCGCCTGCAAGACGCGCGCGATATTCGCTTCCCGGCTTTGCCCGAGGCTTTGATCACCCGCCCGACATTGCAGTGGCTCTTGAGCAGCGCCAGCGCGGGCGAGCAAGATATCGAATTGACCTATCTGGCCGGGGGCGTGAATTGGAGCGCCGACTACAATCTGCTTTTGACAAGCGAGCAGAACAGCTTTGATCTCAAAGGATGGGTTACGCTGAATAACCATAGCGGGCGCGCCTTTACCGACGTTCGGCTCCGGCTGGTGGCCGGTGATCTCAGCCGCATTCAGCCGCCCGAGGTCGAAGAAAGCCGCATGATGGCAATGGATATGGACCTCGCGGGCAGGGGCGGCGGCGGCATTGCCCAGCGAGAGCTCTTCGAATACCAGCTCTACGAAATCGAGCGGCTCGTGACGATCGGCAACAACGAAACCAAGCAAATTGAATTCGTCAGCGGGGCGAAGATCACGGCGAACACTTTCTTCGTCTTCGATAAATCCCCGCAATTCGGGGCATACTATTCGCCGGTTGACTATCCGGAAGGCTATGGCGTCGACGACAGCGACGACGTGTTTGCATATCTCGAATTCAACACGGGCGAAGACAGCGGCTTGGGAGCGGACCTGCCGGCCGGGCGCGTCCGCGTATATCAACAGGACGGCGACGGGGCCGGGTTGCTCATCGGCGAGAATCTGATTGACCACAGTCCCGAAGGCGAAGATGTGCAGATCCTATTGGGCAAGAGTTTTGACCTGGTCGGCGAGCGCGCGCAGAGCAGCTACGAAACCGTGTCCCGCGATGTTGCCCGGGAAAGTTTTGCAATCCGCCTGCGCAACCGCAAGGAGGATGAAACGGTCGAGATTCGCGTGCCGGAACGGCTCTATCGCTGGAGCGATTGGCAAATCGTCGAAAGCTCAATGCCCTACAAGAAGCTGGATTCTTCCACGATCGAGTTCCGCGTCGAGGTGGCGCCGGGCGCGGAAGCCGCCATCAGCTACACGGTGCAGTACGTTTTCCCCAGCAATCGCTAATTCGCGCTTGGCGGCGCGTTTCCACCGCAAATCCTGATTTATTTTGGTGATTTCGGGCGACTCACCGAGTCGCCCCTACCACTTTCAGACATAAATAATACCGGTAGGGGTCAGCCGGTGGCTGACCCGCTGCCCTAAAACACTGTTATTCAAACCTGTCATGTCCTTAGCCAAAATGAGGGAAGGGGAGCTCTTGAACCCTAATAAACTGTTAAAGCCCCTCCCTCTCGGAGAGGGGTTTGGGGTGGGGGGTTTTAGTGCTTTTTCAACAGAGTCCGGCGGGTCTCCTGCAAAACCTAGCTGGAACGGTGGGGCGAGCCTTGGCTCGCCCCTACTATCAAAATCTCTGTGCCCTCTGTGTTCTCTGTAGTTAATATTCAGTTTAGATTCTCACCATTTCAGCCGCTATCATTTTGAAGCGATTGCCCTGATCCGCAAGGCCCCGGCTAAGACAGCTTAATCCGGGGTGCCGCAGACGCCGTAGCTGTTGCCCATGAAAGCCAGCTGGGAGTCAAAGGCTTCCGAGTGTCCCGGGTCCCACAGGCGCTGATACTGCCCGTCGTTCTTCAGGAGCCAGGAGTTCTTGATGTCTTCAATATCGGTCTGCAAGATGCGCAGCACCCGCCACTGAATACGCGGATCAAGAATGGGAAAGACGACTTCCACGCGGTTGAGCAAATTGCGGCGCATCAGGTCGGCGCTGCCCAAATAGAGCTGCTGATGCTCGGGCGCGTTGTGGAAATAGTAGATGCGGCTATGTTCCAGGTAACGCCCCACGATGCTCTTGACCGTGATGTTCTCGCTCAAACCCGCTATGCCGGCGCGCAAACAGCAGAGGCCCCTGACGATCAGGTCAATTTTGACCCCGGCTTGCGATGCCTCGTACAGTTTTTCAATCATGTGATCTTCTTCAAGCTGGTTCATTTTGAAGATCAGGCGGGCTTGCTCGCCGCGCTGCGCCGCAGCGATTTCATTGTCGATGAGCGCAACCAGGGCGTCATGCAGGTATTCGGGCGCCACCAGCAAGCGGCTGTAGGCGGTATCGGGCGCGTAACCTGTCAAGCGGTTGAAGAGCCGCGAGGCATCGTCGGCGATCTGTTCGTTGCAGGTGAACAAACCGATATCGGCATAAAGGCGCGCGGTTGTGGCGTTGTAATTGCCCGTGCCCAGATGCACATAGCGGCGCAAGCCATCGCGTTCGCGGCGCACGACCATTGATATCTTGGCGTGCGTCTTGACGGGCAGTTCCTCCACGCCATAAACCACATGGACGCCCTTTTCTTCCAGCGCGGTGACCCACTCCAGGTTGTTTTCCTCGTCAAAGCGCGCTTTGAGCTCCACCAGGACGGTCACTTGCTTTTCGTTGTCGCGGGCATCCATCAGCGCGTTGACCACGGGCGAATTGGACCCGACGCGATAGAGCGTTGTCTTGATGGCCAGCACGTCCGGATCACGCGAGGCGCGCTTGAAAAAGTCCTCGACCGGGGAAAAAGAATCGTAGGGATGGTGGACGATCACATCTTGTTTGCGAATGACCCCAAAAAAGTCGGAGCCTTTGTTGAAGGGTTCCGGCAGCCGCGGCACATAAGGCGAATCCTTGAGATCGGGCCTGTCGACCTGCAAAACCTCAAAGAGATCCGCCGAGCCCAGCTCGCCTTCGATGGTATAAACTTCCTGGTTTGAAGGCACTTCCAGGGAACTCATAAGTCGTTTGAGCATGCGCTCGCTGATTTCGGCCGGCACGCTCAAACGAACCACCGAGCCAAAGCGCCTTTCCCGCACGCCCTGCTCGATGATGGATTTCACATTCAGCAGGTCTTCGTCCTGCTCGTGCTCATAGTCGATATCGGCATTGCGCAAGATGCGAAAGGGAAAAGCCTCCACGATTTGCATGCCGGGGAAGAGTTCCGACAAGTGATCGGCGATGATGTCCTCCATCCACAGGAAGCGGTAGCCGTCCCGCTCGAGGCCGGAATAACTTCCCATCACCGATTCCAAACGCACAATGCGCGGCAGCACGTCAACCGGCACTTTGATGCGCGCAAATTCGAAGCCCGAAGCCATATCATCGCCCGCGCGTTCAAGATAAACGCCCAGATTGAGGCTCAAGTTGGAAATGAAGGGAAAGGGCCTGGCGTGATCAACCGCCAGCGGCGTTAGCACCGGGAATACCTCGGAGCGAAAATAGTAGGATACGGCCTCGCGCTCGTCCTCCGTCAATTGATGCGTCTTGACGAAGTGAATGCCCTCTTTTTCAAGCAGGTCGAAGACACGATGCCGGACGCGCCGCTGCCGCGCGATCAGTGCAGCGACCCGTTCGTGAATCGCGCGCAGCAGTTGACTGGGGGTGACGCCGTCGGGACGGGTCTTGGGATTGTTGATGTGCAATTTTTGAAAATAGCCCGCCACCCGCACCATATAGAATTCGTCGAGGTTGTTGCCGACGATGGCGATAAACTTCACCCGCTCCAAGAGCGGCGTCGATTCGTCCTCAGCCAGCGCCAGCACACGCTCTTGGAAATCCAGGGTGCTGATTTCGCGGTTGATGAAGTTTTCCGGCGAAAGCCGCGGGGGGCGGTTCTGTACTGCTTCACTCATAAAGCAACCTAACTCAACGCGCAATCATAAATACCATTGTCTTGATGATACTGTAAGATTGGCGGAAATGCGAAACAGTTGGTAATCAAGCGGGTGCATTTCAGATTATTGGCAATTAACCACCGAGGACACCGAGGGTCGCG
>JAPPMO010000117.1 GCA_028873975.1 Chloroflexota bacterium
CAGCGAGCTAGGGAAGGGGGAGCGCATGCTGCGAACTCCTTGCATAGCGTCGCTCACAATACCAATTTGCCTAATATTACACATCCCCCCGTAGAGTCACCCTTCCCCAGTTGACTGGGATACATCCCCCGTGAGGCGGGGGACCGAGGGGGTGCTGGCCGGGGATGGGGTAAAACCTGGGAAGCTGTCCAGATTTCAGTAGCGGACAAGCCTTGTAGGGGCGACATACCATGTCGCCCGAAACCACAAGTCGCGGCGGCAACGGGCGACCAGATTGGTCGCCCCTACAAGGCTCGCTTTAGTTGCATGACTTACTTGCACTTACTTCTGTGCTCTCGGTGTCCTCGGTGGTGAAAAAATGATTTGATGCGATTGCCCTGCCGGCACCGCAAACCGCCCGTGCATCCATCCGCGCAATCGGTTATAGTTTCTGGCATGTTTTTCCTGAAACCGTCGCGAACCAGAGAAAGCCGCGAACATGACCGAGTACAACTTTGATGAGATCATCGACCGCAGCGGGCATCACAGCGCGAAATGGGGCGCGGTAGACGCGGGCTGCTTGCCGATGTGGGTGGCGGATATGGACTTCCGCTCGCCGCCCTCCGCCATCAGCGCCATGATCGAGCGCACTGAACACGGCGTATTCGGATATACGCTGGATCCTCCCAAGCTGAAAGACGTCATCGTCGAGCGCATGAGCCGGCTCTATGATTGGGAAATTAGTCCCGATGACGTACTCTTTTCACCGGGCATGGTCCTGGCGCTCGCGGCAGTTTGCCGCGGTTTCGGCAAGCCCGGCGACGCTGTCCTGATCCAAACGCCGGTCTATGGCTCCTTCTTCAAAGCGGTGACAAACAATCAGAAGTTCACTTACAATCTTGACATGACATACGTCGCCGACGGCGCCCATCATTTCCACTACGAATGCGACTATGAGGCTTTCGAGATGGCGGCGCGCGAAGCGCAGACATCCATTCATCTGCAGTGCAATCCCCAGAATCCAGCCGGTTTCATTTATCCGCGCCACGAACTGGAGCGCATTGGGGAAATCTGTCTGGAAAACAACGTGCTGATCGTCGCCGACGAGATTCATTCCGATTTGATCCTGGAAGGCAAACACATTCCCATCGCCACCTTGTCCGATGAGATCGCGCAGCATACGCTGACCATGATCGCGCCGAGCAAGACCTTCAATCTGGCTGGCATGGCTTGTTCGGTCTTGATCGCGCAAAACAAGGACATCCGCAGAACGATGGCGGCGGCGCTGCAGAGCATCAGCGCCCATGTCAACATCATGGGTTACGAAGCAGCTTACGGCGCTTACAGCGGCGGCGAGGAATGGCTGCGGCAGTTGCTCTTGTATCTCAAGGATAATCGCGACTACGCTATCGAATTCATACGAGAACACATGCCGCAAGTGAAGACGACGATCCCGCAATCGACATACCTGCTTTGGCTTGATATGCGCGACTTGCCGATCGAGGGCGATGCCGCCGCGTTTTGCATAGAACGCGCCGCTGTCGCGCCAACCGGGGGCAGTTTCTTCGGCAGCGCGGGCCAAGGCTTCGTCCGCCTGAATTTCGGCTGCCCGCGATCTGTCCTGGAAGATGGCTTGCAGCGATTGAAAGTTGCGGTCGATAGTTTGGCGGTCAGCGTCTAGCCGGCGCTAGGAGGCCTCCACATGCCCCGCCCTTTCTTGATTGATACCGACGCCGGCTCGGACGATGCCGTCGCTGTGCTGATGGCGCTGCGTCACAGCGATATTGACGTGGCGGCAATCACTGTCGTCGCGGGCAACGTGCCGCTTGAACAGGGCGTTCAGAATTCGCTATATTTCGCCGAACTTTGCCAGGCGGATGCCCCCGTTTACGCCGGCGCCGATCGGCCGCTCACCCGCGAATACGTCTCGGCGGACTGGTTTCACGGCGAGGACGGGCTGGGCGACTGGGGCGACCGTTACAAGCCCCGCCGCAGCCGAGTCGGGGAAGAACATGCCGTAGACGCAATCATCGAGACAGTCCGGTCCAGGCCGGATATCGTGATCGTCACCTTGGGTCCCTTGACCAACCTGGCGCTTGCGCTTCGAAAAGCCCCGGACATCGTATCGCGGGTATCCCGCTGCATTGTGATGGGCGGGGCCGCCTGTACCAACGGCAATGTGACGCCGGCGGCCGAATACAATATCTGGTGCGATCCTGAAGCGGCGCAAATCGTCTTCCGCTCCGGATTGCCGATCGAAATGGTCGGCTGGGAATTCAGCCAGGGGGAATTCGTTCTTTCGCCGGAAGATATCGACAGCCTGCGCGGGATCGGCACTGAATACGCCGACTTCACAATCGATTGCAATATCAAGGGCATGCGCGGTTACAAAATCCAGACCGGCGAAATCGGCATATCCCTGCCCGATGGCGTGGCGATGGCAGTTGCCATTGAGCCCTCGATCGCAACTTCAAGCAGCCGGCATCTCGTCGATATCGAATGCCGCAGCGAACTCACGCGGGGCATGACAGTCGTGGACAAACTTGACTTGGCAGACGACGCGCGGAATATCGACACCTGGCGCGAAGCGCTAAAAAACCCCGCAATACCGCTTATCTGCTGGGAATTGGACGCCGCGCGCTGGAAGCAAATGCTCTATAACTTGCTGCGCTAGACCAGCAGCGCAGTCGACGGTTGTACAACTCGGCAGCGGCGAATACGTAGAAACTACTGGATGCAGCAATCCAGTGATCAGGAGAAAGACATGAGCGAAGATCCGCGCAAACCAAAACATCAGCGCGATTGGGTCGAAGAGATGGAAGTCGCCGGCAGCGAACTTGTCGAGCGCGTCAAGGAGCTGGTCGCGGAAGGCAATGTGCGCCGCCTCATCATCCGCAACGCCAACGGCGAAGTCCTGATCGAAGTCCCGCTGACGCCGGCGGTGGTGGTGGGCGGCGTCGCCACTATCTTTAATCCGGTACTCGCGGCTTTGGGGACAATGGCGGCCTTGATCGCCAAGCTGAAAATCGAGATCGTGCGCGTTGAAGACATCGACGAAGACGGGGAAACGATTGAGATCTCGACGGACGATGTTAGACCTGTCGATCCGGAAGCCTAGTTCTGCGGCGCAGGCTTTGGCCGCCAGCAAGAACTCGCCTTGTCGGCATCCGGTGGTCGATATACCGTCACCGGTAAGGTCTGAAAACCAATGAATAGAAGCGTCGCATACAAGATGACGGCTTTGGCTATCTTATCAGTGTTTGATAGTGGGAAGTCCGCCCGTCTTGGGCTATAATGCGGACAAACGAATACGCGCGCAGACCGTCAGCGTCGGCGCCCAGAGCTCTCTATTAGAGGACAACCATGATTGTAAGCGTGCTGCAAGAAAACCTGGCCAAGAGCTTGAATACAGTGACCAAAGCGGTGGACGGCAATCCCCCGCTTCCGGTGCTCGCCAATGTGCTGCTGGAAACTGAAGATTCGCGCCTGAAGCTCTCGGCGACAAACCTGGAAATGAGCATCACGGTCTGGATCGGCGCCAAGGTGGAACAGGCTGGCAGCATCACGCTCCCCGCCAAAACCTTCAGTGAATTGGTCAATAATCTTTCCAGGGAGCGCGTCGACATGCGCCTGGACGCTTCCACGCATACGGTCCATGTGCGCTGTGGCATTCAGTCTTCCAACGTCCGCGGCATCGACGCTGATGAATACCCTCCGATTAACCACAACGAAGAAGCGGACCTGCATCTGGAAGGCAAAACCCTGCGCGAGATGATCCAGCAGACGGCTTTCGCCGCCGCTCGCGAGCAGAACCGCCCCATCTTGACGGGCGTATACATGCAGCTTGAAGGCAATGCCTTGACGATGGCGGCCGCCGATGGCTATCGCCTGGCAGTGCGCACAGCCGAGTTGGAAGAGAAATTCGGCGAGCGTCAAGATATGGTCATCCCCGCCAAAGCCATGAGCGAGATCGCTCGCATCGCCGAAGACGACCAGGAAGTCGGGATTTCGCTGCCCAAGCAGCGCAATAGCGTCACAGTCTTTATGCCCAATATCTTGGTCTCGTCGCAGTTGCTGGAAGGTCGATTCCCCGATTTCGCCTCGATAATCCCGCGCTCCTACGCGACCTCGACAGTAATGTACACCAGCGACTTGCTGACCGTCTGTCAGCGTGCCGAGATCTTCGCCCGGGACAACGCCAACAGCGCCAACCTTCATGTCAAGCCGGCGCTGAACCCCGGCGAACCGGCCGAGGTGCTGATTGTGGGCAAGAGCGCCGAACGAGGCGACAGCGAGGGCATGCTCGACGCCTCCGCAGAAGGCGAACCGCTGGATATCTCGTTTAATATCAAGTACTTGATTGAAGTGCTGCGCGTGATCAAGGAAGAGCGAGTGGTCTTCCAGAGCAATGGACCCGAGAATCCCGGCGTCTTGCGGCCCGAAAACCGCGAGGACTTCACCCACGTCATCATGCCCATGAGCAAATAGCGCATGAGGTCTATGGCAAACGAGCCGCTGCCATGATCCAACCGACGAACGCGCGCCGCGTCCGACCGAATATGCCGCACTACGGCGTCAAGGTCGAAGAGACGGGGTCAATGCTGACTTGGGATTGGGTCGAGAGCCAGATGGCCTCCGCCCGCAATTATTGGCTTTGCACCACCTGCCCGGACGGCAAGCCGCATGCGGCGCCTGTCTGGGGCGCCTGGGTCGCGGGACAGTTGTTCACAGCCACCGATCGCAATTCGGTCAAAGCGCGCAACATTTCGCGCGATAGCCGGGCTGTCGTACATCTGGAAAGCGGCGATGAAACCGTCATTTTCGAAGGCGCTCTCTTAGAAACCTCGCCGTGTGAGGCTTTGCAAGCCAAGATTAGCCAGGTCTATGTTGACAAATACGAGCTCGACCCCAGCCTGGACGAAGAAGACGCCGTTCAGTATCGCTTGAAACCTCACAAAGTCATGGCTTGGCTGGAGCGTGATTTCCCGCTGACGGCGACCTGTTGGCTGTTCGACGACTGAGGCTTGAACTGAATCAGCCCGCGCTTTCCGTTCACCCGCCAAGTTGGATCACTGCGATCTAAATCCGCGGCGATCGCCGCGGAAGGCAGGCCGACGATGGGATCGCTCTTGAGCGTGCGCAGGCACAAAACCGGCGCGTCGAGATAAGACATGACATCGTGGAATGGCATGTCCGCGGGCCAAAGGCAATCGCCGACCGCGCGCCGGTAGTTGGCGTCCCCCTTGATTATCACCAGTCGCGCTGCGTTGAACTTGTCGCTCAACTCCGACGGCATATCGCGCAAAAATGCGCTGCTATTCCAAAACTGATGCGGCAGGAATAGCAAACGCGCCGATTCCCAGTTGGCTGTCAGCCGCGCAGCCAGTTGAGCGCTGGCGCCGCCGCGGCGCTTCATCTCCCCCAGCATGATCCAGACATCTTCCGGCGTGGCATCGCTGACGAAGGTGGGATGCGCTTTAAGATAAAGTACGACGCGGTCAGTTACATAATGCAGCAGGCGATCCGCCAGGACCAGGTCCATAGCCAACTCGGAACCGGCGTTGTCCGCGACAACGTAAATCGTGCCTTCATCGCGCTTTTGACCGGGGACCGGCGCCGAGCGGCAAAGGTAATTCATCAAATCATCGCTGTCATCCACCAGCAGATCTTCGGGCGCGGATTCAGCGCCCCGTTCCAAAGAGGCCGCATAACTCAGGTCGATTCGGTTCGCCCACAGATCCAGTACCACCGCTTGCGCGACCTGCCGCTCCGCCGCAGCATCGGATGCCAAAGCCCCTTCGACCAAGGACCAAAGCGCCTCGCTCCTCAGTTCAGATTGCTTTTTGGGCGCGAAGGGATCTCGCCGCGATTCGAAATAGCGCGTCGCTTCAACCAGGAGGCGATAGGCGTAGGTTTCCGCAAAGAACCACTCGGCCTTATGCCATGTCACTGGCGCGCCAACAATGTCTTGCTGTTGGCGCAGCGCGCGCAGCCATTGCTGATAGTCGCTGGCTCCCTCCGCTTCCAGAGGCGGGATCAACGCTCCGGCGCCAATGTCGCCGCGCAAACGACCAAGGCGATCCTTGACGCCCGTTGGATAATCCGGGTTCAGATCGAGCGTTTCCTGCAAGATGGCGGGGATGCGCGCGGCCATGGTGTTGCGTGCGAAGGCGTTGCTGCGATCGGTGCGGATAGGTGGCGGGGGCTTCAAGGAAACTGCCATGAATTCCCTTTCGGCGGGGGCAAGATGCGCTCAAGCATCGCGGAAGATCGTGACATATCGACGTGGTTCATCACCGACGCTGGCTGAGTGCATGTGCGCCTGACGCGCCAACTGATGCTGGCGCTTGCGGATCTGGGAGACCTGCGGTTTGAGGTCGATATAATCTTCGCCGGCGCGGATGCGCCTGATGGCTTGTTCAGCTTCTTGCATGGCTTGACCAAATGGATCAAGATCTTTCCGGCCATTCAGCCGGAACAGATCGACCAGGAAGTTCTCCATCTGCGTCACCGTATTCGCGCGCAAAACATAGATCGACATGCCCCGTTTTTCACCATCTGTGATCAGGCGCGGACGGCGGCGATAATGTGTCTTCAGGGTGACAATGGCTTGCGCGTCGCTAAAGTCATCCGTCAAAACGAGCGGCACGTTCAGCCGGCGCGCGGCTTGTTCGAGCCGATTGCGCGCCACACCATAGGCATATACGCTCACCGGGCTCAGATTGCGTCTGCCTGTCTGAGCCAGATCATCTCTCATCTCCTCCCGCGTGAGGCCATTTTCGCGCGTGCCGCGAACGTGATGCGCGTTCATGTCGCGTCTGTTCCCTTGTAGTTGGACGCCCAGGCGCGCCGGCGATGAACGCGAATCGGCTTCCGGAATATATACATTCACCTGAATAAGGCCCATGCTGTCGCGCTCTCGCAATTCCGCGGGTTGCGGGCGATTGCGCAGAATCGCGTCTACAGCCGTGGCGACGTCCGCATGTACGACCAAACGATCGCGAGCCTGAATCTCGATCATGATGTCGAAGGTTGGCGCCGTCCGCCTCTCTAATACGACCTTCTGTGTCCCGCGCCGGCGCGCTTCGTCATCGGAAAGCGTGACGGACTCAACGCCGCCGATGAGGTCGGACAGGGTCGGGTTCAGCATCAAGTTTTCCAAGGAATTGCCATGGGCGGTGCCGATGAGCTGCACACCGCGTTCCGCGATCGTGCGCGCCGCCTGCGCTTCCAATTCTCGGCCGATTTCGTCAATCACAATCACTTCGGGATTGTGGTTTTCCACCGCTTCGATCATCACTTCATGCTGACGATCGGGCTGCGACACTTGCATGCGCCGCGCCTTGCCGACCGCCTCGTGCGGGATGTCGCCATCGCCGCCGATTTCATTAGAGGTGTCAACGATGACCACGCGCTTGCGCGTCGCTCGCACTCTGGCCGCTTCCCGCAGCAGGGTTGTCTTGCCGACGCCGGGCGGTCCTACTATCAACACGCTCTGACCCGTCTCGATCAAGTCGGAGATGATATCGATGGTGCCGTAAACCGCCCGGCCGATACGGACGGTCAAACCGACGATCTTGCCGCGGCGATTGCGGATCGCCGAAATGCGATGCAGAGAGCGCTCGATACCGGCGCGATTGTCATCGTCAAACTCGCCCAGCTCATCAAGCAGCTGCCGCAGATCTTCCTCCGTCACCTCACGGTCGGAAAGCGCGTATTCGCTGTCACTATAGCGGGCGGCAGGGGTCCTTCCCAGATCCAGGACGATCTCCAGAAGTTGACTGGTATTGCCGACTTCGTCAACCGCGTCTCGGATGCGCGGCGGCAAGACGTTTCTGAGTACATCGAAATCGTCCGTTATGCGTTTGTCCATCTACTCGGGGCTTGTCCTTTTGCTATTGCGGGATTCGCTTGAATCAATCCAAATGCCGGGAAAGGCGACCGGGCGCGCTTTCACTCTCGCAGCGCAAGGTTATCCTTGAGATATTCCATTTGCAAGGTAACAACCGGTTTCTGCCCCCCGCTCGCGCTCAAATTAACTTGCGCGAACGAGGTCTGTCGCACGCCTGCGGTTAAGTGCTTGACCATCACTGCTTGCTCCAGCCAGGGACTGAAGCCCAGATCCAGCATGGCGTTTTCCAACCAGCCTTGATACCCGCGGACGCTGATATAGACCGGCAGCTTGCGGCAGCGCTCGATTTTCAGCAGCGCGGCGGCAATGATATCCGGCGCCTCGCTCAATACTTCCGGATGCAAAAAGGGCAAAAGATAGATACCGTGTTTGCCTTCGGAATAGGCGACGTATGCTTCCACCTGGCCATTCACCCGATAGACCAATCCTTCCATGTCGGCCGAGGGCCCCATGACCGTCTGCATGATGCGCGGTATCGTACATCCCAGGAGCGCGGCTATGCCTGTCTGATCGCGCTCGGATTCCGGCCTGATTTCCAAATCCGCAAACGGGAACTCCGCGACGATCGGTCCATGCTGCCAGATCACCTGCCGGCTATAGACCGCGTAACCCGCTCGGCGCATCGTCTCGAAAAGCCTGTGGCTCAGTTCGACTTCGCCGACGAGGTTCTGCGCGCCGTTCTTGCCCGCTTGTTCAGCCATGGCATCGAGCATGTGCAGCCAGGCGCTATCATCCTCGTCGTCGTCCAGCGTTGGCGCCAGGTAGACAATATGCGCATTGGATTCGCCCGGGCGATAGCGAAACTGACCAACAACATTCTTGTCGTCGACGTGACCCAAGAGCGTATGCAAGCCGCGCGGGAAGACGATGCTGGAGAGCAAGGCGCTGTTTCTCCCTCGCGCGTCCTCGGTCAAGCCCAGCTCGCTGTGCAAAACGATGGCATTCTGCTTGAGCCGCAGCATCAAAGGAAGATCTAGCAGTTTCATCGAGTGCGTATCAGTTTGCAGCGCCATGATGATCCTCGCTCGGAAATCTCCAAAAGAGACAATCCTGATCTTATTGTATCATCTACCCGCAAGCTATGACAACGCAGGGCGATCATCGGACCAGGACTGCAGGGCAATCGCATCAAATTTTTTCAACACAGAGCGCGCAGAGCGCACAGAGTTCGTTGGTGTTCAGACGACATTTCTTCTAAAATCCGGGACTAAGCATAAGAAAGGGTTATAAGCGAAACGTGGTTTTCACCCGAAAACACACTTGAAAACAGACATTTTATGTTTTTCTCTGTGCCCTCTGTGTTCTCTGTGGTTAATATTTGGTTTAGATTCCCATCATTTCAGTCGCTATCATTTTGATGCGATTGCTCTGGACCAGGACTGGCCGCGCCATTTCACAAAAATCCGCATGATGCTACAATCGCCCTTCGCAAGCCAATTCGAGGATGGCGATGGACAAACTTCGCGTAGGATTCATCGGAACGGGAAGAATATCGGATTTGCACGCGCTGGCTTATCTGGATGACCCGCGGGCGGAAATTGTGGCGATTTGCGATCGGAGCATTGAGTTGGCGCAGGCGCGCGGTGGCGCCTGGGGGCTGCCGAATTCTCGCATATTCAGTGATTACAACGATCTCTTGGCGCTGGATGACATTGACCTGGTGGAAATTCTCTTGCCGCATCACCTGCACTATCAGGCGACCCTGGACGCAGCCGCGGCCGGCAAGCACGTGTCGGTTCAAAAGCCGATGGCATTGACTGTCGCCCAAGCCGAAGCCATGATCGAGGCGACGCGGCAAGCCGGCGTTTTGTTCAAGGTTTACGAAAACTTCATTTTCTATCCGCCCGTGCAACGAGCCAAAGCGCTGATAGACAACGGCGAGATCGGGGACTTGCTAACGATCCGCATCAAGAGCAATTCCGGCGTCAGCCCGACGGAGTGGGACGTGCCAAATGCCGCCCTGGCTTGGCGCTACGCTCCAGAGGAATGCGGTGGGGGTCCGCTGGTATTCGACGACGGTCATCACAAGTTCGCCCTGGCTTGGCATTTTATGGGTATGGCGGAGCAGGCGCATGCCTGGATCGGCAGCACGGAAGTCGCCCCCGGCATGATCCTTGACGCGCCCGCGATCGTCTCGTGGAAGTTCCCCAACAACCGCTACGGCTCCCTCGAAGCGGTTTATTCGCCTGAACTGGTCTTGGATACGCGGCAATACGCGCAAGACGATCGGCTGGAATTGACCGGTACGAAAGGCGTGATCTGGGTGACGCGGGGCCACGGCAAAATGATGGATCTGCCGCCAGTGGTCATGTACAAGGACAGGCAGACGCGCAGCTTCTCGGATATGCCAGTCGGCTGGGAACACAGCTTTATCAACTCGACCCGCCACTTTATCGATGCCTATTTTGCCGGGGAAGCGCCGAAGCTGCGCGGGGAAGAGGGGCGCGATGTCTTGCGCTTCGCCCTTGCCGCGCAAGAATCCGCCCGTACCGGACAAGCTGTCGCGCTTTAATCGACCGAATCGCGGGGCGCTCAGATCTCACGAACCGTGATTGTCTCGCCTTCCATACTGGTGATCGTAGCCAAGGCGTGAATCGGCACGTCGTATTTTTCCAACATACGCTCGCGCCCGCCTTCAAAGGTCTTTTCCACGACAACACCCACGCCAACCAGATTGGCATTTGCGCTGGAGACTATGCGCGCCAAAGCCAGCAGGGTCTGCCCCGTCGCCAGAAAATCGTCAATGATTAAGACGTTTTCCCCGGCGTGCAGGAACTCCGCCGCTACCAGCAGCAGGGTTTCGCCGCCCTTGGTGTGGCTGGGCGCGGTTTCCAGAAAGACGGGACCAGCCATGGTTATGGGTTTTTTCTTGCGCGCGTAGACTACCGGCACGCTCAATTCGATACCGGTCATCAGCGCCGGCGCGATCCCGGAAATCTCGGCGGTCAAGATGCGGTCAATCGCCAGGTCCGAAAAGCGCCGGGCAAAGGCTCTGCCCATGCCTTCCATCAGCGGCGGATCAAGCTGATGGTTGATGATGCTGTCCACTTTGAGGATGCCGCCGCCGAGGTTTTTGCCTTCCGACCGAATTCGTTCGATCAATGCCTGCATCGCAGATCTCCCCTCGCTGATCCCAGGCGCGTGCGTCACGGCGCTGTCCACTAGCCCGCCAAGATTCGCGTAATCTGCTCCAGATGATCCAGATCGTGCAAGCCAACTTGCATCACGGCATCGGTCATTGTGAAGCTGTCGCGTTCCGGATGGACGCCATCGCGCGCCCATTGCTCCGGCGTCAGCGACGCGAAAAAGGCGATGGTCGCCCGTCGCGACGCTTTCAGCTGCTGGCAGGCGCTCGAGAGTCGCTCTTGCTGATATGCCCGTTCCAGCGCCATCCCTTCGTGATCATAGGCGGGCAATCGCGGGCGATCTTCGCTGAGCATCATCTGGGCGCGGCTGCGGAAGATCGCGTCAAAATCACGCAAGTGACAGACGATTTCGACAATAGACCAGCCATCCGGTCCGTCGCGCAATTCATGCGCTTGTTCTTCGCTGATGCCGCGCGCAATATGATCCAATATCTCGCAGGTCAAGCGCATTGCGCCGACGTGACGCTCCCGGACTTGCCCCAAGCTTGTCGCGCCCATACTCATTTGCATTTGCCCTCATTTCACTTATGGGAGATACCTTTCATTTTAACCTTTGCCCCTTGATGTTGCCAAAAATCCATAGGCAATCGCATCAAATTTTTTCAACACAGAGAGCGCAGAGCGCACAGAGTTCGTTGTGCTCAGACGACATTTCTTCTAAAATCCGGGACTAAGCATAAGAAAGGGTTATAAGCG
>JAPPMO010000013.1 GCA_028873975.1 Chloroflexota bacterium
CTGGGGCAAGGGGGTTGGGGGGATGGGGTAGAATACGGCAGTGGCTCGCGTCAGTCCCGGACAAGCTTGGTAGGGGCGCCCAGATTGCTCGCCCGCAAAATAGTTTCTTCTGTTGGTTTTTCTCTGCGCGCTCTGTGTTCTCTGTGTTTAGATTTTCGTTGTACGACTAACTTGATACTACAAAGAAAGACAAATCATGTCAGACAAAAATGAAAGCCAAACGACGCTGGCGATCCTGGGCGGCACCGGCAAGGAAGGCGCGGGACTGGCCATGCGTTGGGCGCGCAGCGGCTACCGCGTGATCATCGGCTCGCGCTCCCCCGAAAAAGCCCTTAAACGCTCGGCGGAAATGAACGCGGAAATGGGTCGGGACTTGCTGAGCGGGATGTCAAACGCCGCCGCCGCCGCCGCCGCCGACTTGATCGTCCTCAGCGTGCCTTATGCCGCCCACAAGCCCACTTTGGCAGGTCTTAAAGAGCCATGCCGCGGCAAGGTGGTCGTTGATCTCACCGTGCCCTTGCAGCCGCCGGAAATCATGGCTGTTAATCTGCCCGCTGGCGGGGCGGCCGCTTTGGAAGCGCAGGCTATCCTTGGGGAGGGAGCCATTGTGGTAGCGGCTTTTCAAAATGTCAGCGCGGTCAAACTCAAACAGTTGGATCGCCCGGTCGATTGCGACGTCTTGGTTTGCGCCGACGATGCGGAGGCAAAAGCCGCTGTCATCGCATTGGCGGGGGCGGCCGGTATGCGCGGCATTGACGCCGGCCCGCTCAAGAACGCGGTGGCGGTGGAGTCGCTGACGCCTCTGCTCTTGCATATCAACAAGAACTACCAGGTCAAAGGCGCGGGGATCCGCATCACCGGCTTGGATGCATAACCGTGCCCCCGCTTCCCGCTTTTTCCGCTTTCGCCATACCCGCCATTCCCCTCATCCAGCCCGGCGACGACATCGCCTCGATCATCGCCGATAAGTCCCGCGCTGCCGGCTTGTCATTGGCGGACGGGGATGTGCTGGTCATTTCATCGAAGATTGTTTCCAAGGCCGAAGGCCGTCAGGCCGCATTGGCCGAGGTATCCGTTTCCCCAGCGGCGGCTGCGCTGGCCGCCGAAACGGACAAAGACCCGCGCCTGGTCGAACTGATCCTGCAAGAAGCGACTTCGGTTTCGCGGGCCCGCCGCGGCCTGCTGGTGACGCAGCATCGCCTGGGCTTCGTTTCCGCCAATTCGGGCTTGGATCAATCCAATATCGAAAGCGGCCACGAGTCCGCGCTTCTGCTGCCGCTGGATCCCGACGCTTCCGCCGCGGCTTTGCGGGCCGCTCTGCGCGACGAGCTTGCTATCGATCTCGGACTGATCATCAGCGACTCGCACGGCCGCCCCTTTCGCGTCGGCAATGTCGGCGTGGCGATCGGCGTCGCCGGGATCGCAGCGCTAAAGGACCTGCGAGGCAGGACGGATCTATATGGCCGCAAGCTGGAAGTGACGCAGCAGGCTTATGCCGACCTGGTGGCTTCGGCGGCGCATTTGCTCTGCGGGGAGGCTGACGAGGGTTATCCCGCCATCATAATCCGCGGCATCGACGTCGCGGCCCCGCACGGCTCGGCCGCCGACTTGAATCGCCTCCCGGAAAACGATTTGTATCGCTAGATCAGAATATATTCATGGGCATTCACCCGCAAGACCTCATGACTTTCTTTCGCGCCCGGCGCTCCCTGCGCCGCTATCAACAGCGGCCCATCCCCGACGGCATCCTGGAGCAGTTGCTGGAAGCGGCCACCTGGGCCCCGTCGGCGCATAACCGGCAGCCCTGGCGCTTCGTCATCATTGGCGAAAAAGCGCGGAAAGAAGACCTTGCGCGCGCCATGGGGGCGAGGCTGCGCGCCGACTTGGAAGCGGACGGCGCCCCAGAGCCGCTTATCGAGGCTGACGTCGGCCGCTCCTTCCAACGGATCAGTACCGCGCCCTTGTTAATCTTGCTCTGCATGACCGTATCGGATATGGATGCCTATCCCGATGAAAGACGCGCCGGCTGCGAACGCGCCATGGCCATCCAAAGCACAGCCATGGCCGGGCAAAATATGCTGCTCATGGCCAGCAGTCTGGGCTTGGGCGCTTGCTGGATCTGCGCCCCGCTCTTCTGTCCCGATCTTGTCGGCGCCGCCCTCGACCTGCCCCCCGATTGGCAAGCGCAGGGCATGATCACAATCGGCTACCCGGCGGGTGAAAGGACGCGCGGCCGGGAAAAATGGGAAACGAGGGTCTTGTGGCGCTAGACAAGAATATCGTCGTCTTGCTGGGCGGCGTTGGCGGGGCGAAGCTGGCTGCCGGCCTGGCGCAGATCCTGCCGGCCCGTCGACTGACCTTTGTCGTGAATACGGGCGACGATTTCTGGCATCTGGGTTTAAAGATCTGTCCCGATCTCGATACCGTGATGTATACGCTCGCTCGCATGGTCAATCCGGATTGGGGCTGGGGCTTGCAGGGCGACAGCGTCGTGACCCTCGAGGCATTGCATCGCTTCTACGGCTTGGATACCTGGTTCCGGCTGGGCGACAAGGATCTGGCCACGCATATTCTGCGCAGCCAGCTTTTGCGTTGCGGACGATCGCTGACGGAGACGACCAGGCGCTTGTCCGAGTCCCTGGGCTTGGAAGCGGCTTTGCTGCCTATGAGCGACCAGGAAATCCCGACCATGATTGAGACGGTCGAATACGGCGAATTGGCTTTCCAGGAATACTTTGTCAAACATCGCTGGCGTCCAGTCCTCAAGTCGATCCGACATGCCGGCTGCGAAAGATCAAGTCTGTCATCGCAGGTTCGCTCGGCTCTGAGCGGGGCCGATATTGTCTTGATCGCGCCGTCGAATCCCTGGTTGTCCCTGGCGCCGATCCTGGCCGTCAACGGCCTGCGCGACTTGCTTGCGAGTCTTGACGTACCTATAGTAGCGGTTACGCCTGTCATACGTGGCGCTGCGGTCAAGGGTCCCACAGCCAAAATAATGTCGGAACTGGGGCAGGATGTGACTGCGGCAAATATCGCGGACTTCTATACTGGTATCATCAACGGCTTTGTCAACGACATCCAAAACGAGCCCCTGGGGCGCGGCGACCTGCGATCCATACAAGTGAACACCCTGATGAATACTGAAGCTGACAAACGATCGCTGGCGGCGGCGACGCTCAATTGGATAGAAAGTTGGGGAGCATGAGTCTCTGGGCCATCGTGCCCGTCAAACCGCTGAAAAACGCCAAGAGCCGGCTGTCCGCGGTCTTGTCTCCCGAACAGCGCTACGAGTTGGCGGGGGCGATGTTTCGGCATGTGCTCTCGGTGCTCGGGGCTGTGCCGGAGGTCTCCGGCGCGTTGGTCATCTCGCGCGATACCAAGGCTCTGGCAATCGCCCGCGAAATGGGCGCGAAGACCATCCAGGAAAGCGCGATCTCGGATCTCAACCCGGCCCTCATGCGCGCCACCATGATCCTCAAGAGCTGGCGCGTCGACGCCGTATTGATATTGCCGGCCGATCTGCCTTTTGTGCATGCTGATGATATTCAAGCGCTGATCGAATTGGGCCGGAACCGCTCGATTGTCATCGCCACCGACCATAACGGCGACGGCACGAACGCCTTGCTGGCGCGTCCGCCCGGCTTGATTCAGTTTGACTACGGTCCCGGCAGTTATCAGCGGCATATCGCCAGCGCCCAAGGCGCCGGCCTCGCGGTCATGACTTATCACTCCGACCGTCTGGCGTCGGATATCGATGTCCCGGCCGACCTCGAGCGATACCGGCGCATGCGCTCAAAAGGCGCCTTCACGCATTTGCCGGAATTGTCCTTCGCTTGCAGCGGCGGCCTGGAGGCTCTGGATTGAGCGTTCTAAAGCTGCGCCGGCCTAGGCGTCGCCGGCCGCCTGCCGTCGCGCCCGCATCGGACAGGTCGCGTTTCAGATTATTGGCAATTAACCGCCGAGGACACCGAGGGTCGCGCCGACACTGACCAGCAACGCCGAGATTTAAGCTCTTGCCTGCCAAAAAGGAGGCGATGTAGGGGCGTTTCGCTGAAACGCCCGCAAACGGAAATGATATTTTGTATTTCTCTGTGCCCTCTGTGGCCCTGTGGTGAATTTTTAGTTTCTTCGTTGCATTACTCCACAAGATACCATTTTTGATGCGTTTGCCCTGCCTAAGACGCTTGATTTGTGCATGAGCTTCATTTATGTTGATAATATGGCAAATTGCTGAAGATCTTTAGGGTCGGGAGTGGAAACATGGCTGATCGAGTAGCGCTTTACTTGCAGGACGCGCATTCATTGCAGGATGCGATGGAATACGTCAAATATGCGGAGGCCGCCGGCTTTGAAGCCGTTTGGCAGGCGGAAAGCCGGCTGGTGCGGGATGCCATCGTGCCCATGGCCGCCTTCGCCGCCGTGACCTCGCGCATCAAGATCGGCTCCGGGGTCATCAATAACTGGACCCGCAACGCGGCCGTTATTGCCGCCACCTTCTTGACCCTGGATGACCTGGCTCAGGATCGCATTTATTGCGGCATCGGCGCCTGGTGGGATCCGCTGGCGGCGAAAGTCGGCATCGAGCGCCGCAAGAACCTGCTGGCCATGCGCGAAGTCGTGACCGTTGTCCGGCGTCTGCTCAATCGCGAACGGGTCAGCTTTCAGGGCGAATTCGTGCAGTTGGAAGATGTCGAACTTGATGTCGTCCACGGGCGCAAGGAGCCGCGTAATGTGCCCATCTACGTTGGCGCGACCGGACCGAAAATGATGGCGCTCACCGGCGAGATCGCCGACGGCGTCGTCCTCAACTACCTCGTCTCGCCCAAGTACAACGAGGCGGCTATGGCGCAGCTGGAAATCGGCGCGCGGAAAGCCGGCAAAACCGTTTACGATGTCGATCGCCCGCAGTTGGTCGTTTGCTCGGTGGATAACGATCGCGGCAAAGCCCTTGACGCCGCTCGCAAGCTGGTAACGCAATACCTGGGCCAACAGCCGCATATCATGAAAGCCAGCGGCGTCAGCCCGGATTTGCTCGAGGAAATCGGCCAGGTCTTGACCTGGCCCGCCACCGAAGAACAAATCCTCGAAGCCATGAAACTGGTGCCGGATGACGTCGTGCAAATGATCACGGCTTCTGGCACGCCGGCCGAGGTCAAAGCCAAGGTGCGCGAGTACATTTCCGCCGGCGCCACCTGTCCCATCCTTTATCCCTTGGGCGAGGACGTGCGCCTGATGATCGACGCCTTCGCCGGCGGCTATTCCGGCTAGAGAGCGAACCGGACGGATTGATAGGTGGCGAATTAGGCTTTTGAGACGGACCGTGAAGATCCTCTGCGTCAGCGACATCGAAGCGCCACAGTTGCACAGCGCCGTCAATCTCCGTCGCCAGTATAACGATGTTGATTTAATCGTAAGCTGCGGCGATATGCCGCCGGGTTATCTTGATTTCATCAGCACCATCATCAGCGTGCCGATGTTTTACGTGCGCGGCAATCACGACGAGATCTACAAGGATGACCCGCCCGGTGGCATCGATTTGCATGGCAAGGTCGTCGAATACAAAGGCTTGACCCTGGCCGGCTTGGAAGGTTCGATACGCTATAATGCGGGGGAAATCCAATATACGCAAATGCAAATGCACGGGATGGTCGCGCGCCTCGGCGCAAAAATACTCTGGAATCGAGTCACCGGCCGCCGCGGCGTCGATCTCTTTGTCACCCATTCGCCGGCGCGGAATATCCACGATGGAAAAGACTTCGCGCATCGCGGCTTCGACAGCTTCATCAATTTCTTGAAATGGCACCGGCCGCGTTATATGTTGCATGGCCATGTACATACTTGGGACCGGCGAAAAGTCGTGCGAACGCAGTTCCGCTCCACCTGCGTCTTGAACATCAATCCATTTACGGTTCTGGAGCTGGAACCGCAAGCGGGATCTTGAACCGATTCCCGAAAGGAGGCAGCGCCGCTATGTGGGGGGCATATCATTGCGTCAGCCGGGTCGAGGAAGCGCTCGCCCTGCTTGATCAGCACCGCGGGCAGGCGCGCATCGTCGCCGGCGGCACGGACCTGATCATCGAGATGGAACGCGGGCAGCATCCGCAACTCGGGGTCCTGATCGATATCACGCGGGTCAAGGGGCTGGATGATATCCGCCTGCGCGACGGCATGATCACCCTGGGACCCTTGACAACGCATAATCATGTCCTGGGCAGCGCGCTGATACGGGAGCGCGGCCTGCCGCTGGCTCAAGCCTCCTGGGAAGTCGGCGCGCCCCAGATACGCAATCGCGCCACGGTCGCCGGCAATCTCATTACCGCCTCGCCCGCCAACGATACCATCACGCCCTTGATCGCCCTGGGCGCCGAGCTCAGGCTGTCATCGCTGGAGGGCGAACGCTCGCTTGCATTGGAAGACTTCTATACCGGCTTCCGCCAAACGGCTTTGCAGCCCAACGAAATGCTGAGCGCGATTTCATTCCCGGCTTTGAATGATAATCAGCGCGGACTTTTCTTGAAGCTCGGCTTGCGTCGGGCTCAGGCCATATCAGTGGTTGACGCGGCCGTCGTCCTGTCGCTCCAAGACGATGAGACAGTCTCCCGGGCCCGCGTAGCGCTGGGCAGCGTGGCCGCCACTATCGTTCGCGTCCCGGCCGCCGAGGACTTCCTGCTTGGGAAGCGCCTGACCCCGGAAAACATCGCGCATGCCGGGCGCCTGGCCAGCGCGGCCGTCAAGCCCATTGACGATATCCGCGGCAGCGCCGAATATCGCAGCGAGATGGTCAAGGTGCTTGTGGCTCGCGCCCTGCGGCAATTGGCTCGCGGCTCCCTTGATACCGGCTTGCCGGACCATCCGCCCATGCTCTGGGGCAAAGACGGAGCCAAGGTCAAGACAGCTTTGCCGGCCGGGTTCACCCATCTGCCGGATACCCCGATAGCAAGTACCGTCAACGGTGAATCTGTGCTTGTCCATAGCGGACAGCAGAAGTCCCTTCTGCACTGGCTGCGCGATGACGTCAAACTGCCGGGCGCCAAGGAAGGCTGCGCCGAAGGCGAATGCGGCGCCTGTACCGTCTTCCTTGATGATGTCGCCGTCATGTCCTGTATGGTGCACGCGCCCCGGGCGCACGGCGCCGAGATCGTGACCGTCGAGGGACTGGCGAATTCAGGAGCCCTGCATCCGATTCAAGACGCTTTCATTGATGAAGCGGCCGTCCAATGCGGTTACTGCACGCCGGGCTTTTTGATGGCGGGCGCGAAACTGCTAGAGGAGATTGACGCCCCCAGCCGGGATCAGATCAATTACAGCATCAGCGGCAACCTCTGCCGCTGCACCGGCTATTACAAAATCGTCAAGGCATTTGAAGAAGCCAGCAAAGCCAGGCAGCGGCAGGCTGGAGGCTGAAGGCTAGCTCATGGACAGACGGGTTCCCAAGACCGGCAGCGAAGAAATTGAGCTGTATATGCGCACCTATTACTCCTTGCTGCGCTCCAGCGACGCCATCAAAATTGAGACCTTGGTCGAGAGCCATATCGCCATGCGCTCGTCCTTGCACGAATACGCCAGCGAACCGGAACCCGATGTCTCGGCTTTGATGTATAGCGCCTTGCGCTTGCCAGCCTGCATTGTCCAGGTCGAAGAAGTATTGATCGGGCAGATGGATCGCGCCTTTGTGGCCGCCGGTTACAAAAACATCGCGACTTGGCGGCAAGTCTATGCCCCCGGGCGCCGGCGCCGCACGCACTTCAATGGCGACCGTATCATGGCTGTTTACATCATCAGCCGCTCCGATATTGATGACCTCGTTCCCATCTTGACCGCTTTTCAAATCGAATGGAACAAGCTGCACAACCTGCTGCAAAAGCAAGACCTGCGCGATCTGCTCTTGGCTCATGCCGACGACGGAATTTTATCCCCCGCCGATTTCGCGCAACTGGCTGAAGGCTTGTATATGGCCGTCAGCGATTTGCGCCGGCTGCGCTTGCTCTGGAAGGATGATTTTGTCAACAACTTGCTCTGCATGAGCCGCGAGCGCAAAAGCATGAGCTTGCGACTCATATCAGGTTCGCTGGCTGATTATCGCCGCGCCACCGCCTCCTGGTGGAATCATCTGAGCGAAGCGCTCTCGCTTGTTGGCATTGCCCTCGATGAAAGACCGGTCTACTTCGTATCCAGCAATACGCATTCCTTGATTAACCTCTTGGCCGGCTTCGCCAGGCGTTACGAAGAAAGCCTGATCGGTTACATCGAAAAATTTCAAGAGAAGTCCTTGTTGACCGAGTACGAGGACATCAAGCAGAGCTACCACAAAAGTATGGACAATTTTCTGTATTTTGTCCTGCGCCAGTATCTCTCCGAGCGGGGGAACGAAGCCAGGCGCATCTTGCAAGAGGAGGAAAATCGGCTGGGCATCCACCGCGTTCCCAGTCAGCAGGGCTTCGAAATCGAGACCCAGGCCATCGAATTGGGCAAGCTGGAAGCGCGCTGGTTTGATCCGCGCCTGGGGCGCGTCGACGACCTCGAGCCGCTGCGCCACAGCAACGCCGTCATCATCAATATCGACTATCCCCTGGGCATGGCCTCATACGAATTGCTCAGCCGCATATCCGAGGGCGTCGGGCGCCTGGACGGCGTCTACGTCATGGGCAAGTCGGCCACGCTCAATGGACGCATCGGAGATATGATGATCCCCAACGTGATCCACGATGAACATTCGCAAAATACCTACCTTTTCCGCAATTGCTTCACCGCCCGCCACGTCCGCTCCTATATGCGCCATGGCAATATCCTCGACAATCAGAAAGCGGTCACGGTTTTGGGCACCTTCTTGCAGAATCCCCACTATATGAGCGTCTTTTACAAAGAGGGCTATACCGATATCGAAATGGAAGGCGGTCCCTACCTGTCCGCGGTCTTCGAAGCCTTCCGCCCGCAACGACATCCCATGAACGAGATTGTCAACCTGCATTCGGTCAAATTCGATATCGGATTCCTGCATTACGCCTCGGACAAACCGACCAAAGCCGGCCAGAACCTCGGCGCCGGCAGTCTCAGCTTTGGCGGCGTCGAACCGACCTACGCCGCCGCCATCGCCATTCTAAGACGGATATTTTATAACGAGACGGAGAAACTGATCGAAACGACATTCGAAGCTTTGCCGTCCTTCTAACCAGGACCAGCAAAGTCATGCAAATGCGCTCCAAAATAAAAGTCGCCGGTAGGGGCGACCCGGTGGACTCTGTTGAAAAAGCGCTTTCACCCCCAGCCAAAGCCTTCCCCGACCGCCAGTGGCTACGTGGCGCATAAGGGGAGAGGGGCTTAAAGGGCTCAAAACGGCACACCAAGCTCCCCTTCTCCATTGCAATGGGGAAGGGGCCGGGGGATGGGGTAGAAAAAGCGCGTCAGCATGACCCAGTAGCGGACAAGCCTTGTAGGGGCGACCGACCCGCCGAAACGCCCGCAAAATACTTTCCTCTGTTGGTTTTTCTCTGCGCGCTCTGTGTCCTCTGTGTTTAGATTTTCGTCGCGCGACTTGCTTGTACGTACTTGGTAAAGGGGTTCGACAGGTGTCTACAGAAGCTACAGCCGTAATCAACCAGTCGGTCAAACGCATTGACGCCCGGGGCAAAGTCACCGGCGAAACCCGCTATCCCGGCGATATCGATATCGAAGGGCAGCTGTGGATGCGCGTCAAATTCAGCGAGCGCGCCCATGCCCGCGTCCTGCAGGTAGACGCCAGCCGAGCGGAAGCCCTCCCCGGCGTATTGCGCGTATTCACAAGCCAGGACCTGCCCGTCAACGAATATGGCTTGGTCATCAAAGATCAGCCCGTGCTTTGCGGTCCCGGCGGCGACAAGCCCGGGACCGATATCGTTCGCTGCTACATGGACATGGTGGCGACGGTCGTCGCCGAAACCGACGCCATCGCCCGCCAGGCTCTTGACCTGATCGCCGTCGCATACCAGGACCTGCCCGCCGTTTTTGATCCCGAAGCGGCTATGGAGGAAAGCGCGCCGCAGCTGCATCCGGAAACTCCGGGCAATCTGCTGACGCAGTATCGCATCCGCCGGGGAGACATGGCAGCCGGCTGGGCGCGCGCCGATGTCATAGTCGAGGCCGAATACGAGACCACCTGGCAAGAACACGCCTATCTGCAACCGGAGGCGGGACTGTCTTACATCGACGAAGAGGACCGCGTGACCGTAATCGTTGCCGGGCAATGGACCCATGAAGATCAGGAACAAATCTATCATGCCCTTGGCTTGCCGCCGGACCGGGTGCGCGTGATCTATCCCGCCATTGGCGGCGCCTTCGGCGGCCGGGAAGATATGACCGTCCAGATCATATTGGCGCTGGCCGCCTGGCAGCTGCGCCGGCCCGTCAAGATACAGTGGAATCGCGAAGAGTCGATCCTTTATCATCACAAGCGCCATCCGATAAAGGTCCGGGCGAAATGGGGCGCCGCCAGCGATGGCATGTTGACCGCGGCTGCGGCTGCGGTAATTGGAGATGCCGGCGCCTACAACTACACCTCCAACAAGGTCCTGGGCAACGCGCAGCTGACGGTAACCGGACCTTACGAGATACCCAACGTCCATGTCGATACCTATGCCGTCTACACCAATAACATCCCCTCGGGCGCTTTTCGCGGCTTTGGCGCGCCCCAGGCTCTGCTGGCGGCCGAAGGGCAGATGAACCGGCTGGCCGCCGCCCTTGACATGGATCCGCTTGAGATCCGCATGAAGAATACGATCAAAGAGGGCAGCATCGGCTCGGTCGGGAGGCCATTCCCCGCCGGCGTGACCATGCCGCAAGTCTTTGAGGCTTGCGGGCAAGAGTCCTGGTGGCAAAAGCGCGAGGCGGGCTGGCGCTTGCGGAAAGCCAATCAGCCCGCCGACAGGGGCAAGCGGCGCGGCCGCGGCATCGCCGGCGGATTCAAAAACGTCGGCTTCAGCTTCGGTTTCCCCGAGCACTGCTGGGCTGGCCTCGAGCTTCAAGGCGAGGCCGAGATCGAGTCGGCAACGCTCTATCACGCCGGCGCCGATGTCGGGCAAGGCGCGCATACCGCCCTCAGTCAGATGGCGGCTGACGCCGTCGGCCTGCCCTTTGACAAAGTGCGGATTGTCGCTTCGGACACGGCCACTTCGGGTTCCTCCGGCAGCGCGTCGGCCTCGCGGCTTTCGTTTATGTCGGGCAATGCCATTCGTGGCGCGGCCGAGATCGCCCTGCGGAAATGGCAGGACGAAGAACGGCCCGCAAAAGGCGAATACATGTACCGCCCCCCGCCGACCACGCCCTTCGATCCCGAGACCGGGGAATGCGATCCCAATTTCGCCTATGGCTATGTCGCCGAAGCGGTCGAGGTCGAGGTTGATATCGAAACCGGCCAAGTGCAGCTGCTGGAAGTGGTCTGCGCCAACGACGTCGGCAAGGTCATCAACCCTCAGCAATTGGAGGGCCAGATCGAAGGCGCCATCGTTCAAGCGCAGGGCTACGCCTTGATGGAGTATCTGGTCTCTCGCGAAGGCAAGCTCCTCAATCCTTATTTGTCGACTTATCTCATCCCCACTTCCCTGGATGTGCCGCCTGTCGTGAAGTCGGTCATTCTCGAGCATCCCGATCCGATCGGTCCCTGGGGGGCCCGCGGCATGGCGGAGATGCCTTTCCTGCCCCTCGCCCCCGCCATCGCGGCCGCCATCTATGACGCAACCGGCGTCTGGGTGGATTCGCAACCCTTTACCGCCCAGAAAGTAGTCAAGGCACTGCGGCAACACGGGATCGGCTCTGTGTAACGCTTTATCAGGGCAGAGGGCGCGTTTCAGATTATTGACAATTAACCACCGAGGACACCGAGAACGCCGAGAAAAGCAACGGAACATAGCTCATCCTATGTTTCAGGCTTGCTTTTCAGCCACAAATGAGTTTCGCTGACGACCCGCCGTATTCAGGTGGCGGAATTAGAGGGAAAGCAGATAAATGACCCTAAACTCCGTGCTCTCGGCGCCTCTGTGGCGAAAAAATAATTTGATGCGATTGCCCTGCATTAGCAAATGAATCGGCAGCGAAGCAGACCGGTTTCATGTTATGATACTCAGGAATCACTCTATTTGACGCCGAGCCTGATTTGGAGATTCCATGAGACTGTGTCAGGCGTTTGACCTATCGCGGGGCGATGTCGCCGCCTTTGTCGGCGCGGGTGGCAAAACCTCGCTCTTGGTCGGCCTTGGTTACGAGTTGGCGGAGTCCGGCTGGCGCGTGCTCGCGACAGCCACAACGGAGATTCCGGCTGAACAGTTGAGTCTCTATCCGCATGCCATGCGCTACGATAGCGGGGCGGCGGCCATCTCCCAGGCTTTGAGCGAATACAATTTTGTTTTTCTCTATGACAAGTCCACCTGGCAAAAGGGAGTCCTGAGCGGGCCCCGGGAAGATTGGGCCCGGGAATTGCTGGACTCTGTCGATTCCGATGTCTTGCTGGTGGAGGCGGATCGGTCGGACGGCCTGCCCTTCAAAGCGCCCTTTGATAATGAACCCTGGATCCCGCCCGAAACATCGCTTGTCGTGCCGATCGCCTCATTGACGGCGCTGGGGGCGCCGCTCGACGACGAGCACGTATACAATCCAGCCGCCATGATGGAGCAATACGGATTCCTGCAGAACAGTCCGGTCAAATCGCCCTGGCTCGCGCAAGTATTGCGCGATGAAGAACTTGGATTGAAAAATGTGCCGGAGGGCGCGCGCGTGACGCTTTTCTTGAACAGAACGCCGGAACGCGGATACCTGCTCGGGCGCGCCCGAGCGATTGCGCGCCTCAGCCTGCAGAATCCGCGCGTCCAAGCCGTGGCCATAGGCTCTGTGCGCGGCGCCGAGCCAGTGCACGAGGTGCAACGGGCGGTTGGCGCGATCGTTCTCGCTTCCGGGGACTCCGACGGAAAAGCTCTGCCGAGTATGCTTTTGTCAGCGGAAAGCGGAAAAACCATACTCGCGCATGTCACCGAGCAGTTGATACGCTCGAGGATCGCCCCCATACGTGTGGCGGCCGGTCGCTGGGCGCGGGAAGTCAGAGCCGCGGTCAAACCCTTGGGCGTGAAAGTGGTAACCAGCCGAGCGCGAACGAGCGCTACCAGGCCGAATAATTGGGGGGAGGGCTCATTCGACAGGGGGCTTGGGCTGCCTCATTTGTTTCACCTGAATGGCGAAGCCCTGTCGACGCTTAAGGCCGGCCTCCGCGCAATGCCGGCTCATATCGCCGCCGTCCTCGTGGTGCCGGGCGATCACCCGCGTTTGCAGCCCAAAGTGATTTATCAGCTTTTGACCTCCTATGCGCGCGGCGCCGAGGACTTGCTCGTGCCGAGCTACCAGGCTTCGCTGGGGCAGCCGGTCCTGATTGGCCGCCGCTATTGGTCCGATATTTTGTCATTATCGCGAAAAGCCAGTCTCCATGACCTGTTTGAAGAGTACCGCGACAATATCGCCCACGTTGAAGTCGGCAGCGATACGATCCTCTTTTCTAATAAACCGCGATCTGCGATAGCCGAGTAAGTTTATGATTCTCTTATTTAATAAACCGCGATCTGCGATAGCCGAGTAAGTTTATGATTCTCTTATTTAATAAACCGCGATCTGCGGTAGCCGAGAAGGTTATTTTTCTCAATAATTCCAAGAAAGTAATGAGAATCAAAACAGGCACGAACTGTAGGGGCGTTTCGCCGAAACGCCCGCACAATATATTCCTCTGTTGGTTTTCTCTGCGCTCTCTGTGTCCTCTGTGTTTAGATTTTGTTGCATGACTTGCTTGGACTTACATCTGGGAGCGCTGTAGCCCAAATTCGCCCGCTGCGATTGCCGAAGGGAGCGAGAAATGCCGCCAATTAACTGTCTTCCTGCTGATTGATGAGTTCGCGAATCATGTCCCGTCCCCAGGCGCCGCTGGCTTGGCTGTCTATCTGCACTCTTAAAGTCGCGGGTCGTTTATCCGCGTGCCCGGTAGCTTCGGCGCGCATTTCGTCGAAATACTTCATGGGCGTGACCACAATCAGAACTTCATGCGGCTGAACAACATGCGACATTGGGGGAACATACAAGAAGGACGTGCTCTTGGCTTGGCGAATGCCGATGACGCCGGCTTGATACCGCAGGGCAAGCCCAAGCGAGCCGATGGTTTTCCCGATCCAGGGCGAGTCGTCTTCCATGTAGAATTCGGCGGTTTCCAGCCCGGTAATCTCGTTGTATATCACGTGTTGCAAGAATTCGGTTATTTCCGGTCGAGTGGTCGAGAGCAGTACGAATTGCCCTGCGACGTGGAAAGGGCTGACAACGCGATCCGCGCCCGAACGATGAAGTTTTTCGATCATATCATCGCTGACGGCGGTCGCGGAGATGAGCAAGGACTTGCTGATGCTGCGCGCTGACAACACGGTCAATACAGCTGCCGCTTTGTCTGCGAGTGACAGCATGAGCGCTTGCGCCCGGTCGAGCCCGGCTTTTTTCAAGACCTCTTCTTTGGCGGGGTTGCCCTGCACGACGCGAAAACCCCTGTCCAGCCATTCCTGTGTCAGCCTGGGGTCGTCGCTCAATAAGACAAAGGGCCGCGCTGGATTCAGGAAACGAGCGGCTGTTTCGATGATATGATCATTGCCGCAGATGATAAAATGCTTCGACATCGACTCTATTGCCGCCGTAGACTCGTCCAGGCTGAGCGTCTCGTCCAGGCGTTTAAGCGCGCGTGTCATGACCAGCCGCTGGAAGGTCGCGAATCGCATAAAATCTCGTCCAGTCGGACGACATGCGTTTTGCAACTTGGGCACCATGGGACCAGGCGCGACCCCCAAAATGATGTCGCCTTCGTTCAGTACGCGGCTGCTTCTGGGCGTGTGAACAAAGTCGACGTCCTTCGTGCGAATGCCGAGGATGCTGGCGTCATAGCGCTCGCGCAATTTCAGGTCGCTGATGCGCTGCCCGATCCAAGGCGAATTGTCGCCGAGTTCAAGCTGCGTCATCTGGTGTCTCGTTTCTTGATCGAAGAGGATGCTGTTGAAATAGTCGTTGACCGCGGGCCTCAATGTGGCGCCGTTCAAGAATTGCGACGCGACCTCGTATGGGGCGGTTACGTAATTCGCGCCGGCGCGGATCATTTTGATCTTGAGCTCGACGTCAATGGCGGCTGCGGTTATGTAGAGCGCGGGATTCAGATTCCGCGCGGTGAGGACTGTGAGCAGACCTTCGGTGTCTTGATTGAGCATGACCATGATCGCCCGCGCCCGCGCGATGCCCGCGTCGAGCAGTGAATCGTCGTCGGTCGGCTCGCCCTCGACCACTAAGATGCCCGCGCTGCGCAAGCGTTCGGCGTATTCCATATCTTCCGTCACCACGACCAAAAGATCGAGCAAGGTAATATGCTCAGAGAAATGGTTAAAGTAGAAAACGAACAAGGCATGGACAAAACCGCGCAAGCCCAGGAATCGGCCCCGCTTGGGGGTGCCGAATATGCGCTCAAAGAAGCGCTCAATGGGCTGGTAAACGGTATCTTGATGCTGTTTGCGGCGGATCTGCGCGCTGTGCAGGACGTAGCCGATGGTCTTGTCCACCATCTCGCCGCTGCCGCAGATAATGTATTGGCCATCCAGCTTGGCGATTTTCTTCGCCGTTGCCACCCTGCGCCGGCGCGCGACAGATTCCGCGCTGAACAAAAGCGCAAACGACGAGGACAGGAAAAACGTCAAAGAACCAAGCCCAACCAACACCAGACAAATAATGAATACTTTGCCAAGTTCGGACTCGGCGACAATATCGCCGTACCCAATCGTCGTAAGCGTGATGATCAAGAGCCAGGCGGCGTCGACAAAGGTCATCCCTTCGATGAGCATGATGCCGGCGATGCCTATCGGCAAGATTATCAAGAGCAGGTTCCGCGCGGAACGAAACTGCCTGCGTATATCATTCAAATGCCTGTCCTCATACCGTCAAGTCGCGCGATTGTCCTCAATTATATCGTAGATAAGCAAGTTGTGATAATATGTTTTGAGTCGAAAGCCCAGGCGCTCTCGCGCCATCCTCAGCATTTGCCGGCTTGCCGGGGACTGCGGTCCCCTGAGTTGGCAATGTATGAATCAATGCCAGCTTGCGGCGATTGCAAAGGCGCGTCGATAGCGGCTTTTTGTAAAACGTATACACCTAGGACTACCAAACAGATTCGGAGCAAGCCCATGCACAGCCAGAAAGATTTTGCCGCCGCCGCGGATCTCATCCGCGAACAGTCATCTCAGAAACCTACTGTCGGTCTGGTGCTGGGTTCCGGCTTGGGTCCGCTGGCGGACAGCCTGGACGACCGCGTGGTGATTCCATATCAGTCCATCCCCGGTTGGCCCGTCTCGACGGTATTCGGGCATCAAGGCAATTTGGTGATTGGCCGGCTGGCCGGGCAAACAGTCGCTGCGCAACAAGGCCGCGCCCACTTCTACGAAGGCTACACCATGCGCGAGCTTACTTTTCCCATCCGCGTGATGAAGGAATTGGGCATAGACACTGTGATCCTTAGCAACGCTGCCGGAGGCATCAACCCGGCCTATAAGGTCGGCGATGTCATGTTGATCGAAGACCATATTAATATCCCCGGTATGGTGGGCGCCAATCCGCTAATGGGTCCCAATGACGAGTCGCTGGGCGAACGCTTTGTCGGCTTGGCGCAAGCTTATGATCGCGAGTTGAGAAAAATCGCGATCGAGGTAGCGCGGGAACATGCCATCCCCTTGCATAGCGGCGTCTATTGCGCGCTCTCGGGCCCTTCCTTCGAGACCCCGGCGGAAATCCGCATGCTTCGAATGCTGGGCGCCGATACCGTCGGCATGTCGACAGTGCACGAAGTCCTGGTGGCGCGCCATGCCGGCCTGCGGGTTATGGCTTGTTCCGGCGTAACCAATGTCGCAATTGACGCTGTCGATAGCGAATTCGAAACCAACCATGAGGAGGTCCTGGAAGCGGGGGTGGTAATCGTCCCGCGCTTGACCGCAATCCTGCAGGGTGTTCTCAAGCGTTTCCCAACATGACTGTAATTGTTGCCTTTATTGACCAGGTGGCGGTGGGCATTTACTTTCTGATTGCCGCGGGGATTCTCTTTGCGCTGCGCCGTTACTTTGTCTGGGGCGATGAGTACCGCTCTTCATATTTTGAACTGGAACGCGATCTCTCGCGCTATCGACAGACGAATGCGATAACCGCTGTCGTCGTTTTGCTGGAGCTCGCGTTTATTGTCGCTGGCATCCAATTGATCGTTGTGCCGGAATTGTGGCGCGATCGTCAGATCCAGGAATTAGTGGCGGCTGCGCGGGTAGACGATGGCGTCTTTCAAACGCCATTGCCCCCAACGCCCTCGGGGAATCTGGGCATTGACCCGGTCGCCCTGCCGCGAGCGGAAGACTTCACGGGCCGGGTTCAACCGACGCCGGTTCCAACCCCGACGCCTGTAGGTACGTTGATACCGGCGGATCCGCCGATTGGCTGCGACAGCCCCGAGGCGCAATTGATCATTCCCGGCAACGGCATGCGCGTCTTCCAGCCGATTCCGGTGGTGGGGACCGTGTTCACCGATCAATTCGCTTTTGGCTCGATTGAGATCATGGGACCCAGCACCTTCGGCAACTTCCAAGTCATTGAAGATCAAAACACGGAAGTGCGCGAAGTGGCTGAATTCAGTCAATTCGTCCCCGCCGCCTACGAACCCGGCGAATATCAGTTCCGTCTCATGGTCTTTGATGTCACCAAAACCTTGCGGGCAAGTTGTCTCGTGCACATCTACATATCGGAGCCGCTGCCAACGGTTACGCCGCCGAGATAACGGAGGCCAATCCTCCTTATCAGAATCCAGCGTCTCTTTCTTCGGGGCAGGTCTTAATGATATGCTTGTATGTGGGCGAAGACTTGCCGGGCGCGCAGGCTCAACCGCGGAAATCTTTAATCCCGCTCTTGACGCGGCGCCGCAACCGTCGCGAGCGGGAACGCCACCTCGCCATCCGGTACTGCACCTTGCGACGCTGCCGGTTGAAAACGGAACCCTGCTGCTCGCTCGGCTTGGGAATGCCCCACTGAATGATCATAGACGCCCAGGTCAAGCCGCCACCGAAGCCGACAAGCGCGATATGGTCTTTATCTTGAATGCGCTTCTGTTCGATGGCTTCACACAAGGCGATGGGAATGGACGCGGCTGAGGTATTCCCGTAGTACTCGACATTGCTCATAAACTTGTTGATGTCGATACCAAGTTTGCGCGCTGCGGCTTGCAGAATGCGGAGATTGGCTTGGTGCGGGATCACGAGATCGATATCCTCGACGCCTATGCCGGCCAACTTGCTGGCTTGTTCTATGCTGTCATTGACCACCCGCGTGGCGAAACGGAAGACTTCGCCGCCTGCCATGGTCATCTTGTATAGCTTGTTGCCGTTGGCGCCCGCTCGCGATTCAGCCGCGTCTATGCTGCCCACGCTGGGAATCGCCAACAAGTCGCTGCCGGCGCCATCGGATCGCAAGACGCTTGATTTCACGCCGCCTTCGATCTCGCTGGCCGCTAAAACAACGGCGCCGGCGCCGTCGCCAAAAAGGATACAAGTGCTGCGATCTTGCCAATCCAGGATTCGGCTCATGGTTTCCGAACCGATCACAAGCGCCGTCTGAATGCTACCCGCGCGGATCGAATCAGCGGCCATATTCATCGCATAAACGAAGCCGGAACAGGCGGCGCTCAAATCGAAAGCGCCAGCGTGATGCGCGTTCAGCCAATCCTGAACCAAGCTGGCGGAGCTGGGGAAAATATTCTCCGGCGTCGAGGTGGCGACGACGATAAGATCCAGGTCGATCGGCAAGATATCGGCCACTTCGAGCGCCTGTTGCGCGGCCTTATAGGCGAGCGTAGCCGTGGATTCGCCTTCGCCGGCGATATAACGCGCCTTGATACCGGTTCGCGCATAAATCCACTCATCGCTGGTTTCCACGAAAGCGGAGATTTCTTCGTTTGTCATGACCTTGTCGGGAAGAGCCATGCCCCAGCCGACAACATGCGCGAAGACCGGACCCGCGGGCGCGTCAACAGACTGATTTTGAGCACTGCTAAGCGTTGCCATTTTCTCGATATTCGCCAAATATTAGCACGGCATTGTGCCCGCCAAAGCCGAAGGCATTTGACATGACGCGGCCGACCTGGCGCGGGCAGCCCACGTTGGGTACGTAATTGAGGTCGCAATCCGGGTCTGGCTCATGCAGATGAATGGTGGGAGGCAGGTAATTGCCACGGATGGCCATGATGCTGAACACCGCTTCGATGGCGGCGCCCCCGCCCAGTAGATGGCCAGTCATGGACTTGGTAGAACTGACCGGGATAGCGTAAGCCGTTTCGCCAAGCGCCAGCTTGATGGCATTGGTCTCGGCGGTGTCATTTAAGGGTGTGCTGGTGCCGTGAGCGTTGATGTAGTCAATGTCCTCGGCGCAGAGATCGGCATCTTTCAGCGCGATTTCGATGGCGCGCGCGGCGCCTTCGCCCGTTTCCATCGGAGCGGTGATGTGAAAAGCATCCGATGTATGGCCGTAACCGAGCAGTTCCGCATAGATCGTAGCGCCTCGTTCCAGCGCGAAACTCAATTCCTCCAGGACCAGCATGCCGGCGCCTTCGCCAGGCACAAAGCCGTCTCGATTGCGATCAAAGGGCCGCGACGCGCTTTCGGGATCGTCATTTCGGCTGAGAGCGGTCATATTATTGAAGCCAGCCACACAAAGCGGAACGATGGCCGCTTCCGCAGCGCCGGCCAACATGGCTTTGGCGCCGCCACGGCGAATGATGTGCATCGCTTCGCCGATGGCGTTGTTGCCCGAAGCGCAGGCGGTTACGATACAGTGATTGGGTCCTCGGAGGTTGTAGGCCAATGAAACGGCCCCCGAACAGGAGTCGCTTAGTATCTTGGGTATGGCCATCGGCTTGATGCCGCGGTGCCCTTTGGAGTCTATCGCCTGTTGCGCCTCCACGAAGGAATTGATGCCGCCGACGCCAGATCCCACGACACAGCCAACATCGTACATATTGTCTTTGTCGACCCGCAAACCGCTGTCTTCCATCGCTTGACGACTTGCTTCCAGGGCGAACTGCGCGACCCGGTCAATGCGTCTCGCTTCTTTGCGCCCAAAGATGAGGTTCGGGTCGAAATTCTTGACTTCCCCGGCAAGCTGATTCTGCGTCAATTTGCGGTCATATCGCGTGATGAAGTCAATACCGTTCACCCCGTTGGCAATGTTCTGCCAGGCTTCGCTGACATTATTGCCGACAGGGCAGACGATTCCCATGCCGGTGATGACGATACGCGCGCTTTCCAATGAAACCTCCGGCTGTCGCTCAGATGACCATTTTACTCTTGGCTGCCTGATGTTGACTGCGCGCAGTTGGCATGAATTCACCCGCATCGGACCAGACGTCGGATGTCATTGCGGACACTTATCGCTTAGCCTGCGCCTCCAGCCTATACGCCTATAATAACACGGCGTTCTACTTCGCGTCGCTTTACAGCCCTTTCTTTGGCTTCTATAATACGTCTTTCCCGCGTGCGGTTGTTGGTCGTCAACCAGGGGGCATTTCATACTTTCCAGTCCTGTTTATCTAAACCGCGATGCTCATGCGACAGGCGGGCTTATTCTTGCGCGCGAGCGCGGCAGTCTATTTCGCTGCCGACAAGCGGCTCGTGAGTTCTTATGATTCTGGTCACTGGAGCGACTGGTCTAATAGGCCGGCATCTGGTTCGGCGCTTGATGCGCGAAGGTCTGCCGACGCGTTGCCTGCTGCCGGAACGACAATTGCGCCAATTGCCCTGGGACGAAGCTCACCCGCATGCGCCAGAGCTGATTAGCGGCAACATCTTGGAGGAAGAAGCGCTGTTTCGCGCGGTGACGGGATGCCATGTCGTGATCCATCTTTCCAGCGCGCAGTGGTGGGGCCGCCGCGGAGACTTAAACCAGATAGAGATCGACGGAACGCGGGTTTTAGTTGCGGGCGCGCGCGCGGCGCGCGTTGGCCGAATCATTGCCATGAGCCATATCGGGGCGGCAAAAGCGTCGGCTTACGCATTGCATCGCGCCAAGGGCGAGGTCGAAGAGCTGCTGCGCGAGAGCGGCATTGCCTATACAATCGTCCGCAGCGGACTGGTGTTCGCTCCCGATGATGCCTTTGTCAATCACATAGCAAGCATGCTGCGCGTCAATCCTTTGTTTTTCTTAATGCCCGGATACGGCGAGGTGGTGCTGCACCCGATCTATATTGACGATCTGGTGGAAGCCCTATATCGTAGCTTGGATTTGGTGGATTTGGTCGACGCAACGGTGGAGATTGGCGGACCTGAGTATTTGAGTTTGCGAGATATGATCGCGACAGTAATGCGCGTTACCCGGATGCGCCGGGCAATCGTTCCTGTGCCGCCTTATCTGCTGCGATGGATTACGGCCATCTACAGCCGGATATTGCCGCGGGCGCTGATGACAAATCAATGGTTGGATATCCTGGCCGCCAGCCGCACGGCGCCTCTTGGCGGCGCCTTCAATCACTTCGGGTTCCATCCGCGTCGTTTCGAAGATACCTTGGCCGGCTACTTGCCAGGGCGTCGCCACTTCGTCGGTTTGCTTCGCGATACCTTCCGTCGCCGCCCGCGCCCAATATAGCGGATGCTTGACAATACGATGTCCAATATAGCGATCAAGCGCCTCTTGACAGCGCCGGAGTTCAATCAGGCGGTCGAGCTGCAAAAGGTTTATTGGGGAAACGATGCCAGCAACCTGGTGCCGCGCCATGTCCTGCATACGATTTGTCACCATGGCGGGCATTTACTCGGCGCTTACGTTGGCTCGCAATTGGTCGGCTTCGTCATGGGTTTTTTCGGTACAGCCACGGATCCGGATGCTCCCGAAGCGCCGGATGCCGATCGCGCCGCGTCAAACCTGCTGATTATGTCTAAACGCATGCTCGTCTTGCGGCAATACAGAGGGCGAAATATCGGTTTTAAGCTGAAGATGGCTCAACGCGAGCTGGCTCTTAAGCAGGGTATTGGACTGGTAACCTGGACAGTTGATCCGCTCCTGGCGGCAAACGCGCACTTGAATTATAGAAAACTGGGCGCGATATCAAGCCAGTTCGCCGTCAATTATTTCGATTATCCCGAGGCTGAAAGCTTGTCCGCAGATCGCTTGATCGTTCATTGGCGGGTGAAGGGCAAGCGGGCGCGAGCCTGCGCTTCCGGTAATATGAGCGGACGGACCTTAAAGCAGTGTCTGGATGAGAATACCCCGATCGTAAATGCCATTGAGGAATCGGGTCCGGCGATAGCGCCGCGGGCTTTGTCCCAACTCGCTGATAGGGACAGCCTGCTGGTTGAGATCCCATCAGACATTCGGCATCTTGATGAACAGATCCCGGATGTCGCGCGCCATTGGCGTTTACACATACGCGAACTTATGGGAAGGCTGATAGAATTGGGCTACGTCGTTTATGACTTTGTGAGCGCTCTTCAAGGCCGGCAAAGGCGCGTCTATTATTTTCTGGTCAGGCGAAAATATTGACTTAACTGCCAAAAAAGGTGAAGAAATGGCATTCAACGGAGAGACAATATCGTTTATTGGCGCGGGCGTCATGGGCGAGGCGATGATCAAGGGATTGCTGTACCAGCAATTAGTATCGCCCGAAAACATCATGGCAGCCGACCCAAACCGGTCTCGCCTGGACGAGATTTGCGATCAATATGGCATTCGCTGCACGACCGATAATCAGATAGCCGCTCGCGAGGCGAACGTCCTGGTGCTGTCTGTCAAACCGCAGGTCATGGGCAAGGTTTTGCCGGAATTGCGGGGCCAGGTCGATGATGTTTCTTTGATCGTAAGCATCGTTGCCGGCGTTCCCTTGCAGATTATCGCGGATAGCTTGCTTAATCGCCGCGTCGTTCGTTCCATGCCCAATACGCCGGGTCAAATTGGCAAAGGCATCACCGTTTGGACTGCGGCGCCCGATGTAGGGCGAGAGCAGCGTCGACAGACCGAGCTTCTATTAGGCGCCATGGGCGAGCAGATCTTCGCGGAAGACGAGCGCTTCCTCGACATGGCGACGGCATTGAGTGGATCAGGACCCGCCTATGTCTTTATGTTTATGGAATCCTTGGTTGATGCCGGGGTGCACATGGGATTCTCGCGCCGGGACGCCGAGCAACTGGTGACGCAGACGCTGGCGGGCTCTGTAGAATTTGCGAGGCAATCGGGCTTGCATCCAGCCCAGTTGCGCAATCAAGTAACCAGCCCGGGCGGCACCACCGCCGCGGCTCTGTACGAGATGGACAAGGGCGGACTGCGTACGGTCTTGTCCAAAGGCGTTTGGGCAGCCTACCGGCGCTCTCAGGCTTTAGGCGCGAAAGATGACTGACATCGCCCATAAGCTGAGGACCCGTATCAATTGCTGTGGGACCGGGCGAGCTATCAACGTAAGCCTTGTTGGATTGAGCGCCGACAGCCTAGTCCCCGGCTTGGGCTAAATTCATTTGTGAAAATATGGACAAATGCGAGTCTATGGGTTACAATATCGGCATGTTGGCTTTTGTTTCCTCCTTATGCCGTCAGAATGGCATGGTGCGAGCTCCGCGCCGCGCAGGCCTTGCTTCAATTTAAACGTCGTGGGCGTCTGAGAGGATTGCAAAAGCATAAGACGAAGATCAAGGAGCCTCTTTGAATGGCGGACAACATTTATGATTCAATTCTCGAACAGATCAAAGATTTTGAGCTGAGCGAGCTCGAATCTGTCGAAGTTGGTTATGTCGAGGAAGTCGGCGACGGCATCGCCCGTATTTCCGGCCTGGACAACGTTCGTTATAACGAGCTTGTCCAGTTTGATAACGGCGTCGCCGGTATTGCCTTCAATCTGGAAAAAGACAATGTCGGCATCATCATTATGGGCGCCTATGATGATATTCAGGAAGGCGACAGTGTAAGCGCTTTGGGTCGTATCGCTTCCGTGCCTGTGGGCATGGGTTTGGTGGGGCGGGTGGTCAACGCCTTGGGACAGCCCATTGACGGTCGCGGTCCGGTTCAATTCGACGAGTATTACAACATCGAGCGTATTGCCCCCGGCGTTATGGAACGCCGCAGCGTCGACCGCCCCGTCCAAACAGGCATCCTCGCCATTGACACCATGATTCCGATCGGGCGAGGGCAGCGCGAATTGATCATTGGGGATCGCCAGACCGGCAAGACCGCCGTGGCTCTGGATACCATCGTCAACCAACGGGGCGAGGACATGTACTGCATTTATGTCGCGGTTGGCAAGCGCCGCGGCGAGGTCGCGCGTATTCGGGAAACGCTGGAACAGGAAGGCGCCATGGATTACACGACAATCGTCGTGGCTTCGGCGTCGGACGCGGCAGCATTGCAGTATCTGGCGCCCTATTCGGGCTGCGCCATCGGCGAATGGTTCATGGAAAACGGGAAGGACGCCCTGGTCATTTACGACGATCTTTCCAAACATGCCAATGCCTATCGCCAGGTTTCGCTCTTGATGCGCCGCCCGCCCGGGCGCGAAGCCTTCCCCGGCGACGTCTTCTACTTGCATAGCCGCCTGCTGGAGCGCGCCGCTCAACTCAGCGACGAACGCGGCGGCGGCAGTTTGACCGCCTTGCCCATTATCGAAACCTTGCTCGGTGATGTTTCAGCCTTTATCCCCACTAACGTCATTTCTATCACGGATGGTCAGATCTATCTTGAATCCGATCTCTTCAACGCCGGTTTGCGTCCGGCCTTAAATACAGGTATCAGCGTGAGCCGCGTCGGCAGCGCGGCGCAGACGCGGGCGATGAAGGATGTCGCCGGTGGCCTGAAACTGCAGATGGCGCAATTCCGCGACCTGGCGGCATTCGCTCAGTTTGGCTCCAACCTGGACAAGGCGACTCAGCAGCAACTGGACCGCGGCATGCGTTTGACTGAACTGTTCAAGCAGGTTCAATATCAGACCCTTTCCCTGGATGAACAAGTCGCCTTGACCTATGCGGGCACGGGCGGATTAACCGATGAGGTGCCGGTCGAGAGCATGATTGCCTGGAAGGAAGAATTCTTGCGCGCATACCGGACGCAGTTCGCCGATGTGGGAAGTTTCATTCGGGAAAACAGCAACGAAAAGGTCAAAGAGCAAGTCCAGGAAAAACTGGACCGAGCGATCTCCACATTTAACGAGACCTGGACCTAGTGTCACCGATTGAGGCCGAGAGGAGACACTAGATGGCGACCTTGAGAGAAGTCAAGAACCGCATACGCAGCGTCAAAAATATCGCGCAAATCACGCGGGCGCTGGAAGCGGTCTCGGCATCGCGCGTTCGTCGGGCGCAAGCGAGAGTGCTGGCAAGCCGCGCCTTCGCCGAAAAAGCCTGGGAAATCCTGGTTAACATTCAAGCGGCCAGCAAGAGTACACCGCTTCATCCGTTGCTCACGTCTCGTGAAGAAGTCAAGCGCGTTATGGTCGTGGTCATCACCTCCGACCGTGGCTTGGCGGGCGCCTACAATACCAATATCCTGCGCGTCGCGCAGCGCTTTGCCAGCAGGCTCGGCAAGCCTGTCAATTACGTGACGGTCGGACGCAAGGGCCGCGATTCGCTGGCGCGCTCTGGCGCGAATATAGTGGCTTCCTTCAGTGACATGCCGGCGGAACCGAAGATTTCGGACATTACGCCGATTGCGCGCATCGCTATGGACGCTTATCTCGACGGCGATGTCGACGAAGTGCTGATTGCCTATACCGACTTCATTAACATGCTGGCGCAGCGCCCGGCGGTCTTGGGTTGGTTGCCTTTGACCACCGATACCATCGCCCAACAAGTAGCTGCCGAATACGTCAAGGATGTGGCGGCCGTCAGCGGAGGCATCCAAAATTACGAATACGAGCCAAGCGCCACAGCCGTCGTAGACGAAATCGTGCCGCGCTTTACCGAATTGCAGCTTTATCAAGCCTTATTGGAAGCGCAGGCCAGCGAACATGCCGCGCGCATGGCTGCGATGAAAAACGCCACCGACAACGCCACGCAACTGACCGCCGATCTTACTTTGCAATACAATAAAGCCCGGCAGGCCTCTATCACCGCGGAAATTCTTGATATCGTTGGCGGAGCCAACGCCTTGCAACAAGCGATTGACAAAGCGAGCTCGGACATCGAGGGCATTTTGGACGGCAGTGTACAATTGCAGGATGTCTAGTTGAATTCGACCGGTCCTGCGAGCGATAAAAAGTAAGCCGTCTACTCGCATGTAGCGACGCGGTTTACGTAAACAAGGAGCAGATGATGGCAGAAAATCAAGGCACCGTTACACAGGTCTTGGGCAACGTTGTAGATGTCGAGTTTCCGGCGGGGGAGTTGCCGGATATTTTTGACGCCGTCGAGGTGCCGCGCGAGGGTGAAGACAATCTTGTGCTGGAAGTGGAATTGCACTTGGGCGAAAGCTCTGTGCGCACTGTTGCGATGGATTCGACCGATGGCTTGGCGCGTGGCGCGGCGGCCATTGCGACCGGCCAAGCAATCGCTGTTCCGGTCGGCGCGCCGACTCTGGGGCGGATCTTCAATGTTTTGGGTCGTCCAGTCGATATGGGCGAGGCAGTGCCGGATGACGCCGAACGGCGACCGATCCACGCCGATGCCCCCTCCTTTGAGGAGCAATCGCCCACGATTGAAGTCTTTGAAACTGGCATGAAGGTTATTGATCTTGTCGCTCCCATGACCAAGGGCGGCAAGACAGGTATCTTCGGCGGCGCGGGCGTTGGCAAGACTGTCACCATTCAGGAACTGATTAACTCTATCGCCACGCAGCACGATGGTCTGTCGGTCTTTGCCGGCGTGGGGGAACGGACCCGTGAAGGGACGGATCTATATCACGAGATGAAGGAAGCCAATGTACTCGATAAATTGGCGATGGTTTTCGGCCAGATGAACGAGCCGCCCGGCGTTCGTTTGCGGGTGGGCTTGTCCGGTTTGACTATGGCGGAGTACTTTCGCGACCAAGGCCGCGATGTCTTGATCTTCATCGACAATATCTTCCGTTACTCGCTGGCAGGCGCGGAAGTATCGGCATTGCTGGGTCGTATGCCCTCTGCGGTTGGCTACCAGCCCAATCTCGGTGAAGAGATGGGCATGCTGCAGGAGCGCATCACCTCGACCAAGACCGGTTCGATCACGTCGATGCAGGCGGTCTATGTTCCGGCTGACGATTATTCCGATCCGGCGCCGGTGGCCGTGTTCACGCACCTGGACAGCACGATCGCGCTAGAGCGTTCCATTGCCGCCCGCGGCTTGTTCCCCGCCGTGGACCCGCTGGCCAGCACGAGCAACATCCTGGCGCCCGAAGTTGTCGGCGAAGACCACTACACAACCGCCCGCGAGGCGCAGCAAGTGCTTCAGCGTTATAAGGACTTGCAAGATATCATCGCCATTCTCGGCGTCGAGGAATTGTCCGATGACGACAAGGTATTGGTGGCGCGCGCGCGCAAGATGGAAAACTTCCTCAGTCAGCCAATGTTTGTGGCCGAGCAATTCACCGGGCAGGCTGGGCGCTATGTCTCCATCAAAGACACCGTGCGCGGCTTCCGCATGATATTGGACGGCGAAGTCGATCATATTCCCGAGCAAGACTTCTATATGGCTGGTCCTATCGAAGATGTGCAGGAACGCTACGCCAGCCGCGAAAACTAACGAAGTGGGAGCGATAATGCCGATTCACATTGAACTGGTTACACAAGAAGCCAAGATTTTCGACGAGCCGGAAGCCGACATCGTTATCGTGCCGGCGGTTGAGGGCGAACTGGGTGTGCTGCCCAATCACGCCCCCGTTTTGACAACGCTCTCCTTTGGCGAGCTTGTCGTGCGGAAAGGCGAGGCGGAAGAACGATTCGCTATCTATGGCGGCGTGGTTGACGTGCGCCCGGACAAAGTGGTGGTGCTCGCTGACCTGGCAGAGTCTTCTTACGCGCTAGATCTGGAGAAAGCGCAAGAGGCTCGTGAACGGGCTCGCATGATCCTGGAAGAAGGACCGCCCGGCGCGGATAATCGACATGCCGAGTTGGAGTTGCGACGCGCCAATCTGGCCGTCCGTATAAGCCAAAAGGTGCGGAGTCGCGGATCAATGCTGCGAATCGTCGCAGAGGACGCGGAAGAAATCTGAGCCTTTGCGCGCTTCTAAAGCAAAGGAAACAGACGACACCCGATGCTGTGACAGGCGCTCGGGTGTCTTTTGTTTTGGGCGGCTGTGCCGACTGCGCAGGATTCGTATGCCCCCGGAAGTGTTGCTCTTGCTTTGCGCAAGATCTGTCTTCTATGTAGAATGAATATGTAGGCGCCGCGCGGACCAAAGAGTGACCTGGAGTTTCATTGTTAGGCAAACGCTTGGGTGTTGACCTGGGTACGGTCAACGTTCTCATTTACGACAGTGGGCGAATCGTGCTGCAAGAACCCTCGCTCGTCGCCTTGTTGACGGAAGAAGAGCGCATCGTCGATTTCGGTCAACCGGCTCGCGAAATGCTGGGAAGGGTGGACGACGAAGATATTCAGGTTATGCGGCCGCTGCAGAATGGCGTGATTGCCGACTACGAAGTTACCGAAGCCATGCTGGAGTATTTTTTTGGCAAGATCGCTGGTCGCATGCGTCTCTTTCGACCGACGGTAATGGTTTCCGTCCCCTATGGCGCTACCAGTGTCGAGAAACGCGCGGTCCGGGAAGCCATCCTCGCTGCCGGCGCGCGTGAAGTTCAACTGATGTGGGAACCTATGGCATCGGCGCTGGGCGCGGGATTACCAGTAGGCACGCCGGCCGGCGGCATGGTCGTCAACATCGGGGGCGGCATTACTGAAGCCGCGGTATTAACAATGAATAACATTGTCCGGGCGGAAAGCGGGCGAGTTGGCGGATTGCGGCTGGATGACGGAATCATGAGTTACATTCGGCGCAAGTACAACTTGACTATCGGACAGCCGACTGCGGAATCGATCAAAATACAGATTGGCGCGGCGGTGGAACAGCCTCAAGAGATGACAATGGAAATCCAAGGTCGTGACAACGTGACCGGATTGCCGCGCACGGTACGCGTCACCACTGGCGAGGTGGTCGAAGCATTGGCCGAACCGCTGGGACAGATTGCGGCGGTTGTCAAAGCGGTCCTCGCAACCACGCCGCCAGAACTTTCATCCGATATTATCGATCGCGGCATTGTTTTGAGTGGCGGCGGCGCGTTGCTGCGCGGCGTTGACACGTTTTTGACTCAGGAAACCGGCGTGCCAGTCTATCGAGCTGACAACCCTTTGATAAATGTGGTTGTTGGCTGTGGACGCGCCCTGGAAGACCCCGCTATCCTCAGACGCTTGGCGCAGACCAATTATTTTTGACAAACGGCAATTCGGGACGCTCGCGAGTTTGAGCGAACAGGCGCCGTCGGTCTCTCAACACCGTACCGGGGGCGACATGTCTTAGTCTTCGTTGAGGTAGTAAGTCATATGTTGCAAGTGCGTAACGGGATCAATGTATTGGATCTGTACATTTGCTGGCACGGTAATATTGATCGGGGCGTAGTTCAGAATCGCCTGGACACCCGCATCGACCAGTTGATCGGCCACAGACTGCGCATGTTCGGCAGGGACCGCAAGCATGGCGATTTTGATGCCTTCATCACGTATCGTCTTATTCAGATCCGCTATTGGTTGCACGACGAACTCGTCAATTGCCAGTCCGATCTTTTGCGGACTGACGTCAAACAGATGGGCGATGCGAAAACCTCTGTCCTGAAAACCTCGATATCGCGATATCGCGATGCCGAGATTGCCCGCGCCGACAACGACTACCATCCATTCTTGATTAACTTGCAAAACATCTTGCAGCTTTTCGATCAGGTATTCGATACGGTAGCCGGTGCCTTGTTTGCCAAATCCGCCAAAGTGAGACAAATCCTTGCGTATCTGCGCCGAACTGATATCCAGGCGCTTGCCTAGCTCATGCGATGACGTGACGTCTTTTTCCTCTTGCTGCAAGCGGCGCAATGCCCGCAGATACAAAGGCAAGCGACCAATCACGATGTCAGGAATGTTTTCCGGCGGCTTCAGCAACATTTATCCCAGCCAACCTGTTTGTGAAACTTTCTACAATTCAATACTACCACCGAGCGGTTAATCCCGCTAGACAGGGGACTTGTCGGTCGCTTGGTCAAGTTTGCCCTGCCCAGTGATTGCCCTTGCTTGCAAGCTCAATGTGACGATGCTAAAATCCCAACACCGATTACTTTGCAGCCCGATATGAGCTTTGCTGAAGCACTGCTTTTTAGAGCGGCGCATCACGCAGGTGAGGAAAATGGCCGTCGAGGGCACGACCGATAACAGAAAGAGCGAGCAGTTGACGAATGACCTGCAGATCGTGCATGACAGCATGCTCGATGGCTTGGGACAATTAGCGGATTATTTTGGCTTCAGCACAGTGATGGGGCAGTTGTTCGGCACCTTGCTCCTGAGCGCGGAGCCTTTGTCACTGGACGATATGACAGCTCGCCTGGGCATGTCCAAAGCCAGCGTGAGTACGAATATGCGCTCGCTGGAACGAATGGGCATGGTACGGCAGGTTTGGGTGCGGGGCGGCAACGGAAGACGAAAATACTATCAAGCCGAGACAGATTTCTGGCAGATTTTCTCGAACATACTCAGCGGTCGCGAGCTGCGTGACGTCGAGCGCGCCTTGGCGGTGATGGAAGAAAACAGACAGCGCATATCGGGCACCATAGATGACTTGCCCTATGACGAACAATTGCTTGCGCGTCTTTACCTCGATCGCATCGCGCAGATCCAGGCGCTCTTTCGATTCGCCCAGTTGATCATCAACAGTGTTCTCAAACAGGTCAAGGGCATTGACGTTTCGAACGTCTCTGGCGTAGAGTTGCAGTAGCTATCTGCCCTTGTAGGCTCACCCGGGCATCATTATAATGCTCGCCTGGCTGGGGATTCTTCGGAGCTTTGCATCCGAGCGCGGCCGGGGCGCCGACTGGCTGTACGATTAAGATGGTTCGTGCCGGGGGCGTCGTCTCCTTGGGGAAGTGGCGGAATTGGCAGACGCGCATGACTTAGGATCATGTCTCTTTTGAGGTGAGGGTTCGAGTCCCTCCTTCCTCAAAATGCAAGTAACAACTTCGGGCGCGGTTCGCGCCTTTGCCTTTTCTGATATAACCTTTACTTTGTGCCTAGAATTCGCGTGCTAGAATCCAAAGACATGATTGAGGATGGCGACTTGAACCTGCAAACCGAGAGAATCGAAAATCATCGAGCGCAACTGACAATCGAGATTGAAGAAGATCAGTTGGAAACGGCCAAGCGGAAGGCCGCTCGTCAGATTTCGCAACGTGTGCGGATCAAGGGCTTTCGCAAAGGCAAGGCGCCTTATCGCCTGGTCGCGCAGTATGTGGGCGAAGCGGCGATCCTGGAAGAGGCGGTTGAATCGCTCGGCGACGACCTGTATAAGCAAGCCCTTCGGGAGTCTAAAGTAACGCCATACGGTCCTGGCACTTTCGAAGATTTCACGTTCGAGCCCGCGCCTACATTTGTTTTTTCGGTGCCCTTGCAGCCAGAAATTGACTTGAACAATTATCAAGATGTCCGCGTCGACTTTGAAGAGCCCGAAGTTGGCGAAGAGGATGTGGAGCAAGCCTTGCAGCAATTGCGCATGCGCGAACTCGAAGTTCTTGACGCCGAGTGTGAAGTGGCGGAAGCGGGCAATCGCGTTCGGGTAGCGGTAGACAGCGAATTCGTAGACGGCGAAGAACCCGACGATGACGATCTTGAGTCTGTCGACGATGACGAAGATCAGCCGGGCGACGACGAAGGCGCTGATGGCGAGCCACACGATGTGGCCGCGAACAAAGATGACGATATGCCCTATGTGCCGCGGAAGGGCGATACCTTTGTTTACGATGAAAACGCTGTTGTGATCCTGGATCCCAAGGAAGAACCTTTTGTCGATGGTTTCGTTGACGCCATTGTAGGCACTGAATTGGGATCGGATATTCTATTCGAGTTGACCATTCCCGACGATGATCCCGACAAGACGATAGCCAACCGCCGCGTGAGTTTTATAGTGACACTCAATCAAATAGAGGCTATCCGGATTCCGGAACTTGACGATGCCTTTGCGGAAAGTATCAGCAAGAATCGCGGCGACGAAGTGATGGACCTGGCAGGCTTGCGGGCATCCATTCGCGAAGATCTGGAAAGAGCGGCGCTTGAGCAAGCCAAGTCAAAATATAGCGGAGAAGTTTTGGAACAGATCGTCGAAGGCGCGGATATTCACTTTCCCGAAATGATGCTCGGTGAACGCGTAAACGAAATGATCAGTGATTTCGCCGAAGATCTGAAGCTGCGAAATCTAAGCCTCGACGACTATTACCACTTTACCGGCGATACCTTGGAGGCTTTGCAGCTGAAATACCAGGAGCCGGCGACGCATTCTCTCAAACAGAGCTTGGCTGTCATGGAACTGGTCAAGGAGGAAGAGGTCGAGCCGGCTGATGAGCAGATCAACCTGCGGATGGATTTGCTTGTGCTCGGCTTCGGGCAGAGCGCCGAGATCCGCAAACTGTTTGACACGTCGGAAATGCGTTCCAATCTGCGCAATGAATTGATAATTAGTGAGGTTAACGAACGACTTTGCGCCATCGGCCGCGGCCAAGACCCGGACAAGGCTGTAGAATTGTATAACGAGCGACTGAGAAACGACGCAAAACTGGCGCAAGAACGTCAGGAAAGACTGCAAGGCTATCTGGAGACGCTAGACAGCGATATTTCCACCGGGACTGAGTCTAGCGGAGATAACCCTGAGCCAGACCAAGGGGCTTTAGCGACAAGTGAAGCCGAAGTGACATCAACGGAGACAGCCGACGCGGGGGATGCGGAAATAGTGGAAAGCGGAATAATTGAAAAAAGCGGTGAGGTCGATTGATAGCGATTCCCACCTGAAATTGAAAGGCGAATGACACGGATGATGAACAGCATTCACAATGTAATCCCTATGGTGATCGAACAAGGCAGCCGCGGAGAGCGCGCCTACGATATCTATTCTCTCTTGCTCAAGGAACGGATCATATTACTCGGCAGCGGGATCAATGATCAAATCGCAAACTTGATCGTAGCGCAGATGCTGTTTCTGGAACGCGAAGGTCCCGACCGCCGTATTCAGATGTACATCAATTCACCCGGCGGGATCGTCTATGCTGGCATGGCAATTTACGACACCATGCAGCAGGTGCGGGCACCGGTAAGTACTGTCGCTGTCGGCATTACCGCCAGCTTCGGTACGGTATTGCTAACATCAGGCGAAGCGGGAATGCGGCTGGCGCTGCCCAACGCCACCATCCACATGCACCAGCCGCTGGGCGGGGCGCAAGGGCAGGCTTCCGACATTATCATTCAGGCGGAAGAGATTGTCCGATTAAAGAAACGGCTAATCGATATCTTCGTCCACCACACAGGCCGCACAGCAGAAGAGATCGAACGAGTCACCGATCGTGATGTTTACATGACCGCGCAAGAAGCCACCGACTTCGGCCTTGTTGATGCCGTGTTGCTTGCCGAGGAGCGGGAGGCTTTGGGGGTTTAACGTGACCTTTCCTACAGTTAGGCATCGCTGTACCTTTTGCGGACGCTCGCACGACGAAGTTGATCGATTGATCGCCGGGCCCGATAACGTATTCATCTGCAATTTCTGCGTCGAGCTCTGTTATAATTTGCTGGCCAACGAAGAAGGCGAAGAGCAAGAGATCGAAAGCAACCTCGAATTCGAATTGCTTTTGTCCCCCCGCCAGATTTCCGAGCGACTTGACGAGTATGTGATCGGGCAGCGCGACGCCAAACGCGTATTGAGCGTAGCGGTCTACAACCATTACAAACGCATTCAATCGAATCTGGAACCCGAAGATCTTGAACTGGACAAGAGCAATATCCTTTTATTGGGTCCGACAGGCTCGGGCAAGACTCTCCTGGCGCAAACCCTGGCGCGGATTCTTGATGTGCCAATCTGCATTACGGACGCAACCGCGCTGACGGAGGCCGGATACGTCGGCGAAGATGTGGAGAATATCTTGCTGCGTCTGATTCAGGCGGCCGATGGCGATGTCGCCCGCGCGGAACGGGGCATCATCTATATTGACGAAATCGACAAGATCTCGCGCAAGTCTAATGCTAATCCATCAATCACGCGCGATGTATCTGGCGAAGGCGTGCAGCAAGCTCTGCTCAAGATTATTGAAGGCACCGTCGCCAATGTTCCGCCCCAGGGCGGGCGCAAGCATCCACACCAAGAATTTCTGCAGATCGACACGCGTAATATCTTGTTCATTGTAGGCGGTACATTTTCCGGCATCGAAGACGTCGTGCGACAGCGCGTTGGCATGCAGAGCAAAATGGGTTTCGGAGCGCAGCAAGAAGCTCAACGAGAAACCAACGATGACCTCTTGAAAGAGCTTTTGCCCGAAGACTTGATCCAGCACGGAATGATCCCGGAAATGGTCGGCCGCTTGCCGGTCCTGGTTACCTTGGCGGCGCTAGAGCTGGATGATTTGGTCCGCATCATGGTCGAGCCCAAGAACGCGCTTGTTAAACAATATGCGCATCTGCTCTCGCTGGACGAGGTTGAACTGGTATTTGAAGAGCCCGCTCTGCGCGCGGCAGCGGAACTGGCAATCAGCCGAGAAACCGGCGCCCGCGGCTTGCGCTCCATAATCGAATCTTGCTTGCTGGACGTCATGTACGAGGCGCCAAGCCGCAATGACATCATCAAGGTAGTCATTAGCGATGGCGTGGTTCGCGGCGAGATGAATCCGCAAATCGTCGCGAGCGACGGCTCGACCATATCATTATCCGACAAGATCAGTCCGGCCGCCTGAATAGAACCTGTCTATATCGCTCGCTTGCCGGTATTCAGTTTCATTGGCTGACGGGCAACAGCACTACTTCTGAATGCGGAGTGGCTCTTACTTTGAAGCTCTGTGCGTCCAGCGACGTAGCTTCTTCTCCGGCACGACCCCAATTGTAAGGAATAGTCCAGCGAGGCTTCAGCATCGTTACCAGCCGCAGGGCTTCTTCTACCGACAAACGACCATAGCCGTCAATCGGCAAAAGCAAGATGTCCGGACGGAGCAGGGACATTTCCGGCACGATATTCGAGTCGCCAACATAGTAGATGTCGTAGAATTCCATCGATATGACGAATCCCAAGCCCTTGTCTCTTCTCGGGTGACGAGGGTCGCTGACGGAATAAGCTGGTACTGCTTTGATACTCGCCTTGCCCAGACTGATGCTCTGCCAATCTCGGATTATTTTTGCGCCCGGCACGACGCGCCCCACCGCCTCGTTTCCGATGATGACGGTATTGTCGCCACGTATTTTCTCTATATCCGCGGGCGAACAATGATCGTAATGATCATGCCCTACGAGAATGATATCCGGCGGCGAATCTTCCTGTACGACGCGCCAAGGGGCGATCTGTATGCGCGGATCCCCGCCAATAACAAAACTGCTATGACCTTGCCACCTGATTTTTTCGATCAACGGACTGGCGCCCCCAAAGCCTCTGATGCCACAATGATGTACAACTGGCGTCCCATAATTATAGTTTGTATATCCGGACTGGGAAATCTAATCGCTGTCGTCGGTGCATTTCAATAGTCTAGGGCGATGGGCCAGGGCAATCACAGCAAAATCAATATACGTCGAATATCACATGAATCTGGCAAAATGTAGGGACGGCTTGTTGAGCCGCCCATTTTCATTGACCGTTTATTCGCGGACGTTTCAGCAAAACGCTCCTATGTCGCCGCCTTTTTGGCAGGCAAGAGCTTAAATCTCGGTGCTCTCGGTGTCCTCGGTGGTTAATTGCCAATAATCTAACATGCGCCCGACTGTCGTCGGCGGTTTGCCAGCTAAACAGGATACATCTACACTCCGCTTGAAGTCTCGTGTATGCTTTTTGGCTTAGGTAAAGAACGATATGGTTTGCGCGACTATGCTGATTGACGAAGCCAAGATTTTTGTCGCTAGCGGCAAGGGCGGTGATGGCATGGTGTCGTTCCGGCGCGAGAAATATGTGCCTCGGGGCGGACCCTCCGGCGGGAGCGGCGGTCGCGGCGGCGATGTCATCCTTCAAGCGGACAGCAATCTGAACACGCTGTATTTCTTCCATAAACGAGTGCATTTCAAGGCGAAAGCAGGCACCAAGGGCGGTTCCAGCAACAAGTCTGGCGCCGACGCCGACGCCCTCGTGGTTCAGGTCCCATTGGGCACGGTCGTCCGCGAGGCCAAAACAGGGGCGGTACGCGCGGATTTGGTAACGGAGGGGGCGCAGGTAGTTGTTGCTCGCGGCGGTCGGGGTGGCCGGGGCAACGCTTTTTTCAAGTCGGCCGCCAATCAGGCGCCGCGACTGGCGGAAAAAGGCGAGCCCGGCGAAGAACGTTGGCTGACGCTGGAACTCAAGATGATTGCCGATGTAGCGCTGGTGGGCGTGCCGAATGCCGGCAAGTCGACTTTGCTCTCTGTAGTCAGCAACGCGAAGCCGAAAATCGCTGACTATCCCTTTACGACATTGCAGCCTAACTTGGGCACAGTGATCTATGACAACAGAGATCTGGTTTTCGCCGATATACCCGGGCTAATCGAAGGCGCGCATATGGGGATCGGCTTGGGACACGCCTTCTTGCGACACGTCCAGCGAACGCGCATGATAATTCACGTTCTGGATGGCTCGTCAGACGATCCCGTCGCTGACTATAATCAGATCAAAGCCGAGTTGGCGCTCTTTGATGATCGGCTGGTTGATCGTCCGGAAATGGTGGTGATCAACAAACTTGATTTGCCCGACGTGCGCGAGTATTTGCCGCTTCTCGAGGAACAATTGGCGGAACGCGGCTTGGCTGATACGCTCGCGATTTCCGCATTGACGCGCGAAAACATTACTAGATTGATCCAACTTGTCTTTGAGATGGCGCCGGAATCTCCGAAACTATTCCTTCATCCGGTTAGCGAATCGCCCGTTTACGAGCTAGAGGATAGCGATGTCTCTTTCGAGATCAATCGAGAAGATGGCGTCTTTTATATTAGCGGCGCTGGCATCGAACGAGCGGCAGCCATGACTTATTGGGATTACGAGGAAGCGGTTGCGCGCTTCCAAAAGACGCTTGAAGCGCTGGGGATCGCCGAAGCATTGGAAGAAGCGGGCATTCAAGACGGAGATACAGTCTTTGTCGGCGAGTACGAATTGGAGTGGTCCGAGTGAAACGGGCGCGTATTGGCATTTTGGGCGGAACTTTCGATCCGCCGCAAATGGGCCATCTAATTTTGGCGGAGTATAGTCGAGAAACCTTGCAAATTGATCATATCCTGTTTGTGCCGGTAGCGGATCACCCGGTCAAGCTGGGTGAGATGCGCTTGCCAATCAAGCATCGTCTGGCCATGCTGAAGCTTGCCATCAAAAATAATCCGCACTTCAGCATTTCTCGCGCGGATATCGATCGCGAAGGTCCTCACTATTCGGCGGACACGGTCAGTATCATTCGCGAACAATATCCGGATGCCGAACTTTACTTTGTCATGGGCGGGGACAATCTTCGCTCCTTGCCGACATGGAAGCGCGCGCAAGACCTGTATCGTTGTTGCCGTCTGGCGGTCATGAAACGAGCCGACGAAAATATCGCGCCGGCTATGCACGATCATGTGCTGCCGGGGCTATCACAGCAAGTCGATATCGTCGATGTCCCGATGCTGAGCATGTGGCTTTCTTCGACTTTCGTGGCTGAACGGCTGCGCGCGGGCCTCAGCGTTCGCTATCTGGTGCCCGATGAAGTGCTTGATTATATTGACAACTACGATCTCTATCGTTGAGGGGCGATGAAACGAGTTCTGTTCCCGGCGATTCTATTCTTCGGTTTCCTTGTGGCCGCTTTAAGCGGAATGACGCAAGATCACACGGCTTTGCCTACCCTTAGCGTTCCTACGCTCGTGCCCACTGCGGCGTCTCAGACGCCCAGGGACGCGCTGCTTAGGACCTCTTCTGTCGCGGAAATAACGGAGAATGGCGAGCTGCGCGCCGGGGTGCTTTTCAACGATCCCCCCTATAGCGAATTGAGCTTACAGGGTGAATTGCGCGGCTTTGACGTGGAAGTCTTGCGCTTGATGGCGCAGACTTGGGAAGTTGACTTGAACCTCGTCCAGGTTACGCGTCAAAACGCAATTGACCAACTTGAGAACGGCGACGTACACGTGGTCGCTTCGGCGCTGGTCCATTATCGGGAACTCGGCGATCAAGTCGAGTTCACGCAAACCTATCTGACCGGGGGGCAAGGGATGATGGTGCGAGCCGACAGCGCCTACGCATCTCCCATTTCCCTGGTCAACAGCAAGATAGGCTTTGTTCTTGGAACCCGCGCCGAAACTGCTCTGGGTCATTGGGAAACGAGGCTCGAAGTCGCGCTCGACACGGCGCACTATCTAACGCTTGACAAGGCAATGGCAGCGCTGTCTCGCGGGGACGTTGAAGCTGTCATTGGTGAAGAGCAGGATTTGCTCCAAGTCTCGCATGAATACGCCGACAAGTTTCGCATTCTTGAAGAGCCTGTGCTGGTCGAACCACACGCTCTGGGGCTCAAACGGCAAGACGCCGGTCTGCGAAACTTGCTGAACCGCAGCATTCAATACTTGATCGATGGCGGTCAACTTGAAGTCCTGTTCAGGGAGTATTTTCCCGGCCAGGATTTTCACGATGGGATCGCATACCTCTGGGAAAACCTGGGCGATCGACCACATCCCGGGCAATTCCCGGCGGAGATTAGCTATCCAGCTTCTTACGTTGTGCCGAGAGTCTTGGGGACAGGCATTTTGAGAGTCGGCGGCTTGATTGACGACGCTCGGTCTATTGCAGAGAGCGAACGTAACCTTATGCGGCTGAATCGCGATCTTGTCGAGGAAATCGCGCGAAGATGGGGTGTAAGCGTAGAATGGGTTGCTGGTGGAACAGGGACTGAGTTCTCTCAATTGGGGAATGGCGAGCTTGACCTTGTCGTCGGCGTAGTGCCCGACTGGCGCTGGGCAGGTACAGTGGACTATGCGGCGCCTTATCTGCTTCATGGCGACCGCCTCATGGTTCCGGCAAACTCAAGAATCTCCGGCTTCAACGACCTGAGGGGACAATGGATCGGTGTCATGATCGATGATGAAACGGCGCGCGATCGCGCGCGGGCTTGGGCTGACAGCATCAACGCGAGCGTGCAGTTCTACCAGACCCGAGCGGCTGAGGCCGCGCTGAACATTCTGGAGTTTGACAACGCGGACGCCATCTATGCCAATAGCCTGGCCTTGATCCCTCATCTTGAAGCCAGCCCAAATGCATTGAAGCTGACGGACCGCTGGTATAGCCGCTCGTATTATGCCTTTGCCGTCAGACACAATGATCTGGACTTCCGTTTGCTGCTCGAGTATACGGTGCAAGAACTGATCATTGACGGAACTTTGCGGCGGCTTTCCGCGCCATTGCTGCTATCGGACGAGTCCCTCGCATATTTCGTCGTTCCGGGCGCGTCATCATTTGCCGGCATCAACTTGACCGGATCTTAGCGCGATTTTGCGCTCCCAATACGATGCCGACGCCGAGCACCAGGACGATGCTGCCAGCAACCTGAGTCATCGTGGGAGTCTCGCTGAGAATAAGCAGCGCCCACAACGCGCTGAGAACGGGCACGGTCTGCGCAGTGACTGTCAATGTCGTTGGCGACAAGTACCTGAGTACGAAATTCAGGACCCCGTGACCGATGATCTGCGCCAGAACTGCCAGAAGCAGTACCCAGAGATAGCCTTGCCATTCGTAACCGAGAACTGGCGTTCGGCTCGAGGCGATAATGAGCAAGGTTGTGACTGCCCCGCTCGTGTATACCAGCCAGATATAGGGAACGAAGGAGACACTGCCGCGGACCTTGCGCCCGATGATGATGTACAGGGAAGCGGAGCAGGCGCTGATCAGAGCCATGATAATGCCCAGGCTTGGATTGCCCCCTTCCAATGGCGGCGCTTCGCCCGAGGTTGCCCAGGAAATAAGCATAGCGCCCGCAAGCGCTACGAAGACCCCCAGCCATACGGATCCCTTCAGTTTGACCTTAAGTATCGCCACTTCCAGAATGGCGACCCAAATGGGAATGGTGGCAATCAGGGCCTGACCAATGATGACGCTGATATGCTCCAGCGACGCCGCGTTGAGCGTGATGTTGAAGCCGAACATGGCGCCCGCGAAGATGGCCAGCCAGCGGCTGCGAGCCGGCATTGCTTGAATGTCGCCGGCATATTTTCGCCAGACATAGGGTGTGAAAAAGAGCGCGCCAACGACCATGCGTCCGCTAGCAATCAGGGCCGGCGGCACATCGTGCTGCAAGGCAAAGCGGATGCAGATCGGACCAAAGGACCAAGACACGGTAGAAAGAGCCACCAGGATCCAAAGCTGTGTCGTCGATGACTGGCCAAGTCTAAGGCGCATTTTCAGTTCCTGCCGCTGTCCTTCTCTGCGCTTGCCGGATCTCGCCGCGGCTCGCCAGCACGACGCCAACGATGATCGTCAGGCTGCCCAGGATCTGTTGGTTCGGCGGCAGTTCGCGGAACAGGACCAGAGCCAGCAAGGCGCTGCCGATAGGCTCCAGTTGTGAAAACATGCTGACCAGCGCAGCCGGGAAGTACTCGAGCAGGTAATTCAGCGAAGAGTGTCCGATAAGCTGCGGGATCAAACCCATGGCCAGCAGGACAAGATAACCTTCAATGCTGTAGCTGAGAGCCGGCGTCGCCCTGGCCAGCATGACGGCCAGAGTGCAGACGGTTGCGATGCTGTAGACGAGCCAGACGTAGGGGATGACCGGCAGCCGGGCGCGCAGCTTGCGCCCTATCAACATATAGACCGATACGGACAGCGCGCCCAGCCAGGCTAGACCGGCGCCAATCAGGGTCCCGTTTTCCGCGCCCGGCGCCAGCATCATCTCGAGTTGAGCTTCGCCTTGCGGCCAGCCGATCAAGGCGCCGCCGAGCAGGGCGACGATTAGTCCCAGAACGACCAGGCGCGAAAGCCGGATGTGCAGGAAGATGACCTCAAGAATCGCTACCCAGATCGGGCCGGTCGAAACGATAACGACGCTAACCAGCACGGTCGTGTATTGCAGAGATGTCACCCAAGCGGTGAAATGGATCGACAGGCAGAGGCCCGAGATGGCGATCAATAAGGCTTCGACGCGGGAAAGCCCGGTGAGGAATGGGCGATAGCGCCGGAGCGCAATCGGGCTGAGCGCCAGCGAGGCGATCAGCAAGCGCGCCGCGACGATCAGCAAGGGAGGCATATTTTGGTCGAGGGCGAAGCGGATCAGAATGGCGGCAGAGGAAGTAGCGACGATCGCGACCAGCACCACAACGTAGGCTTTGAATGGGGTAGACCGCAATTGCCCGGATCTTTCGTCGATTTTCAAGCCGCGCTCCCGTATACACTGGTGCTTATCATCTTTGGAATCCATCGAAATGCAAGTCGGAATCGCTTTGATAGTCTTCCGGGCTCCAGGACCTGCTTATGCCTCGCTCTTATTTTCTCAGCGTTGGCAAATTCGCGCCGGCAGCGTACATACGATAGTGAAAACGGGGGCATCTGTGCTAAAATAACCTTGTCAATCTCGTAAAGGAAAAGTTCTACAGGAGAAAGAAGAATCATGGCATTCGAATTACCGTCTCTTCCCTATGCAGAAGATGCGCTGGAGCCGCATATTGATGGCCGCACGATGGGCATTCACCACGGCAAGCACCACGCCAGCTATACCAGCAATCTGAACGGCGCGATTGAGGGTACCGATCTTGAAGGCAAGAGCATCGAGGAAATCCTCGGCGACTTGGACGCGGTGCCGGAGAACATCCGCACAGCCGTCCGCAACAACGGCGGCGGTTACGCTAACCACAACCTGTTCTGGCAGATCATGGGTCCCGATGGCGGCGGCGAGCCCAGCGGCGCGCTGGCGGAAGCGATCAACAGCGCCTGCGGGAGCTTCGATGGTTTCAAGTCTCAATTTTCGGCGGCGGCAGCCACCCGCTTCGGCTCCGGCTGGGCTTGGTTGGTGGCTGAGGGCGGCGTGGTCAGCGTGACCTCGACGCCGAACCAGGATACGCCTTTGATGGAAGGCAAGACACCGATCCTCGGCATTGATGTCTGGGAACACGCTTACTACCTCAACTATCAGAATCGGCGCCCGGATTACATCGCCGCCTTCTTCAACGTGATCAACTGGGCAAAGGTGGGAGAACTCTTCGACGCCGCCGGTTAGGGTCTGGGAGCGGGCATGATGCAAAGCGATATTCGCAACCCACTTAGCCGCCGCGATGTATTAAAGGCCGCGGTGGCGGGCGTCGCTGTGGCTGGCGGCCAGCTTCATCCGCTCTCCGCGAGTCTCGCACAGGCGGGGAAGCCGCAGCAATTCAAGCTGCCGCCGCTGCCCTACGCCTATGACGCGCTGGAGCCGCATATTGATGCCCGGACCATGGAGATCCATCATGGCAAGCACCACGCCGGTTACACGAAGAAGCTGAACGCGGCCATTGAAGGCACAGACCTGGTTGGCAAATCTATCGAAGAGATTCTGTCAGATCTCGATGATGTGCCGGAAGAAATTCGGACGGCTGCCCGCAACAACGGCGGCGGTTATGCCAACCACAACCTGTTCTGGCAGGTCATGAGCCCGGATGGCGGCGGCGCACCGAGCGGCGCGCTGGCGGAGGCGATCAACAGCGTCTTCGGCAGCTTTGGTGACTTCAAAGTGGCTTTCTCGACGGCGGCGGCCGGCCTGTTTGGCTCTGGTTGGGCTTGGCTGGTGACTGACAGAGGATCGCTGCGCATCGAGACCAGTCCGAACCAGGATAGTCCCTTGATGGCGGGCAATAGTCCCATCCTGGGCATTGATGTCTGGGAACATGCTTATTACCTCAACTATCAGAATCGGCGCCCGGACTACATCGCGGCCTTCTTCAACGTGATTAACTGGGCGCAGGTGAGCGAGAATTACGCCGCCGCTGCATAGACCCGCTTGTCGTTCTCAAGCAAGCCAAAGGGCGCTACAATGGTGGCGCTCTTTTTGATTAGGCAATAGACGCCGGGACCGCTGGGGGCGTCGAAGAGGAGAAGGCATTGATGGCTGAGTTTCGCATAGAGAAGGATTCGATCGGCGAGGTGCGGGTTCCCAAGGGGGCGCTCTATGCGGCGCAGACGCAGCGCGCGCTGGAGAACTTCCCGATCACGGGCATGAAGCCGCTGCCGGCGTTCATCTGGAGCATGGCGCTGATCAAGCGAGCGGCGGCCGAGGTCAACATGGAACTGGGCTTGCTGGACGAGCGACTGGCTCGCGCCATCATCCAGGCCGGGGACGAGATCCTTGACGGGCAGCACCATGAGCATTTCGTGGTCGATCCTTTTCAAGCCGGCGCGGGCACCAGCCACAACATGAATACCAACGAGGTGATGGCGAACCGCGCCAACCAGATCCTCGGTTACTCCGTGGAAGCGAGCGACAAGCCGGTACATCCCAACGATCATGTCAACATGGCGCAATCGACCAATGACACGATCCCCACGGCAATTCGGCTGGGCGCTTTGTGGCGGCTGGAGGCGCTGCTCGATTGCCTGGAGCGCTTTGTGACGGTGACGCGGGGCAAGGCGGCGGACTGGGATGATGTGGTCAAGACCGGGCGCACGCATTTGCAGGACGCGGTGCCGATTCGGCTGGGGCAGGAAGTGGGTGCCTGGGCGACAGCGATCGAGCGCGGGATCGACAAGGTCAAGTTGGCGGCGGATGGCATGCGGCGGCTGGGTATCGGCGGGACGGCGGCAGGAACCGGCTTGAACGCGCATCCGGCATATCACGGGCGCATGGTGGCCAAGCTGTCGGCATTGAGCGGCATCAAGCTTTACGAGAGCGACGACCTGTTTGAATCCATGCAGTCGATGGGGGACGCGGTTTTCTTCAGCGCGGCGCTGCGCAACCTGGCCATGGACTTCACGCGCATCGCCAACGATGTGCGCTTGCTGAGCGCGGGACCGACCACCGGCATCGCCGAGTTGACTTGCCCGGCCGTGCAGCCCGGCTCGTCGATCATGCCCGGCAAGGTCAATCCGGTGCTGGCGGAGATGATGAATCAAGCCATGTACCACGTGATCGGCAATGATACGACTGTCAATCTGTGCGGCGCGGCGGGGCAATTCGAGCTGAACGTGATGATGCCGATGATCGCGCATAACCTGAATGAAATGATGACGGTGATGATCGGCGCGGTGCGGGCTTTCACGGAGAAGCTGATGGCGGGCTTGACGCTCAATCGCGAGCGGACGGAAAGCTGGCTGGAGCGCAATCCGATCCTGGTGACGGCGCTGAATCCAATCATCGGTTACAACAACGGCGCGCTGGTGGCGAAGAAAGCGCTGGCCGAGGGCAAGAGCGTGCGCGCAGTGGTGCTAGAGTTGGGATTGATGGCGGCGGCGGAGTTGGACGCGGCGCTGGATGCCTATGGGATGACGGAGGGCGGGATCCGGAGTTAGGCAGTTTGCCGGCGGCAATTTGGCAATATGGGCTTAGGTTGTTAAGGCGCATTCAGTGAGCAGGGTAGCATGGGGTGGGGTGGGGGTGGCGACTGTATGGTCGCGGTTTTGGGATTTTTTTGTCAAGACATACAAGCCTGATACAATAGGTTGTCAGTGATGTTGCTATCGTTTCATCAGTGGACTGTCATATGATCAGTAAGGCTCAGTTGCGCGACTACAAGGAAAACGATATTGATGCTCTGTATGCGAGCTTACGGTCGTGTTCGTCTTCTCTCGAAGCAAGAGTAATTCTGGAAAATCTTGGCAGGTTGCCCAAGGATTTCGACGGTGAAGTCCTCATCCCATTCTTAAACGATGCAATACGTGATACGAGATATTGGGCGGTTAAAAATCTCGGAAAGTTGGAGGATATTCGTTTTTTGCGTCGTCTCAGCGAAGTTGCCATTGAAGACGCAAGTTCAACTGTTAGGCGAGAAGCGGTATCTGCAATTGGCCGTATGCGGAATAAACACGCAATCCCGACGTTGGTTAAGTTCTTGCATGATGATGACCCAAATGTTGTCTTACAAGCGATACGTGCGCTCTTGGTATTTAAGTCGCACGAGCGGGTAAGAGACTGTTTGCGGAGTTTACGCGACCACCCCAATGAGCAAATCCGATATGTTCTAGACATGGAATTTGAGTCCAAACCAAGCATTTCTGACTATGGCATGCACCACGAGTCGCCTGACTATATGAAAAATGTTGTAGTTGAGGGCGACACGCGAGAGGTAATGCGGTTGCTGCCAGATGGCTGCATTCATTTGACTTTTACCTCACCGCCGTATTACAACGCGCGGGATTACTCAATATACAAGAGCTATCAGCAATACTTGGATTTTCTAGGTGAAGTCTTTGAAGCTGTACATCGAATAACAAAAGAAGGCAGGTTTTTGCTTATCAACACCTCGCCAGTCATCGTATCCCGTTTCAGCCGCAAGCATTCCAGCCGACGGTATCCAATTCCATTCGACTTGCATAACATCGTTTGCGATTTAGACTGGGAGTTCATCGACGATATTGTCTGGGCAAAGCCGGAAGCGTCGGTCAAGAACCGCAACGGCGGCTTCCAGCAGCATCGTAAACCCTTGGGATACAAGCCAAACATGACAACCGAATACGTGATGGTTTATCGTAAGAAATCGTCAAGGCTAATTGATTGGAATATGAGACAGTATCCAAAGCCAACGGTTGAGGAAAGCAAGGTCAAGGATGACTTTGAGACGACGAATTTATGGCATATTGACCCCATGAGTGACGCGGTACATACCGCTGTATTCCCACATGAATTATGCGACAAGGTGGTTAAGTTTTATTCTTATGTAGGTGACCTCGTCTTTGATCCATTTGCAGGCAGTGGTACGTTTGGGCAGTCCGCTAAGAGACTAAAGAGGTATTTTTTCCTAACAGAGCAAGAACCAAAATTTGTTTCCAGAATGAAGGATATGATGCTGCAAAATCAGATATCCGATCCCGCGCCGCGATTTGTTTCACGGGAGGAATTCAAGCTTTTGGCGGAGAGGAGTCAGCAAAATGCCGCTAGCTGACGAGGCGCTGCAAAATGTTTTGCGAATGATTCTAAAAGGCGAGCATTATCGCAAAGCTGTCATCAATGAAATCAGTGACGATTTCCTACGATTCACTGTGCGATTCTTTAAGGAGATCGCCACCGCCAAAATTGAAGGCATGGGAATCACGGACGATTGGTACAAGCGATATTTTCTGGAAGGCCGCTATCCGCCAAAAGAATCCTTAGTATACACGGGCTTGAATGACAAAACCGTTCTTAATATTTATGGGAGCGCGTCGAGAAGCGTTATTCTGAAAGTCGTCCCCGAATATTACGATGAGTTGATGCAACGGGTCAGCGATCTTATTTCAAGTGAGTTTTCCAATATCCGCCTTACAATGACAATACGCTATAATGATTGCAGCGTGGAACTTAGCTTTAGGGAAACGCTCATCATCGTCAACACACTTGCTGCTAAACATGCTGAAATCCGTGGCGGTGCGTGGAGTGGTCTTGGCAAGCGGCTCGAACTACCGCTCATGCTCACCCTCGCCAAACTTTACCATGTCCCGCCATCTCATTACGCCGGCAAGGGCTTGACAGGCGAAAACAGAGAAGTCGATTTTCACTTCTTGAGCCGTTCGGGGGATCAGTTCTTCTGCGAGGTCAAGCTCATGGGCAAGGGCAATCCCGAGAGCGCTGACAGCACCATAGCGCGCAGGTCGAACATCTTCATCGCGCAAACATTGTCCGATAAGAACAAAAGTCAACTGACAAATCGTGGCCATCATTGGGTGGAGCTCGGCGCGGTAGATGGATACAGGCGGATACATACCGTCTTTTCTTATCTCGATATTCCCTGCGCGGAATTCACTGGCGACTTGGATTCGGCGCTGGATGACATCATCCCCGAAGTATTCCAGGAAATTACGTAAACGCCCCAAATTCGCCAACCCGACGCAAAGCCGCTATAATCCTAGACTAGAGTCCGCCGGGGCAACTGCGCGGGCACGATTTTCCGGCCTTGTCGAACGAAGGAGGCGGCCATAGCGCAAATCAGTTTTCAGCGTAACATCCATCTTTTGTTCCACTCACATACAGAAAAGAGGAAATCTCATGAAAAAAGCATTACTCCTGCTACTCGTCATCGCCCTGCTCCCGGCAGGCGCGCTCGCACAAGACATGCCCCATGCCGGCGCTGAAGTCGTCACCACATTCATGCAGTCCGGCACATACGACGTCGGCGCCGAGCAACTCGAACCCGGCTTCGAGGAAATGACCGGCATCGAGCTCGAGATCGTGGCTTCGCCCTTCGTTGTCCTGGTGCAGAATCACATCACCGATTTGGCAACGGGCACGGGCGAATTTGACGTGATCTCGGGCGACTTCTGGATCGGCAGCGTCTGGGACCAGATGCACCCGCTGGATGACCTGATCGAGCGTGATATGTGGGAAGCCAACATCATCCCGGGGCTGATGCTGCCGGGCCCCTCCGGATACTTTGACGGCAAGCGCATTGGCATCCCCTACAGCGCCGATGCCTATGGCTTGATCTATCGCACCGACATCTTCGAGGAAGCCGGCATCTCCGCCGATTGGGAGACCTGGGACGAATTCTTTGAGGCTTTGGACGCGCTGGAGACGCACCTGGAAGGCACTGATATCGCCCCCAACGTCTTCGCTTTTGGCGCTTATGAGCAGACGCCGGCCATCTTTCTGGGCATGTACGATGGCTATCTGGTGGATGCTGAGGGCAATTACGCGCTGGATCACGACAAGGCTGTGGCCGCGCTGAACCAGATGAAGAGCCTGCTGGATTACAATCCCGAGGGCGCGACTGGCTTGAGCATTGATGAAGCCAACTCGGTCTTCCTGACGGGCAAAGCCGCCACCATGATCTGCTGGGTCAGCTTCGTGCGGGCGGACGCGCAGAATCCGGACGCGTCGCTGGTGGTCGACAATTGGGCTACCGCCCCCTTCCCGGGACCGGGCTTCCCCTTCCTGTCGGCCTGGAACATGTTCATTTCGGGTTATAGCGAGAATCCCGACGCGGCTTGGGAATGGATCAAGCACTATATCAACGAGGAAGAGGCCAAGCGCCGCTTCGTTGAGTTGGGCGTGGGTTCGCCTTTCCTGAGCACCTACGAAGATCCTGAGCTGATCGAGCAGTACGGCCACGACTTCCCGAACATGGTGTACAACCTGAATCGGGCCGAATCCGTGCCCTGGATTTTCGCGGCTTTTGAGATCTTCTTCCGCCACATGGGCGAGTTCGTGGTGGGCGCGGTCGATGTTGAGACCATGCTCGCGAACACGCTGGCCGACTGGTCGGAACTGGAAGTGCCGGAAGGCTTGGTCCAGTCCGCCGCGGCTCAGGGGCAGATGCAAGAAGGCTAGCGCAATGTGGGCGGGGGCGCGGGCTCCCGCCTATTCGTTGTTCTCAATTCCTGAATCAGAAGCGCTGGCCCTGTATCAGCGCGATTAAGTTCCTGACGCATTCAGTATGTCCAGATTTTCCGGCGCGAAACGCGCGCATTCGAGTTGGCATCGCCGGCACGATCTGCCTTGGCTGGTCCTTTTTGTGATACCGGCTTTTGTAATTGTGGTGGCGGTGCAGTTTTATCCGCTGGCCTATTCGGCTTTCCTGTCCGTGCAGGATTGGGTGCTGACCGAATCGCAGGTCCCTAAAGGCTTTGTAGGTCTGGACAATTTCGCCAAGGAGCTTTCCGACGAGATCTTCCGGCGCTCGGTGCGCAACAGCGTATTGATTACCGCCGGGGCGCTGGTGCTGGAAATGTTCCTGGGCGTCTGCCTGGCTTATCTGACGATGGGCTCGAGTTGGCGCATGCGCTCGATTCGCACACTGCTCATCTTGCCGATGGTGATTGCGCCGGTGGCGGCCGGCACGTTGTGGCGCATCCTGCTCAATTCCCGCGCCGGGCTGGTCAACCACTTGCTCAGTTATATCGGCATCAAGGGTCCGGAATGGCTGGCTTCGCCGGATTGGGCGATCGTCTCGGTCATTTTGCTGGATACCTGGCAATGGACGCCCTTTGTGCTGCTGGTCGTGGGCGCGGCGATCGCCAGCATACCCGACGATTTGCTGGAGGTGGCGGCGATTGACGGCGCGTCTCGCTGGAAGACCTTCCTCTATGTCGAGTTGCCGCTCTTGATGCCGCTGCTGCTATTGACATTAGTCTTCCGCATGTTGGAATCGCTGCTGTCGCTGGATTCGATTTATTCGCTCACCAACGGCGGGCCGGGCTTCAGCACCTACACCTTGACCTATTACATCTATACGCTGGGTTTGCGCAGTTTCGATTTTGGCGGGGCGGCCGCCTCGTCCTGGCTGTTTATGATCTTCGCAACTTTCTCAATCGGGCTGGTTTTCTGGTATCAGCGCAAGGACTGGTAAGTCATTGTCTCGGCATCACTACAATCAAAGACGAAGGCGCGGTGAGGGATGTGGAATCGAAAAGAGTCGCTCGGCGGCGTGGATTGCGAGAACAGCGAATGAAGATCCACGGACTTGGCATTGACATTCCGGATAAGCAGGTTGACGGGCGCCGACAAGTCCTGATTGACACGCTGACGCAGGCCCAGGCTGTCGGCTTTTCCGTAGCGGAATTGCCGATTCCCGGTTTGAACGTCATCATGAATGGCGAACTCATTCGGGAACGTGTGGAGGCGATTCTGGAGATCATCGCGCCTTTTGACCTTCGCTTTTCAGTGCACGCGCCGGGGCGGACTAACCTGGCCTTTGGCCAGGATCATGACATGGAATGCCGGGTGCTGGAAGCGTGCCTGCGTTTCACTCACGCGGTCGGCGGGCGGGTATTGGTCTATCATAGCGGATTGCAAGCTTTGGATGCCGCTCGCACCGGGACTGCGTCCCTGCCCAGCGAGGATGAATTGGCGCGTGGGGCGGAGCGGGAGGCGGCTGCCTTGCGCAGATTGGCGCCAATTGCCGAAGACCTTGGCGTCATGATCGGCATGGAAAACGGCGATCCGCATTTGTGGGAATATGCTGTACTGATGAGAGAAGGCAAGTCGCCGGATGATCTCGCGCAGTATCATGCGCGGATGAGGACATCGGCTATTGTGGCGCAGGCCGAGGCTGTGGATCACAGCAATGTTGGGATTACGCTGGATTTGGGACATCTGCATCTAGCGACGGGGGCGCTGGGAGAAGATTATCTTGAGGCAATCTCGACGGCGGCTCCCTGGGTTTGTCATGTGCATATCAACGATAACTTCGGCAAGATTGACGCGGGATTCGATTCCGAAGGCGATCGATTGACTTATGGAGAAGCAGACCTGCACCTGCCGCCGGGCTGGGCAGCCATCCCGTTTGCGACGGCTTTTGACCATTTGGACGATTATGAGGGCGACATCATCCTGGAAATCAAATCGCGGTATCGGGATCACCTCGGCGAAGCGCTCGAAAACACGAGGCGAATTCTGATTGATAACGGACATGAGACGCGAGAAGGCGAGAGACCCGCAGGGGTTCAGTGATGAACCGGCATAGATCCCCAAAACAGCGTATCCTTGCATTTGCGCATGGCTGCATACTTTTGGTCGCCTGTCTGGTGGTCTTGGTGCCGCTGGCCTATTTGCTGATCAACAGCGTGAAGCTGCCGCGGGAATTTTTGACCGTGCCGCCGACGATACTGCCGACGCAGGTCACCTTCGAGCACTACGCGGAGTTGTTTGAAGACAGCAAGACTCTTCGTCATTTCAGGAATAGCTTGACGGTCACACTCTGGACGACCGGCGTCACCATCATCACCGGCACGCTGGCGGCTTATGGACTGGCGCGCATGCGGCTTTCCGCCAAGATACTGGCTGCGGTGACCTTTGTTTTTCTCTTCATCCGCTTTTATCCTCGTGTGACGACGGTCATTCCATTTTTCCTGGTGATGCGGGAGCTTGACCTGCTGGATACCGTTTGGGCGATCATTATCGGTCAGCTTGGCATAACGATTCCCTTCGTTACCTGGCTGATGCTGGTGGTTTTTCAGGATTTGCCGGCGGAAATCGAAGAGGCGGCCATCGTCGACGGGGCCAGCGTCTGGCAGCGCTTCTGGCGGGTGGTATTGCCGATCGTGATGCCCAGCGTGTCGGCGGCGGCGATATTAACGGCGTTTTTGTCCTGGAACGAATTCCTGATCGCGTCGAGCGTTGCGCGGCGCAAAGCCAGTGTCTTGTCCATCGCTGTGGCGGGTTTCGTCAGCGACAAGGGCATTCAGTGGGGACCCATGGCGGCCATGAGCGTGGTGATGATTGTGCCGATGATCATCTTCGCGCTTTTCGCTCAAAAATACCTGATTCGCGGGATTACCTTTGGCGCCGTTAAGGGCTGAAGCTAGGTTCGACGGCGAATATGCAAGAAGCAGTTTAACCACCGAGGGCACCGAGAACACAGAGAAAGTCTAAAGCATCCTCAAGCCAATGTAGCGCTCGCCTGGGGCAATCCCTAGGATCCTTTTGTTGAATCAATTGCTAATTTATGGTATCACGATGTGATTGCGCTTGCGGCGAGCGCGGCAAGCGCTGCGGGATTTGCGCAAAGATGGAGGATTAAGACTTTGGACAGAGAGACGGCTTGGGGCATCGTATGCGAATTTGTGGCTTCGGAGGGCTTGCGCAAGCACATGTTGGCGGTTGAATTCGCCATGCGCGAATATGCCGAACACTATGGCGAGGATCCTGATTCCTGGGGATTGGTGGGTTTGTTGCACGATTTCGATTGGGAGGCGCATCCTTCGCTGGAACAGCATCCGATGGACGGGGCGCCGATCTTGCGCGAGCGTGGCTTGGGCGAAAAGGATATTCGAACGATCTTGAGTCACGGTCCCTTGGCGGCGGACGACCGGCGCACGCTGCGCGACAAGGCGCTGTACGCGGTGGACGAGCTGACCGGTTTGATCACGGCGGTGGCTTTGGTGCGGCCGAGCAAGGACATCCGCGACGTCAAGGTCAAGAGCATCCGCAAGAAATGGAAGGACAAGGCTTTTGCGGCTGGCGTCAATCGCCAGGATGTGGTCGACGGCTGCGAGGCGCTGGGCGTGGATGTTTGGGAGTTTCACGTGCCTTTGGTATTGCGAGCGATGCAAAAGCATGCCGCCGCCCTGGGATTGGACGGCGGCAGCGCGAGCGCGCGAGCGCATTTTTAACTGGCTGGGCTTGCTTCGCTCATATCATCGTACATGCACGGGGGTGCCGATGCTAGCGAACTCATAGAACCATTGCGCGTCAGTATTGGTCAAGTTAACGCAGCCATGGCTCATGGGCTGCCCAAAATTGGTATGCCACCAAGTGCCGTGGATAGCGTAGTCCCGGTAGAAATACATGACCCATTCGACATTGTCCAGGGAATAGTCGTCTCCAGACATGGTTTGACTGCGGCGCTTCAGCCAGATCGCATGATCGCCTTTGACCGTTGGCGTCGCTTTCTTGCCTGTCGATACCCGCACCGCATTTTGCAAGACGCCGTTTTCGTAGGCATAGATCGCTTGGGCATCCAGCAAGATCACGATTTCCCGCCCGACGCCGACCCGAGGTCCCGGCTGATGCGCGAAGATATCGAAGTACTTCCAGGCGGCGTATTTCGGATCATACAACTCCACATCCGCTCTCTGTGGTATCAACAAAGTTGAGCCGACGTGCAAGACGTATGGGGCTTCAAGCTTGTTCAGCCCGGCGAGGGCGATCCAGCTTGTATCCAGATCAATGCCCAGTTGCGTAAGGAAATCGCCTCTGCGCACGATATACTGCTGCCGAGTTCCAGCGACAACCGGCGAATTTTGTGGCTGTTGCGCTGGGGCGGTGGGGGCGATCGCTTGCGCTGGCGGATTGGTCTGCGCGTCGGGCGGAGGCGCTTGGGCCGCGCTGGCAAATATCAAATTCAGCTCCAATCCCGAATGGATTAAGTGCGGATCTTCAATGTTATTTGCGCTCATCAATTCGTCTGGGGAAAGACCATAACGCAGCGCGATTCGGTAAATTGTTTCGCCTCGCTGCACGATGTGCGTCGATTGTTCCGCCCCAAAAGCCAGCATTGATGAAGTCGCTCCAATGATGGCGACGAGCAACAGTCTCATCAATTTCAGATTCATGGCATCCTCGCTTTTTTGCTGAATACGGTTGACAGTTCTTCTTTGCCGGAAATTATATCGGCGAATTTCGCCATTTTTGGCGCGCATTGAAGCTGCGGGCGTTTGCATGTACAATCAGCAGGGAACGATTAATCGCCTGTAACCCTTATAAACACTGGCATTCCAAGCCGGGGATCGCGTCAGCGCGAGCTGGCGAGCGTGGGATTGCCGGCGGGCGCCCGTAGGCAGTTTGTATGGCACGGACATTCTCTGCCAGCCAGTTGGATACAGACATTTGCTGATACACGGGGAAAAGAAGACTGAACTTTGCGTAGTTACCGTGTACACTATAGGCGACCGTACCTGTCCCGCGTTTTTGGAGGAGGGTAAACGTATGCTTGAATTGATGAGGAAAGTCCAAATAGGGCGCAAACTGCTGCTGACTGGGTTTGTCATGGCGCTGTTTCTGGTCATAGCGCCCGTATCCGCGCAGAATGCTGTGCGGTTTCTCACGCCAGGGACGACCTTGAACGACTCTTTGGGACCGGGCGCAAGCGCAACCTCCTATGTATTTGACGCGGCGATTGGCAGCGAAGCCACTATCGTAGTGGAAAGCGCAAGCGGGCAGGATGTGGCGCTCCTGTTAAGTGATGCCAATGGCAATGTCATCGCGAACGCCATTGGCGGGACCGGCGGCCGCGCCGCCATTGAGGGAGTTGCACTGGCGACGGGGGGGCGCTATTTTGTCGTCGTGTATATGAGTCCTGGAAGCGCGGCAACGGACAGCAATTTTGATATCACTTTGGCGATCGCCGCCGCCGACGACGCCGCGGCCGCGCCAAGCAATGACTCCACCGTTAGCGACCCGGGCCAAGTATTGATGCCCGCGGGCATCGAGGTGCGCTTGACATGGTCGGGCGCGGCGGACATGAATCTGCAAGTGCGCGACCCGTCAGGGCAGACCTTGTATTGGGAATCGCGGGTTACGAACAACGGCGGGGTATTTGGCTTTAACGCCAATGGATTGTGCCAGGTGCTCAGCCCGAGCCCGGAAGAAACGGCTGTCTGGCAACCCGGGTTCTTGCCGACGGGCAGTTATGAAGTGCTGATATTTTATCGCGAAGCCTGTGATAGCAGTGTGGGCTCTATTCCTTTTGTTGCCGAGGTGAATGTGAACAACACGCAGGCCGGCGCAATCACCGGTGTCCTGGCGCCGCCGCTGGCAGGGCAGGACAGCGTCTATGTCGCCCGCTTCGAGGTCGATAGCGAAGGCGGCGCGACGGTAAGGGCTGGCGGCCTGTATCCGGATTCCAGCTTAACCAGACTGCCAACTGGATTCGATATCGCCGCCAATATACCCGTAGCGATAAGCCGAGACAATCCGGTGATCGGCGCGATTAGCAATGAAGCGCCGTACCAGACTTTTTCCTTCGCGGGCGAGGCTGGGGAAGTGATTTCGGTCAGCATGCAAGCGGTGGGACCGAACCTCGACACGTTGCTGCAAATCGTTGACGAAAGCGGGTCTATCGTTGGCGTCAACGACGATGCGGCGGGCACGACCGATTCTCTGATTAGCAACGCTCGTCTATTGAGCAGTGGCAGTTTCACGATCATCGCGACAAGATATGGTATGGAGTTGGGAGGGACGGAAGGTCAGTTCCAGTTGACGCTGGGCGGTCCCGCCAGTGATGTTCCCGCCGAGCTCACGACCCTGGATTTGCCGCCGGGCGATATCGAAGTGACGCTGGTTTGGGGCACGAATGCCGATCTGCAATTGCTCGTGCGCGACCCGATCGGCGGATCGGTCTTTGATGATATTCCATTCGGGAGCAGCGGCGGCATCTTGCAAGAAGCGGGCAATGTCAATTGTATCGCGGCGCCGTCGGGCGCTCCGGTGTCGTACATTTACTGGCCGCCGGGCCGGATGCGGCCGGGGACATACGAAGTTGAAGTTTGGTATCAGAACGCCTGCTCGGAAATACCGCCTCCGGTGGACTTCACCTTGGCGATTGCGGTTGGCGGAGAGACGATCGCGCTTGAACGACAGTTCCCGCTGGCCAATCAGCGCTTCGTGACCAATTTCACGGTGCTGCCGGACGGCCGGGCATCCGCCGGCGAGGGCGGCTTTATCGATGGCGGCAGTTCCTTGATTCCCTATCGGTCAGCGGCTTTCGACGCGCCAGTGATAGCAGCGGGCGAAACGGTGACCGGCACGATCTCGTCAGCCAATACCTTTGACGTGTTCAACTTCCAGGGCGCGGCTGGCGAGACGGTTACGATCCGAATGAGCGCAGCGGCGCAGGTGCTTGATACCAACGTATTCTTGATAAGCCCGAGCGGGGTAGAGATTGCCGCCAATGACGATGGCGATCCGGCGCTGCTGGGCACGAGCGGTTTCGCAACGGATTCGATCATCAGCGGCTTGGCTTTGACGGAGAACGGTCCCTACACGATCATCGCGACGCGATATGCCGCTCAATTTGGCGGCACGATCGGCAGCTATGCGCTGAGCTTGGAAAAGAATTGATCATCCTGGGCGGCGCTTTGACGCCGCCTTTTTCACCTTGCTTCATCAATTGATCTTCTCGTTTCCCGTACTGTACAAAGCTTTAGGGCTCTGATATGATCCCCGTCTACTGTCGCTCAAGACCGGTCGAAAGCGGATCCGAATGAATCGTCTCCTATTCGCTTTGTTGCTTATCCTCGCAGCCCTTGCAGTTGCAGGGTGCGCTGCAGAAGTCAGACTGCTCGACGAAACCAAGCTCAAAGACTTCAGTCTTTTGAGCGGAGAGCCCTGCGAAGCGCCCTGCTGGAACGGCATCGCGCCGGGCGAGACTTTGTATCGCGACGCCAAGCTCTTGATCGACGAAGATATGCGCTACAAGGACGTTCAGGAAGCGGAGCGGCAAGAAGGCAGCGACGCACGGATCTTCGGCTTCGCGCCGGAGGAAGGGCAGGTCTGTTGCCAGGTCTTCAGCCGGGACGGCGAAACCGTAACCTCGTTGTTGCTGCAATTTGCGCCCGACATGAGCTTGGGACCGGTGATGGATCGCTATGGCGAAGCGATCTATGTCGGTGGCGAAGCGCCTGCTGCGGATCAGGCTTATATGGCGCTGGTATATCCCGAAGTTCCGATGGTGATTTACGCATTTGTCGCCGGCGCTGACAACGGCAGGCTGTCAACAGGCAGTGAAATACTTGGGGCTATGTACATGTCGCAAGACGAGATGAGCTTGCTATTGGCTTGTTCGCAGCTGTATGACTGGCAAGGTTTTGGGGGATTCAGCGAAATCATCGACGGCAACTTTGATTTCATCGGCGAAGATATTGAAAACGAAGAGATTTGTGGATCGGCATAGGGCGCGGTTCTTAGTAGTTGCAGGTAAGTTATCCAATAAAATTAACCACAGAGAACACAGAGAAATATATTTTGCGGGCGACCCGCCGGGTCGCCCCTACCGCCGACTATTATTTTAGAGTTGCATGACATACATGCACTTACTTTTAGATCAGGATTTGGAGGAGCAAGGTCAATATGGCTGAAGTAGCGCAGACGCTTGATGTCGGCATGGAAGTTACTGGCCGGGTTAAGCATGTGGGAATATACGGGGCGCTGGTGGATATTGGCACTGGTCAGGATGCCTTGCTGCATATCTCACAACTCTCAAATGGCGAGGAACGCCGCTTCGAAGAAGTCGTGCCGGCAGGCTCTGATATCACAGCCTATGTATACAAGACACGGCAGGATGGCTATGTCGCGCTGAGCATGGAGAAGCCACCCATGGTCCCCTGGCAATCAATAAAACAGGGCAATACCTATACGGGCGAAGTGATCCGCGTCGAGAACTTCGGCGTGTTCGTCGACTTCGGCGCGGAGCGACCGGGCATGGTTCATGTGTCGGAAATGGCGGACGGCTACGTGAAATCGCCGAGCGATATCGCCTCTATTGGGCAAGAAGTGGAAGTGCGCGTTATCAAGAAAAGCGGGCGTCCGCGCCAAATTGACTTGACTATGAAGAAGGATCAAGAAGAGTCAATGCTCATTGAAGAGGAGGCCGAAGACGAGGTCGAAGTGCCGACTTCCATGGCGCAAGCATTCCGCCGGGCGATGGGCGGCAGTGAAGAAAACGAAGTACGCAATGACAGCAAGCGCAGCCCGCGAATCGATCATCGCAGCCGGCAGGAAGAGATTCTCGCGCGCACATTACGAGGCTCTTGAGCCGAGCGAAGGCAAACTTGAATCAGTGGCGGAAGATCGTCCTAGATCTTCCGTTTTTCATTGGGGGCGCTGGCTTCTTCTAGGGAAAATTCGCGATATAGCCGCAGGCAGATGAGCCCGAAAAGAATTGTGAAATTGATCTCGTGCGACAGGCACCAGGGGCAGAGAGCGGCCAGCAGCACGAATTGCACATACACCAGCCACATCGAGAAGAGCCAGGCGAACAAGGCGAGGCCGAAGGCGGCGAGTTGACCGTATTGCCGAAATATCTCGCGTCGATCTTCTATGAGAAGCAGGAGGGCGAGGATCAGGTAAATGGCGAAGCCGAGCCAGGCGATCGGGATCCCCCCCAATTCCGAATACTTGGAATTCAGGACCAGATCGCAGTTGAAGGCGCCGCCCTTGACGCAGACTGAAGGGGCGTCGGCAATCTTCAAATAGCTTAGATAGCCGCTCACAATCAATCCGAAAATGACTGAGAGACCTTGAAGTCGCTTTGCGGTGATCAGGGTCATAAGCATTCCAACTTGGTTTCTAAGATGGCTTCGGTTCTACCAATCCAGCTCTCGCAAGAGTATCACGTCTAGCTCGCTGCCAGGCGGGACGTCGGTTGTCCCTTCGGGTATGATCGCCAGGCCGTCGGCTTTGACCATGGACATCAGCGCGCCCGAGCTTTGAATGCCGGTCGTACCCGCCATGATACGCCCGTTTTCTTGCGACAAAATTACGCGGTTGTAGCTTCGCCGCCCGTCCGATTTCAGGGCTCCGGCGGCAATGGCTTTCACGGTTTGTTGCTTGAAGGGACGCCCAGCGATCTTGGCCAGCGCGGGCTTGACCAGGACTTCGAATGTGACCATGGTAGAAACGGGATTGCCGGGCAAGCCAAAAAAGGGCAGACCTTGTATGGTCCCGTAGGCGAGCGGTTTGCCGGGCCTCATGTTAATGCGCCAGAAGTCGATGTCGCCGAGCTCGTTCATGACCCCTTTGACCAGATCGGCGGCGCCGACGGAAACGCCGGCGGTGCTGATCAGCAGGTCGGGATTGATCTCCAAGGCGCGACGATAGAGGGCGCGGATGGAATCCAGCGTGTCCTTGGCGATGGGCAAGCGGATGGGTATGCCGCCGGCCTGACGAATCAAACCGGCGAGCGTATAGCCGTTGGTATCGCGGATTTTGCCGGGGGTCAGATCGTCGTAAATGTCGACGAGTTCATCGCCGCTGCTGAGAATGGCCACTTTGGGCTGTCGGATGACGTCGACGCGCCGGCAGCCGATGCCCGCCAACATGCCGATCTCCGCGGGTCCGATGACCGCCCCCGCGGCCATGACTGTGGCGCCAGCGGCGATATTTTCGCCCGCGCGCCGGATATTCTCGCCGGGGGCGAGTGGGCGGTGGAGGCGCGCTGACGCGGGTAGGGGACTGTTTTCGTCTTTGCTCCAATCATCGTCGGTGTCTTCCACCGGGATGACGGCAGTCGCGCCGGCGGGGACGGGCGCGCCGGTCATAATGCGGGCGGCTTGCCCCGGCTCAAGGCGAGCCGCCGGCGCGCTGCCGGCGAGTATGTCCATCGCGACGGAGAGCGTGACGGGATTGGCGGGGTCGGCGTCGACGCTGTCTTCGTAGTGGATAGCGTAGCCGTCCATGGCTGAGTTGTGGAAGGGCGGCAGGTCGATGGGCGAGACGATGTCTTCGGCGATGACGCGATTGTGCGCTTCGGGTAGCGAGACGGTCTCCGCTGGCAAGGTTTTCATATCGGCGAGGATCTTGGCAAGGGCGCTGTCGACGTTGAGCAAGGGTTGCATCATGTGGCTCCGGGAGCTTGGTTTCGAGCGGCATTATAGCATATTTTGGCTGTAATCATGCGCCTGCCGGGTGTCCTAGGTAGCGTACTTTTCGGTTGAAATTCAAATGAGCTACATTCAGTTTCACCACAAAGACACGAAGGACACAAATAAAAGGACTATTTCGCAAGCAATTCTCAGTGCCCTCGGTGTCGAAGGGCTGTGTCCACGCGCCCCTCGGTGGTTAAGCTTTTTGTTTCAACCGAAAAGGATACACTAGCACTTTTTGTACGCGTCTTGACAATGGCGCATCATGTAAGCTACAATTTCGATTGATGGAAACACGCTAATAAATCACATTGGATCTGGGGCACAGGGGCTGCGCCTCCTGTTGTCTATTTGTCTTTGATGGTGATAGTCGTTTCATCAGATCATCTACTTTCAATCTACAGCAGCATAGCGCATAGGAGGTTACGCCTTGGAGGCGAAAGACTTTAGCGCATTACGTATTAGTCTGGCTTCTCCGGAACAGATCCGGTCCTGGTCTTATGGAGAGGTGACGAAACCGGAAACGATCAATTATCGGCGGCTGCGTCCGGAAATGGACGGGCTGTTCTGCGAGCGGATTTTCGGCCCCACGCGAGACTGGCAATGCTATTGTGGAAAGTACAAGAACATCCGCTATCGCGGCATCATCTGCGATAAATGCGGTGTCGAGGTGACACGGTCGTCGGTGCGGCGCGAACGCATGGGGCATATTGAATTGGCGGCTCCGGTCGCTCATGTCTGGTATACGCGGCGGGTGCCGAGCTATTTGGGCCTGCTTTTGGACGTGAGCCGGCGCAACCTGGACCGTGTGCTTTACTTCGCGCAGTATGTAATTACGCAAGTTGATCAAGACGCGCGCGGCAAAGCGATCGCCCGCATTGAGAAGGAACTGGAGCTGAAAGAGCAGGAACTCACCGGGGAGTTGGAAGACCAGTTCAGCGAGTTGCGTGATGACCGCGATCAGCGTGCGGAGGAGTTCGAAAGCAAGGTCACAGCGATCCGCAGTCATTTTGACGGCGAACTGGCGCGGCTGAGCGACGAGGTGATGAACGAAGCCCAAACGGCGCAGACCCGCGTCGAAAGCATGTTGGGTCAAGCCGCGTCTGCGGAAATCAGCCTGCAAGCGACGGAGACGGTTGTCGTTGAAAAAGGCGAAGAGATCACCAACGATCACATCTCGCGCATCCAAACCCAGGTCAACGAATATCTGAGTAAATTGCAGACCGAGATTGAAGAGTTGAGCAAAGCCGAAATCGCCAAGATCAGCGGCGATATTGACGATGCGAATCTTGATGTGGCTTCGTCCCTGGAAGAACAGGCGGAGGAAATAGAGCAACGCATCAAGAATTTGCGTGAAAGCGCCGAGAAGCATATCAATGAATTGGAGGATCTGCATGTCCTGCAGTTCTTGTCGGAAAGCCGCTATCGCGAGCTCAAGAGCCGCTTCGGCAATGTCTTCCAAGCCAATATGGGCGCGGAAGCCTTTTACGAGATCCTGGGTACGCTCAACCTGGCGAAGCTGGCGGAAGAACTTTGGATTGAGGTCCGCACCAGCAAGTCGAAGCAGCGCAGCCGCAAAGCCACCAAGCGCTTGCGCGTGGTGGAAAGCTTGCGCAACAGCCGCAGCACCGTAATCGACAATGATGAAACCAACCAGGAAAACGAGCCGAACGGCAATCGTCCGGAATGGATGATTCTGACTGTTCTGCCAGTGATTCCTCCCGATCTGCGGCCGATGGTGCAGTTGGATGGCGGTCGCTTCGCCACCAGCGACTTGAACGATTTGTATCGCCGCGTCATCAACAGGAATAACCGCCTCAAGCATTTGCTGGATCTTGGCGCGCCGGATGTCATCGTGCGCAACGAAAAGCGCATGCTGCAAGAAGCGGTAGACAGTTTGATCGACAATAGCCAGCGCGGCAAAGCCTTGAGCCGCCGGGGCCGCCGGGAACTGAAATCCTTAAGCGATATGCTCAAGGGCAAGAAGGGGCGTTTCCGCCGGAATCTGCTGGGAAAGCGCGTCGATTATTCGGGTCGTTCGGTTATCGTTATCGGTCCCAAGCTGAAGCTGCATCAATGCGGCTTGCCCAAGACGATGGCGCTTGAGCTATACCGGCCATTTGTGATCAGCCGCTTGGTGCAATACAACTACGCGAGCAATGTCAAAGGCGCCAAGCGCATCATCGAGCGCGAGCGGCCGGAGGTATGGGAAGTCCTGGAAGAAGTGATCCGCGAGCGTCCGGTTCTGTTAAACCGCGCGCCGACCTTGCATCGCCTGGGCATTCAAGCTTTTGAGCCGCTGCTGGTTGAGGGCAAGGCGATCCAAATCCATCCCTTGGTTTGTTCCGCCTTTAACGCGGATTTCGATGGCGATCAAATGGCGGTTCATGTGCCGCTGAGCGAGCAGGCTGTCAAGGAAGCGCGCGAGCTGATGCTGAGCACGCGTAACTTGCTGAAGCCTTCGGATGGCATGCCGATCGTCGGTCCTTCCAAGGATATGGTGCTTGGGAATTATTATTTGACGATGGATCCAACCGTTGAGATCGTGGCGCAAAAGGCGCGCGCGGATGAATTCCGCTCCGAACAAGTATTGTACGGCGGCGAGCACAAGGTTGGCATCGCTGTCAGATCCAATGGCTACTATTATGCGCAATTCCGGCAGGTGCCCAACGTCGAATTGTTCTTTGACGAGACCGTGACTGATGATAATGGGCGGCCCAAGGTGGTGGAGGCGGCTGTAGACAGAACGGTGCAAGCGCTGCTGGACGGGGAGGTGGATTGCATCCTGGCCAATTCATACGAGATGCGCAAGTACATGCGGTCCAGGGGACTCCAAGATCAGCTGGAGATCACCAACTTGCACGAGCGCCGGGTCGTCGTCGACATGGACGAGGTCGAGTACCTGTATCGCATCGGCTTGGTGCATTTGCATACGCCGATTTTGCTTGGCAATGTCTATGATACGCGGGGTCCGCAAGAGGAGCCGGAAATCTGTACGGTGGGACGCGCGATCTTCAACCGCATCTTGCCGGACGAGATGCGCTTCGTCCAGGAAACTATGGGCAAGAAAGGCTTGCAGAACCTGGTCGCTCGCTGTTACCAGGTAATTGGCGCCGAGATCACGACCGAGGTGGTGGACGCGATCAAGAACTATGGTTTCCACTATGCGACGATTTCCGGCACGACGATTGCGGTGAGCGACCTGACGATCCCGGACGAGCGGACGGACATCTTGCAAGGGGCGGATGAGGTAGTTACGCGCGCCGAGCGCGACTTCCGCCGCGGCTTGATGACCGAGGAAGAGCGTTATCAGATCACGATAGACGAATGGAACCGCGCCAAGGAGTTCCTGCAAGACCGGATCCGCGATACGCTTGACCCCTATGGTCCGATCGCGATCATGGCGATATCGGGCTCGACCAAGGGCGGATTCGGGCCGATCACGCAGTTGGCGGGCATGCGCGGCCTGATGGCGGATCCATCCGGCCGCATCATTGATCTGCCGATTCGCAGCCACTTCCGCGAAGGCTTGAATGCGCTGGAATACTTCATTTCCACGCACGGCGCGCGCAAGGGTCTGGCGGATACGGCGCTGCGCACGGCGGACGCGGGTTACTTGACGCGGCGCTTGGTCGATGTCGCCCAGGATATGATTGTCAATCGCTGGGACTGCAATACACAGCGGGGCTTGACGATACGCCGCTCGGACGATGTGGCTGGGCAAAGCATAGAAGAGCGCATTGTCGGGCGTTGCGCTTCCGAGGACCTGTTTGATCCGGACAGCGATGAATTGATCGTTGGGCGCAACGAAATCATCGACGAAGAAATCGCGGCTGCGATCCAAAACTCGAGCGCCGAGGAGGTGGAAGTCCGCAGCCCCTTGACCTGTGATTTGATACACGGCGTTTGCGCGCTGTGTTATGGGCGCGACCTGGGCACGGGTGATATGGTCGGCATCGGATCGGCGGTAGGGATTATCGCGGCGCAATCGATTGGCGAGCCTGGCACGCAGTTGACATTACGCACCTTCCACAGTGGCGGCACGGCGGAAACGACAGATATCACGAGCGGCCTGCCGCGGGTTGAAGAGCTCTTCGAGGCGCGGCGCAAGCCCAGGGGCGAGGCGGTCATGACCAGTCTTGGCGGGATCTTGCGCTTGAACGAACGCGAGGATCATGTGCGCATCGCGACGGTGATCCACAGCGAGGTGGAGAATGAGACGCACGTTGTTCCGGAAGACTGGGAAATCTGCGTCGAGGATGGGAAGGAAGTGGCAGTCGGCGGGCTGGTGGCCGCGAACGGCGAGGGAGAATTGAAGGCGAGCCTGGCTGGAACGGTGCACATCGAGGACCATACCGTGTACATCCGCCACGAAACCAGAGAAGAGGAAGAATATGAAATCCCCGCCAACGCGCGCCTGGTCAAGAACATCTACGATGGCATGACTGTCGACTTGGGCGCGCAACTCACGGAAGGTCCCAGGAACCCGCATAGCATCTTGCGCGTGTTGGGTCCAGACGCGACGCAAATGTACTTGTTGGGCGAGATACAGGAAGTGTATCGCAGCCAGGGCGTGAACATTGCTGACAAGCACTTCGAGACGGTCATCCGCAAGATGATGTGCAAGGTGCAGATCACCAAGAGCGGCGACAGCGACCTGCTGCCCGGTGAATTGATCGACCGGCTGAAACTGCTTGAGATCAACGAAGCTCTTAAATTGGAAGACAAGGAAATCTGCCAAGCGACGCCGATTCTCCTCGGCATCACCAAAGCGGCGCTGAGCACCGAGAGTTACTTGTCGGCGGCCAGCTTCCAGCATACGATCAAGGTGTTGGCCGGCGCCGCTATTGAGGGGCAGGTCGACCCTCTGCACGGGCTCAAGGAGAACGTGATCATCGGCAAGCTGATTCCGGCCGGCACCGGGTTCCATGCCTATCAAGATCGCGAGGCTGTCGCGCCGTCGGTCACGCTGGAGGCGCAGGGGGCGCTGGATTTCGACGACGTGAGCGATCAAGACGACTTCGAGAATATGCTCAGTGAACTCTAACAGCCAGGGCAATCCACTCATTCGAAAGAGGCGAGATACCAAAGGTATCTCGCCTCTTTTTTTGCGCGAATATCAGCGACGCTCGACCAGAGCCTGATAAAGTGGTCTTTGCAATTGTAAATTATTGCCGTCAAAGCTGGGGTAGAGCAGGCTGTAACCTGCCAGTTCGCTGCGGTCAAAGATGGTCAGTTCTTCGGCAAAACTCAGGTTCCACAATATCATGACGCCGATATCAGCCCGCGACTGCGCGATTTGGAAGGCGCGCAAGCTGTAGTCGCGTTGATTTAGCGCTGTGTTGTAATACATCCAGGGATCGGGCGCATCGGTCGGATATCCCTCCCAGGTGGCCCAGCCGAACTCGGTAGCCCACATCTTGGCGTCGTGTCCATTCGCCCGGATGATTTCGCTGTAATCGCGGATATTTTGCGAAAAGAAAAACTGCGGCTGGTCGTCCCAGCCTTGGCCATTCACATTGTTGCAGCAGACGAAATCCGGCGGATTGCCCCAACTGTAAGGATGTATGCCGATGACCACATCCGGGAAGCTCGCTAAACCGGCTTGGTACATTTGGCGCAAGAAGCTGCGATCGTTGACCGAGATGTTCTGCGAGTTGCCGGTTGGCGCCAGCCCGGCGGTTATCACCGTGATGTTTGGCGAGTAGGCGCGGATGGCATTGTAGCCAACACGGAACAACTCCATATAACCGGCGCCGTCGAATGTGGCTTGGCCGGTCCATTCTCGCTTGAGGTTTGGTTCGTTCCAGATTTCTATGGCGTCGATATAGGGTCCGAGTTTTTCAAGCAGCAAGCCTATGAAGGCGGCGAGTTGGTTGAGATCGTCGGGGGGACCGTCTTCGTTGCGGTTGACGTTTCGCGCCCAATCAGGGGCTTTGGCGATGCTGAGCATGACTTTGTTGCCACGCTTGTCGGCTTCTTGCACATGCAATTGGAAGAGGCGGAAATTCTCTTCAAATTGCCCGGCAAAGTCGGGCTGCATCCACTCCCAGGAGGCTTGCAGTTTGATCCAACCCATGCGAAGCGCGGCGATCTGCCGCAGGGTTCTGTCCCAACCGGCGACGTCAAAATTGTAATGAACCTGGATCCCCATCCTGCTTCCGTCCAGGCGGATGTCATCAAGGGGCAACGGCGTCGTGATGTCGATCCGCGGCTGCGGAGACTGCAAATCCAGCGGGGTCTCCGCAGCCGCCTCCACAAGGCGCGCTGTGCTGGTTGGCGGCATTTGATAGTCGGCGTCGATGATCGCGCCAAATATACGTCCGGTTGCCGCTGGCCGCGGGCTGGAGATCGCCTCGGCAGTGACAGTCGGGAGATCGGGCGCATCGGCATCCAGGGTTGGGAGCTGCCGCCCGACAACGTTCGGCAATTCAAGCAGTTCTTGAACTGCGGGCGTCTCGATGACACCGGTGACCTCCGCTATGAGTTTTACTTCCGGGGCAACCCCAATGGTCGGTTCGGGCTGCTGGCCGGCGCAGCCGGCAAGCGCGAGCGCACAGACAACAAAGGCGGCGAGGGAGGGACGCAGGAGGCTTCTATGTGGCATGAAAAAAGTCTACCATAGCAAGATAGCGCTTTCTATTCTGGATTGGATTAAGATGGGTTGAGCATCGTGTAAACTCGCTGAGAAACAAGCGCGCTGGGTAATGTATCGAATTCGGTTGAAAAAAGAACAACAACCGCCTTACAGTCGGTAGGAGCGATCCGCTGGACGCTGTTGAAATACTGCCCCCATCCCCCAGCCCTATGCCCCCTCGGTCCCCCGTTTTCGGGGGAAGTTTCCCCAAAATGAGGGAAGGGGAGCTTTTGAACCCTAATAAGCCGTTAAAGCCCCTCCCTCTCAGGGAGGGGTTTGTGGTGGGGGTTTTAGTGCTTTTTCAACAGACTCCGCTGGATCGCCCGACGCGTAGAAACTGAACGAATATCGGGCGACTTACCGAATCGTCCCTACCAGATCGTTGGTATTTTGGGATAAAGAACTTATGTCGAGAGTTGTCTGATAGCATTTCAACCGAAAAGGATACACTGCCGCGCGCTCTGCAATTTGACACTTTGTCAGATTACATTCTACAATGGACGAGTAAAGTCCCGGGATGCGGCCAGCATGCTTTATTCTGGGGAGCCGTTTGCCAGTCAGCGCTGCGGCTCGGCAACGAGCAACGGACCCCTGTCGGAAACATCATCAAGCCATTGAGGACGGTTCATGACCGATCGAGCCATTCATCAAGTTAATATCGAGCGCGAGATGCGCGACGCCTATTTGAGCTATGCGATGAGCGTCATCGTTTCCCGCGCGCTGCCCGACGCGCGTGATGGTTTGAAGCCTGTGCATCGCCGGATCTTGTATGCGATGCACGATATGGGGATGAACCCGAGTGGCGCGCATAAGAAGAGCGCGCGCATCGTCGGCGAGGTATTGGGCAAATATCATCCTCACGGCGATACGGCCGTCTACGAAACGATGGTGCGCATGGCGCAGGACTTCTCCATGCGCTACGTGCTGATTGACGGCCAGGGCAACTTCGGCAGCATTGACGGCGACAGCGCCGCGGCGATGCGCTATACCGAGGCCAGAATGGCTAGCTTTGGCAGCCAATTGCTGATTGATATCAACAAGGAAACGGTCGATTTTGTCGAGAATTTTGACAGCACGCTTAACGAGCCGGCGGTATTGCCAGCGGTATTGCCAAACCTGCTGGTGAACGGCGCGTCGGGAATCGCGGTTGGCATGTCCACCAACATTCCGCCGCACAACCTGGGAGAGATTTGCGACGCGCTTGTTCATATACTGGACCATTGGGAACGCTTTGACGACATAGATGTCGACGAACTCATGCGCTTCGTGCGGGGACCGGATTTCCCAACCGGCGGCGTCATTTACAAGATGCGCGGCGGCGAAGATATGCTGCGCGCGGCTTTTGCGACCGGTCGAGGCAAGGTCACCTTGCGGGCGAAGGTGCATGTCGAAGATATGGGACGCGGCAAATCTCGCGTTATCGTCAGCGAATTGCCCTATCAGACCAAAAAAACCACGCTGATCGAACGAATCGCCGCGCTTGTCAGCTCGGGCAAACTGGATGGACTTGCGGATTTGCGAGATGAGTCCGACCGGCAGAATACTGTGCGTCTGGTGATCGAGCTGCAGCGCGGCGCTGATGTCAAAGAAGTTTTGGCGGCGCTTTTCAAGTTGACGCCGCTGCAGTCAACATTTGGCATTAGCATGTTGGCGCTGGTCGATGGCCAGCCGCGCCTGCTGAACCTGAAGCAAGCGCTGCGCGTCTATTTGGAACATCGCCTGGAGGTGATTCAACGCCGCAGCCGCTTTGATCTGGCGCGCGCGCGGGAACGGGCTCATGTGCTGGAAGGGCTCATCGTCGCGCTGGACAATCTGGATGCGGTGATTAGGACCATTCGCAAATCGCGCAATGTCGACACCGCCAGAAACAATCTGGTCAAAAACTTCAAGGTGACCGAGATTCAAGCCGGAGCGATATTGGATATGCCTTTGCGGCGCCTGGCGTCGCTGGAGATTCGGAAGATCCGGCAAGAGCATCGAGAAACCTTGAAACTGATCGCGTCGCTGGAGGCGCTTTTGGCCAGCCCGCAGAAACAGCGACTGCACATTTCTGAAGAGCTAAAAGAAGCAGCAGTAACGCATGGAGACCGCCGCCGCAGTACGATTGTCGAAACTGAGGCGGCTGCCTTGACGCTGGAAGACTTCCTGGTTCCGGAAGAGAAGACGGTGGTCATGTTCAGTACCCGGGGGCAACTGGGTCGAATGCCGCTGGATGAACCGCCCAAGGTGACAACGGCGACAAAAGCCCCGCCGCGCCTGCTTCAACACAGCACGACCGGGCAGATTCTGCATCTCTTTACAAACAAGGGCAATTGCGCCACAGTGCCTGTGCAGCAGATACCTCAAGTGGAGCAGGCTTCCGACGGCATGCATTTCAGTGATTTATCCTCGCTGCCCGTCAAGCGGAAGATCGTCACGTTTATGTGTTTGCCGATGAATTCCAAGACGGGATATTTGTGTTTTGCTACAGCGCAGGGACAAGTGAAACGATTGCATGTGGGCGAATTGCCGGGCATGATGTCTCACGAATTTGGCGTGATGAACCTGGCGAAAAATGATCGACTTGTCAGTGTGCTTTATAGCGGCGGCGGCGACGAACTGATTCTCTTGACATCGCGCGGATATGCGATCCGCTTCAGCGAGGAAGATATCCGCCCCACAGGTTTGACATCGAGCGGCGTGCGCGGGATACAACTAAAGGACAGGAGCGATCGCGTCGTTGGCGCCTGTCTGGCGCATGACAAATTGCACGCGTGGATTGTCGCCGAAGACGGTATCGCCATGACAAGCCCAATCCATCAGCTAAACGCGCAAGCGCGAGGCGGCGTTGGCAAACCCATCACTGACCAGATATTTGGCGATCGGCGCGTTGTCGCCGCCGCTGTCGGCCGTTTAGACGATACTATTCTGGTCTTGACGAGCAGGAATAAAGCCAAATATATGTCGATCAGGCTGGCGAATCAGATGGCTCAGCGCTTGGACGGCTGCAACCCGGTCATCGCTTTGCGCGAGAAAGAGACGGTTGTCGGCGTCGTCGAATATCGCAAGCGCGTTGACTCCTTTTCCGTTGACCCCGTCTTGCCGGAGGATGAGATTTCGCCTACGAATGAGAGCTGCTCCAGAGCGGACGAGAGCCCATCACAGGAAGAAGTCCAGTCGCCGGCGCAACTTGAGTTCACTCTGGAAGAAATCGAGCGGCTCTTGGACAAGGCTGACGAGGCGGGGAGAGACGACGCCCATGCCAAATCCAATGGCGCTGACCCGGGCGGCTTCAATGACGATTAGCCAGCGCTAGCAGTTCCGCATCATATTGCGGCGCCATGACGCGCCAGTCGAATTCGGCGATTTTCGCCCGCAATGGATTGAGATCCACAGGAAGATCGCCTCGCAAATGGCACCGCAACTGGGCGCTGAGGCGATCCCTGGTGTAGAGACATTTGCCACGCAGCTCCTCTGTCAGCAGGTCTGGATAATTGAGGCGGTCCGGCAGGATCGGGATACAGTTGCAATAGATCGCCTCGCAAATTGCGACGCCGAAAAACTCCTGCCAGGCTGTGCTGACCACATAGTCGGCGCGCCACAAGAGTTCGGCGTAATCGGCGAAGGAGCCAAGGTATCCCAATTGCTCGATGCGATCGGGCAATCCCGTTTGCAAACGTTGGAAAGCCGCGGGCATATCGCCAAAGCTTTCACCGGTGATGGCGACGCGAAAGTCCAGCCCTTCGTCGGCAAGCTGGAGCGCGCTGCGGACAAAGGCGGCGGGATCTTTGTCTTCTTCCCAGCGATGGTTCCAGACGATGAGAGGCGGGCTGTCTCGCCGGGGCTGAACCTGGAATTGATCGAAGCGGCGCAAGTCAATGCCCAGCGGCAAGACCTGCGATTTGGCTCGGATGCTTTCGATGCTGTCCAGTTCGTTGTAGTCGGCAAAATGCTTGAGCATTCGCGGCAGTTGCTCCATAAAGTCACGCAGGTGAAAAGGGCTGTTGAAGTAAATTCTGTCGGCGGTCAAGGCGCTTGCGTAATTGATGAAACCATAGCGCCAGCCATGCCCTTGTCGGCGATTTTGCGGATAGGATAGCTGGTTTTCGTGAAAATAAAGCGCGGTCGGCACATCGCCCAGATGGCGATAGGTGAGCGCGCGAAATATGGAAAGGTCAATCATGCCCGAAGCCAGGATGAGATCGGGCTTTGAATCGAGCAGACGGGCGAAACTGATGGCGGCGCCTTGCATGCGCCATTTCCAGAATTGCGCGGGCAGTGTGACCAGGTCAATGTCCTGCGCCGAGAAACGCTTGTAGCCGTCAGCCCAGGCTTTGTGGCTGCCGCCGTAATAAGATTCGAGCAGTGCAATGCGCATATAAGGGGCTGGGATTAGCTGGTGTTGCGCCGGCGCGCCTCGACGACGCTGGGCACCATTTCCAATTTGCTGAGGATGCGAGTCAACTGCTGATTGCTGGCGATTTCCAACTGCAGATTAAGCGTGGCGATATGCTGTCGCGTGGAGACCTCGACCGAGGTGATATTCACCTTCTGGTCAGCGATGATGGTGCTGATTTCACGCAATAAGCCTTCACGATCATAAGCCACGACTTCCACAGGGACGACATAGCGCTGTTCTTCTTCTTCGGATCCCCAGGAGACGTCGATCAAGCGCTCGACATCGCGCAGCGCCACGATATTGGGACAGTGATCGCGGTGGACTGTCACGCCGCGCCCACGGGTAATGTAGCCCACAATTTCGTCGCCCGGCATTGGCGAACAGCAACGGGCCAGATTCACCAGCAAGCCCCTGGCGCCCATTATGCTCACGCCCTTGGCGACATTGGCGCCGCTGGATTTGGCGCGCGGTTTGAGCAGATCTTCTTCGCTGATGGTTTCCGCCGACTTGCGCCGCTCGTCTTCCAAGACGCGGTTGGTAATTTGTGAACCGGTGACATCCCCGGATCCGATGCCGGCCAGAAAGTCATCCGGTTTGTCAAAAGAGAGCAGGCGCGCGACCGATTCGAATGTGACCTTGTCCAGGACGCCGAGTCGTTTCAATTCGCGCTCCAGGACTTCGCGCCCCATGACGATGTGCTTTTCACGGTTCTGCTTGCGCAGCCAATGACGAATCTTGCTGCGGGCGCGGCTTGTCACCGCATAGTCAAGATCGGGATTGAGCCAATCCATGCTGGGTCCGCCGCGCTTGGCGGTCAGGATTTCAACTTGATCGCCCATTTTGAGTTTGTAATTGAGCGGCACCAGTCGACCGTTGATCTTGGCGCCGCGGCAGCGATTGCCGATGTCGGTATGGATATGATAGGCGAAGTCGATGGGCGTGGCGCCGACCGGCAGATCGACGATGTCGCCATTTGGGGTCACGCTGTAGACACGATCCTGGAAGACTTCCGACTTGACCGTGTCTACAAACTGCGAGGCGTCGTTGACATCGGGACCAAACTCCATCAAACGCCGCAGGAAAGCCAGGCGCTGTTCAAAGGCGTCGTCATGTCCCTGGTCGCCCTCCTTGTAGCGCCAGTGCGCGGCAATGCCGTATTCGGCATCTTCGTGCATTTCCCAGGTGCGGATTTGCACTTCGACGGTCTTGCCTTCATCGTCGTGTACAGCCGTATGCAGGCTGCGGTAAAAATTGTCCTTGGGGTTGGCGATATAGTCGTCAAATTCGTTGGGGATCGGGCGCCATAAATTGTGAACGATGCCGAGCGCCAGGTAACATTCCGCCAGCGTGTCGACCAGCACCCTCATGCCGCGAATGTCATAGATTTGTTCGAGCGGCAGTCCTTTCTTGGTCATTTTGTTGTAGATGCTGTAGATATGCTTGGGTCGCGCGGAGATGGTGACTTTGCTGATCTTGCTCGCGTTGAGTTCGCGGACGAGTATTTTGCGAATGCGATCCACATATTGCTCGCGCTCGTCGCGTCTTTCGTCGAGCGCTTTGGCGATCGAGCGATAGGCATCGGGATTGAGATAGCGGAAAGCCAGGTCTTCCAGTTCCCATTTCATCTGCCAGATACCCAGCCGATTGGCCAGGGGGGCAAAAATATCCATGGTTTCTTGCGCGACGGCCATCTGCTTGTGCTGCGGCATATATCCGAGCGTGCGCATATTGTGCAAGCGATCCGCCAGCTTGACCAGCACGACGCGAACGTCATCGCCCATGGTCAGCAGCATTTTGCGTATGTATTCCATCTCGCGGTTGACCATGCTGCTGCGCCGTGAATCGCCGAGCGGGGTAACATTTTTGATCGGCAGATTCTTCAGCTTGGTGACGCCGTCGACCAGGATGGCGATGGGCGTGCCGAATTCGGCGCGCAGCGCGTCGATCGTCAGGTCGCTATCTTCGACGACATCATGGAGCAAGCCGGCCGCGATAGTCTCGGCGTCCATTTGCATTTCGGCCAATATGCTTGCGACCGCGACGCAATGTGTAAAATAGGGTTCGCCCGATTTGCGCTTTTGCCCGGCATGGGCGGCTTCCGCGCGGATGTAGGCGGAAGCGATGAGGTCTTGTTCGTTCGGTTTGATGTCCGTCAGCGTCTGCAGCAACGATTCCAAATCTCTAGAATAGGTGCTTGTCGAAGACAACATGTTGTGTCCACTTTCGCATTTGGACTTGCGTCTAGCGTAACATATTCCGCTGAAAATGTCGCGCTATTAAGCGGCGATTCGCGAACGTCGCGGCTGGCGGATCTTTGCGGCGGAGGGCGCTCGCAAGGTCCTGTCGCTAGCCGCTGATTTTCTGCCGCAGATATGCCTCGATGAACTCGCCCAGCCGCCCGTCAAGCACGGCGGTGGTATTGCCGATTTCGACGTTGGTGCGGTGATCTTTAACCATTTGATAGGGGTGCAAGACGTAGGAGCGAATCTGATTGCCCCATCCGGCGTCGACGTTTTCTCCCTTTAGTTCCGCCATTTCCGCCTCTTGTTTGGCGCGCTCCATTTCGAAGAGTCGCGCGCGCAGGATTTGCATAGCGCGATCGCGATTCTGCGCCTGGCTGCGCTGGTTTTGACACTGAACGACGATGCCGGTCGGCAGGTGGGTGATGCGCACGGCGGTATCATTCTTCTGGACATGCTGGCCCCCCGCGCCGCTGGCGCGGTAGGTATCAATTCGGATGTCCCGATCTTCGATTTCGATTTCGATGTCGGAATGGATGTCGGGCCACAGTTCAACCTTGGCGAAGGAGGTGTGACGGCGCCTGGCGCTGTCAAAGGGACTGAGGCGGACCAGGCGATGGACGCCTTCCTCGCTCTGCAAATAGCCAAAAGCCTTGTCGCCTTTGACGCTGACGGTGACGCTTTTGATGCCGGCTTCTTCACCACCGCTGCGCTCGAGGATCTCGGCTTTATAGCCATTTTGCTCCATCCAGCGCAGGTACATCCGTTCCAGCATTTCCGCCCAATCTTGGGCATCCACGCCGCCGGCGCCGGCATGAATGGCGAATATGGCATCTTCGCTATCGTAATCCCCGGAAAGCATGGCGCCCAAAGCCATGGTCTCGACCAAGTCCGAGAGTGCCGCCGTCTCTTGTTCCATATCCGCGAGCATGTCGTCCTCCGCGATCTGCGCCAGCTCGATGGCGTCGCTGATGCGCTGAGACAGGGACTGCCATTTGTCCACCGCGGCCTTCAGTCTCGACAATTGTCGCATGGTCTTTTGCGCGGCGTCGGGGTCGTTCCAGAACGTGCTTTCGCTGGCGATTGACTCCAGTTCGTCGGCCCGCCGCGCCTTGCCGGCGACATCAATTCGCGCCATCAGTTCGTCTATCTGAGCCTTGAGTTCGGTGAGTTGGCTAATGATATTATCCATGGCTGGTCCCCGAGCTGCTGTATCAGCTGGAATGGCTCGCCGCGAGCTTCTGCCTGACCATTTCATACATAAATAGCGCGCCGCTGACGGATACGTTCAACGAGTCGCTTATTTCTCCTGTCATCGGTATGCGCGCAATATGGTCGGCGCGCGCAATCCATTCTCGCGGCAGTCCTTGGGCTTCGTTTCCCAGCGCGATGATTGTCATGCCGCGTAAGTCGACCTCGTAGAGCGTGCGTTTCCCTGCGTCATGCGCCGCGATTATCTGGCATTCCGGATCCCACTCGCTACGAAAGGCGAACACATCTTCGCTTTTCAACTGAAAGATATTGTCGCGGAAACATGCCCCGGCGCTGTTTCGGATGACATTGGGATTATAGAGATCAAGCGCGATATCAACCAGTAAGACTGTATCCATGCCGGCGCCGTCAGCTGTGCGCAGCAACGCCCCGATATTGCCGGGGATCTGTAAGCCAACAAGCGCCAAGAAACTCCCTCCAAAGTCAAAATGCTCCAAGTCGAACAATCCCTGCTGCGGCTTGCTGCGCATGACGGCGACGATGCCGTCGGGGTTTTCGCGGTAGCTAATTTGTGTGAGCAAAGATGAATTCACCTGATACGCGTTCGGTCCTGTCCCGCTAGGGATATCGATTTGATCGGAGCAATACAGAAGATATTCGAGGCGGTATTGCATTTCGAGCGCGCGCCTGAGCTCTCGCAGGCTGTCGATGACGAAGCGCGATTCGCTTTGCCGTCCGCGCTTGCTTCGCAGGCGCTGAATCAGCTTGACCTTGCTGTTCTGTAAACTGGTAATCGGCCCCAAAACAGGTCAACTCGCTTCGCCATCGTCGTCAAAGAGGCTATCGACGAAAAACTCCGGCGTGAAGAGCACCAGATCGTGGATTCCTTCGCCGAGCCCCAGGTAGTGGACCGGCAATTGCAGATCGTTGAAGATGGAAAAGACCATGCCGCCCTTGGCTGTGCTGTCCAGTTTGGTGACGATGACACCGGTCACGCCAGCGGCTTCCTGGAATCGTTTCGCCTGTTCAATGGCGTTTTGGCCGGTCGTGCCGTCGAGTACCAAAAGCACTTCGTGAGGGGCGCCCGCGACTACATTTCCAGATACTTCGCTGATCTTGGTCAGCTCGCGCATCAGATTGGTGTTGTTTTGCAGGCGACCGGCCGTATCGACTAGCAAGATCTCGAAACCGCGCGCTTTTGCGGCCGCGGTTGCGTCGTAGACGACCGCGCCGGGATCAGAGCCGGGGCGGTTGGCGATGACCGGCGCATCAACGCGCTGACCCCAGGTTTGCAATTGCTCGATGGCGGCGGCGCGAAAGGTGTCGCCGGCCGCGATTAAGACCTTGCGATTGGAGAGGTTCTTGAGACGGTGCGCCAGCTTGGCGATCGACGTAGTCTTGCCCGAGCCATTGACGCCGACCACAAGGATGATCGACAAGTCGCGTCCGGAGATATCCATAACCGGCGGAAACTGCAAGAGATCGCCCAGCGTCTCTTTCAGCGCGCTTTGCAATTGGTCGCTGCGGGTGATGCCTTCCGCGCGGACGCGGTCTTGCAGGCTGTCAATGACTTTCAGTGTCGTGTCGAAGCCGCAATCAGCCTGGATCAGCAGCGTTTCGATCTCGTCCCAGGTATCGTCGTCGATTTCGGTGTTGCCAAGAATCTGAGAAATGCGTCCAAAAAAGGACTGGCGCGTCTTTGAAAGACCGCGACGAAAAATACCCAAAGTCGGTTCCCCCCGGTGAAGTGGCGATAGCTAGCGCAGGATTATACCTGTGGCGGGAAAATGGGACAATGGATGGTCGTGGCTTCAAAAATAATACTGTATAATAAATTTACGCAGCGGCTTGGGAATCCGCAGCTATGCAAGTCGAGGAAAGGGAAGCGCAATCATGTCTCGGGACTCCGATGAATTCCCGGTCATTGTTTGGCTTGACGGTTCGCTCTCGAACCAACATTGGGTGTTGAACCGCGAAGTAATGACCTTGGGACGTGAGGATGTCTGTGATATTGTCATTCCTGTGCGCCAGATCTCGCGCCAGCATTTGACGTTTCGCCTGCGGGGCGGCTCCTGTTTGATCGAGGACAACAATAGCAAAAACGGCACCTGGGTGAACGGGTATCGGTTGCTGGGCGCGCGCGAGCTGGAAGATGGCGACGAGATTCGCGTCGCCAAAGATATTCGGATGCGCTTCGTGGGTTCGGGCGCGACAGCGCCAACCACAACGCGCTCCTTGCCCGAAGTGATCTCGTCTGAGGCGACGACCGGTACGCGCATGCGGCTGGATCCCGAGTCGCGCCAGGTCTACATAGGTGGTCACGCGCTTGATCCGCCCTTGAGCCTGCCGCAGTATCGCCTGCTGGAGATTTTGTTTGCTAGCCAGGGCGGGGTATGTACGAGAAACGAAGTGGTTGAAGCGGTTTGGCCTGATGCCATGGGCGCCGGAGTCAGCGAACAGGCGATTGACGCCTTGGTCCGCAGGCTGCGGGACCGTTTGGCCGAGATTGACGAAGACCACAAATACGTTGTGACAGTACGCGGGCATGGCTTTCGCCTGGATAATCCGCAAATCGAAGTCAGTGAATGAAATATCAGGATGAACTGGACAGTCAGGCGCTGGCGCAATATGCGGCGCGGCTGAACGCGCGCGCCAAAAGCGCCGGCGCCGAGGGCAGGCTAGACGCTGCGCTCTTGCGGGATCGCATACTTGAATCCGCAGGGCGCTGTGAATGGTGCGATGCCGATCTGGTGGGCAGTAGCTTCGAGTTGGATCATATCGTCAGCTTGAAGCGGGGCGGCAGCAACAAGCCCGGCAATTTGCGAGTCGCCTGCGCGCCCTGCAATCGGCGCAAGGCGAAGAAGTCCCCGAGGCAGTTCGCGTCAGAAGTTTATAGCGAGTCGGGGGTGAAGACCAAGCTCGTTGCCGCGCTTTTGCAGAACTGCGATGTCGATGCAGGTCGACAGATTGCGATGTTTGACGAAACGACGGCTGCAGCCAATGACAACTCAATCGACGTGGAAGATGATCTATCCCCTGTTTCCCAGTACAACTGGACAGACTAGATAGCGCTTCGCCGATTTGACCTGTTTATGTAAACCGCGTCGCTGATGCGACGAGAATGCTTATTTATTTGCCTGGGTGCGGCAGCATGATTGCCCGTTGCGCGCCAGGCGGCTCTGGGAGATTCACATTGACAACTGGCGCAGAGCAGGTCCTGGAAGACCTGCAGAGGACGACGGCGAGCGATGACGAAGCTTGGCTCAGCGTGCTTGAGTTGTGCGGGGACGCGCTTCGAGAATCACAGGAACAGGAGCCTGGCAAGGGCGATACGGCGGAATCGCAAGTTGCCGCGCGCAGCTACACGCTTGACGAAGCGGCGCGATTGGTCGGCGTCCAGCCTTCAACTTTAAGACAGGCGGCCAAGGAACTGGCGCTGGATAGCTTTCTGGATCCACGCGGTGTCTTACGTTTTCCAGTACACACCTGGCGCCCGACCGCGGAAGACCTCGACTTGCGCGAGATGATCGCGGGTTACGAACGCCTGCGCCCGCAGGATTTGACGGCGGTTCTGTCGATCGACCAAGAAACGATGAAGGCATGGCTGCAACAAGCGGGCATTCCGGGCAAGCGCATTATCTGGCGCGATGTGCGCGGCTTGTGGACCTTGCCGGAGACTTATGTCGAATTCCGAGAGATCGCGGGCGGGGACGAAGCGGCGCCGGTTCGCGGGCGCCGCCGGCGGCGGCGAGGCAAACGCAGGCGGCGGCGCAATAGACGAGACGCGCAGAGCAAATTGCGCAACCGCCTGATCGACGCCTTTCCCAAGTGGCGTTATCCCTATCGCGATCAACAGCAAATCTATTTGCATATTGGCGCGCCCAATAGCGGAAAGACCCATGACGCGCTGGATGCGCTAAAGGATGCGGGATCTGGCTGGTACCTCGCGCCTTTGCGCTTGCTGGCTTACGAGATCTTTGACCGCCTCAACGGAGAAGGCGTGGCTTGCAGCCTGCTGACCGGAGAGGAATACATCCCGGTGGAGGGCGCCAAGCTCACGGCCGCGACCATCGAAATGTTCAACCCCGCTGACAGTGGCGATTGTGTCATCGTGGACGAAGCGCAGATGCTCGCGGACGCCGACCGCGGCTGGGCTTGGACACGCGCGATGATGGAATCGGCCGCGCCGGAAATGCACATCATTGGCCCCCCGACCGCGCGGGGCTTGATTGAAGTCTTGGCGGCCGCGGCGGAAATCCCCTGCGAGGTCATTGAGCATCAACGGCTGGCGCCGATCGCAGTTGCCGACAAGCATCATACCCTGGAGGCTCTGCCGCCCTATACGATACTGGTTGCTTTCTCTCGCCAGGCTGTACTGGAATTGAAAATGAAGCTGGAGCGGCTGGGACGGGCGGTCTCGGTGGTCTATGGCAGCTTGCCGCCCGAGGTCAGACGGCGGCAAGCCGATCGCTTTGCGGAAGGCGAAACCGAGATTTGCGTCGCCACTGACGCTGTCGGTATGGGTCTGAATCTGCCGGCCGATGTGGTCTGCTTTTACGATACGGAGAAGTTTGACGGCAAGAATGATCGCGTTTTGTATCCGAGCGAGGTGCAGCAAATCGGCGGTCGCGCGGGACGCTATGGCCTATCCAAGACCGGGCTCATCAGCGCCACCAGCAAGCAAGAATTGGGGACGATACGCGAACTCTATGAGCAGGAGCCGCCGACGCTGACCTTTGCTCGCGTGGCGCCGACGGTGGACGATCTGCGCATGATCCCCGGAAATCTGGCCGAGCAGTTGGCGCAATGGGCGGCGCTGGAGTCGATCCCGAAAGAGTTGCGCGCGGTCATCACGACGGCGGATTTGCTCGAGCGCATTGAATTGGCGAAAATGCTCGCCGATGATGAAATCGAAAGATTGGGCTTGGCAAATGCTTTGCAGCTTGTCAACGCGCCGGCGCGCAAGACCACGCGAAGCTACTGGCTGGATTGCGCCCACATGATCCTCGAAGGCTATCAAATTCCCTTGCCGCCGCAGGCGCCAGAGCCGATCCTCAACTCCGCGGATCTGGAAGCGACAGAACTGTCGATCGCCTGCGCCGATATCTATCTGTGGTTGTCGCGGCGCAAGGAATTCAGTCAGTACTGCGAGGCGCATGCGCAAGCGCGCGAAGAGCGGCGCGAGTGGTCGCTTTCGATTGATGAGGCATTGCTTAGGAATCTGGACATGGCCAGGCGCTGCAGATCTTGTGGCGGGACCTTGCCATCCCGCCACCGCTATCGCATCTGCGAGAAGTGCTTTCGCCGCCGGCGGCGCTAAGCTATTCCAAGTGATGCTCTGATTCGTTCAACTCCGGCAATCCGACAGCTTCCAGCTGCTGCAACGCGGCGCGCGCGGCGTCTTGAGCCGCGGCGCGTTTGCTGGCGCCGCTCCCGCTGCCGATGATGCTTTCCCCGATCGAGACCTCAACGTGGAATTCGCGGGCGTGGTCTGGTCCCTGCGCGTCAGCCAGACGGTAACTGGGCGCGATACTCAGCTGCGCTTGAACCTGCTCCTGCAATTCACTGCGGGCGTCAAGATGCAGATTGTTTTCAATCACATAGTCGAGCAATTCCAGCAGGCTGGGGATGACGAAGCCCTTGACGGTTTCCATGCCGCTGTCGAGGTAGATGGCGCCAATGACCGCTTCGAAGGCGCGACACAAGATCGTGATTCGCTGGCGCCCGCCCGTGATTTCCTCGCCATGTCCGAGGCGCAGGAATTCCCCGAGTTGGAATTGTGTTCCGATATGCGCCAGCGATTCGGTTCTCACGAGGGCAGCGCGCAGCCGGGTCAACTCGCCTTCGGAAACATCAGGATACTTTTGAAAGAGCATGTCGGCGACTATGATGTCGAGCACGGCGTCGCCGAGGAATTCCAGCCTTTCATTGTCGCGGATTGAACTGTCCCCATCGGCGTATTCGTTGACGTACGAGCGGTGGGTCAGGGCTTGGGTCAGCAGATCGACATCCTGGAAGCGGACACCTGCCATGTCCTGAAAACGGGCTATGTCCTTGTCAGATTTTGACATGCCTATATCTTAGTCGACGCAACTGGTAGCGTATCCTTTTCGGTTGAAACAAATCACAACAGCCACCTGCCAGCCGGTAGGGGCGTTTCGCTGAAACGCCCGCCGAGTAGAAACTGAACGAATATCG
>JAPPMO010000027.1 GCA_028873975.1 Chloroflexota bacterium
AAAATTCCAACTTCTAATGGAGCGCTCCCCCTCTCCGATGCTTCGGGGAGGGGGCCGGGGGGTGGGGTTGGCCTTAAGAAATGCGCGATTTTCAAACATGTCCGCTCCTCAGCCCAAAATGAGGGAAGGGGAGCTATTGAACCCTAATAAGCCGTTAAAGCCCCTCCCTCTTTATGGGAAACATCCCCCGACAGCGGGGGACCGAGGGGGCATAGGGCCGGGGGATGGGGGCAGTACTTCAACAGAGTCCGAGGGGCCGCCCGCCAAAAAATCCACCAAACGGATAATTCAGACTAGACAAGTTCAAGGAAGCGGAAGACCCCTGACCGGAGTCCTCCGCCTTTTAATGCGCTAAGGCGTTTAATCTAGGCTCAAAAGCCGCAGCGACGATCTAGCGGCGCCGGCCGGGGCGGCGTCCGCGCCGGCCATCCACCATGAGCGTTTCCATCGCGCTGTACTGCGACTCATAGGAATAGGCTTGCATCTGCGAGGCTTGAACCCCCGCCGCGACGATCGTCCCGCAACCCAGACTCGCGTCATTCAAGCAGCGCAGCACATCGTGCCCGGGCAAGGTCTGCGTGATAATCACCTGCGTCCGCTCGGCATAGGAAACATGCTTTTCCTTTTCATGCAGCGCCTCTTGTCCTTCATAGAACATGAGGCCCCCATCGCCCGCGACAGCCATGCGCGTCTGTGAAGCGGCGAACAGTTCCCGCTCGCTCATGCTGAACTGTCGCTCGGAAGTAACAATCATGCTCACCTGGGGCGCTTGCTGGAGCCGCTCCAGCTCTTTCTGAGCTTCGCGCAACTCTTTGTCAACCAGCACAAGCTGCTGATTGCGCTGCTGCAAGGCGCGCAGAGAGTTGCCCCATCTGGCTTTGATTTGATCCCGCTCGTTGTGCAAGGCGCGGATCTTGTTGTAGGCGGCGTCGAGCTGTTGCGCGCTCTGCTGCAATGCGCGCGACTTATTCTCCAGCGCCGCTTGAGTCTGGGCGAGTTCATTCTGTGTCACAGCGAGCTCGCGCTGACTCGCGGTCAATTCTTCATGGACCGCGGAAAGCTCGGCCATGAGATTTTTGACGCCGCCGACCACCATCACGATTATGATGGCGAAGGCGATCAGCAGGCCAAGCAACCGTGACCAGAAAACTGACCTTGTCTTCGGGAAATCTTTGCCCTTCATACATGACCTCCTAAATAATCATTGATTTGTACGGGAGAGAATTTCCTAGAGTGTAACAGATACTTTGGCAAATACCAAATTATTGTACCTCATTTGGTCGAATAATGCCCGACGTCTTGCCTTTGCGGATCGCCAACTTGACCTCGCCGATAGCCCGGGTGACTTCAATATCGCGCGGACAAGCGGGCGTACAGTTAAAAATGGTGCGGCAGCGCCAAACGCCGTCAGGCTCGCTGAGGACGTCGAGGCGCTCTTGCCCGGCTTGATCGCGCGTGTCAAATATGAAGCGGTGCGCCCCGACGATCGCAGCCGGACCGACGTAATGTCCGTTTGCCCAAAAGCTGGGGCAGGAAGTCGTACAGCAAGCGCAGAGGATGCACTTGGTGGAATCATCAAAGAGCTCGCGATCCTCCTGTGTTTGCAACCGTTCGCGCCCGTCCTCCGGCGCCGGGTTGTCATTGACGAAGAAGGGCATGACGCGCTTGTAATGGTCGAAGAAGGGTTCCATATCGACAATCAGATCTTTGATCACGGGCAATCCCAGAATCGGCTCGATTTGTACGCGTTCCCCGACATCTTGAACGAGCATCTTGCAAGCCAGGCGATTGACGCCGTTGATGCGCATGGCATCGGAGCCGCAGACGCCGTGCGCGCAGGAGCGCCGCAGCGACAGGGAACCGTCCTGTTCCCATTTGATGCGATGCAGCATTTCCAGGACGCGATCGGTCGGGTCCACGTCGGACAAGACAAAGTCTTGCCAATAGGGCTTTTCCTTGCCAGCAACTTCCGGGTTCTGCCGCCTGATTCTGAAGGTCACGTCCATACATTCACGTCCAGTCTACATGCGGATAAGCAAAATCAGCATCAAGATATAGATTGAGACTGCAATACAAGCCGCAAACTTGATGCGTTCTTCTTTTGTCATGAATTTGATGTAGATCTCTATTTTCGCGGCTTCCAAAAGCAGCGCCCCCGCCACTTTCAGGAAAAAATAACATATATGCAAATATATGTACTGCACATACAAAAGCAAGAGCTTAACAAAGCTTACGAAGATCTTCATCATGGCAGGTCTGCTTGCAATCCTCCAGCGCTAAGACCGGCCCCGCGGCAAGCCACTTAATAGACCCGCGCTTTGGGACGGAATTTCTGCTTGTCCTCGGGCAGGCCCCGGGCGATCTCCTCTTCCCAGAGCGACAGATCGACCGGCTTGTCGAAGCTAACCGTATAGCTCGGGTCCGCGAGCGCCCCATCGTGCGAGATCAGCGAATGCGCCAGCCAGTTTTCGTCGTCGCGTTCTTTGAAGTCCTCGCGGCTGTGCGCGCCGCGGCTCTCTTTGCGCTCGATGGCTGTTCGCGCGGTCACATCGGCCAGATCAAGCAATGCGCCCAATTCCCAAGCTTCCATCAGATCGGTGTTGAAGACGCGCGTCTTGTCGTCAATCTGAATGTCGGTGTAGAATCGCTCCCGCAATTCGGCCAAGTCATTGATGCCCTTTTGCATGGTTTCCTGCGTGCGGAAGACACCGATGTTCTCCATCATGGTTTCTTGCATTTTGGCGCGCAATTCACCGGGGCGCGACTTGCCGGTGGAATTGCGGATGCGCTCAAATTCAGCGCGGATCTCCCCTTCGGGATCACTTGGCAGCGCCTTCCAATCGGCTTCCTTGACGAACTCGGCCATGCGCATGCCGCCCCGTCGACCGAATACAACCAGATCAACCAGCGAATTGGTGCCCAGCCGGTTAGCGCCATGCACGCTCACGCAAGCGGTCTCGCCGGCCGCGTACAAGCCCGGCATCACCGTGCCAGCCGCGTCAATCACGACTTCGGCATCGACATTTGTGGGAATGCCGCCCATAGCATAGTGCGCGGTTGGCTGGACCGGCATCGGTTCCTTGACCGGATCAACGCCGAGGTAAGTCCGGCAAAAATCGAGGATGTCGGGCAGCTTGCGCTCTATAGTGGCATCGTCGATGAAGTCGCCGCGGTCCCGCCCTTCTTCGGCAAAATAACGGTTGACCGTTTGAGGGCGGATATCCAGGTGCATATAGCCGCGATTCTTGATGCTGCGGCCCTCGCGCGTCTCCAGGTAAATGGCGCGGCTGACGACATCGCGGCTGGCCAGGTCTTTTGCGCTGGGCGCATAACGCTCCATAAAGCGCTCGCCCACGCTGTTGATCAAGACGCCGCCTTCCCCGCGAACGCCTTCAGTGATCAAAATGCCCATGCGATAGATGCCCGTAGGATGGAATTGGAAGAATTCCATGTCCTCCAGCGGCGCCCCGCGACGCAGCGCGATGGCGGCGCCGTCGCCGGTTAGCGCGTGGGCATTGCTGGTAACAGACCAACAGCGCCCCCAGCCGCCGGAAGCGAAGAAGCTGGCTTTGCCATGGAAAATATGAAACTCGCCCGTGCCCAACTCGATGGCGATGACGCCGGCGACCGCGCCGTCGACCACGATCATGTCGACGACCTGGAACTCATCGAAAAAATGGACCTCGTTCTTGATACATTGCTGATAAAGCGTCTGCAGGATCATGTGACCGGTGCGGTCGGCGGCGTGGCAAGCGCGGCGCACCAGTTCTTCGCCGAAGTTGCGCGTATGCCCGCCGAAGCGACGCTGGCTGATGCGCTTTTCCGAGGTGCGGTCAAAGGGCAAGCCCATGTGTTCCAGCTCGATCACGGCGTCGACGGCGTTCTCCGCCAGAATCTTGGCTGCCGCCTGATCGGTCAAGTAATCGCCGCCTTTGACGGTATCGTAGGTGTGATAAATCGGTTTGTCCTCGTCGAGGTTGCCCAGCGCCGCGCCAATGCCGCCTTGAGCCGCGCCGGTATGGCTGCGGGTGGGGTAAAGCTTGCTGACCACGGCGACATCCGCGCCGGCTTTGCTGGCATAGAGCGCCGCCATCAAACCAGCGCCGCCCGCCCCCACAATAATCGCTTCGTGTTTATGAACTTTCATCCATTGCTCCCGCGCGGGACGCGCCGCGCCGCGCTCGCAGCCGGCACAGTCGCTTTCCCGTCAAGTCCAGTCATTATTCTTCGGCGTCGCCTTCAAGAGCCCCCGTCAGATAAGCTTCCAGTTCCGCCGGCACTTCCTCCCCGCGCAACTCGTAGATCTCCGCTGTCGCCGCCAGCGCTTCGCCTACAATGTCTTTCTCGATCGGCACAAAGAGCGCCGCCGCGCCAACCGCCAACAACACCGCCGCAATCACCGTGCAAAGCGCCGCCGATATTCGTCGGGCAAAGGGGTGGAAGCTGGTGTAGTCGGTCAAAACATAGCGCAAACCATTGAAGCCATGCAAGGTCACCAAGACCAGCAAGAACAAATCATAGACGCGCCAGACGAAAACACCCCAGGCCGTGTAGGTCCAACGGTGGTAGACAAACTCTACCGCGGTGGGCACGGGACCGATGCTGCCGTTTTCTTGCAGCGTACCCGCCACTTGTTGAGCCGCCGTGATATCAAAGACGCCTTGCACGACGTGCATCAAAGCCAAGTGTCCGAAGACCAGGGGCAGAATCAAAATGCCGCTGAGGCGCATGAAAGCCCACCAGAAACGCTCAATCGGGCTCGCTTCCGGATATTTGCCAGCGACGGTTGAGCCCCCATCACGGATCATGCCGTAGAGCGCCGCCAATACGATCGCGGCCGCCAAAGCCCCGACGAATCCAGCGATAAAGGGCAATTGTTCGATGATGGAGAATACCACAACGTCAAGCAGCTTGTCGCTGGCGATGGCCTGCTCGGTGAAGTAGAAGTCCAGCACATGCCCGGCCATGCCCAGGAATACCGGCGCCAGCACCAGCAAGGTCACGATCAGTACAGCGACAGCCGCCCCCGACTGATAGCGCCAAAGCTCTGGCCGGTAATCGAAGATGACGATGCGCACCCCGTTAAAGGCATGATAAACCACCGCAAAGACCAAGCCGAACTCGCCGAGTGTAAAAAGCGGCGATTGATAGGCGGCGATAGCCTTGACATATAGAGCGGGATAAAAGACCGCCCAGGAGGTATCGATCACATGCAGCGCCAGGAAAAGCACAACACCGACGCCGGTCAGGCGATGCAAGACCCAACTCCACTGCCCGATGGCGCCGCGGTAGCGGAGGGTCTCTCTGACAGTCAAAACAAGCGAAGTCAAGTGACGCCCTTTCTCTCTGCTGCAAATTGGCTGCGGCCAGATGCTTGTCTCGGCAAAACCAATAACGGAGCGTATTATAGCACGTGGGATAATCGGCGCAAAGGCGAGCAAGGTTCGGAACTTAAACATCGTGTTGACATCGTATTAAACCTTGCGTAATCTGTCACAGCAATTGCGTTCTCAGCGTCCCCCCGCAACCTTGCTACGAGAGGTAGTCTCATGGATGATTTTACTGCGCTCCTTGCTGGTCTTGACGGACTGAGTATCATTATTGGCCTTATTGGCGGCTTCGTTTGCGCGGTGCTGCTCAGCCGCTTGAATAGCCGCGGTGTCCTCAAACAGGTTTCCGAGCACTTGTCCGATGAAGTGAAAAACTCGTTTGAAGGCGTAACTGGCGAAATTAAATCTTCCTTCGACAGCTTGTCATCGGAAGCCCTGAACAAGAATCAAGAGCGGTTCTTGAACCTGGCCAACGACAAATTCTCCGACCAGTCGGAACGACACAGCAGCGAACTTGAATCCAAAAAAGAGTTGATCGACACGCAGCTGCAGCAGATGTCCGATACGCTTAAGACCGTGCCGACCGAGCTCGAAAAAAGCCAGAGCAAAGTCACCGAGGTCCTGGACAAATCGACGGCGACTCTCAAGGAATCGAATCAGAATTACTTGAACCAATTGACCGAAAAATCCGAAACGCAGACCAAGGAACATAACAAGGAACTTGATAGCAAGAAAGAATTGATCGACCAGCGCTTAACGGATATGGATGTCAAGCTGGGCAAAGTCGAGCAGCTGGTGCAAGAGCTACAGACAGACCGCAAGACGCAGTACAGCGCGCTCGACGAACAGCTGAAGAGCCTGACTTCTACGACAACGTCGCTGCAAAAGGCGCTGGCCGACAACCGCGCGCGCGGTCAATGGGGCGAGCGCATCGCTGAAGATATTTTGCAGTTATTGGGCTTCGTCGAGGGCAAGAATTATTTTAAGCAATCTGCCACGGAATCAGGAAAACGGCCGGATTTCACCTTTTTGCTGCCTAATCAAATGTCATTGAATATGGACGCGAAATTCCCTTTGGATAACTATCTTCGCTACTATGAAGCAGTGAGCGAACCAGAGAGGAAAGATTTTAGCGATAAATTCCTGAGCGATGTCAAACAGCGTGTGGTTGAAATCCAAAAGCGCGAATACATTGATTCCAAAACTGTCAACTGTGTGCTAATTTTCATCCCAAATGAGCAAATATACCGATTTATCCACGAACAGGATGACTCGATAATTGATACCGCCTTAAAGCAGAGGGTTATCTTGTGCTCCCCTTTGACTTTGTACATCGTGCTTGCAGTAATTCGACAGGCGGCGCAGAATTTCAATGTGGAACAAAAATCACGCGAGGTCGTTGCGGCGGTCAACGAGATTCGCAAAGAATGGAAAAATTATGTCGACCAAGCGGCTAAACTCGAAAGAAGTTTCAAGAGCGTATTTGACAATTTTCATAAATTGACCGGCACACGTACACGAGCTTTAGACAGGCGATTCGACAAAATAGACAGCGTAATCGATAGCAACGAACTAAAAACCGGTTACGACCGACCTCTGCTTATTCGTGAAGATTGACCGCCACGCGCTCGCTCATCAAATCCAGCAAAATCGCCGCGATCAACTCCGGATTGTGGCGGATGGTGTCCTGCTTCTGCCAGAGCGCCCGCTTGCCCGAAGCCGTATCGGCCACATCGGCCAGCACCGGACTGACGTTCATGGTTTTGATCTTGTGAATCTCGTCAGGGGTGGGCAACAGCACGTTGACCTGCTCGCGCGCATAGAGCTCCATCAGTTCCGGGCTGGGCTGCGTCGAGTTCAAGACCACATAGTCGAGGATGCCCAATCCCAAATAAGAGACCACTTGCTGAACGTGATCGGACAAGGAGTAGTCGTCGGTTTGGCCGGGCTGCGTGGTGGTATTGCAGACATAAACCTTTAGCGCCGAAGAATCGCGAATCGCCTGCGCAACTTCTTTGAAAGCCAGACAGGCGATCACGGTCGTGAACAGGCTGCCCGGACCAATGGTGATCAAATCGGCTTCGCGCAGCGCGTCGATACAGGGCGGATAGACCGTCGCTTCAGGGTTTTGCACGAAGATGCGCTTGATAGCCGCTTTGTCCAACTGGCGGACGTTGAACTCTTCTTCGACGATGGTCCCGTCCATCAACTCCGCGCAGATATGGGTATTCTCTTCGGTAACCGGGAAGATGTCAGCCTGAACGTCAAGGAAATCGCTGATCTGTTGTATCGCCTTGACAAAACTGTCCGACATTTGCGTCAGCGCCGCGATGAAAAGATTGCCGAAGGCCATGCCATCAAGCTTGGGATCGCCGGGCGCCGCAATCCGATGCTGCATGACGCGCGAGAGCAGCGAGCCGTCATCGGCGCTGAGCGTGGCGAGGGCATTGCGAATATCCCCGGGCGCGGGGATCTGCGCGAATTCTCGGACGATGCCGGTGCTGCGTCCTGTGTCGGTTACAGCAATGATGCCGGTCAACCGGTCGGTGTGGCTTTTCAAGCCTTGCATCACCTGGACCGCGCCGAGACCGCCACCGATGGCTACGACATTCATCCCGTTTGTTCTCATTCCCGCCTCGTACTCTACCGCGATTAACTTGCCCTAGTATAACCCAAAACGGATTAGCGGATACACATTGCCCTGAACTTTGTGTCCTTCGTGTCCTTGTGGTGAACAATGATTTTGCAGCGATTACCCAACAGGAAATGCGCGAACATTTGCTCGCCCCTTGCCCGCCTGCCTGTGTTACGCTCAACCACATGCGCAACGACTTTCGTCTCCATCAACCGCTTCAAATTCCGCCTCGGCTCGCGTCCGCTCAATTGGCGCGTGGCAATATTTATCGCTGTATCGATACTGTATAGAAACTGTTGCCGTTTCTTGCCAAAATGTGCCATCTTGCAGCCGTTTCCTGCCGTGAAGTGCCATCTTGCAACCGTTCCCTGCCAAATTATGTCATCATTTTGCCGTTTCCCGCCGACCAATGCCATCTTGTGGTGTTTTCCCCCCGCCCTTCACGGACGAAAGCGGCGCAACGCTGGGGAATTGACTTTGCTGCGATAGGAGCATGGGCAGAGCGCTGACAAGTTGGCGTGGAAAAAAACCGAGTTTCTGCCATGATACGGGGGTGCCGGATGACTTGTTGAATCGCCATGCAATGACCCTCTCCCGCCCCGAAGTCGCGTTTTTCCTAAGCATACTCGCGGGCTATCTGTTAGCCGGCGCGCTCTTTGCCGTCTATACACCGCCCTGGCAAGCGCCTGACGAGCCGGCGCATTACAACTATGTGCGGCAAGTGGCGGAAAATGGCTGCTGCCCGCGCATCGAGATCGGCGATTGGCAGGGCGACTACCTCGGGCAATTGACCTCAGCCAGATTTGCGCCGGAATCGCTCGAGCGTCTTTACACGATCCAATACGAAGATCATCACCCCCCGCTCTATTACTTGCTGGCATCGCTGGTCTACAAGCTCGGCAATGGCAGCCTCGTCGCGCTTCGCTTGTTTTCGGTTTTGCTGGGATCCATAACGGTGGGCCTCAGCTATGCAATAGGCAAGCGCATACTGCCCGAGCAGCCACAGATCGCCCTAGGCGCGATGGCGCTTGTCGCCTTCCTCCCGCAGCACCTGGCGATGATGAGCGCAGTCAACAACGACGCGCTGGCGGAAGCCCTGGTTGCCTGTGGGCTGCTGTGGATGATCCGTTGTCTAAAAGGGAATGAGGTCCCGATCTGGCAACTTGGACTGATTGCGGGCCTGGCGATCCTGTGCAAGGTCACGATCTATTTTATGCTTCCGCTCTTCCCGCTAGCGATAGCCCTCGCTTGGATCCAGCAGGGAAAACCGATCTCGGTGCTGGCGAGACGGATTGCAGCCTTCATGCTTGTCGCCTTGCTCATCGGAGGCGGATGGTGGCTGCGCAACATCAGCGCCTACGGTTTCCCTGATTTTCTGGGTCTGGGGGCGCATGACGCCGTCGTGGCCGACCAACCGAGAACGATAGATTATGTCGATGAGCATGGATGGATCAACTACGCGCGGCAACTCATCGCTGTGAGCTTCAAGAGTTTCTGGGGACAATTCGGCTGGATGGCGCTGCCGCTGGACAGCGTGCTCGGGGGCTGGATCTATCGCGGGTTCGCGCTCTTGACAATCGCCGGAATATCGGGAACTTTGCTGGCGGCGCGTTCCGCGGCCGCTTCCGAAGACAGTGACAGGATCGCGCGCCGACATATCAGAATCATCTTCACGGCGGCGGTCCTCATTGTGCTCTTGGCGTTTTTCTACTACAACCTCGAATTCTTGCAGTGGCAGGGGCGCTATCTTTTTCCGACGCTGATACCGGTCGCGTTGAGCCTGGTCGCCGGAATTGATGCCTGGCGCACGCGACTATTCCCCCGATGGGAGCCCTCGCGCTGGTTGACCTCGCTCGCGATGATGTGTCTGTTCGCGCTGGATATCTATCTGCTGTTCCGCGTCATCGTGCCGGGCTTGTCTCCCTGAGCCGCGCGGCGCGTAACCGGCGAAAAGATCGGCAGGCTCAGGCCAAAATGCTATCCCGATCGTGGCATGAGCGCCGTAGTATAATATAGACAGTTACTTGCTGACGCGCGTGACGTATGCCTCTTCTTCAATATTGACCTTGACCACATCGCCCACGTTGATAAACATCGGCGCATTGACCTCGAAGCCGCTTTCCAGCTTGACCTTTTTCGTCGGGCTGTTGGCTGTATCGCCCGCCACAGCCGCTTCGACCTCAATCACCTGGTATTCCATCGTCTTGGGCAATTCGTAATCGATGATCTCGCCCTCAAAACTCAAGAGTTTAATGGCCATGCTGTCCTTGATGTACTTGAGATCGTCACCGAAAATCGCGCGGTTCAACTGTGGCTGCTCGTAGGTCTCGGTGTTCATGAAGGTGACAAAATCGTCATCGGCGTAGAGGTATTCCACATTGCTGGCTTCGACGCGGATATCTTCCACACGCTCGCCGGAGTTAAAGGTCATCTCCGTGGTCGAGCCGGAGCGCAAGTCCCGCACTGTCACGCGGATGGTCGCCTTGCCGCGGCCCGGTTTGTGATGGCGATATTCCATCACGCGGTAGAGGTTGCCATTTTGGGTAAAGGTGGCGCCTTTTCGCAGTTGATTGACATCAATCATGTAGATATTTCCGCCGGCTTCTAGTTGTCCATATCCATTGAAGCAAGTATAGCAGAGCGAAGCGGGCAACTGTAACCTACGATTCCAAAACCGCGACCGCCTCGACCTCGATCAAAGCCCCGATGGGCAGGGCGCCGGCCTGCACCGTCGTGCGCGCCGGCGGCTCCTGGGGGAAGTACTCGCTGTAGACAGCGTTGAAGGCGCCGAAGTCGTTGATATCCGCCAGGAACACGGTGGTCTTGACCACGCCCGACATGCTGCTGCCGCTGGCTTCCAGGACACCCTTGATGTTGTTCATGACCTGGCGCGTCTGCGCCTCGATACCGCCCTCAGCGAGGTTCGACGTGCCGGGGATCAGGGGGACTTGCCCGGCGGTGAAGACAAGTCCATTAGCGATGATGCCTTGCGAGTAGGCGCCGACCGCGGCGGGCGCGTCGTCCGTTGAGATGACTTGTTTCCCCATGAGATAGGCCTCCAGGACTTGTGGTTTCCGTACTGGCATTGTGGTATCATTATGACGAGTGTCAAGGGGAAGGACTGTACGATGAGGCCAGCGGATCGCAAGCGGGGCCCCAAAGTGATGGAACAGGATATTGACTTTGACGCGTCGATAGATGACGACGAGCCGACCACGGAAGAGCTTGTGGAAATGCTGCGAGAGTTGGACGAAATCCGGGCGGAAAATGAAGCTGCGGGTTGATTCAATAATATAAGCCATGACGAACAAAGTGGGGGGGGGGGGGGGGGGGGGGGGGGGGGGGGGGGGGGGGGGGGGGGGG
>JAPPMO010000045.1 GCA_028873975.1 Chloroflexota bacterium
TGCTGCCGGTCAGTGTCTACGCGACCCTCGGTGTCCTCGGTGGTGAAAAAATTATCGGAATCAACGGATGGGGGCTTGATAGTTTACATTCATTGTGTTATACTTTGTTCATCAAAGGGGGCGATTATTATGAACCTGGTTACTGTAATGACCCTGTTTCCCACCGCGGAGGCTTGTTTTGCTCACCTGGAGCATTTGCGCTTTCGCGATGGGGCCTATTGTCCGAAGTGCCGTAGCTCACAAGTTGCTCGCAAGAAGGAGCGCGGGCGTGTTGGTCGCTGGAACTGCCACGCTTGCAAGAGCAGCTTCAATGTGCTTTCTGGCACGATGTTCCAGCGCACGAAGATTCCCTTGCAAAAATGGTTCTTGGCAATCGCCATCATGGTGAATGCCAAGAAGTCAGTATCGAGCTGTCAATTAGCGCGCGACCTGGAGATGAATCAGAGTTCGGCTTGGTATATGCAGCAGCGGATTCGGTCGGAGATGGCTCGGCGTCAGCAGGAGATCACGCTGCAAGGCATAATTGAAGCGGATGAGACCTATATTGGCGGCAAGCCGCGCAAGCCGAACAAGCGCGCGGATGATAAACCCGCAGCGCGAGGGCGCGGGACCAAAAAGACCGCTATCATCGGCGCCGTGCAACGTGGCGGCAATCTGATCGCCCAGGTCAGTCCTGATGTAACCGGTCAGAGCATTTTGCGCTTCATCAAGAAGCACGTAGACCCAAGCGATTCAATGTTATTCACCGATGAATACGCATCATACAAGGCGGTAAGCGGTACGATCCCTCACATAGCGATTAATCATCGGGAGCAATACTCCCACGGGCTAGTCAATATCAACACCATTGAAGGGGCTTGGTCGCTGCTCAAGCGGGCTTGGATCGGAACGCACCACCACTACACGGAGCGCTGGATGCCGCTATTTGTGGCAGAAGCAGTTTGGAAGTACAACAAACGCAAGAGCGGTAATGCTTTCGCGGAATTTATACAGGGTGTTTTTGTTTGAAAGCGGACAGTTTGCTTGACAGGGATAGGATGCTGGAGGCTCATCTTAACTTTAAGCCCCTATCCATTGATTCCGAAAATTATTTGATGCGATTGCCCTGCTGTGCGGGGTGCATTTCAGATTATTGGCAATTAACCACCGAGGACATCGAGAAAACGGTTCGGGGCGAAAGCAGCGCAAGCGGTAGTATCGCAAAGACAGGCGAAAGATCAGCTACCTGAAAGCGGATATGCCGCCGAAGCGGCGGGCACTTGAATGCCTTGCCTGCGGCTTGGTCATGGACCGCGCATGGATGACTGGCAACTGCTCACATCATTCACTGAAGCGCCTGCGCTTCCATCAGGGAACGCAGCTCTGTGGAGACCGCTTCCGCAAAGGCTGGTTCGTTGATGTGCAGATCCAGCTCGGCAATTGCCAGTTGCCCGGCGCTGGCTGCCCTCAAGCCCTCAATAAATCCTTGATCAGCTTCCGGATCAAACAATGGTCCGCCCTTGATATTGAGCTGGCTGAAGCCGCGTCCGGGAATCATGATAGTTGCTGGTCCTGTGGTCTGGCTTAGGCGCTCGGCAACGAAGCGGCCGGCGTCGCTCATCTCCGCGCGATTGGCTCTCACATGGGTGTGGATTGGATTGTGGACAACATAGTTGCGCTCTAGCATCTCAGGCGCGATAGACTGGAGGGGACCGAACAGGATAAAGTCAAGTCCGCCCGGCACAAACACGATCGGCAGGCTCCGGCGGCTGACCGCTTCCAGTCTGTCTGGACTGGCCTGCATCAAACCTCCCCGCAGATATCCGCCTATATCGTGTGGGCTTAGATCCAGAATGCCTCGCAATTGTCCGGCATCGGCGAGTTCTTCCATGGCTTTTGCCCCAATGCCATTACAATGGAAGGCGATCACTTCGTATCCCCACTCTTCAAAGCGTTCGCGGGCGCGCATAACGCATGCGGTGGTCACTCCGGCCATGGTCATTGCCACCGTCGGACGGTCAGTTGTTTGAGGACCAAGCGCCAGTTCAGCCATCCCGACCACAGCCCCCGCAGCTTCCGCCAATACCTGCCGGGTGATCATGTTTAAGCCAAGAATATCGGCTACCGAATGCATCATGGTGACATCTTTTGTGCCCACAAAGGGCCCAAAGGTAGCCTGCCCGTTGGCTACGGTGGAAACCATAAGCTTTGGCACGCCAACAGGCAAGGCGCGCATGGCAGCTGTCCCAATGACCGTGCCCTGAACACCGCCCAGCGCAAGGACAGCATCTAACTTGCCCTCGGCGCGCAGCCTGACAGAAATTGAAGTCACGCCTCTCGCCATTGTGCTGATAGCGTTGTTCTTATCGCCCGCAGCAAGGATATCTTCTATGGTTGTCTCGGCTGCGGCAGCCACCTCGCCTCGCGAGATCGTGGCTTCAATGGTCGGTTCTCCCTGGATCCCACTGTCAATGACGACTGGCTGGTGGCCCCTATTGGCAATGAGATCTCTCACAAAGGCTATTTCTTGTCCCTTTGTATCCAGTGTGCCAATGACAATGATGGTTTTTGGCATAGTGATTATCCCTATGTTCCCAGACCGACAAATGTTTCGCAGAACCCGTCTTCTGGATTAAGCGTCAGGCTCGCGATTCGATGCCAGATGTTTGCTTAGCGCCATAGACCAAGCGATTTGAGCGGTCTCTTCCACCAGTTCGGCCTGATAACGCGCCAGTTCAATCGTGCTGGCAAAGCTGAAAATGCCGTGCCGGTCCTGGACGAATGCGCGCAGGTTGCGATCTGCCGTCAGCATCGCCCCGATGGCGGCCAGATTAGCTCCAGTCGTTTCACCAGAGAGCCTCAGAACCGGGATGCGCCCCAGCTTCGACTTGGCGTGAAAGGTCACAGTCGGGATCGTATCGTTGAAGCTGGCGCAGGCGATAGCCCAGGGCGAGTGACTGTGAAAAATGCCAAATACATCGGGTCTCTGTTTGTAGATCGCCAAATGCGTAGCCAGTTCCTGGGATGGCAGCCCGTCGCCATCGACTTGTTCGCCCTCAAGCGTCACCGTGACAAGGTTTTCAGCCTTGCATTGATCAAATGAGCAGCCGCTTGCCTTGATGACGATCAGATCGGCGCCCGGTATCCGCCCGCTTAGATTGCCCCCGTTTCCCGTTTGCAGCTTGATCTCGTAGGCTCGCTTCGCGTTGATCAGTAAAGCATGCTTGACTTGCATGATTGCGTCGGACGTTGGCAAGCTCCGCATGAGATTGGACACAATCCAGCCTATGGCTCCAATAGCACTTTTATCGCTTCCCCGGGATTGCTGCTTAGCTTCTCAAATGCGGCAGGTCCTTGTTCCAGGGGCATCGCGGTGATAAGTGGATCGCAAATAATCTCCCCATTCGCCAGCAGCTCAATTGCCAGGGCAAAATCGGCATCTGTATAGCACTGCGTTCCCCGCAAATGAAGTTCCCTGGGAACTACCGACATGAAATCGATTGGACTTGCTTCGGCGCCCAGGGCGAGAAAGATCGCTGTCCCGCCGGGGCGCAGCAGTTGTATCGCCTGCTGGCGGGTAAGCGCCTTCCCCGCCGCTTCAATCACCAGGTCGACTCCCTCGCCGCCCGTCAAAGCGCCTATAGCTTCAACGACATTTTCTTGCCGGGCATTGACGACGTGGGTCGCGCCCAGCTTCCGCGCCATAGCAAGCCGATGTGGCGCCACTTCTGATACCGCAATCAGTTTCGCGCCAGCCAGCCGGGCAAGCTGGACAGCGAAAAGTCCCTGCGCGCCAGCCCCAAGTACCGCGACGTTGCGCAAGAGGCCGGAAAGATTCTGCTCGAAGGCATGTACCGAGGTCGCCAGTGTTTCAACCAGGGCAGCTCGCTTGAGACTCAGGTTTTCCGGCAGTTGAAAGAGCGCGCGCGCTGGTACAGCTACTTGCTCGGCAAAGCCACCGGGCTGCTCGCCGCCGATCAAATAGGCTTTAGAGCAGAGATTGCTTTGCCCCGAACGGCAGAAGCGGCATCCCCCGCAGTACAGCAGTGGCTGCGCGACCACCCGATCACCGTCCTGGAATCCTTCCACATCATCAGCCCAGGCGATGACCTTGCCCGCGAACTCATGTCCTCTTATACCCGGAACAGGCCATGGCGCCGGCAAGCCGTTGTAGACATGTAAATCGGTCCCGCAAATGCCGCAGGCCGCGACTTCAATCAAAACCTGCCCGGGCAAGATCCCGGGGTCTTCCCAATCCCCGAATTTGAGTTGACGCGGACCCATCGAAATGAGCGCTTTCATGCGCCTGCAGTCTCCTGATTCGCTGACGTCTCGCCGGTCGCCAGCTTCAAGCGCAGGGTCATGATCTGATAAGGCTGCGCGAGCAGGGTCACTTTGCCCTCAGTCACATCCAGGCATGCCTCGTTTTCTTCGAGCAAATTGCAGCGGTATGCCTCCGCTAGCGGGAAACCCGCAGCCAAGTCAAAGGCTTGCTGTGTTCGTTCGTGCTCGTACAGTCGCAGGATTAAGCCGTCTCCGTCCTCGGCGCGCTTGACAGTCTCAATGATAATCTGCGGGGCATCCACATGAACAAGCGATTGCCGATCCGCTTCAGAGGCGCCTTGCGGTTTGCCCTGTACATAATGGACGATGAGCGGATTATTGAGGCTATAGGCAGCGGGTACTGCGCCATTGCGCCAATCGCCCCGGTGCGGCAGCAAGCTGTAGGTGAAGCGGTGCTCGCCCAAATCAGCCTCCGGGTCGGGGAACATGGCGCCTTTCAAGGCGGTCAGCCGCATGACCTGCCCGGCGATGTCGTAGCCGTATTTACAGTCATTGAGCAGGCTGACGCCGTAATCGCCCTCGCTCAGATCGACCCACTTATGGGCGCAGCTTTCAAATCGAGCCCAATCCCATGATGTATTGCTGTGGGTTGGGCGTTCAACATTGCCCCACTGAATATCGTAGGTTGCTCTAGGGCTAAGGATGTCCACCGGGAAGGCGACCTTAAGCAGCAGACGGCGCTCCTGCCAGTTTATCTCCGTGTCGAAATCGATCCTGGCGCTATCCGCAAGCATATACACGCGCTGCGTGATGTCGCTGTTGAAGACCCGACGTTTGATTTCCAGGCAGGCGCGCAATGGACCCTTCTCCAAGACTTCGAAACTGTTTGCTGGATCGGCCAGCCACATCTTTTCATCATAGAAGACGTCAATATCCCAAGCCTCCCAGTCCAAGGGGCGATCTTCAAATACCTGCCATTGGTTGGCTCTCTGGCCGGGGACCAGAACTTCGCGCTTGGCTCGCTTGTCAAAGAGCCGCACGATGTCCCCCGCCTGATCAAACTCGACCCGCAAGAAAGGATTCTCCATGACCATCGCACCGTCTGCCGAAGCGTCCTCGTCCTTTGGCGCGCCCATTATGTCCCCGACATACAATTGGTTCTCGGCAGCGGGAAGCTCGCCGGCACTCAAACGCAGCGCCAGCACACCATAAGGCGGCACGAGGGGGCATTTGACGAGCAGGCCATCTTTTGTTCTCTGCGCCGACAGCGCAGCGCCGTCCATCGCAGCGACGACCGTTTCATCCCTTAACCAGTCGCCGGAAACCTCGAGGACTTCCGATCGCGAGAAAGAAGTGGGGTTGTAGATCGCCAGCGCGGTCTCGGAAGGCAAGAAAGCGTCAAGGGCGATCAAGGCAGCCTCGCGGATTCGCTCGCCAATGCGCCGGATTTCTGCATAGTCCCGCATGCTGTCCACATAGACCTGCTTAATGGAGGAACCGGGTATGATGTCGTGAAACTGGTTCAAGCAAAGCAATTCCCAAGCGCGGCATATTTCCTCATGCGGATAGGCGAAATGGCCCTGCGCGGAAGCCCAAGCCGCCAGGAACTCCGCATCGTGCAAGAGAAACTCGCACTTGCGATTGGCGCGTTTGTTGCGCGCCTGGCTGGTATAGGTTCCCCGGTGCAACTCCAGGTATAACTCGCCGTTCCAGGTCGGCAGCTTGTCCCCAGACTGCCTTTCGAGCCGCCGCATGAAGTCGATAGCGCTGCTCAGCCGCAGCCGGGGCAGGCCCGGATGCGCCGCCATCTCACGGCTGCTGTCCAGCATGGCGCGCGTCGGACCCCCGCCCCCGTCGCCATGTCCGTATGCGATCATGAACTCCTTGCTCAGTTCCTTTTGCTGGCTGCCGTCCCAGGTGGCGAATATCTCTTCAACCGACAGGTCTGCGCTGTAGGTCGCGCCCCACCAGCCGGGCTTTGAAGTCGTGATGAAGTAGGTCAGGATTCTGCTGCCGTCCAAGCCCTGCCACCAGAATTGATCGTAGGGCATGCGATTGTACTGATTCCAACTGAGTTTGGCGGTCACAAAATATGAGAGCCCGGCCTGTTGAATCAATTGGGGGAGCTGCCAGGCATAGCCAAAAACATCCGGCAGCCACAATATCGGCGATTCGCGCGCCCCAAAGGTTTCCAGGAAGTAGCGGCGACCCAGCAGGAACTGGCGGGCAACCGCTTCAGCGCCCGTGATGTTGCAGTCAGCTTCTACCCACATGCCGCCGATGGTCTCCCAACGTCCTTCGGCGACTCGCTCCTTGATCTGCGCCATCATCTCCGGATAGTCATCGGCTATGTACTGGTAAAGCTGGGGTTGGCTCTGGGTGAAGATGAAATCCGGATATTGCTCCATCAAGCGCAAAGCCGTGCTGAAGGTTCGGGCAGCCTTCTGGCGAGTCTGGCGCAGCGTCCATAACCAAGCCACATCAAGATGGGCGTGACCGATGCCGCTCACCACGACATCCACCGGCGGTCCGGCCTTGGCAATGCCCTCTTTTAATGCCCCATAGGCAGCATGAACGCTCTCGTAAAAGGCGCCGCCCAATGGCTCGCGTAAATCAAGCAGCAGGAAAGCCGCGTCCAAAACGTTGATCAGGTTGACGCGGACAGGGTTATTTTCCGGGAGTTGTTTGGCGACTTCGATTGCGGCGCCAGCAGCTGTCAAGAAGTCGCGCGTGGGCTGATCGATGCGCACCAGGCGGGGCAGTCCCATTTCATAGCGCTCATCTTTGATGCCCGTCCAGCCATGCAGCGCAAGCTGATGTTCCTCGCCGTCAAGCATGTGGGCGGGCAGTGGCAATTCCTGATGATTGGCGTCGACGCCCTGATAAGCCTCGCCATCCAGATAAGCCAATGTTTCCGGACCGTAGAGGAATGCCAAGGCTTCCAGGCTTTTGCTCAAGCCGAGTGGGAGCGATAGCGCGACAGGCTCTTCCCAATCCGGGGGCGCGGCGAAACTTGTCCGCAGCGTGAATTCCTGGCGCAACTCGCCCCAATAGCTGCCCGGTTCGATGACCTCCCAGTCGCTGTCGTCTACATCAATGCCCACCAAGGGTTGAGAACCGGCACGGAACTTGAAGGACGCCAAGGCTTGAGTTTGCCGGTAGATCGCTGCCTTTGAAAGGAACTCCAGGCGAGCGGAGATTTTTTCCAATGTCCAGCGCACGCGGTGCATGGTCTTAGCCTCCGTATTGCATCCGCATCTCGCGGAAGATTTGCTCAAGATCGCCCGAGCCAGCCAGCGGCAGCTTAACTGTCGTATCCTGCCACGAAGCCAGATAGACGGCGTTGACTGCTTCAATAGCCTTGCGCCCCGTCAAGCCATCTATCCAGGGCGCTTTTCTCTCCAATATAGCCTCACAGAAGTGCTCAATCTGCCGCTTGTAGGGACCGCGTTCGCGCAATTCCCGGTCGAGGTTGCCGTGGTTGAAAAGGGTCAGGTCTGTCTGTTTTTGGCCGCCCTCCCAGAGCGTGACGGAAAAGGGTTCCGGCGAGCTGTATTTCATCGCGGGCCCAAAGCGCAGCTCCAGCGCTGCTTCGGCGCCTTCGAGGAGAAAATACTCGGTCATCGGCTTTTGCGACACATTGCTGACATGAAGGGTGGAAAGGACGCCATTTTCATGTCGCAGCGCAGCATGAGCCTGCGTTTCGACTTCCCAATCGGGCCGGAGAATTTTTACATGCCCGCTGACGCTTTGAACCTCGCCCGCCCACCAGCGGCACAGGTCGACGATATGACTGGCATTATCTTGAAAGACGCCACCCAGAGCGCGCAGGGACTGCCGCCAGTTGAAACCTAGCGGAGACAGGTCGTGGCGCCAGCTCACCTCAGCGCGGATATGAAACAGCGCCCCCAGCCTCCCATCCTGAATGAGATCATGCGCCAGTTGCAGGCTCTTGTCGAAGCGTTTGACAAAACCGATCATCAGCGTCACATCGTGCGTCCGGGCGGCTTGACGCATACGATCGCAAGCCTCAATGGTGGGCGCCATTGGTTTTTCGCACAGGATGTGTTTGCCCGCTTGCGCCGCCTGAACGACTTGTTCTTCGTGCAAATAAACTGGCGAAGCGACAAGAACTGCATCGATATCGGCTTTCGCCAGAAATTCGCCATAGTCATCGTAGCAATCGAAATCGCCGTAGTGCCGGGTCATAAAGTCCAGCGCCCCCTGATCCGGATCCATTAGCGCCGTGACTTCGCCTTTCTCAAGCAAGCGCAGAATGGGGGCATACATCGTCTGTGTGCCCGCAAACCCGCAGCCAGCTATTCCGAGCTTGATTTTACCTTTCATATACCGCTTCTCATCGCTCAACATAGCTCGCCAATCGTATCGTTGCTAGTTCTTTATTGCCCCTGCGGTCAGTCCCTGCAGGAGTTGTTTTGAGGAGATGAAGTAGATGATTAATACGGGAACCGAGGAAAGCGACAGAGCCGCCAGCAAGGCGTTCCAGTCGTTAGAAAATTGCCCCATGAACTGCTGCGCGCCCAGGGTCACGGTTCGGGTCGCTTCCCCTGGCGCCAGGACAAGCGGAAACCAGAGATCGTTCCACATGGGAATGATGGAAATCGCCGCCACCGTGCCGGTCGCCGGTCGGATGATGGGCAAGATCAGCCAAAATACCCGGTATTCACTCGCGCCATCCACGCGCGCGGCATCCTTCAACTCACCGGGAATCTGACTCATAAACTGCGTCAATATGAAGACGGCAAGCGGCAGCCCCCCGGCAATATAGACCACAATCAATGCCCATAGGGTGCCGATGAGATCTAGAGAGACGATCAAGCGCAGCAAACTGACCGAGCCCAAGCGTATCGGGATGATAATGCCCAACAGGAAAAATAGTCGAAGCAAGTTGTTGCCTGGGAAGGGATACTCCGCAAGGGCAAAAGCCACCATGGCGCCGAAAAAGAGGATGAAAGCAAGCGCCGTTAGGGTTACGAAGAGACTGTTGAAGTAGTAGAGGTGAAATTGGGACTTTTCAAAAACGGTCTCGTAGCCAACCGGGTCAAATGTCTCGGCGTTAGGCAGGTGGTAAGGATTTTTGAATATTGCCCGGCGCGCCTTAAATGAATTAAGTACGACCAGGGCAATCGGACCGGTAGACAACAAGGCGAAGATCATCAGCATCCAATGCTTTAGGACCTTGGTCGCCAGATGACGCAAGTCGACAGCGGACATGGTATTCCGCAATCGGTTTTTTTCCGCGTCAGTATGCCTTGCCATAACGCGCCATGCCTTGCCTTATAGCTCGTAAGACTTGATCCGCCGCCGGATGAAGAGGTAAAACAAAACACCGACCAGGAGAATGATAAACATCGTCCCGGCGACAGCCGCCCCCATGTGCGGATCGGCTTTCTGAAAGCCCGACCCGAAGAAGGTGCGATAGAAGAACGTCATCATGGTATCGCTGGCGTAATTGGGTCCAGCATCCGCGCCCTTCAGCGCGAAGATGACATCAAAGGCGTTGAAGTTGCCGATGTAAGTCAGCAGTGACACTATGCCGATCATCGGCATTAACAAGGGCAACTTGATTTGCCAGAAAATCTGCCAGTCCGTCGCGCCGTCGACATAGGCCGCTTCAAACAGGTCGTTCGGAATGCTAATCAATGTAGCGAAATACAGCATCATAGGTATGCCCAGATACTGCCAGGCGGAGATTAGCGCCAGCGTGACCAGGGCTGTGCTCTCAAGACCCAGCCAGGGCTGCGCGTAAGCCCCCAGCCCCAAGGTCTTCAAAATGTCATAGACGATACCCCAAAGCGGGCTTAAGAGAAGCCTCCAGACAAAGGCGGCAATCGCGAGAGAGAGGATAGCCGGCGAGAAGATCAGTACGCGGTAAAGCAAACCGCCTCGGGTCTTCGTAGACAGCGCTGCCGCGAGGAGAAGCGCAACCGGATTTTGGACCAACATGTTAACCGCAAAGAAGAGAAAGCTATTCTTGAGGGCACTCAGCAACCGGGGCTGCAAAATAAGTTCGTCTGTAAGCAGTGTTGCATAATTCTCGAAACCCACGAACTGCTCTACGCCACGAGTCACCTGCGCGAAGAAACCCAGGCGCAGGGAGTCAAACAAGGGGTAAATCATGAACAGACCATAGATGAAGACAGCCGGCGCCAGGAAGACAATGATATGTGTGGGAAAGGGTTTCCTGTGCTTGGGTTGGCTGCTAAGCGGCGGGCTTGCTGTCATTGAAAGTTTCCTCGGAAAAAGTCGCCTTGGGCTAAATCTGTTCTGGCAAGCGCGTTTGCTTCGGGAGGGGCCTTGGAGTGGGGGTAAAGCAGGATTTTCAACAGCGTCCGCTGGGGCGCCCGCAAAACCTAGCCGGAACGGCGGGCGAACCAAGGACTCTGTTGAAATACTGCCCCCATCCCCCAGCCCTATGCCCCCTCGGTCCCCCGTTTT
>JAPPMO010000082.1 GCA_028873975.1 Chloroflexota bacterium
TCAGTTTAGATTCCCAACATTTCAGCCGCTATCATTTTGATGCGATTGCCCTGGTCTAAATTCGCTGGGGATGACTGTTGCCGCTTAAGAAAAATTGTTAGAATATCCGTAGCGATACTCATCTCCCAAGAACCGCTTGGCGCGTGACCGGCGAGAAGGTCTGCCGCGCTCGCACAAATCCAGAAACGCGTTCCGCTCACACGGATGGTGGTTTGTAAAATAAGAGCGAAAATGATCTGCTTCCAGCGCGTTCATTGGCGGCGAACGAGGATTGCATGGCAATCTTAACCATGAAATTCGGCGGGGGCTCGCTGGGGACGGCCAAGGCGCTCGTCCAAGTATTGGCTATCATCATTGAGGAGGCCAAACGCTGGGACCGCATTTTGATCGTGGCGTCGGCGCTGGAGGGTGTCACGGACATGCTGCTCGAGGCTGCGCTACTCGCCAGAGTCGGCGACCAGAGGGGCTATCGCCGTATCGCCGCTACTTTGCGCACGCGGCACATGGCTTTGGTCGATCAATTGCCCTTCGATACCTCCGATCGCAACGCGCTCAAAGCGGACATCGACCAGTTGCTTTCCGACATGCTTGACCAATGTCAGAAAGTAGCCAAGAACCTCAATGACGAGCTGCTGCCCAGTATGAGCGATGCCGTGGTCGCTGTGGGCGAACGGCTGTCAGCGCGGATCATCGCCGCTTTGCTGCGCCAGAATGATATCCGCGGCGTCACCGTCGATGGCACGGAATTGATCGTCACCGACGACGTGCATGGCAATGCGAATCCGATCTTGCAGCGCAGCGCCGAGAACGTCCAGGACCTGCTCCTGCCCATGCTTGAACGTGAGATTATGCCGGTTGTGACCGGGTACATCGGCGCGACCGAAGGGGGAGAAACCACAACGCTCGGTCGCGGCGGAACGGATTTCACCGCTTCGGTACTGAGCGCGCTGCTGGGAGCGGAGGCGCTGTGGATCTGGACCGATGTCGACGGGTTGATGTCCGCCGACCCGCGCGAAATCTCCAACGCGCGTGTGATTCCCGCGCTAGATTATAACGAGGCGGCGGAGCTGGCCTATTTCGGCGCCAAGATACTTCATGCCAAAATGATCGCGCCCCTGGCCAAAGGCGGGATTCCTTTGCGCATCAAGAATATCTACCGCCCGCAGAAGACGGGCACGGAAATCTCGCATAGCGCCGACCACGGGGGGGCGGTCATAAAAGCCGTCACTTCCATCCAGGGCTTGGCTTTGACGCGGCCCGCAAGCGGTTCGATGGCAGGCATCACGCGGCTGGTAGGCAATACGCTCTCCAAAACCCTGGGCATGAGCAGCGAAGTAATGATCGCCTCGCAATCTTCCAGCAGCAGCTTTCTCGTCCTGGTGATTCCAACCAGCATCGGCATTGATGGGGTGGATCGACTTCAGCAGGCTCTGCGGAAGAAGATGGCGGAGTACCCGGAAAAGATGCCTTGGCAGATCGAAACGATCTCGCTGGTCACCGCCATCGGCAACAACATTAGTTCCTCGCCCGGGCTGCTGGCGAAAGTTCTGGCAAAACTGGATGATATTCCCGTCTTGGGGCTGGCGGTAGGACCTTCAAATTGCAGCATGACCGTGGCGATTGCGCAAGCGGATTCGCGCGCGGCGCTTGCGCGGATTCACGAGTTGACCGTCAAAAACGGCTGAGATAGCGCTCGAGTTCCCAAGATGTGACTTGCCTGTTATATTCGGCGCATTCGTGGCGTTTGGCGGCGATGTATCGGTCACTGACATAAGGTCCAAGCGCGGAAAGAATCACTTCGTCTTCACTAAGCGCGTCGAGCGCTTCATCAAGGGACTGCGGCAGCACCTCGATATGGCGCATGCGACCGCTGGTGCGGCGCATAAGCGTCTCTTCCAGCGGCTCCGGCAGCGGCATCTTGTGCCTGATGCCATCGAGCCCAGCCTGTAACATGACCGCCATCGCCAGATAAGGATTGGCGGTCGGGTCGGGACAGCGCAATTCCAAACGCGTATGATATTCCTTGCCCGGAACGGTACTTGGCACGCGGATCAAGGCATTGCGATTCACATGCGCCCAAGTGACGTCTACCGGTGCTTCGAAGCTGGTGCCCAGCCGCTTGTAGGAATTAACCAGCGGCGCCAAGACCGCGCACATGGCGCGCGCGTGCTCCAACTGTCCCGCCAGGAAGAACTTGGCGACCTCCGACAAACCATATTCGCCTTCCTTGTCCGCAAAGAGGTTTACGCCGGTTGCGACATCGTGAAGGCTTTGATGGGTATGCATGCCGGAGCCGGGAAAGTCGGCATGAGGGCGCGGCATGAAAGTACAGTAGCAATCGCCTGCTCTGGCAATCGTCTTCAGCGCTATGCGGGCGGTCAAAACATTGTCCGCGGATCGCAAGGCGTCGTCGTATTGAAAATCAATTTCGTGTTGCCCCATGCCCGTCTCCGAATGGGTCGAATCCACACGGATGCCTATCTTGCCCAAAGCCGTGAGCATTGACCGCCCGATCGATTGAATCGGAGCGTCGGTCAAGTCGAAATACCCGGCAATGTCATGATTGGCGACAATTTGCGGCTTTCCTTTCTCGTCGAAAGGAAAGAGAAAATACTCCAGTTCCATGCCTGTCTTGAAGAGAAAACCCATGCGCCTGGCTTGTTCAAGCACCTTGGCCAACAGATTGCGCGGATCGCCGATAAAGGGATCGCCGTTCTGCGTACAAATTGAACAGATCAGCCTCGCGGTTTTGTCCTCGCCATCCGTCCAAGGCAAAACAACAAAGCTTGACAAGTCCGGCGCCAAGATCATGTCGCTTTCCGCGACCCGAGCGAAACCTTCGATAGCGGAGCCGTCAAAATGCGATCCGTTTTCGAGTACATTTTCCAATTCCAGAGCCGGGATCATGATGCTCTTGACCAAGCCCGTGATATCGGTGAACCAGAGCGCGACAAACCGGACCCGTTCTTCCTGAACAGTCTGCAAGACTTCAGTTGCCGTGAACATAATCCACCCTGTCTGATTTTCCTGCCTGAAGTCAAGTATACGTGGCGGGGACGCGCTTAGAATACTGACGAGATAGCCAAATTTATGCGCCGGTATTCATTTTCTTTTAACAGTTAGCCAGCCAAAATATCCCACTGACGGAGAAGGGCATCCACCGCCAGGACGTAGCTGTGCCAGCCAAAACCGGCAATATGGCCCAGGCATACGCCCGACAAAACCGACTTGTGTCTAAAGGGTTCCCGCCCATGGATATTCGAGATATGAACTTCGATCACAGGCAAAGCGATCGCGGCAATGGCGTCGCGCAATGCGATTGATGTATGCGTATAAGCGCCCGGATTGAAGACGACGCCGTCCGCCCAGCCACGCGCCTCATGCAAACGATCAATTAAGACGCCTTCGTGATTCGACTGTTCTACGCGTAACGCGATCTCAAAAGGCTTGACATGTTGCCGGAGCGCGCTATTGATTGCCTCCAGCGTCATACTGCCATAGATCTCCGGCTGCCGCGTACCCAGCAGGTTCAAATTGGGACCGTGCAAGATCAGCATCCCTTTTGACATATTCTTATTGCCCTTCGTTACAAGACCGCCAAGACTTCTTCTTTGGGCAATCCCTCAACAACTGTCGCTTCCCCTAAAGCCTTCAACAGGACAAAGCGTGATTTGCCCGCCCGCCATTTTTTGTCGGTAGACATGGCCGCGTACCATGCTTCGGGATTCAATTCGATATCCACCGGCAAGCCGATTCTTTCAAATGTGGATATGACTTTCTGGACTAACTGTTCATCAATCAAGCCGCAATTGCGGGACAACTGAGCGGCTTTGCAAATGCCGATGGCGACCGCCTCGCCATGCGGAACGCTGTACTGCGTTACTTTTTCGATCGCATGCCCGAAAGTATGTCCCAAATTGAGATGGGCGCGGATTCCCCGCTCGTAGGGATCTTCTTCGACCACTTCGACTTTGACCTGGATCGCTTGTCGCAGCAGATTTACCAGGTTTTTCTTCTCCCAGTTTTCGGGATCCAGCAGCGTGGGCTGCGAAATCAAGCCGTGTTTGATCACTTCCGCCATGCCACATCGCCATTGCAGCGGCGGCAGGCTCTGCAAAACGTCCGTATCGACCAAGACCGCCTCGGGCTGTTTGAAGGCGCCAATCAAGTTTTTGCCCTGCGGCATGTCGACGCCGACCTTGCCGCCCACACTTGAATCCACCATCGCCAGCAAGGTAGTCGGCGCCTGAATCAATCGAATTCCGCGCATATATGTCGCGGCGACATAACCAGCCACATCTCCCAGGACGCCGCCGCCGAGCGCAAGCAAGGTCGTGTTGCGATCGGCGCCAAGCGCGAGCATCTCATCATAGATCGATGACACCGTTTCCAGATTCTTGTATTCTTCGCCGTCACTGATAGCTATGGTGTCGGCGCTTGGCAAGCGGCTCGCCAAGGACTCTGCATAAAGGGGAGCGACTGTCTCGTTGCTCACGATAATCACATGGCCGCCCAGCTCAAGCGCCTTAATATGTCGGTTGATTTCGCAAAGGATGCCTCGGTCGATCCAAATGTCGTAACCGCCGGCCGGCGTTCGTACATGAATCCGCTCATCAAGCATCGCGACGATTTCGCAGGCGATAGCTGCAATTGTTTTGCCGCTTGTCTCGATTTGATTGGGAATCCGGGCATAGGCCGATTGCCGCTCTTCAAAGAGCGCTTGCCAATTGGCCGCCAGTGGACGGTTATCCGCCTCAGACAATCGGGCGCTAATCTCGGCTGGGCTGGCATTCAAGCAAATCAGCTTTCCCGTCCGCCCCATCAGGTCGCGCATTTCCGCAGGCACAAGCGCGCCGCCGCCAGTCGCGATCACCAGACCGGATTGCGCCGAAAGTTCCTGCGCCAATCCCCGTTCGACAGTCCGGAATATCGCTTCGCCATGCCGCTTGAAGATCTCCGGGATCGGCAAGCCAAAACGCGTTTCGATGACAAGGTCCATATCGACGAACTGTCGCTCAAGCTTTTCGGCGACTCGTTCCCCGACTGTTGACTTGCCCGTTCCCATAAAGCCGGTGATGACGATGTTTTCCCCGCTGCTCATAGGTCGTATCCAAAGCGCCACTCGATATTGTCCATCGGCAGGTCGCTTACGCGGTTGCGGCGCAAAGCGGCGAAGCGCGGCTTCATTTCTTCAATGCTGTCCCCACCCAGTTTTTCCAGCAGCGCCTCAGCCAGCACAATCGCCATCATGGCTTCGCCAACTGGCACCGCCCGCGGCAAAGCGCAGAAATCGCTGCGTTCGTAAACCGTCATATTGGGCGCGCCGCTGGCCAGGTCAACAGAAGCAGCGCCGCGCAGCATGGTGGATATCGGCTTCATGGCAACGCGCACCACGATGGGCTGGCCCGTGGAAATCCCGCCTTCCAAGCCGCCGGCGCGGTTGGTCTTGCGGGACAAATTGCCGTCGGCGTCAACGGTGATTTCGTCGTGTACTTGTGACCCGCGCTTGCCGGCGTTCTCGAAAGCGCTGCCGATTTCCGCTCCCTTCATGGCTTGTATGCTGACCATTGCCGCCACCAGTTTGCCGTCCAATTTGCGGTCGTAATGGACATGCGATCCCAAGCCCGGCGGCAGGCCGCGGGCGACAACTTCAAAGACGCCGCCCAGCGTATCCTTGTCGATTTTGACCTGTCGGATTGCCGCGTGCATGCGTTCCGCCGCAGCCGCGTCGGGGCAGCGCACATCGTTGTCTTCGTTGCGGGCGATCCGTTCCTCCAAAGGCATGGCAGCCAGATCCGCCTTGACATCCCCCAATTGGACCACGTATCCGTCAATCTTGATGCCGAACTCGTCCAGGAAGCGCTTGCAGATCCCGCCGATGGCCACGCGCATCGTAGTTTCCCGGGCGCTGGCGCGTTCCAGCGACAGCCGCAATTCGCGATAGCCGTATTTGAGCGCGCCGGTCAAATCGGCGTGCCCCGGGCGCGGCGTCGTGATCGGCGTGATATCGCGCTCCTTCCAACTTTTGAAATCGCGATTCTGAACGTGCAGCGCGATAGGAGCGCCCGTTGTCATGCCGTTCATCAAGCCCGAGGTGATGAGGATCTTGTCTTTCTCGATCTGCATGCGCCCGCCGGAACCATAACCCTTTTGGCGCCGGCGCAAATCTCTGTTGATATCCTCAACCGACAGCGGCAAGCCAGCCGGCATGCCTTCCAGAATGGCGGTCAAGCCAGGACCATGGCTTTCGCCCGCGGTGAAAAATCGAATTGGCATGTCGGTTTAGTCCTTGACCTCGATCTGATTTTCGTCTCTAGATCTTGCCGTATTCTCCAAAGCCGCTTGCGCCGCGCGAAGCATCACATCAACCGGCGGGGCGACGCCGGTCCAGATCTTGAAAGAAAGCGCGCCTTGCCGCGCCAGCATGCCCAAGCCGCCAATCGCCCTGCCGCCGCGCGCGACGCACTGCCGCATCAGCGCCGTATTCGCCGGGCGGTAGACTGTGTCGTAGACCGTCACGCCCTGTGGGAAAGGCAGACCGTGGGTCCAGGGCGACTGATTGACATGGGGATGCAAACCTACCGACGTGCAGTTGATGATCAGCGACATGCCCCAATCCGCGGCTTCCTCCAGCGTCATCAGCGCAATACCGTCGATGCCAGCCGCGCTTCTGAGCTCCGAGACCAGTCGCTCGGCTCTCGACTTGGTGCGATTGACTATCGCCAAGTTAGCGCCGGCCCGCGCCAAGCCATAGACCACCGCCCGCGCCGCGCCCCCGGCGCCCAATATCAAAACTTGCTGGTCCGCGATCGGGACGCCATTCGCCCGCAAATCTTCGACGATGCCGTCGGCATCGGTATTGGCGCCGCTATTGTTCCTGAAGTCAACCGTATTGACCGCGCCGATCGCCCGCGCGATTGCGTCCGGGCGCACCAATTCCATGACGGCTTCCTTGTGCGGCACCGTCACATTGAGGCCGATATAACCATGATTTCGTGGTTCCTGCAGACCATAGCGCAAGATATCGGGCGGTATCGACATGGCGTCGTAGAGCCAATCCGACATGCCCAGCGCTGCAAAAGCCGCGTTGTGCATGACCGGGCTCAAGCTGTGCTCCACCGGGAAGCCGATAAGTCCTACTCGATTCTTCGTCATTGCTTCTTCTCCGCCGCCGGCAGCGCTAACAGGGGGCTTAGGCCGGCTCGATATGAGCGCCGCAGCCGATCAGCGTCTCGGCGAAACCTGGAAAGGAATCCGCCACGCAAGCCGCGTCAGTGACGAGCGTTTCGCCGGAAGCGACTGTTCCCGCGATCGTCATGCTCATGGCGATGCGATGATCGTCGTGCCCATCCACATCGGCGCCCGACAATTGCTGTGGGCCAAGGATCCGGAATCCGTCCTCGCGCTCTTCGATCTCCGCGCCCATTTTGCGCAATTCGCCCGCCATAACCGCGATGCGATCGGTCTCTTTCACGCGCAGCTCGCGCGCATCCCGCACAATCGTCTCGCCATGGGCGCGCAGCGCGGCGATCATCAAGATTGGGAATTCGTCGATCATTCTTACAACCGTTTCGCCGCCGATCTCAATGCCCTTCAATGCGCTGGTCCGCACACGGATTTCACCGATCATTTCGCCAGATTCGATTGTACGGTAGGTGGTGCTGATATCAGCATCCATCGCTTCCAAAACACCCAGCAGTCCGGTCCGCGTCGGATTCAAATTGACGCCCGTGACCGTCAAGTCGCTGTCCGGCGTCAACAAGCCCGCCACCAAAAGAAAAGCCGCCGAAGAAAAATCGCCCGGAATCGTCAAATCCAGAGGCTCGAGCGTTTGCGGCGGGTGCAATGTCATCCTGTTATGATTCTCGTCATCAATGTCAATTCTCACGCCCATAGAGCGCAGCATGCGTTCGGTGTGATCGCGCGTCGGTCCCGGCTGAATCACTGTGGTGGGAGCATCGGCAAAGAGCGCTGCCAGCAAGATCGCGCTCTTCACTTGGGCGCTGGCCACAGGCAATTCGTAGGTGGTCCCGCGCAACTGGGAGCGCTGTATCCTCAGCGGGCAGCAGCCATCCGTCGAGTCTATTTGCGCGCCCATGCTTTGCAATGGCGCTGTAATGCGCTTCATCGGTCGCCGCCGCAATTGCTCGCTTCCGTCCAGGACGCTGGGGAAAGGCTGCCCAACCATAATGCCCGCCAGCAAGCGAATGCCGGTCCCGGCGTTTTTCAAATCCAGCGCTTGATCCGCCTGGCGCAGTTCCCCGCCGTGAATGGTCAAGGTATTGGCGTCGTGGCGCTCGATCCTGGCGCCCAAGTCACGCATCGCGCCCAGCGTCGCTTCCGTATCGCCAGCCGCCAGCCAATTGCGAATATGCGAGCTGCCCGCGGCGATTGCCCCCAACATAGCTGCGCGGTGCGAAAGCGATTTGTCGCCCGGTATCGTCGTGCTGCCGAGCAGCTTGCCGCCGGGAGAGGCCAACAACTGGCTGTGTCTATCGTCCCTTTTCATAGTTATCCGCCCATTCCTTCCGCGCGCGCCTTATTGGTTGCAAGGACTGGCTCAAGCGCTGCTCGTCGCCGCCGATCAACATCGTCTCCAGCATTGCCAACTGCATGCGAAACTGCGCCAGCAAGGTGGCGACAGCCTTGGTATTGGTGCTCAAAATGTCCCCCATCATGGTCACATCGCTGGCCGCCAGGCGACTGGTATCGCGAAATCCCCCCGCCGCCAATTCCCAGTAGGCGCTGTCAGCCCGCGCTTGATTGGCGACCGTCGCCACCAAAGTCGCGCTCAAGAGATAGGGCAAGTGACTGATGCCGGCCACAATCTGATCGTGCCTCTCCGCGTCCATTTCGATAGGGATGGCGCCCAGCGTTTCCACCAGCGATAGCGTCCGCAGCCGCGCCGCCGGCGTGGTGCGGCGGGACGGGCAGAGCACAAATGGGCGATTGGCATACAAGGCGCGGTCGGATTCCTCGATGCCCCCATTTTCCTTGCCAGTCATGGGATGCCCGCCCATGGCATTGACGCCGACGGGCAAGTTCGCCATGGCATCGACAATATCCTGCTTGGTGCTGCCAATATCGACGACCAGGGTGTTCGAACGCAAGAAGGAGCCGATGCGCATCTTCAGCATCTCGACGATGACACGCACCGGCGCGGCGAGTATGACAACGTCGGCGTGATTAACGCCCCCAAAGAGGTCATCCGTGGCGCAGTCGACAAATCCTTCCCGCAGCCCGTAAGAACGCGCCGCCTCGCAAGAGTCGATGCCGGTGATATGATCGGCGTGATCGCGCAGCGCCAGAGCCAGCGACCCGCCCATCAGCCCCATGCCGACTATGGAAAGATGACGCGCCCGAAAGCTGGCTCCGATCATGACGATTCCCCCGCCTCGCGCGCTTTATAATCATCCGCCAGGTCGGGGCGCAACTGGGCGGCATCGCGCAGGAAGACATGCTGAATTTCGTCAATAGACTTGTCGGTATTCCAGTGAATCAGCACGCGAATGCACATGGGCAGACCATGTTGCACATCCGCTTCCTGAAAGCCCATCAGGGCGGTGCGCGTCCAGCCCATCAGGCGCGCGGCTTTGGCGGGAAAAGTATCGTCGAGCTCCGGCGTGGCGGAGAACAAGACGCTCGCTACATCATCTTCGACGATGCCGTTGCGCTCGATCATGGCGCGCAACAGTTCCTGAGTCGCTGACAGTATCGCCTGGTTTGAGTTGGATGCCACCGTGATGGCGCCCCGTACCCCTCTCATCATCAATTGAACGCTCCTCTTCAAACAAAAAAGGCGCTGAGCATTTCACTCTGCGCCTCGATGTTTTGTCTTAATCGACTTGATCTTCAGTTGCCAGCGCGAAACAGCCCAACCCGGTCTATGCAGTTTGGGAAGCAATAATAACGCAAACTGGCGAACTGTAAATGTTGCATGTGATTATGACATTCTCAGAACCATGTCGTTTGAAGCATACACTGTCATTTGATGTCTGTCAACATACCGCATTAAACGGTCTGCATTTCAGATTATGGCAATTAACCACCGAGAGCACCGAGATTTAAGCTCTTGCTTGTCAAAAAGGAGGCGATGTAGGGGCGTTTGAAGGTCAGTGTCTACGCGACCCGCTGAAACGCCCGCAAACAGAAATGATCTTTTGTATTTCTCTGTGCGCTCTGTGCCTCTGTGGCGAATTTTCAGTTTGTTCCTTGCATCGTTCCACTCGATACCATTTTTGAAGCGATTGCCCTTTGGGCATCTGCCAAAATATTGAAATACAGCCGTTCTACAGCACGCCTCTCAGCGACCGCGCCAGCTCCCGCACGGCGGCGGCGCTCTCGCCCCCCGCCCGCACCAGCGCCGACCCGACGATGAATCCGTCCATCAAGTCGCTCACCTGGCGCGCGTGTTCCGGTTTGCTGATGCCAAAACCCAAGACCAGCGGCTTGTCCGTCCGCGAGCGCAGGCGTGCGATGAAATCCGTCAAATAAGCCGGCAGTTGGGCGCGGGCGCCGGTGATCCCGGTCAAGGAGACGACATAGATGAAGCCGGTGGCGTGTTCAGCCGCCATCGCTATGCGCCGGTCATTGCTGGTCGGCGCCAAAAAGAAAACCAATGCCAGGCCTTCGCGCGCGCAGCTCCCCGCGAACAGCGTCGCTTCCTCCGGCGGCAGATCCGGCACGATCAAGCCGTCGGCTCCGGCCCGGCGCGCGTCGCGCACAAAGCGATCGGTCCCGTAAGCCACCAGGGGATTGGCGTATCCCATCATCAGCATGGGCTGGGAAATTCCCTTCGCCCGCAAAGTCCCAACGGCATCCAGGCATTTTCGCACCGTCGTGCCATTTTCCAGCGCGACCTGCGTCGCCGCCTGTATGGTAGGTCCATCAGCGATGGGATCGCTAAAGGGGATGCCGATTTCGAAGCCGTCCGCGCCTTCTTCGGCCATGGCTGCGACCGCGTCCAGCGATGCTTGATGTGTCGGATAGCCGATGGGGAAATAGGGCAAAAAAGCCGCGCGTCCTTGCGCGCGCGCGGCGGCGAACATCTGATCCAGCGCGGCCAGACCGTGAATTTCGCGTGCTTTTATCATGTGCTTTGTATTCTCCCCTTCCAGCTATGCTCAGCTGCCCAGGACGCCGATGACCGTATCGAGGTCTTTGTCACCCCGCCCGGAAAGATTAACCAGCAAGACGCTGTCGCGCGGCATGGTCGGGGCGCGCTTGATCGCTTCGGCAAGCGCATGCGAACTTTCCAAAGCTGGAATGATGCCTTCTGTTACGCTCAAGACCTGGAAGGCTTCCAGCGCTTCTTCATCCGTTGCCATAGTGTAGAAGGCGCGTTCCATCTGCCGCAAATGGGCGTGCTCCGGACCGACAGAGGGATAGTCCAGACCGGCGGAGATGCTGTGCGTTTCCATGATTTGCCCGTCTTCGTCTTGCATCACGTAGGAGCGGGTCCCGTGCAAGATGCCGGGGCGGCTGATATCGAGATCGGCAAAGCGCGCCGCATGTTCTCGGCTTTCGATGCCATGCCCGCCCGCTTCGACGCCGATCAATTCCGTGCCGTCATCGTCGCGGAAAGCATGGAACATGCCGATGGCATTGCTGCCGCCGCCGACGCAAGCGATGCAAGCCTCAGGCAGTTGACCCGTCAGCTCCTGAATCTGCTCGCGGGCCTCGACGCCTATGACACTCTGAAAGTCGCGCACCATCATCGGATAGGGATGCGGACCCAGCGCCGAGCCCAAGAGATAGAAGGTCGTCTCGACGTTTGTTACCCAGTCGCGCATGGCTTCGTTGATGGCGTCCTTGAGCGTGCGACTGCCGCTGGTCACGGGGATCACTTCCGCGCCCAGCAATTTCATGCGGAAGACGTTAGGCTGCTGCCGCTTGATGTCTACTGTGCCCATGTAGACATGACATTCCAGGCCGAGCAAAGCCATGGCCGTCGCCGTGCCAACGCCGTGCTGCCCGGCGCCGGTCTCGGCTATGATCCGCTTTTTGCCCATGCGTTTCGCCAGCAAACCTTGCCCCAGGGCGTTGTTGATCTTGTGCGCGCCGGTATGCGCCAGGTCTTCGCGCTTGAGGTAGATCTGCGCGCCGCCGAGCCGCTCGCTCAAGCGGCGGGCATAGCTGACCGGGGTCGGGCGTCCGGTATAGGTGCGCTGGAGATGGGCAAGCTCAGCATGAAACGCGGGGTCAGCGATGGCGTCGGCATAGGCGCCTTCCAGCTCGTCAAGCGCGGGAATGATCGTTTCCGGCACGAAACGTCCGCCGAATTCGCCGAAATAGCCGCGCGCATCGGGCAGGTCGGCGAGATCCGTTCGTATATATGGTTCTGTCATGGTCGCGCATCCTCGGTCAAATGTACAAATGCTTTTCTCCAGCAAAATATCGCTTCGCCAGGAGCAGCGCCTTCAGGGCATAGTGGTCGACGCTCGGTATGAAGTCCTCAGCGCCAATCGTGACGCGATCGGCCTTCAATCCGACTGCTTCGACCATCACATTGTCGACTTCGCCCGACAGCAGGCGCAGTCCCGCATCAAGCGGCAACTTCAATAGTCCCGCAATTTCTTCTTTTCTGTACTGGTAGTCCGCCAAGGGCTGAGCGCATTCGTAAAAGAAAACATGGCAGATTTGACAGTCCACCATATCGCGGTATTGCGATATTCCCAGACGGCGTCCCAAGGGAATCAGTTCCTCGAACTTGACGCGCAAGCTCAATTCTTCTTCGATTTCGCGCACACCGTCTGCCACGCTTTCGCCCGCCTCCAAGTGCCCGGCCGCGCTTATGTCTACTTTACCGGGGTACATATCCTTGTCGTCGTTTCGTATTTGCAAAATCACAAATTCGCCGCCATCGGTCTCGCGCCCGATCACCCAGCAATGAAAGACCTGATGCCAATCGCCATCTCTATGGACGGCCTGGCGCGATTTGACGCCAATGTGACGCAAGGCTTCGTCATAGATGTCGAATTTCTCGGTCATCCAGCGTTCCTCACTTCTGTGATGAACGCGCGAACCTTGTCTTCGTCTTTGAGTCCAGGTATCCCGGCTTCGACGCCGCTGGCGACGTCCAGGCCCCAAGGTCGAATCGCCCGCACTCGCTCGGCGACATTCTCTGGATTCAAGCCGCCGGCCAGCATCAGCCGCGGCGCCACTTCCCGCAGCGCCAGCGCCACATCAAGAGCCGTTGTTTCCCCGGTGCCGCCATATAAACTCGGGTTGAAGGCATCCAAGAGCAATGACGGCATTCGCCCATCCGTCCTTATTGCATTCGCATAGCGATCGGCGTCCCCAAGCGCAGCTTCCGCCGTTTTGGGACGAATCCCCTTGAAGGCGATTCCGCTTAACTCCGCCAGTGTTTCCGGGCGTTCATCGCCGCTTAACTGCGCGTAATCAAGGCCGACCGACGCGACCGCCTCGCGCACTCGAGCAGCCGACTCATTGACGAAAATGCCAACCAAAACCGGGCAATGATCGCCGAGCCTCGCGCGCAGCCGCTTGACAAGGTCGCCCGCGCTTTCCGCGTCAATGAAGCGAGGTGAATCCGGGTAGAAGTTCAGCCCGATCAGATCGGCGCCGGCTTCGGCTACCATCAGCGCATTTTCATAGGATCGAAGGCCGCAAACTTTGACTTTGGTCATCGGCTCCCCCGCCGTTGTCCGCTCAGTTCGCGCGTCAAGCTCGCCATATCCGGCGCTTTCACCAGCGATTCGCCGACCAAAATGGCATCGGCGCCAAAGGAAGCCATCGTCCGCACATCGGCGGCGTCGCGGATGCCGCTTTCCGCCACCAGCACCACATCGTCATCTACCATCCCGGCCAGCCGCGCGGTCGTCTCCAGGTCCACGTTGAATGTCTTCAAATCACGATTGTTGATGCCGATCAATTTGGCGCCGAGCCTCAAAGCGCGTTCCATCTCAACGTCGTTATGCACTTCGACCAGGGCGGACATGCCGCAATCATGCGCCAGGGACTGAAGCTCCCCCAATTGCAAGTCGGAAAGAGCCGCCACAATCAACAAGACGGTATCGGCGCCAGCCATCCGCGCCTCGTAGACTTGATAGGGATCAATAACGAAGTCCTTGCGCAGCAGGGGAAGGTCTACCGCTTCCCGCACAGCGCGCAGATAGCGCAGGCTGCCCATGAAAAAGTCGGCATCGGTCAAGACGGATATCGCTGCCGCGCCGTTAAAGGCGTAAGTTGCCGCGATCATCACCGGAGCGAAGTCAGCCGTCAGCAAGCCCTTGCTCGGCGAGGCACGCTTGACCTCGGCGATCAGGGCGACTTTGTCCTTTCGCAAGGCGGCGACCATGTCGCGCGGCGGAAAAGGCGAGGCTTCCGACTCAGCTCGCAGCGAAGCGAGCGAAGTTTTGGACTTGCGTCCGGCAACTTCCTCGACTTTTCTCGCGAGGATCCGGTCCAGGATCGTGTCAGTCGTGACAAAGGGCGAAGTCATGAGGCCAAGCTCTGGCTCAATTCGATTAGCTGATCAAGTTTTCCGATGGCTTCGCCGCTGTCAATTGCCTCTCGCGCCACCTCGATGCCCTCCGCGATGGAAGCGGCCGCGCCGGCAGCCATGATCGCGGCTCCGGCATTGAGCAGTACAACATCGCGTTTGGCGCCGCTGTCGTCTCCGGATAGCACCGAGCGCAGGATGGCGGCGTTTGTCGGCGCGTCATCGCCTTTCAGGTCGGTGATGTGGGCGGCGTGGAATCCAAGTTCAGTCGGGTCGACGTCAATGTGTACGATTTGGCCGTCTTCCTGCAAATAACTGATGCGATTGGGTCCCGTGGTGGTCAGTTCGTCCAAACCCCCGTAGCCATTCACCACCATGGCTGATTTCGATCCCAGGGCGCGCAGCACTTGCGCCAACAAATCGGTCAGTTCCGGGGCAAAGACGCCCATCAGTTGCCGTTGCGCTCCGGCCGGATTGGTCAGGGGACCGAGGATGTTGAAGATCGTGCGGACACCCAGCTCCCGCCGCGGTCCAATCGCGTGGCGCATGGCCGGGTGCAGCTTGACCGCGTACAAAAAGCCGATCCCAATCTCGTCGACGCATTTGCCAACTTGCGCCGGGCTGAGATCAAGATTAAGGCCCAGTTCCGCCAGGACATCGGCGCTGCCGCATTTGCTGCTGGCGGCGCGATTGCCGTGTTTGGCGACAGGAATCCCGGCGGCGGCGGCTACAAAAGCCACCGTGGTGCTGATATTGAAGGTGCCGGACTTGTCGCCGCCTGTTCCACAAGTATCCAGCAGATCGCCGTCGACATTTGTCGGGACTTTGCTGGCTGCCGCGCGCATGGCGCTGGCGCTGCCGGTAATCTCCTCGATGGTTTCGCCTTTCATGCGCAAAGCCATCAAATAGGCGCCGATCTGCGCGTCGCTGGCGCCGCCGTTCATAATCTGGAGCATGACCATCTTGGCTTCGTCGGGTTGCAAATTCGCAAATCGGCTCAGCCCGTCAATTGCGTTCACGATGTTAATCATTGTTCTCGTCGTCATATCGGCACCTCTTGTCCGTCTATTGTTCAATCGTCTGCACGGGCTGGAATTGCATGAAATTACCCAGCATTTGCATCCCGTATGTCGTCAAGATACTTTCCGGATGAAACTGTAGACCGATCACCGGATGCTGCTTGTGTCGCAGTCCCATGATTTCGCCGCTGGCTGCGCGCGCGGTGATCATCAGGCAGTCGGGCAGACTCTCTTCTTTCACGATCAAGCTGTGATAGCGCGTCGCCTCGAAGGGATCGGGAATGTCGCCGAAGATCGTGTCGCCCCGGTGATAGATCATGCTGGTCTTGCCATGCATCAGTTCCGGCGCATGCGCAACCACCCCGCCATAAGCCTCGCCAATCGCCTGATGCCCCAGGCAAACGCCCAGCAAAGGAACTTCCGGGCCCAATTCCCGTATCAATTCCAGCGAGACGCCCGCGTCACGGGGATAACCCGGACCCGGCGAGATCACGATACGATCCGGCTTTAGAGCGCGTATCTCGTCAACGGTGATTTTGTCGTTGCGATACACTGTCAACTCCGCGCCCAACTCCCCCAGTTCTTGCACGATGTTGTAAGTAAAACTGTCGTAATTGTCGATCACCAGGATCATCTTCGCTTCCCTTCAAAATACGCGCAATCCCGCGCGTCACGGACCTCAGACATTACATCAGCCCTTCTTCGGCATATTTGACCGCTTCGAAAACCGCTTCCGCTTTGTTGATTGACTCGTAGTATTCGGCTGTCGGGTCACTATCGGCGACGATTCCGCCGCCCGCCTGCACACTGATAGTTCCGTTTTGCATCAGCAAGGTGCGTATAGTGATGCACATATCCATCGAGCCGTCGAAGCTGAAGTAACCGACAGCGCCGCCGTAGGGACCGCGCCGCGTCTCTTCCAACTCTTCGATGATCTCCATGGCTCGCACTTTGGGCGCGCCACTGAGCGTCCCGGCCGGGAAGGTCGCCCGCAGCAAGTCGAAAGCGTCCATATTCTGTCGGATTACCCCTTCGACCTGGCTCACGATATGCATCACATGCGAGTAGCGCTCGATATACATCATCTTGGTCACTTTGACGGTTCCGTAATCGCAGACGCGGCCCAAGTCATTGCGTCCCAGATCAACCAGCATCACATGTTCGGCCCGCTCTTTGGGATCGTTTATCAGTTCCTCCTCCAGTTCCAAATCTTCTTGCTCGTTTATCCCGCGCCGCCTCGTCCCGGCCAGCGGCCGATTGTAGGCGATTCCATCTTCGAGGCGCACGAGCATCTCCGGCGACGCGCCGACCAGGTTCAAGTCGTCGCTGAATTCCAGCAAAAACATATAGGGTGATGGATTGGTCGCGCGCAAGGCGCGATAAATCTGCAAGGGGGTCGCTGTCGTCTGTCGGCTGAAGCGCTGCGCCAGCACGATTTGGAAGGCATCGCCGTCACGAATGTATTCTTTCGCCTTGCGGACGCGGTCTTCGTGAACATGCTGGCCAACGTTGGAAACGAGGTCTCCGTAGTGAATGCCCTCTGGCGCTACGTAAGCGTGATGTTCCATCGGCCGCGCCAAAGCCTCGGCGATCTGATCAATGCTCGCGATGGCTCGGTCGTAGGCGGCGTCAGGATCGCCGGTGTTATGCGCGTTTGCCAGCACGATCAACTGATGTTTGACGCGATCGAATATAACCAGCGTATCCGGCAGCATGAAGGCCACTGTCGGCACGCGCAGGTCATCAGAGGCGGTCGCCGGCAAATCCTCGAAATATCGCACGATATCGTAGGACATATAACCGACCGCGCCGCCGACCAAGCGGGGCAATCCTTCAAGCGGCACTGGATTCACGTTCTCGAAGTGAGCCTTGATGACATGCAGCGGGTCTTGGCCCGCGGGAACGGGATAGCTCGTCATCCGCCCATCGCGCTCGAAGTGAACCATATTGTCCTTGACGACCAGCACACCCTTGGGATTCACGCCAATAAAGGAATAACGTCCGGCTTGTTCGCCGCCTTCGACGCTCTCCAGCAAAAATGCTGGTTTGCCCGCCTCTTTCAACTTCATATAAACGCTGACCGGCGTTTCCAAATCAGCAAGCAGCGTGCGATAGACTGGCACGTGATCGCCCTTTTCAAAATGCGCGTGGATTTCTTCGCGCGTCGGTTTGATGTCTTGCCGCGCTAGGTCCCTCACATTCAGCATTGGCAGCCTCCCTCTAAAATCAAAAAAACCCGAATCGTCCATTCAAGGACGAGAAGGGTTCCCGCGGTGCCACCTTGATTACCTGCCCAGGGCAGATCACTTTGCGGATACAGACCTCGCGATCGATATCCCGCGCCTAGATAACGGAGCGCTCACCGGCGCAAGCTACTCGGTTTTCCCTTTCGCCTGCGCGACTCCCCAGTCCATTCCGCATCGCTGGTTGTCTCGCATTCACAGCTGCTAGCGATTCTCTGTACACCGCGACGATGCGTACTACTCCGGTTCACAGTCTTTCATTTGATATGCAATTGCAACCATGCTAGCCTGTCCTGCCGGCTCTGTCAAGCGTCTTGATTGAGTAGTGTATCGTTTTCGGTTGCAACAAAAACTTTAACCACCGAGGACAAGCCTAGAGTATAGTTGCTCTCCATTAGATACCATATTTGAAGCGATTGTCCTGTGGACCTCTGCCAAGATATTGAAATGACCCTGATTGTAGCGGCATAAATCTCCTTTATCCGCGCGCGAAGATTTGGTATACTTAGCCCGAATATGCGTTCTAAAACTTATCCTGATACAGGAGCCGGAATTGAGCCTGAACAACAGAGAGATCGCTGATATTTTTGAGCGTTGCGCCGATATGCTGCAAATCCGCGGCGACAACATTCATCGCGTTTTGTCCTACCGGCGCGCAGCCGAGACGATTCGCGCGCTGCCGCGCGATTTACGCGTTATTTCCGCCGAAGGGACTTTGACTGATCTCAGCAATATCGGCAAGACCATCGCTGCCAAGATCGACGAAATGCTGGAAACGGACGAACTGGACTTCTACAACCGCCTCAAAGCCGAGATCCCCGAGGGCTTGGTCGAAATCATGCACATCAACGGCGTGGGACCGAAGAAAGCCAAGCTCTTCTGGGAACAATTGGACATTACCGATGTCGAACAATTGCGCGCGGCAGCAACTGGCGGCCAATTGGCTGGGCTGCCCGGCATGGGCAAAAAGAGCCAGCAGAAGATCCTTGACGGCATTGAGGCTTTGTCTCGACAAACCGGGCGCGCCTCAATCGGCGACGCCCTGCCCGCGGCGCAACAGATCCTTGATCTGCTGCTGGCTTTGCCGGAAGCGGCCGCCGGCGCGCTGGCCGGCAGCATCCGCCGTGGACGGGAAACCATCGGCGATGTCGATATTCTTGTCGCCAGCGATCAGGCCTCGCCAATTATGGACTGCTTCGTCGGCATGGAAAATGTCGCCCGGATCCTCGGCCATGGACCCACTAAAAGCTCGGTGGAATTGCTCTCCGGCTTGCAGGTTGATGTGCGCGTCCTGGAAAAGGCGCGTTGGGGCACGGCGCTCAACTACTTCACGGGCAGCCTCGCGCATAACGTCAAAATGCGGCAAATTGCGCTTGACCAAGGGCTGAGCCTGAACGAACATGCCTTGAGCCCGGTGGACGACAATAAAACGATCATCGAATCCGCCCCCAAGATCCTCTGCGACAGCGAAGAAAAAGTCTACGCGACCTTGGGCATGCAATACGTGCCGCCGGAACTGCGCGAGGATGCCGGCGAGATTGAAGCGGCGCAAAATCATCAACTGCCGCAGCTGATAACACGAGACGACATCGTCGCCGACTTGCACATGCATACCACCTATAGCGACGGCAAGGACTCAATACGTGAAATGGCGGAAGCCTGCATCCAGCGCGGCCATAAGTACATTGTCATCACCGATCACTCGCGCAGCCTTGGCATCGCCAACGGCTTGACTATCGAGCGACTGCTGGAACAGGTTCAAGAAGTCCGGCAAGTCAACGACGCGCTGGGTGACAAGATCCAAATCCTGGCCGGCAGCGAAGTGGATATCCGCGCCGACGGCAGTCTCGACTTCCCCGATGACATACTGGCGGGATTGGATTTTGTGATCGCCTCCTTGCACGTTGGCTTGGGGCAGAAGCGCGAGCAAGTCACGATGCGCTTGCTCAATGCCATCAACAATCCCCATGTGGATATGATCGGGCATCCGTCAGCGCGGCAATTCCCGAACCGGGAAGCGGTGGACGCTGACTGGGACGTTGTCTTGCGCGCCGCAAGCGAAAGCAATACCATCCTGGAGATCAACGCCAATCCGCTGCGTCTCGATCTCAAGCCGGAGTTGGCGCGCTTGGCCAAGGACATGGGCGCCTTGCTCGCCATCAATACCGACGCGCATCGCGCGGCCCACCTCGACCTGCTGGATTATGGCATTAGCAACGCCCGACGAGGCTGGGTCGAAGCGCATCACGTCGTCAATACCTGGTCCTTCGATCGCTTCAGCGCCTGGATCAAGGATAAGAATCAGTAGACATAGCAAGCGCCATGGTCGAAGAAAGTCCGCAACCCAGTGTCTCCGATTTCAGGTCCTCCAGTGAATCGCGCCCGGACGGGCTCGCCTATGGGAAACAATCGCCTCGTTTGGGGCAACTTCCACGGAGAGCGGAGCGACGGCCTGGGCGGGCTGCCAGTCCCTTGTATCTTCCATTATGGTCCCTGGGATTCACGCTGGCGAGCGTGATAATTTTGGCGGCGGGCGGGGTCCTGGCGCTGCTTTCCCTGAGAGCTGGAGATTCCCTCCCCCAAGCCGAGCCCGTGATACAGATCGTAGTCGCCGATCGAGCCAAGATGGCCGAATCGATCGAGAACGACGCCGACGAAGTCAACCGCCCGCTGACAAGCGGCGATGTCGAGGTTGTCATTGCCCAGCAAGCGCCAGCGGATCTTGCCATGGCGGGACCGATATTGCCAACGGTCGACGTCGTACCTACGCCCGTTCCCATCACAGTCGGCGCCGCCGTCGAGGTTGCCGGCGTGGGAAACCAGGAATTGAACATTCGCAACCTGCCCGGCTTGACCGGAAGTCAAATCCTTTTCCGCGCGCCGGCGGGATCGCCCCTCGACATCATTGGCGGACCCAGGGAAGCCGATGGCTTCAGTTGGTGGAAAGTGAGAGACAGGCAGTTCCAGGTGGAAGGCTGGGCAGTGGCGAACTATTTGCAGGTGATTTCATAAGTGAGGGGAACGGACATTGAGCCTAGATATCCAAGAAGTCATCGCCGACCTGAGCGAACAGCTCCATAAGCACATTTATCGCTACCACGTATTAAACGCGCCGACGATTTCCGATGCCGAGTACGATCGTCTCTTCCAGGAATTGCGCGATCTCGAGACCCAGTACCCTGATTTTACGCGGCCGGATTCGCCGACCCAGCGCGTCGGATCTGATCTGGCTGCGGATTTCCCCAAGGTCCCCCACCCCGCGCCTATTCTTAGCCTGGCGAACGCCTTTGATGAGGATGACTTGCGCGCCTGGGAAGAACGGAACCTGCGGCTCTTGCCCGCCGGCGCGCAGCTGGAATATGTCCTGCAGCCCAAGCTGGACGGCTTGTCCATAGTCATCACTTACGAAGAGGGCGTCCTGACCCGCGCGGCCACCCGCGGCAACGGGGAGCTGGGCGATGATGTCACTGCAAACATAAAAACGATCCCTTCGGTTCCCCTGCGCATTCCGGTAGATTCGGACCTGTCCAGCGCGCCGGAGCGCCTGGTCGTCCGCGGCGAGGTGCTGTTTCACAAAGACAGCTTTGAAGCGTTGAACAAAGAGCAGGCTGCGCAAAGCCTGCCGCTCTATGTCAATGCGCGCAACACCGCTTCCGGGTCGCTCAAGCAGAAGGACAGCCGCGAAACAGCCAAACGGGACCTCACCGCCTATATTTACAGCGTGGTTGACAGCCGCGGCCTCGAACTGACCAGCGAGTGGGAAACGTTGCAACGTCTCAAAGATCTGGGATTCAATATGATCGCCGATGCCCAAGTTTTTGATCATCTGGATGAGCTCATCGAGACCCTGCCCGGCTGGCTGGAGAGGCGAAACGAACTCGCATACGAGATTGACGGCATGGTATTGAAGGTGGATAACCTGGCGCAAGCCAGGGAGTTGGGCGTGGTCGGCAAGGATCCGCGCGGCGCCGTCGCCTACAAATTCCCGGCTGAGGAAGCCATTACCCAACTGCTCGACGTCGCCATTAATGTCGGGCGCACGGGCAAAGTCACGCCCACGGCTCAACTTGTCCCGGTCTTCATCGGCGGCGTGACCGTCTCCAACGCCAGCCTGCACAACTTCGACCAGATCGCCGCGCTGGACATCCGCTTGGGTGATCATGTCGTCATCAAGCGCTCGGGCGATGTGATACCTTACGTCATCGGACCGGTGGCGGCCGCGCGTGATGGGGGCGAGTCAAGCATATCGCCCCCGGATGAATGCCCGTTTTGCGCTAGCAAACTGATTCAACCGGCGGGCGCGGTCGACTGGTTCTGCCTCAACCCCGCCTGCCCGGAACGTGTGATGCGCACGCTGGAATTCTTTGTATCGCGCGGCGCAATGGATATCGAAGGCATGGGTCCACAGACCATAGACGCTCTCATCAAAGAGGGGTTGATTCAAGATGAAGCCGATATCTTTTACTTGACGGCGGAGCCGCTGCTGGAGCTGGAAGGTTTTGCCGAAAAGAAAGTGGAGAACCTGCTCGCTTCAATCTCGACAGCGAAGTCCCGCCCCTTTTCCCAGGTGCTGGCGTCGATGGGGATAGATGGCGTCGGCGCAACGGTCGCGTCGCTGATTACGGACAATTTCGAGTCCATGGAGCGCCTGCTGGAGACAGCGCAAAGCATCAGCGCTGCGGAGAATAAATTCACGGAAGCCGCTCGCACGCTGATAGCGCCGCTGGAAAATACAGATGCGGAAATCGACAAGATTGTCCACCGCCTCATGCACCCCAACCTAGAACTGGCGCCCCGCTATTTGGATGCCGACGACCTGGAAAGTCGGCTGGGGCGTCTGCTCAAACCCTTGTCGCTGTCTTCCGATGAACTGAAGAGAATCGAAACTTGCCTGGCGGAACTCATCGCGGCCGCTCGACCGCTGCACGCGCTGGAGGGTCTCGGTCCGATACTGGCGCAAAACATCGTGGACTGGTTCGCCGACCCGCATCATCAGAAAGTCTTGAGCAAGATGTTTGAGGCCGGCGTCAATATGCGCGCCGAGGAGAAAACGTTGGCTGGTTCCAGCCTGGAAGGCAAGACCTTCGTGCTCACAGGCACAATGAGCGTCCCGCGCGGTGACATCAAAGCCTTGGTCGAAGCCAATGGCGGCAAAGTAACCGGCAGCGTGAGCAAGAAAACCAGTTATGTCGTCGCCGGCGATTCGCCCGGCAGCAAGGTCGACAAAGCCTTGAAAAACAAGGTCTCGGTCATCAGCGAAGATGACCTGCGCGCGCTGATTGCAGAGTAGCGCAGATTAGCGCATGACCGTCGCCAAAGTCACGATCAAAAAAGGGCGCGAGAAGCCGATCCGCAACCGACATCCCTGGGTCTTCTCCGGCGCCGTATCATCCGCGGTCAATGCCGTCGATGGCCGGCTTGTCACGGTCGTCGATCACAAAGACCGTTTTCTGGCTCGCGGCTACTGGAATTCCAAGTCACAGATCCAGGTGCGCATCCTGAGCTGGGAAGACGAGGCCATCGACGACGCTTGGTGGCGGCGAATGTTCAGCCGAGCTTGGGGGGCGCGCGTCCAAAACCAGGCTCGCGCCGGTCTGCCGGACAATCAAGCCTGTCGCATCGTCAATGCTGAAAATGACTACATGCCGGGCCTCGTGATTGATCGCTATGGCGACTGCTTTGTCTTGCAAGCGCAGACGCTCTTTATCGACCGGAACAAGGACAAAATCGCGAATATCCTGCATTTGCATTTCGACGCCAGACATGTCTTTGAACGCAGTGATATTGACTTGCGCCGGCAGGAAGGGCTGGATCCAACCGTCGGAGCTCTAATCGGCGGTCCGCCGCCCGACAGTCTGATACTGAACGAAGGCGCGCTATATCACGTGGATATTGTCCGAGGTCACAAGACCGGATTCTATCTGGATCAGCGCCGCAATCGACAAAAGCTGCATGATCTTGTACAAAGCTGCGCCAGCGACAGTCCGCCCAGTCTGCTGAACCTTTTCAGTTATAGCGGAGGCTTTGCCATTGCGGCGCAAAGGGGCAGCAATTTGCGCGCCGTCAATGTGGATTCCTCGCGCGCGGCTCTTGAACTGGCGGAAAAGAACTTTGCGCTCAACGAATACGACAAGCGCTCGTCAGGCGCTTCTGCCGAGCATATTCAGGCGGACTGCTTCGATTACCTCCGTTATTGCGTCGGCGAAGGAGCGCGATTTGATTATGTCGTGCTAGATCCGCCGAAGTTTGCGGGGCAGAAAAGGCAAGTCGCTCGCGCGGCGCGCGGCTATAAAGATCTCAACCTCAAAGCCTTTCGAATCGTCAAAGAGGGCGGCTACCTGATGACTTTTTCTTGTTCCGGCGCCGTCAGTCGCGACTTGTTTCACAAGATCGTATTCGCGGCTCTGGCGGATTCCGGGCGCCAAGCGCAGATCGTCGAACAGATCTCCGCAGCGCCCGATCATCCAGTGGCGCTGACCTTCCCCGAGGGGGAATATCTCAAGGGGCTATTGCTGCGCGTCTACTGAGTTTGAGAGGTCTTTGAAATTCTCATATCGACAGCGCCAATCGGGATTCCGCCGCGCCTAGCGCTTGGCAGTCCAATGGGGATTGGCAAACCGTTCCGCCATCAGGGTCTCGATTCGGGCAATTTCGTCCTGGCTGAGTTCCTGGCATAGGATCTCGTAACCGTATGTCCGCTCGACTCCCCTTACAATGGCGTCGGCGACATCGTCCCAGCTGGGCGGAGATTCCATTGTCGATTCCAGCGTCACAGCGCGCAGGCGCACGCTCTGCCGCTGCGCTTCTCGTTCCTCTTCACGCTCGAAACTCAAGACATCGCAAATGCGTCCGACATCGCCGCGGACCGGGATTGTCCCGTGTTGCAGTAGCCCGGCTTTGCGCCGCATCTGCGCGCTGCCGACCAGCTTGCGCCCGGCGACGGTGATCTCATAATGAGACGCGATTTCAAAACAGACGGGACCCGCCCCCTTGTTATCCCGCGGATCCTTCCGCTCGGAAATGATTGTCGCGCCCAAGCCTTCCAAGCCACTTGCCAATCCCGCGCCGATACGCCGGTAGCTGTCGACAACATCGCCGGCAGCCAGGGGATGATTGATTGGCAGGCACAGACTGTAAGTCAATTCATCGCCGTGTAGAATCGCTTTGCCGCCCGTCGGCCGGCGCACAAGCTGCCAACCCCGCGCGCGCAAACGCCCCATATCGACATCGCGCGATCGCTGGCCGTAACCTAAGGAGAGGCACATCGGCTCCCAACCGTAGAGGCGCATGGTCGGCGGCTGTCGACCCGCGGACACCGCCTCGAATATGGCGCAATCCGTCGCCATATTTCTGGAACCATTTTGGAAGGTTGAGTCTCGTATCAAACGGAGTTGCGGCATTTTTCCGCCTTGCCTATACTGTTTTATGATCCAGATTCGTCTACGAAACGGAACCATCGCCGAATGTCCCAATCATTCGACAATAAAGGCAGCGCTTTGTCAAATTCGAATGCGCTGCGCTCCGCGGCCGACAGAGCCGACAGAGCGACCCGTAGCGGCGCTTCCCCGTCTGTCTATCGACCGCCGGACTTCAATCAGGAACCGATACGCGTACCGCCCTCTCCACTGGATCCCTTGACTCGCCGGCGCCCTCCAAGGCGCAGGATGGGCGGCAAACGGCGTTTCAGGGATTGGGCTTGGGTCATTCTTACCGGAGCGATGATAGGCTTGTTCGGCATTGTTATCCTGGGTATGCTGATCCTGCTGCGCTTGCCGCAGTCTTCCCAAGAGGTGCTGCCGACTATGGACATTTCCAGCCGGCTGCCGACGCCCGTGGACGCGCGCACGGACTATATCGCTGACGGCAGGGTCGTCGGCGTCGATGTCCTGCCTTTGCAAGACGGCAGCTTGATTGATCTGCAGCCATGGGACGGCCAATCGCGCTTCACGGTTGTTCTCGGCGGGCTGGACAGGCGGCCCGAAGAGACGGGTCTGGCGCATCGCACCGACAGTCTGATGATCGTTAGCATTGATCCCAATGGCAGTAGTATCGGCGTCTTGAGCATTCCCCGCGACTTGTTGGTCAGCGTGCCCGGCTATGCCAAGCGGCAAAAGATCAACACTGTGCTGCCGAATGGCGAAGGACAGCGCTTTGGATTCGGACCGACGCTCCTTCAGCAGACCGTACAATACAACTTTGGCATCCGCGTACACAACTACATACTGATGGATTTTCAGGCGCTTATCGACATCGTTGACATCATTGACGGCATCGAAATTACCATCGACTACACGATAGACGATCCCAAGTATCCGGATATGAACTACGGCTTTGACCCACTATTCATTCCAGCCGGCACACACAAGCTGAACGGCTATAACGCCCTGCGTTTTGCCCGCACCAGACACGGCAACAATGACATGCGCCGCGCGGAGCGGCAACAATTGGTGCTCTATGCGATTCGCGATCGCATTCTCCGCTTTGACATGATCCCGCGCCTTATCTTGCAGGCGCCGCAACTATGGGCCACGCTCAGCGACAACTTGTACACGGGTCTGGAGCTCGGCCAGGTCATTCAGCTAGCGCTCTTTGTCAAAGACATTGACCTGGAAAACATCACCACCGGCGTTATGGATTACAACTATGTTGAAGACTATACCACCGAAGACGGACTCTTTGCGGTGATTCCCAGCCAGGGACAAGTCGGCTACCTCATGCGCAAGGTCTTCGGCGACAACTACAATCAATAGCGGAAAAGAAAACAGCGCGCAAAATCCGCGCGCTGCTTATGATTTCGGGGGCCCACTGTACCGTGTAGCCATAGTGTCGCGAACCTGCAAAATTACAGGTTGGGAGTCGCTCGATAACCTCTGTTTTGGCTCGGGCCTATTACATTAGCTACCAAAGATAGACTCCCGTCAAAATAATGTTGGCTCGGCACATATAGTTCTATCACGAATACAGCAGGTCCAGGCATTTATAACAAATTCGCTTTACAATGTAAAGTAATAAGTCGCGCTGCCGCCAAGCTGCGCTTGAAGTTTAGTATTCAATATCCCCAGTACCGTCTATAATAGGCTTGTCTCAAAAGCAATCGAAAACTGAATATTCGACGGGGGAGTAGAGATGAGTGATGATCTTTTTAAGGAAAGTCTGGCCGAATTAATCGGCACGTTCGTGTTGGTATTTGTGGGCGGCGCCGCTGTCCTGGTCGCGCCCGTATTTGGCGTGTTGGTGCCGGCGCTGGCGCATGGCTTGATCCTGGTCGCGCTGGTTTACACCTACGGGCATATCTCTGGGGCGCAGGTTAATCCCGCTGTTACGCTTGGTCTGCTTGTCGGCGGCAAGCAAGACCTGAACAAATCCCTGGTATACATGTTGGCGCAATTCATCGGCGGCATCATCGCCGCGTTCGTGCTGACCGCAGTCTTCCCGCAGGACAACGCAGCCGTCGCCGGCTTCCTGGGCGACGCCGCATACAATTACGGGCAAACTACCGGTTTCCTCACTGCGGACAGTGTCTGGACGGCCGCCATATACGAGGCTATTCTGACCTTCTTCCTGGTTAGCGCGGTGTTTCAGGCGGCAGTTTATGGACGCGCCGGCAAGCTTGCAGGCGTCGCCATCGGCTTCACCCTGGCGGCAAGCATCCTGGCCGGCGGACCGGCGACCGGCGCTTCATTGAATGCGGCCAGGACGCTGGGACCGTCCCTTGTGGCGGGGGATACTGCTTATCTCATTCCCTATTTGATCGGCATTTTCGCCGGCGGCGCGGTCGCTGGTTTGCTGCACGGCAACATCTTGACTTCGGACGAGTAAACTCGACTTGACCAAGGGGGCAGATCGCTGTCCCCGTTCGCTGCTTTATGTCTTCGCTGCCTAGTCCGCTGATTCCTTGGGCAGATCCAGTTGTATATGCAATTCCTTCAGTTGCGCGCTGTCCGCGGTTGAGGGCGCATGCGCCATGATATCGGCGCCGCCCTGGGTCTTTGGGAAAGCGATCACCTCGCGGATATTGGGCGAGCCCGCCAAGAGCATGACCAGGCGGTCAATGCCCCAAGCCATGCCGCCGTGCGGCGGCGCGCCGTATTCGAATGCTTCCAGCATGTGCCCGAATTCCGCCATGGCATGTTCCATAGTTTGGCCGATCAGGGGGAAGATTTTTTCCTGTATCTGCCGATCGTGAATTCGGATGCTGCCGCCACCCACTTCATATCCATTACAAATCAAATCATATTGGGACCCGCGAGCCGCCCCCGGATCACTGTCCAGCAAATGCAGATCCTCCGACAAGGGCATAGTAAACATATGTTGGGAGGGATCCCAGCGCTCATGTTCGTCGTCCCAAATAAACTCCGGGAAATCAATCACCCAGCAAAAAGCCAGCAAGTTATCGTCCAGTTGGAGCTCGGCTTTGAAGTGATTGCGCAAGGCATCTGTCACAGTGTAAACGATCTGCGGCTCGTCCGACATGAACAGCAGCAAATCGCCGCCTTCGGCGCCTACGGCAGCCAGCAATTCGAGTTTGAGATCCACACTGAAGAATTTGCCGATAGGTCCCCGCAGTTCGCCTTCCGGTTCGGTCGGAACGGTGATATAAGCCAAGCCCTTGGCGCCGGCGCGTCGAGCCATGTTCTCCAAATCGCGCACTTCCTTGCGCAGTTGCGTGCCGCTCAATGCGGCGGCTTTGCCCGGCACGCGCAGGCACTTGACCGCTTTGCCCGCCTTCACATTCTCCACGAAGACCGGGAAGGCGCAGCGCCCGGCGATATGGCTGATGTCAATGGCGCGCAAATCAAAACGGATATCCGGTCGATCCGTGCCATACTGCTCCAATGCGTCTTGGTACTTGATTCGTTGAAACGGCTCAGCAATCAGGCGCTTTTCGGGCGTCAAGGTCTTGACGATCTCGCTCGCCAGTCTTTCCATAAGCCGCATCACGTCTTCGCGCTCGACAAAGCTCATCTCAAGATCGAGTTGGGTGAACTCCGGCTGGCGGTCGCCACGCAGATCTTCGTCGCGAAAACATCGCGCGATCTGAAAATAGCGCTCGATGCCCCCCACCATCAGCAACTGTTTGAGTTGCTGAGGCGACTGCGGCAGGGCGTAGAACATGCCGGGTTGCAAGCGACTCGGGACGAGGAAGTCGCGCGCGCCTTCCGGAGTGGTCTTGAACAGGATCGGCGTCTCCACCTCAATGAAGTCTTCCGCATCGAGAAAATCGCGAATGAACTTGACCGTCTTGTGGCGCAGGATCATGTTCTGCTGCATCGGCTCGCGGCGCAAGTCCAAATAACGGTGGCGCATGCGCAGCGCCTCGTCCAGATTGCCGTCGTCCTTGTTGATATAAAAGGGCGGCGTTTTCGACTTGTTCAAGATGACGATCTCATCGGCCACGATGTCGATATCGCCCGTGGGCAGGTCCGGATTGGCTGTGCCCTCCGGCCTGATACGCACCGCGCCGGACACTTGCAAGACATATTCGTTGCGGGCGCTGTCGGCTATGGCATGAGCCTCCGGCGCCAATTCCAAATCGACAACAACCTGCGTAATGCCCCAGCGATCACGCAAATCAATGAAGATCAAACCGCCCTGGTCTCGCCGGCGATTGACCCAACCCGCCAATGAAACCGGCGTGCCGGCGTCCTTTTCTCTCAACTCGCCGCAGGTGCGTGTCTTCATCATGCGATTGTTGCTCCTAATTTGCCAGATTTGGTTCACAAGAGGTCAATATGGATTGCAGCAACTCTTGAAGCAATCTCAAGGCTTGCGCTTCCAGCTATGAGCCAAGCGCAAAGGGTATCACGAAGCGCGGGCCAAACCTAGTGTAATTCTGCGCCGGGAGGTGAATCCCGCTAGATTTTTCTGAACCACCGGGGACACCGAGATTAAAGAGCATAAATCTCGGCGCTCTCGGTGTCCCCGGTGGTAAATTGCCAAAATATAAAATGCGCCCACGGTGCTTGGGTCGCTTTACAGTTAGCGCCCTTTTGTCTACACTATTACTGATGTTTTCACGCGACTACACAGTTACGAAGCGCCAACTCGGCATTGCACTTGTCGCGATTGGCCTCGTCGGAATCCTCGGCGTTCTGGCGATCGATATTATACAAGTGGGACGACAGGGCGGCATCGGTCCCGCCCAGGCATTTGCCCTCTTTGTCATGGTCGTCTTGTTGCTTGTCGGCTTGACGCTCATTCCACTGGGCGACGCGCCTGCCTAGGCGCCAGCATGAGCATAATCCAACGGCGTTTGCACCGCAGCTTGATGTTGGCGGCCTCGTTGGCTCTGCTCTTGTCGCTTCTGGTTTACCTGCTTTATGCCATCAATTTGATCCCATTCCCTTTCGACTACGACCAGGGGGAGGGCTTTGAACTACACGACACCGTTCTGTTCAGCCAAGGGCAGCTGCCTTACCGCGACACCGAAGTCTACCCCTTTTATGCCAGCAATTATCCGCCGCTCTATCATGCGCTGGCAGCCCCCTTGGTCTGGATCTTCGGTCCCGCCTACTGGTACGGCCGGGGCTTGAGCTTTCTCGCTTCGCTCGCATCCGCCTGTGTCATCGGGTACGCAGTCTATCGCGACGGCCATCGACATCGCTGGATCGCCGCCTTGTCCGGCTTGGCTTTTCTCGCGTCCAATTTCGTGTATCACATCGGTCCCTTGTTTCGCCAGCATACGCTGATGGTCGCGCTCGAGACAGCCGCGATCGTGATTCTGGCGCGCGCTTACCCGCAGCGCGACAAGCGCGGAATCGCTTGCGGACTGCTCTTATTGATCTGCGCCGGATATACCAAGCAGTTGGCCGCGATCACAGCAGCCGCGGCATTCGCCTGGATGTTTTTGCGGCAACCTCGCGCTGCGCTGGGCTGGGCTGCGGGCTTCATCGGCTTCGGGGCTTTGATTTTCCTCTGGCTGAATCTGGCTTCCGGCGGGCACTGGTGGACGCAGGCGATCGTCGCCAATGTCAATCAATTCCACTCCTTTCAAGCCTTTGGCTTGTTTGTCTTGTGGTTCCAACTGCACGGATTCCTGCTGGTCCCGGCTGGACTGCTGGCGCTCTATGAGACATATTTCGACCGGCTGTCGATCTACGCGATCTGGTTTTTCTTCGCCGCGCTCGTGGGCGGAATCGCTTCCGGAACCTGGGGAGCGGGCGACAGCTATTTCACCACCTCGATAGCCGCCGCCTGCATCCTCAGCGGCATCTGCCTCTCGCGCAGCGTGAAGGCGGCTTGGCGATCCCCACCTCGGCTTCAACGGGTATTGGGGCAAGTTGACGGCGCCGCCTGGCCGATTCTGCTGCTCGTCCCGCTGCTCTATCTTGGATATGCGCGCGCGACGCTAAAGATGCCCACAGAAGGAACTTTCGCGCCCCTGGCGAATTTGTTGAGAGTCGAAGCAAATACGCGCGGGTCATTTTATGATTCCGCTTCATTTGACGTGCCGGGTTACGCCAACATCGGCTATTTCCTCTCCGAGGAAGACGAAGCAGCGGGCTGGCGCATTGTGGATCTGATTAAGGGCAGCGACCGTCCTGTCCTGAGCGAAGACGCGGGCTTCGCCTTGGCGGCAGAACGCGACATCGTGTCCAATCCAACGCAATTGCGCAATCTGCATCAGGCTGGTTCTTTCCGGGGAGACCGGTTGATCGAGATGATCGAGACACAGCAATTCGGCTTGGTGATCCTGCGGGCGCAGTTCTATCCGACGCCGATTTTGGAAGCGATCGGGCGCGCTTACCAGCATTGGCAGACCATCCGCATGAATCGATTTGACTACTTGATCTTGCGCCCGCAGTCCGGCGCAACTGAATAGCTGCATGGAGAGACTTATGACAACCGCCTGCGTGACGCATCCGAGCTTTACCGAACACGATTTCCCGCGGCATCCCGAACATGCTGGGCGCATCCAAGCAGTGTGGTCGGCTTTGGAAGCCGCTGGATTGGCTGATCAACTTCTCGAACTGGCGCCTGCCCCCGCCACTGACGAACAGATATTGGCGGTACACACCGTTGAGCATTTACAAAGGCTGGTTGATATCAGTCAGATGAATCGCATGGTCATGATTGACCCGGATACCTACGCCCTCCCCTGTTCGCTGCATGTCAGTCGCCTGGCGGCCGGCGCCATGATCGGCGCGGTCGACGCCGTTTGCGCTGGCGCGGCCGATAATGCCATGGCGATCGTCCGGCCGCCGGGCCACCACGCGACAGCGAACCGGCAGATGGGCTTCTGCCTGCTGAACAATGTCGCCATCGGCGCGCGCCACGCACTGACAAGGCATCAATTGCAGCGGGTCATGATTCTTGATTACGACGTGCATCATGGCAACGGCACGCAAGACATCTTTTACGGCGATCCAGCGGTCTTGTTTCTGTCAATTCACCAAAGTCCCTATTATCCGGGTACCGGTAGCCTCGACGAAGTTGGCAATTCTGCCGGGAAAGGTACAACAATTAACGCACCGCTAGCGGCAGGCCACGACGACCAATCGTATCAGCGCATCTTTGAACAAATAGTGATACCGGCGACAGCGCGCTTCCGGCCGGATCTTATGCTGATTTCGGTCGGCTTTGACGCGCATTGGGCTGATCCGCTGGCCGGCATGCGCTTGAGCCTGGCCGGTTACGACTGGCTGGCGCGGGCTTGCTTGAAGCTGGCGAAGCAAGTCTGTGCCGGGAAGATCGTATTCCTGATGGAAGGCGGCTACGATTTGGAAGCGCTGTCCCAGGGCTGGTGCAATATCGCGCGCGCGCTGCTGGGTTTGGAGGAATTGAGCGATCCCTACGGGGCGGCAACAGAAGGCGCTTCGGCTCGCGATATTCAAAACTTGATTGATCGCGTCCGGGCTATCCACGGCATCTAGGTCAAAACCAGGTCGCCCTCGGCGCCAGCCGCCTGGAGCAAACTGCCGCGCAAATCAAAGGCCTGATCGCGCAATGCCGCGGCTTTTTCAAAATCTAATGCGTCAGCTGCCTTCTGCATTTCCTTTTCCAGTTCTTCAATCATTTTCTCAAGTTCGTCGGCAGGCAACCCCAGCAAGCCTTCGTCCAGCGTCGCCGCCTCCTCTCTTTCTTCACCCTCAACCGAACGCAAGCGGTCGGTTATGTCCTGAATATCTTTGACGATTTGCTGTGGTTCGATGCCATTTTCCAGGTTGAAGGCTTCTTGCTTGGCACGGCGTCGGTCCGTCTCATTGATGGCGGCTGCCATAGCCGGCGTCATCTGATCCGCGTACATGATGACTTTGCCTTCAACATGACGCGCGGCGCGCCCAATCGTTTGTATCAGCGCCGGCTCCGAACGCAGGAAGCCCGCCTTGTCCGCATCCAGAATGGCCACCAGCGAGACCTCCGGCAGATCCAATCCCTCCCGCAAGAGGTTGATGCCTACCACCACGTCATAGACGCCCATGCGCAGATCGCGCAGGATTTCCACGCGCTCCAGCGTGTCCACTTCGGCATGCAGGTATTGCCCTTTGATGCCGAGTTCGTTCAAGTATCCCGCCAGCTCTTCGGACATGCGCTGCGTCAATGTGGTGACCAGTACGCGTTGCCCCATTTTTACGCGCAGGGCGATCTCTTGCAGCAAATCATCAATCTGACCGTCGATAGGCCGCACGTCTACCTGCGGGTCAACAATGCCGGTCGGCCGGATGATCTGCTCCGCGACCTGTTGCGCATGTTCATGCTCGTATGGACCCGGCGTCGCGCTGGTGTATATCGCCTGCCCGACGCGTTGTTCGAACTCATTGAACTTCAGCGGCCGGTTATCCAAAGCGCTCGGCAAGCGGAAGCCGTAATCGATCAGCACCTGCTTGCGCTGGCGGTCGCCATTGTACATGCCACGGATCTGGGGCAAGGTCATGTGACTTTCGTCGATAATCAGCAGGTGGTCATCGGGCAAGTAATCAATCAAGGTGAAGGGCGCGCTGCCGGGGGGACGCCGATCAAAATGCCGCGAATAGTTCTCGATGCCGGTCGTGAAACCCACCTCGCGCAGCATTTCTATGTCATAGCGCGTACGCTGCTCGATGCGCTGCGCCTCGATCAGTTTGTCCTCGCCCTTGAAATACTTGATCTGTTCTTCCAATTCCGCTTCGATGTCGTGAAGAGCCTCGCGGATATGTTCCTCGTCGGTGATGTATTCGCGGGCTGGGAAGATGGTCACCAGCTCGTGCCTATGTATGACTTCCATGGTCAAAGGATGAAACTCGATGATCTTCTCGATTTCATCGCCCCATAGATAGATACGGTAAGCCATTTCCGAGTATCCCGGCACAATTTCCAAGGTATCGCCCCGCGCGCGAAAGGTGCCGCGCCGCAACTCCAAATCGTTGCGCGTATACTGAATCCGCACCAGATCGCGCAGAATCCGCTCGCGCCGAATCTCGTCCCCGACTTTCAATTCGACCGACATCTTGCGCCAGTTGACCGGATCGCCCAAGCCGTAAATGCAAGAGACTGAAGCCACAATCAGCACATCGCGCCGCGAAAACAGGGAAGCCGTCGCCGACAGGCGCAAGCGTTCAATCTGTTCATTGATGTCGGTCGACTTTTCGATGTACAAGTCATGGCGCGGCACATAGGCTTCCGGCTGATAATAGTCATAATAGCTGACGAAGTATTCGATGGCGTTGCTGGGGAACAAGCGTTTGAATTCAGCGTAGAGTTGCGCAGCCAGTGTCTTGTTATGCGCCATCACCAAGGTCGGGCGCTGCGTCACCTGAACGATGTTCGCCACGGTAAAAGTCTTCCCGGTGCCGGTGGCGCCAAGCAAGGTCTGATGTCGATGGCCCCGCTGCAAACCATGGAGAAGGTCGTCAATGGCGCTTGGCTGATCGCCGGTTGGCTCGAAAGGAGATTCCAGTTGAAACTCGGGCATGTTGGCTTCAGGCTCCCTTTCAGAACAGGCGTTCGATCTCGCGCTCAGTATAGCTTAACTAGAGGCGCGCTTTCAAGGCAAAACATGGCAAATCAGACTAAAAATCTCGACGGCTGTCTTTTGCTATTGACAAGCGTCTTCTTCAATGTTATCGTCCATATATGCAGCGAAATTAGTTGCGTAAATCGTTGCGGGGTGGAGCAGTGGTAGCTCATCGGGCTCATAACCCGAAGGTCGTTGGTTCGAATCCAGCCCCCGCTACTCCGCTGATGTAGCTCAGCTGGTTAGAGCGCACGACTCATAATCGTGAGGTCGGAAGTTCAAGTCTTCCCATCAGCACCTGGATCGAGATCCCGAGACGGGGTCTTTTTTGTTGGCACATGAATTTGACAGAATTAAAACAGATGTGCTAGTATTTGTCTAGTTGGGCCTATGGTATTTGCCCGCAGTTGCTTGATTCACGGAGAGGATAAATGAAACGACTAGACCTGTTGCTAAAAATCATCGCAGCGGCCGACGGAGAAAAGGTCACGCCTGCACAGTTGCAGAAGGTGGCGTTCTTGGTTGGTATGGAATTCCCGCACGAAGTACCTAGCGACTATTACGAGTTCCAGAAATACGATTATGGTCCATTTTCCGCCGATGTTTATCGGGATGCCGAACAGCTTGATCGTGAAGGAAAGATTACGATCTCGGTACATTCGCGCGGGGGCTGGAAAGAATACGCGGCTACAGTGCGAGGAAGTAGGATCGACTTAAAGGATATTCCGGTGGAAATGAAGACCTTCATAGAGGATAAAGTCAGTTGGGCTCGGGGATTGAGCTTTCAGCAACTCGTGAGAGAAGTTTATATCCAGTTTCCCGAATACCGGGAAAACAGCGCCTTTCAGTATTAGACAGAAAATGACGTTAATCATCGGAGTCAAGTGCGGCGATGGGATTGTAATTGGTGGAGATACCATTGTCACTTATGGAAGCCCGGCCACCTATTCTGCAATAGAACAAGAAATTGCATCCAAGATAACAATTGAAAAGAACGACGTCATTGTCGCATATTCTGGTGCAGTTGGCATGAGTCAGCTTGTGAAAGAAAGACTATTCACAAAATGGGACGCCATCAAAATGCAGGAAGTTGGTCCTGCAAGGCATGAGATATCAAGACAATTGTGGTCCGAGGTTGAACCTGCGCTCCAACGCGCTCATGCGATGGCTCAACTCGTAGGTGCCCAGGCTCTTGACAGCATTTGGTTCAATTTTCTCGTTACCCTGCCTCTTAACGACAAGTCCGAACTCCTATGCTTTGACGAGCAAGCCCAGTCAGAAATGGTAACAGCTGATGTACCTTTTGTCGCAATAGGCAGCGGACAAGCGATAGCGTTGCCATTTCTTGCGTTTGTAAAGCGTGTGATATGGAAGGATTTAATGCCAAAAACAATCGGCGACGGCATTTCTGGAGTGTTGTGGACACTCCAGCACGTCATCAAAGTAAATGCCGGACTAGGTGTAGGTGGAGAACCGACAATCGCCGCGCTACAAAAGCAACAAGGAGGCTGGAAGGCTCAAATGCTTGACGATTATAGCCCGGACGAACACAAGCAAGCTATTCGTGCTGCCGAATCAGCGTTGAGTAATTACCAGAATATTTTCAATCCAAGTACAGTGAATGAGGATTAACAGAGAAGCGCGCGACAGAAGATAACGAAGACAATCGGGTAGAATTGAACATATATTTGTCCACATACCTTGTCGGTCGGAACTAGTATATCGAGCGGTGCGAAACTCAAGCCTCACAGTTTATTAAATCCCTTATCGTCTCCCGCCTCCGACTAACCGACCAGCTACCCCCATCGACCGCCACAACCACTTCCGCCGGACGCGCCCGGCTATTGTAGTTGCTCGCCATGGCCATGCCGTAGGCGCCAGCAGTCATTATCGCAACCCGGTCGCCAACCTGCAGCCGCGCCATTTCTCGGTCTGTCGCCAGCACATCCGCGGACTCGCAGACGGGACCAACAACCTGCGCCACCACCCGCTCGGCATCCGCCTGAACCAGCGGAACGATCTCGTGATGCGCGCCGTACAATGCCGGTCGAATCAATTCAGTCATGCTCGCGTCGACGATATAAAAGACCTTGCCCGCCTGTTCCTTCACATACAGCACAGTCGCGACCAGAATGCCGGCATTGGCAACGACTGCCCTGCCCGGCTCCAGCAATACCTGATATCCATGCAAATGAGGCGCAATCTCGCTGACGAGATCTTCTAATGACGGGAGCGCCTGATCCTGCCTATAAGCGACCGGGAAGCCGCCGCCAAGGTTTATCGTGTGGATTTCTGGATATGATCCGATCAACTGTTTGGTCTTCGCCAGCGCTTGTAAGGTCGCGGCGGAATCGCCAAGCTGGCTGCCGATATGCACATGGATGCCGCAGATGCTGAGATAAGGATAGCGTTGAGGCTGTTCAAGCGCGTCGCCTATCGCCCTCACTGTCAAACCGAACTTCGCGCCGCCGTGCCCGGTGGATATGTGCGGGTGGGTATCCGCGCTGACCTCGGGATTGAAACGCAGCGCCACTTGTAGCTTTTGCCTTCCAATAGATGACGCCGCTTCATTTAGGTACTGCAGCTCAAGTTCATTCTCGACATTAAACCAACCGATGCCTCGCTCAACCGCAGATGCAATTTCCGCGACTGTCTTGCCGACCCCCGCGAATACGATGTCTTGGGCAGCCGCCCCAGCCAGCAGCGCGCGGGCGATCTCGCCGCCGCTGACTGCGTCGATGCCGGCGCCCTCGTCAATCAGCGTCCGCAGGATTGCCGGGTTGCTATTGGCTTTTGCGCTGTAATGGATGCGTGCGCCGACCGGTTCAAAGGCGACTTTCATGCGGCGGTAATTCTCCTGAATGCGCTTGAGACTGTACATGTAAACCGGCGTCTCTAGCTCCCGCGCGATGGCATCCACCGGCAAATCGTCGATCATCAGCGCGGCATCGACGATGCAAATCGAACTATTGAAGACCATCTGAGCGCTTGCTCCCTCGAGTTTTCCCACAGTTTCGCAGATAACAAAAAAGGAGACATATTCGCTATGTCTCCTTACTGCGGGAGCGACGGGATTTGAACCCGCGATCTCCGGCTTGACAGGCCGGCATGTTAACCGCTACACCACGCCCCCTTGTGCCGTGATTACGTTATCATCTGCCGGACACTCTGTCAAGGTTAGATTGAATCGGGGGCAGTCAATCGCGCTGGGCAGTAGCCAACAAAGTGATTGCGCGTGGCGGAATGGGCGCGTCCACCCTGTATAGCTGATGCGGATCGTACCCGCCGCCAACTGCGAACTTGAATTCGGCCGGCAATTCATCCAAGAGCTCGACAGTCAGGTCGTCATGGAGTCGATACAATATTAGATTTTGGAAAACATAATCTGCATCAGGGATTTTTTCTGTTAGGTGGTCGCCGCTGATTATGCAAGAAATTTCTGAATCAGTATTGCATAAACTCACAAATAATGGATGTCCATCTTGGTACAGTATGTAAAACATACTGTACCAAGTGTAGCTCAAGTGCAGCCCATAGATCTTCTTGTCATGCATTTCTTTGCGGGTCATATCAGTCAGGAAACTTAGATGCGCCCCGCTATCAATTTCCGGTGTCTGCTCTAATATCTGCTTCAAAATCCATGCTTTGTTGTTTGCGCTCTTGACAAAATACTCATGCTGTAAGATAAGACGAGTTGCTGACGGAAACATCAAGATCACGGTCAGGATAATAATAGTGATGTTGCGGCGTCGGATACTCCTGATCGGTACCGTCAACAAAGCGATTAAACTGAATAATGCAATGGCCGCGCCAATCGGCACGTAAAAATACAGTCTCCACAAGTCATCGTTGTACATGTCAATCAGGATTAGAATTCCGATCGATGGGAAAATAAATGCCATGCCGCTCGATAGCGCGAAGCAAAGTTGTGGGGGAGCCGGGGGATTAGACTTACACGCCAGAATCCAGGCAATGCCGCCAACCAGCAAAACCATTACAAGTGCCAGTCCTAAAAACGTATTCTGCCCCATTGTCGAAAATGCATCCTGCCAAGCGTCAAAAAAGACATGATGGTAAACATTGGCCGTCTTTTGCATCACACTTTGAAATATATTCAAACCATCAAATTGCTCGTGATATTTTTCAATTAGCGCGCTACGATAGAAGAACTGATTCATGGATACTAGCTGTAGCATGTAGGCAACTTTCAGAGCAGGAAACACATACCAGATAGCAGTCAGCTTGAAGTTTCTCCATATTGGCTGGCGGTCTTGCAACCACCATAGCAGCGGGATAACCAGGATAATGACATATGCCGATTCGTTGGACCCGACATTGAAAAGCAAGCCCAGCCAAATGCCCAGTAAACGCGGAAAACTGGGACTCTTCATATATGCCAACATCAAGTAAACAGCAACCAGCAGCGCAGTCATGCTGAACTGCATGGGCAACGAGCGCATTGACATCAACATGGAATTTACCGGATAAACCATGAACAGCATCGTAACCAAATAGGCGTAAAGACGTTTAACCCGAAGTTGGCGCAAGATTCCATAGAGCAGCGCCAGTTTGCCCCAGAACATCAGAAAGTTCAAAAGATGGTAACCGCCGTAGGAGTCCGAACTAATCAATCTTGCCAAGGTATGCGGAACAATTACCCAGAAACGATAAACCACTTCCGACTCCAAAAACCATACATTGCTTCCTTCCCACCAAGCACTGAAATTCCATGTTTCCCAGTGACCAATGCTGTCAAAGCCGAAGGGCAAATACAAGAAAAACACAAACAGCAAGAAACTGCCGAGGACTATTAGATCAGCGTTTCGTTTGCTCCGCAGTTCACGTTGCAGCGCCCCAAAAATAAGTGGCACATAAACAAGCCCGGCCAATATAATTCCAAAAAGTTGCCAATCGGGATGTGTAAACAGACTCCTCAGCGTTAACATAAAGTCCTTCATCAGCGCTGGATTGACTGACAGTTTTATCAATCCATAAATCAATAGCAGCTTCAAAACACTAAGCGTCGTTCCACGCCATAGGAGGGATTTTCCGATGGCGCGATTCAAGGCGCCATCCAATGCTGTAAACCCCGCAAATGTCATCCCGATAAGACCTGTCATAAACAACAAGACACCTAGCACATAGCGAAAATCCAGTGTGAAGCGGCGCTCTGTCCCGTCTAGAGTTGTGATACCAAATCTAGGGCTTGGCTCAACGATTGTAGGGCAGTATTCCATTTCGCCCCAGCCGATTTTGCCTTCTCCATTGATGTAGAGCGATTCTATTCCCTGGAGATCCCAAGTGAGGGTCACGCAGTGTCCCAGCAGAAGAACCAAACTGCGGTCTGCATGTATTTTGACGGTCGCGCCGCCAAATTTCGCATCAATCTCTGGCGCAGAACTCCGGGAAACTGTCTGGGCCAGGGACAACATCAAGAATAAGAAACCCGCGACAAGAAAGGGAGTTTTTATCTTTCCAAGCACAGATTTCACGGCTCTTTTCCGCGGTCTTTTCCGAAAATCAATGCTCAATGGCTGTAACTTTGGGACTTATATTCATTAGTGTCGGGGTTTGGGGAGGGGGTATTCGAGCTTAGCCTTATGGCCTTTCCACTCTTCTATGAAAAAGGTTGTGATAAAGTAAAATTTAAGTTTCTCATTGTCGGTCACTTAGCCTCCGCTTTACTCAGACGGTGTATCTAGTATGAATTCGTTATCAGGGAGAGACTTTGCGAAAATCCTCGCAATTAATATTGATGACATTATTTCTCATATTATATGACGGACGAGTGGAAAACAAGAGTGTTAATATTCCCAACAGAAAAGAGCCGCGTGCGCGGCTCTTTATCATCCATAACTGACTATTGGGTTTTACATGTACTGCCGCGGTGCAGGAAACGGTGATTCGGCACGAGCTATGTGACAGAATCCATTACGTTTCATCGTTTAGCCGACCGGCTATAACTGCCCGAAGCCGCCAATGGCGCTGGATTTGCCCGACAAATAGCGAGCGGTCAGAGTCAATATCAATATGGACGGCGCCACGAAGACCAGGGACATGGCAGCCGTGAGGGCATTGTTGCTGCCGGAGGCCGTCGAGAAGAGCAGCACGGGCATCGTGATCACCTGCCCCGCTCCGATCAGAAACGTCAAGATATATTGGCTCCAGGAGATCAAATAGGCGAAGAGACTCGCGACAACGATGCCGGGGAATATCGCGGGCAGGGTCACGTGCCAGAAAGTCGCCAGCATGCCAGCGCCCAGGGAACGCGCCTGTTGCTCGTACTCCGGGTTGTAGTTGGAGAAAACGCCGGACAGGGTAAGCACCACATAAGGCATCACCGGTACCAGGTGAACCAATCCGACGCCAAGCAGATTGCCGGATAGTCCCCAGCGAATAAAATTGATATTCAGTCCCATAGCGACAGCGATGCCCGGCACGATGGTCGGCGATATGATCAAAAACTCAATCACCCGCTTGCCCCGAAATGAATACAAGCCCAGCGCGCGCGCCGCGGGCAGACCGATGATGACGGAACTGAGCGTCACGCCCACCGCCAGGATCGTGCTGTTCAGCAAAGCTTCGGGAACTTTGGAATTGGACGCAACAATCGATTCCCAGGCGCGCAGGCTGATTTCCTTGGGAAACAGTTGCGGATAAAACCAGCGAAAGGAAAAAGCGTTGAAGAAGAACGCGATTAGGGGTGTCAACAGCAAAAAGATCAAGAACGCCACAGCGCAATAGTGTAAGAAGCGAGCCAGGCTTTTACTGGTGGGAGCACGAGATGAAATGGACGCCATTGTTGTCACGGTCGCTCTCAATCTTGACGGATCGTACGGCGGCTCAACCACATATAGCCGAGCACCAGGAAGAAAACGATAATTGATATGATGATGCTGATGGCCATGCCCTCGGTACGCGCATTCAGATCGGGATTACGGAAAAACCGCACCGCGGTCACAGTCAGCGTTCGCGGAAAGCGAACGCCCAATATCGCCGGCACCTCAAAGGAACCGAAGGTGAACGCAAATACAAGAATTGATCCGGAAAGCAGGCCGGGCATGACCAGAGGCAAGATCACATAACGAAAGCGCTGCCAACGATTGGCGCCCAGGCTGCGCGCCAAATCTTCATAGTCCACGCCCAGCGATTGCAAGACCGCCAGGACGATAACCCCGACAAAGGGCACCTCTTTCCAGACAAAGGACAAGATGATGCCGATACCGTATTTGTCCCTGACAAGCACCGGAAAATCGCTGGGATAGCCGAAGATGCCAATCTGCGCCCCAGCCCGCGATATAAGCCCGCTCTGGGAGAACAGGAACAAAATGCCAATCGCCGCCACCACATGCGGAACTGGCAGATTCAATTGGTAAAGGAAGGTGGCCAAGCGCTTCCCAAAGAAACTGCGGCGCAGCAGGAGCGCGGTCGCCAGCGCCAACACCGCCGACAAAAATGTACTGGCGAAGCTGACCCAGATCGTCAGCAAGAGCCCCTGCCAGAAAACACTCGCGTATTGTTCGGAAAATATGATGTTCTGATAAGCTTGCAGCGAGATCTCGGTACGACCGATAATCGGCTGCCAACCGAGGCTGACCAGCGTGCCGTAAGTCAAACCGCCGATGAACAGCAATATGATGACAGCCATGGTCGGCGCCAACATGATTGGGATGCGCCAGCGCTCCCAAAAACCCATAGAACCGCTCCCCCGTCAATATGACAGGTCTTGCTGGGCTAGGACAAACTCCTGCGAGGTTTCAGGTAAACCTCGTCCGTTCCCAGAGACTGCAAAAAACCCAAAAGCTGTCCGTGCATTTCCGCCGCTATATTTATGTTCTGCGAGTATACGTTGTTCTTCAGCTTTGGGTCCGCGTTCCGATCGTACAATTCCACTTCTTCGCCCGCGACGCTGTACAGCAGCGCCCAGTCCTTGCGCGTGACCGTGCTTGGTTGATTCTCCCGCATGCGGCGCTCCTCGTCGTCGACCACTCTGATGCGCTGCCCGGCCACGTACATCGGCCAAGATGTAACAACAAAGTCATGTATCGCGTCGACAGTGCCGTCAATAAGCCCGGTCAGAGAATCCGCTTGCACCCGGTCCGGCGCTTCAATTCCAACCAGATCCAAGATCGTGGGCATGACATCCGGGAGAGAAACCAGCGCGTCAATCCGACCGGCGTCGGCGCCGGGCAAATAAAGCAGCAGCGGTATCCGCGTCACTTCATCGTAGAGTGGGCTGCGATACCATTCTCCTTTGACATCGGAAACGATTTCTTCGCTGTTTTCCAGGCGGTACATGAGTGTGGATGCGGCGCTGCCCTTGGCCGGACCCAAATAATAGCCAAGCTCGGACTTGAAACGTCCCTTGCCCCAAAGCCCGTGCTCGCCGAAGTAAAAACCATGATCGGATAAAAAGATGATGGCTGTGTTTCCCAGCAAATCCAAGGATTCGATGCGATCCAGCAGGCGGCCGACAGCCCGATCGACCATGGTGACTTCCGCGCAATAGTGGGTGTGCGCCAATTCTATATCGCGCTGGCTGAAGCCCGCCTCGCGCCAATCCCAGTAAGTCGGGTGCGCGCTGATATCGTCGGCATATTGCGCGTCATAAAGTTCTACGTAATGTTTGGGCGGCTGCCAGGGTTCGTGCGGATCCCAAGTATCGACATAGAGGAAAAACTTGTCGCGATAGTGCCTCTCCAGCCATTCCTCGGCGATCCGCAGCGTGGTCGGCGCGAAGTAGTCGGACTCGTAAGTCCAGCCGGAGGTCACATTGTCGCGCGAGGGTCCGTATGCTTGGCCGCGCACCCAATGAAAATCGCTGAATCCATGATCATAACCGTAACCGTGCCGCAGGACGAAGGGGGTGTCCGCCACGCCGAAAGTCCGGTAGCCCGCCGCCGTCATCAGCCCCGCCAAAGTCGTCTCCGTCCTCGGCAGCGGGCTCCAACCCAGATAACTGAAAGTATGCCTGCCTGTCATCAAGTCGGCGCGCGCCGGCACTGTGGGAAAAGAAGACGCGAAGGCATTGTCAAAGACAATAGCGCCCTGTGCGAAGCGATCAAGATGCGGACTGCGAATCCAAGGGTTCCCGTAACACCCGACATGATCGCGACGAAAGGTATCCGACACTATAAGAACCACATTCATGTGATTCGTCTGCTCCGCTTAACGATTCAATCAGGCGTAAAAGATGAAGGCGATATCGCATCGATATCGCCTTCCCTTCCTTCACTATCAACATTCGTCTCGTAAGACGCAACGCTCCCAATTTTGCTCGGTCAGCGTGTGATATTCCGACGCCGTATTGGGGACCAGCGCCGCGAATTCAGCCGGGTCGGCCGCGCCGACAATGGCAGCGGCGATGTCCGCGAAGGCTTGCGCTTCCTCTTCACTCAAGGTCGAGAAATCGACAACCGGCGTCGCGCCAGTGCCGAGGCTGTTGGTATCCAATTGCGCCGCCTGCATATCCGGACGCACCAGCAGATTACCCATCACCAGCGCCGCCGCCTTGTTGGCGGAATTGATCGGAATCGCCAGATAGCTGAAGCCGCTGATCATATTGGCGTCAAAGAGATAGGCTTTGGCAGTTTCTGGCAACTGTCCGCTGGCGATCCCGCGAGCCGCGCCCGTACCGGTGAGCGTCAAGGAGAAATCGACCTCGCCATTGGCAAAGAGTTCATTTAGCTCATTGGCGGTCGCAGGGTAAGTCGCCCCTTCACGCCAAAGATTGGCTTCCCAAGCATTGAGAACTTCCCAAGCCTTGGGCGAACATTCATCCCAGACGGATTGATCAAATGCGGCGAAGGGTTCTGGGCCCCCGCAAAGTTCATACATCAATTGCTTGACGATTCTCGTGCCCTGGAACGCGCCCGGTCCCGGCGCCACGTATGTAAAGCGTCCCGGATTCGCCCCGATCCACTCGCCCAATTCCGCATAGCTCCGCGGCAAATCTTCCGCGTCCATCCTGGCGGTATCATAGATCCACTGGAATGCGCCCGCCGCCCAGGGCTGCTCGGAATAATCTATCGGCTCGCCAAAATCGAGCAAGAAGCCGCCGGTTTCCCAGTCGAGGTACTTGCTATTGGGTACGTTTAAGGTCCAGGGTCCATAGAGCAAGCCCGCTTGCTTCAGCGTCTTGAAATTCTCGCCGTTGATCCAAATCAGGTCAACCGATCCTTCGTCGTGCGCGACTCCCGCTTCTTCTTCACTTAAGACCTGATTGACCGCATCAACCGTATCGGCCAATGGGACCCGGTTCAATGTAACACCGTAGTTCTCCATCAATTCGCCGCCATAAACGATATCGACAAAGCTGTTCCAGGCATCGGAACCGCCCCACATGTGCCAGTTGAGCGTTTGACCGCGCGCTTCTTCCAATACCGCCTCCCAGTTATCGAACCCGGGCGGGCCTTCCATATCATCTGCCGCGACGGCGGCCAGCGGCATCAGGACCAAGCAAAGCAAAAAAGTTGCCATTATTCTATATCTAAACATGATTATCTCCTCAGCTATTCGAATGAACCCGTCTGCTTCCCCTTAGGCAAAGACAGCCCTGCGGCGGCGACTCGGACATCCATTTACGCAGACGCACCAAGACGCATTCTAACACAAAGGTTGCTGTGTCTCCATTGATCGCCGCTTCATTATCGGCATTATCGCTGTACCGACCTATTAGGGATAGCATTCTATCAGACCTCAGACATAATTCCGTTAACGACAAGTTGGGGATGCGCGACGATGTCGACGGCAAAATCGATCATGGAAATCACCGCGGAAGAATGGCTTGCCGCCCTGCAGATTACGGCAGCGGAAGCGCCAGACGCTGTGATCGTGGAAGGTTCCTGGTGGCGGCAACAACGTACTGATTGGCGTCTTTCCTATCTGAAGGATGTTGAAGAACTTCGTTTTCCCGATATCTTTCTGGGAGAGTGGAGAGGCAAGGGCGTCGCCTATTGCTGCGCCTATGGAGCGCCCCGGACGGCCGAGATTATCCATCTTTTTTCCCAGATTGGCGCGAAACTAGCCATCCAAATTGGTACCTGTGGCGGATTGCAGCCCGGACTCAATCCGGGAAATATCATCGTGCCGACTGTCGCCATCGCTCGCGACGGCGTCGCCCATCTTTATGGAGGACAGGAAGGAGTAATGAGCGATCCTCTTTGGTCGAAGAATGCTCGCAGCGCCATGCTCGAGCGCGGTATCGACGTACATCAAGGCGCGCATCTGACTTGGTCGTCGATCTTCGCGCAAGACCGGCGCTTAATCGAAACCTGGCGCCTGGCGGGTTACTTGTCAGTCGATATGGAAACGGCGACAACATTCGCGACCGCCAGCTATTTCGGCGTACCGGCGCTATCTATGCTGGCGGTCTGGGACGATCTAATCCATGGAAAAAGTTTTCTGGATCCGCTCGCGCAAGACGAACAGAACGCGCTGGACGCCAGCAATCAAGCTGTCTATGAAGTCGCTCTTCAACTCGTGGAAATGATCGGTACCAAGTGAAACGGGGCGAATCTGCTTAGCCGAATGCGGGGCGTCATTCACAATCGGGGATGAATCGAATACAATTCGCGCCTGTCAGTCGACCGCGGGAAATGACAAATCCGTGACCTATCGCAAGGTGCTGGTATTCTGGTTGCCCTTGGCAATGGCTTGGCTCTTGATGACGGTCGAGGGCCCCTTGATTCAAGGCGTCATCAGTCGCAAGCCGGATTCCGAAACGCAATTGGCCGCCTTCGGCTTGATGTTCTCTTTGTCGATATTGATCGAAACGCCGGTCATCATGCTTTTAGCGACCGGCAGCGCCCTGGCGCGCAACCGGCAAGCCTTTCGCGTCCTGTGGCGCTTCATGATGGCGGTCAATCTGCTGGTAGCCGCGGTCGCCATTTTAATGGCATTTACGCCTTTGCTTGACTTCTATCTCGGCATCTTGCTCAATATCCCGGCTCATATCGTCGAGGCCACCCGACCCGCCATGCGCGTCATGATCCTCTGGGGCGCCTTGATCGGATATCGCCGCTTCCACCAAGGCATCATGATCCGCTTCGGCAAAACGCGCTATGTGGGTTATGGCACGGTCTTGCGGGTGCTGGTTTCGGGAAGCATGGCTCTGGTCCTGGGCGCCATCACCCAGATCGCCGGCGCCGCCATCGGCGCCTTGGCGCTGGTATGCGCGGTCGCAGCTGAAGCCATTTATACCTACCGCGTCTCCCGCGTCGACGTCATGCGCTTGCTGGGTACACCGCTCACGGATAAACTGCAATCCTTAAGCTATGGCGCCGCGCTTCGTTTCCATCTGCCCTTGGCCATCACCAGTTTCCTCACTTTGTCTATCCATCCGGTCATCGAACGAGGGCTTGCCAGTATGCCGGACGCCTCGGGGAGCCTGGCAGCCTGGCCCGTCATCTTCTCGATCATGCTCTTGACGCGATCGGGAGGCATGGCTTATCAAGAGGTCGTGATCTCGCTTGATGACAGCGAAGAGAATCACCGCATCCTGCGCGGATTCACACTGCGCCTCGGAACGGGTCTAAGTCTGATTATGGTCCTGTTTGTTTTCACGCCTTTGATCGACTTCTACAATACAACCATCCTGGAGGCGCCGAGTAACCTGCACGGGCTTGTGCTGCTGGGGACGCAATCAGCCTGCCTGATACCCCTGCTGACGACCCTGCAAAGTTACCTGCGCGCGCTGCTGATGCTAAGCCGCAAGACCGCCGCCATATACCAAGCCATCATCCTGGGTTTCCTGGTCACGACAGTCATCGTATGGGGTGGCATTGACCTGGGCATGCACGGGGTTCTGGCCGCAAGCTTGGGCCTGACCATTGGGCTCATCATCGAGCTGGGCTTTCTTTACTTCGTATATCGCAGACAAGACGCGGCTCTTAGGCTGCACTGGCAGTCGGCCGTGGCGCTTGCGGGTGGCGACTGATTCCGATACCGGCGCCCGAAGCTGATTCGCCGTCACCCGTTTTGGAGCGCTGACATGCGCTTTGGGGTATGTCGAAAGCTCGAAAGGAAGCTGCGAACATGACTTTCATCAATGACCTTCTGCCCCTTCGGGGACAAGCCGAGATTCGCGACGGCTGGCTAAGGAAGCGATTGGATACGATTATCCCGGAGCTACTGGAGCGCCTGGACATTGATATGTGGATCATCGCTTGCCGGGAGTACAACGAAGACCCGGTGCTGATGTCGATGCTGCCCGCCACATCCATGTCCGCCCGGCGCCGCACCATGCTCGTCTTCTCGCGGGAAAGAGACGGATCTGTCCGCAGGCTGACGCTGTCGCGCTACGGTTATGGCGATCTCTACGAAACAGTCTGGGATCCCGATGAAGAAGACCAGCATGAATGCCTGGCGCGCCTGGTCGTGGAACGCGATCCTGCGGCAATCGGCATCAACAGGTCCGCGACATTTTCTTTCGGCGACGGCCTATCGCTCACCGAGTATTCGCTCATTTGCGAGGCTTTGGGAGATCCCTACACATCGCGAATTGTGAATGCCGAAGGTCTCTGCGTTGGCTGGCTGGAACGGCGACTGCCCGAAGAAATCCGCGCCTATCCGCGCCTGGTCGAGATCGGTCATCAAATCATCGCCCGGGCTTTCTCGACCGCGGTCATCCATCCCAGCCTGACGACGACGGATGACGTCGTCTGGTGGATGCGCCAGACCATGCAGGACGCGGGCTTGCAAGCCTGGTTCCAGCCCACCATCGATATTCAAGCGCCGGGCCAAACCTATCAGGACACCGACGATCCGCGCAGAACGATTATGCCCGGCGATCTTCTGCACTGCGATATGGGCTTCCACTACCTGGGCTTGGCGACCGACCAGCAGCAGCATGCCTATGTATTGCGGCCGGGCGAAAGTGACGCGCCGGCCGGGTTGCGCGACGCCTTGGCCGACGGCAATCGGCTGCAAGACATCCATCTGGGACTGATGGCCGTCGGCTGTACCGGGAATGAGGTGCTGCGGAAGGCGCTCGAACAGGCAAAAGCGGAAGGCATTCGTCCGCAGGTCTATACGCACCCGCTCGGATTCCATGGGCACGCCGCCGGACCCATCATCGGCCTCTGGGATCGGCAGGACGGCGTTCCCGGCCTTGGCGACTATCCCCTTTATGACGACACAGTTTATTCAATCGAGTTGAACATCGTCCGAAGTGTTCCGGAATGGGATGGACAAGATCTGCGCATCATGCTGGAGGAAGACGCGGTCCTTGCCGACGGAGCGATGCGCTGGCTGGATGGCAGGCAGGAATCCTTCTACTTGATTGGCTAGCTGTCCGCTGAAAGACAAATCCGCTGCCGCTGCCATGCGGAACGAAATTCCCTGCGATGGAGGGCGTTTTCACTGTCGCCGCGCGACTTTTTCTGTGGGCAATCACGCGGTATAGTTCCTTACAAGGACATTCGCGGAGGGACCGGCTATGCCAAAGGGTCGCTTTGAAAAACAGCGCGTTCAACTTGAGACCGGCGTATGGTCCATGGCATACAGCCTGGAGATCGCTCCACATGAACTGAAATTCGAAGACCTGCACCCGATGAGCAGCTATGTGCGCCAACAGGACATCGCCCGCATGCACTACGCTCGCGCGAGAGCGCGCGGGCAGGACAATCCGCATATCCTGACCTGGACCGCCATGCAGACCGACCGCCGTGCGGAGCGCATGTTCCCCGGGCTCGACTACAGTTTTGACGGCGAACATATCATCAGCGCCAATTCCTTCGTCGCCTGTGTCTTGCGCCAATTGCTCGCGCGGGGCTGGCTGCAGCTGCACGAATACATCAGTGATACTTACGAATGGCATACCGAAGTAGCGCCCGGGAACGATGACTGGCAATCACGCGCGGAAGCAATGACACGCTGGCTGGAAGAATCGATTCAGCTGGACCTCTACCCCAACATCGAAAGGGGCAGCTACCAGCCGCGCCTGTTTCGCGAATTTGACGCCCGGCGCAATTTCGTGCGCATCGGCCGCTGCGACTTCGTCCGTCACTTCGTACAGAATCACGAACGCATGGCGGCTTTCAACACCTCGCACTTCTTGCACGAGCATGACGATCTCGTCAGTCATCATTCCGGATACGGAGACGCTATAGGCTTGATGCTGTCCGAGAATACGATCTTGCGCCCGCCGCTTTATCGACGCGGATGCCTGCTTTATGACGGCGCGGCCTGGACGGTGCAAAGCATGAGCCTGGAAGACATCGCCCTGATATTGCCGGGCGATGTCAGCTTGAGAGCCGACCGACGCGGCGACTATCAGTTCGGTCTGAATCCCGCCGATCCTTCGGCTATCGCCATCTACACCCGCGCCGCGCGCTTGGGCGAAAACGGACGCCCGCTCGATCGGACGCCGGCGGAAGACCGCCGCCATGAATTTGTGATTGTGAATCGCCAGGCGCTTAGCTGGAAACGAGGCGGTGATCTGCAGATTCCCCAAAATGGCTTTGTCTTGTCTCTAGGCGCCGATGCGCTGCCGGAATCCATAATTGAGAAGATCTCTGAGGATGCCTGGATAGAATACGAATTTGCCGATCCGTCGAAAAGCCTGGTTTCAGGCGTCCAGGCTGGTCCCATCTTGCTGCAAGACGGACGGAACGCGCTTGAGTCCACCGACGCAAACGAAGAATATTGGTCCAGCCGCAGCGTCGACGGCGAACATATTGTCGGTATCACGCCGGTCAATATGGATCCCGGCTCGCGCTTGGAAAGAAAGGCGCGCACCGCGCTGGGCATTAAAGAGGATGGAAACCTGTTGCTGCTCGTGGTCGACGGTTGTGATCCCGCGGCCAGAACCGAATTGGACAGCGCGGGAGCGACGCTCCACGAGCTTGCGGACTGGTTTGCTGCGCAGGGCGCAATCTACGCCTTGAATTTGAGCGGCGAGGGCTCCTCCCATCTCTTTGTCCAAGGCGGATTGGCGAACCGCCCCTCCGACCGTCGCGGGCAGCAAGGCGTCGTCTACGAACGGATGCTCCCTTCAATCGGCATCGTCGGCTGAGTCCCTGTCCTCCCAGTGAAATTCTTTTGGAGGCAGGCCAAAAGCCTTGATGAAGTCATCCACAGCCTGCCGTCCATTGCGGGTTAAGCCTTTGAAGAAAGCCAGGCGATCGGCATTGCGATAGTCCAAACGCTGTACGGTGAACGGAGCCAGGCTCTCGCGATCTTTACGCCGCCGGCTGATATCCAGATAGTATTCCAGCGCATTGGCCACGCTGTTGGCGTCCGTCCAGTCGGACTTGTAAATCGCCTGGCCCGCGCGATTGAATATCCAGGTCATGTTGGGCATGCTGCCGTAGGCGCGGTGACAGGGGCCGTCCAGGGCATCGACGAGAATCGGCCTGCTGACGCCAAGCTCGTCGCGCAGCGCCGCGGCATGATGGAACTTTTGCTCCATTGAAGTTAGATGAGGGAAATGCTCCGCCGGGTGCGCTTCATTGGTGTAAAGGAAGACCGATGCCACGCCATCCTCGGCGTATTTTTCGGCGATCGCATTCATGGATGGGCCCGCCATCCCGCAATACGGTCAAGTGAAGCTGCCGAATTCCACCACCAGATAGAGGTTCTTCGACCACCATTCGGCCAGCAAAGTCCGCGCCCGATCTTCCAAGCGCCACAGCGGGAAATCCGGCGCGGCAACTCCCAAGGCCGGGCTTTCCTCGAAGCGCATCCAGGGCATGAACTTCTCCGGCAGGAATTCGTCATAGTTGTATTGCCGCAATAGTTCGCTAGTCATCGCTCCGCCCCATTCTTCGTCCCGTTTTCTATCAAGCCGATTCGCAATTTATCCCTGCGCCACCGCATTGAGTTCCCGCCAGATCTTATCGTCCAGTTCGATCTCTCCAGCAGCCATGACATGCTCGAAATGCTTGTCGCCGCGCTCGCCGGGGACTGGAATCTCGTCGACTCCCGGCAGTCTCTTTAACGCCTTGACCCTACTTATCAGCTCGCTGACGCCGGATTGAAAGCTGTCCAAGTCCTCAGCCAGCAGCGCGGGATCAATCGCGAATATCAGATTGCCCCAATCGGACTTGCTGCCATCGTCATTGCGCGTCGCGCCAACCAGCGGTCGTGTCAATATCTCGACAATCAGAGCCAGCGCAGCGCCCTTGAAGCCGCCGAAGGCTTTGATCGCCCCGGCCAGCGCTTGGGCGGGATCCGTCGTGAATTGTCCTTCCTTGTCGTAAGCCACGCCTTCTGGAATCGACTCGCCTTGCGCATTTGCCAGGTGGATGCCGTACCAGGCAATCGCAGCTGTAGCCATATCAAGCACGATCGGTTTCCCGGCCGTCGGTATGCCGAGCGCCAGAGGATTCGTGCCCAGGAACGCTTCATAAGATCCATAGGGAGCCATGAGCTCTGGCGAACCCGAAAACACAAAGCCTAGCAAGCCCGCATCGGCGATCCGGCGCGCGTAATAGCCGATGGCGCCGGTTGGGGAATTCGTCCTGCGCGTGCCGACGATGCCGAATCCATGTTCCTCAGCTTTTTCAATGGCGATCTCACATGACCTGCTCAGGACCACCATTCCCTGGTTCCAGCCGCCATCAAGCAATGCCGAAAGCTTGGTTTCCTTGGCAATGTCGATCTGCCCGGCTTCGGGATTGGCGGGCATGCCGGGACCCAGCAATTTGATCACATTTTGATTGTTGCCGCGCAACTGCGCGTACATGATTATCTCGAGAATGATCTCGGTATCTGCCCCATCAAAGCCCTGCTTGGTTATGGCGCGGCGAGCGGCGTCGCGCAGCGTCTCGATTTCAACCTTCATAGACCATGCTCCATCTTGCCCGGACCTTAGACCTTGCCGCGAACCAGGCTATTGGATGTCAAATACTTGTAGCTGTCATGCACCGCTTGCAGCATATCGCCGTCGCAGCGGTCAATCTCAACAATATGCCATTCAGCCGTCTCCGCTGTCGCCTCAACGATCTCCGGCACGGACATTTCCCCGGCGCCGACCGCCGTCATGTTATCATCCAAACTGAGCGAGCCGTCCTTCAGATGTATCAATGGCGCGCGCCCGCCCGCCCGCTTGACGACTTCCACCGCATCCAAGCCCCCGACTTGCGCCCAGTAGGTATCAATTTCGAGAAAGACCTCATCGTCGAGTTCGCTGAGCATCACATCCAAGGTGGCTTGCCCATCCAAGTCCTTGAATTCCCACCAGTGATTGTGATAACCCAGTTGCACTTTGCTGGCTTGCATGGTTTTGCTGGCGCGATTCAGGCGCTCGCATACGCGCTTGACCGCGTCCAGGGTCTCGAATTCAGCCTGTGGCAAGAAGGCGACAACAAGGCGCGACAGATCAAAGGCTTCCGCCTCCGCCAGCGCGGATTCCAGCTTCGCTCTATCGGGAAACGGCACATGGCTGCTGCAAACTTCAAGCTCCAACTCTTCGAAGAGATCCGCCGCTTCCCTCAATCCCGCGGGCATGCCGCCATAAGGTTCGACCCCGACATAGCCCATTGCGGCGACGCTGCGCACGATACCTTCAAAGTCCTTCGCAAGCGCGTCGCGCAAAGAGTACAACTGTAATGCCACCGGTTTCATATTTGACATGGAATCTCCCTTTTCACCGACTGCGATTGCTATACAATTATTTTCAGGCTTCTGGGGGAGAATACCAGAGTCAATCAAGCCTTTATTGCTTACTTAGGATCCCCTGCTTCTGCGCGAACTGTATTGTTTGGATCGACAATTTAAGCTGGGATTGAGTTCTACCTTGGGCTCAACCGCAGCGCATAGCCGCGATCAGCAACAGATTCTCGCCAATAACCGCATCTCCCGGGATCAGTAGTTCATGGCAACCGCTTCTAGCGAGATACCGCTAAAATCCGAAGGCAAATCAAAAGACAACGGCGCGCTGGCGAAGTGGGTCCGTCTGCTCGGCTATCTGAAGAAATACCGCTTGTGGGTGCTGATCGCGCTCTTCGGCATCATCGGCAGCAATCTGCTCGCCGTCGCCGTGCCCTATATCTTGCGCGATGTCGTGGATATCGGCATTGAAAAGCAAGACAGCAACTTCATGCTCAACGCCGGCTTGCTGGTTGTTGGATTGGGCATCCTGCGCGGGCTCTCGGCTTTTTTCGGCAGGTTCTTCGGCGAGCGCCTTTCCCACTATGTCGCCTACGATATTCGCAATCAAATCTACGACAAGGTACAGCGTCAATCCTTCACCTATCACGACAGCGCGCAAGTCGGCACGATCATCACCCGCGCCATCAGCGACGTCAACGAAATTCAGCGCTATTTCAACTTTGGTCTGATGGACGGCTTAAACGTCCTCCTGCTCTTGATCGGCGTCGTCGCCATCATGCTGGCGACCAGCCCGGCGCTGGCGGTGATCTCATTTGTCCCGCTGGCGCCGCTGGCTCTGTTTTCCAATCGCTTCGTCATGCGCGTGCACCCGCGCTGGAAAAAAGTGATGGACCGGATGCAGGTGCTGAGCAATCATATCCAGGAGAACGCGCTTGGCGCCGAAGTGGTGCGGGTCTTCGCCCGCGAGAGCTACGAAATCGAAAGATTCCACACCGAGAACAAACGGCTCTACGACGAACAACTTGATTTCATTCGACAATGGATCACGTTTCTGCCGGCCAGCGCCTTCCTGGCCGCCATGTCAACCGCGCTGGTTTTGCTCTTTGGCGGCTATCTGGAAGCGCGCGGCATGGCCAATATCACCGTCGGTCTGGTAGTCACATTCAACGCTTACGTGCTGCTGCTGGCGCAGCCTCTGCGGTTCGTCGGTTTCATCATCCTTTTGACCACACAAGCGGTGGCCAGCGGCGAACGCGTATTTCAAATTCTCGATCATGACGAATTGGTCGTTAACAAGCCGGATGCCGAGCGCATCAAGATCAAGGGCCATGTGCGCTTCGACAATGTAAGTACGCAATACTTCGGCTCCAATCACGCCATTGTCAAGAATATCAATCTCGAAGCGAATCCCGGCGAAATCGTCGCCATCATTGGGCTGACCGGCGCCGGCAAAACAACGATCGCCAACTTGATACCGCGATTCTATGATGTCACCCACGGGCGCGTCCTGCTTGACGGCATTGATGTACGAGATATTGACTTGGATCATCTGCGGGGGCAGATCGGCATTGTCATGCAGCAGTCCTTGCTCTTTTCAGCGACGATTGAGGAAAACATCGCCTATGGCAACCCCGCCGCCAGCCAGGACCAGATCAAAGCAGCCGCCATAGCCGCCAACGCCCACGATTTCATCATGGATTTCCCCGGCGGTTATCAAACTGACGTCGGCGAACGCGGCGTTACGCTTTCCGGCGGTCAAAAGCAAAGAATCGCTATCGCCCGCGCTCTTTTGATCGATCCTCGCATCTTGATACTGGATGACGCCACCAGCAGCGTGGACACGCAAACCGAGCATCTCATTCAGCAGGCGCTGGATCGCGTCATGGAGGGGCGCACGACCTTTGTCATCGCCCAGCGCATGAGCACGATCTTGAAAGCCGATCAGATCATCGTCCTGCGCGACGGAGAGATCATTCAACACGGCACGCACGAGACTCTGCTCGCCGACGGCGGCTTATACGAAGAGATTTACAAGCTGCAACTGGAAGAGCAAGAGCGCGTGCGCCGGGAAGCGATTATTGCCGGCATCATCAAGATCCCGCTGGAAGAACGGCGCTCCACGCAGCAATTCCGCGATTTAATCGATCGCCTCGCCGGGCGAATCACCAAGAATTGAGACAGGCGCGAATGACCGTCAGCAAAGACAAAGCACAGAACCGGCGCCCGCCGAAGCAAAAGCAAAACGGAGACGAGCGGAGCATTCTCGAAATCTCGGACGATCACAAGCCGGGCTTCGACCGTGATGTCACAGCACGCCTTTTCAGCTACTTGAGACCGCACCGATACAAGTTGACTGTCGCCATCGCGACCATGCTATTGAGCGTGTTCGCCAATGTCGTCAGCCCGCCCTTGATTGGCTGGGCGATCGACGAAGGCATCCGCAGGCGAGACATGTCCGTCGTCGTCTTGGGCGTGATCGCCTTTATCCTTCTCCAGGTCATGGGATTCATCGGCTTTCGCGTGCAAGTGGGCAATATGGCGGTCATCGGCCAATCCATCATTCGCACCCTGCGCGACCAACTCTTTGACCACATTCAGTACTTGTCAATTGACTTCTTCGCCGAATATGAAGTCGGCCGCTTGATCGCGCGCTTGATCAGCGATGTCAACGTGATACGCGAGGCGGTGACATTCGCGGCTGTCGGCAGCATACGCGAGGTCCTGATGCTGGGCGGCATCCTCATCTCGATGATCCTGATCAATATCCAGCTCACCCTGGTTGCCTTTATCGTCTTGGTCGTTCTGGCGCTGATTGCCAACTTTTGGCGCGTTCATGCCCGCAGCGCCTACTTGCGCGTGTCCGACGCCAACGCCAAGGTCAACGCGGAGTTATCCGAAGCTTTTAATGGCGTGCGCGTCACGCAGGCATTTTCCCGGCAAACGCACAACTACGACCGTTTTATCAACGAGATCAACATGGCGAGCCGTCAAGCCACCGTCCGCGCAACCCTCATTTCCAGCTTGTTCTATCCCACTGTCGAATTGATAGGCGGCGTCGCGACCGGGACCCTGATTTTTGTGGGGGGCAGCTTGGTGCTGGAAGACAGGATCACCGTAGGCGTCTTGCTCGCCTTTATCTTGTATATCCAGCAGTTCTTCTTTCCAATTCGACTGTTGGCGCAGCGCTATAACCTCTTGCAGGCTGTTATCGCCTCCTCCTATCGCATCTTCAAATTGATGGACCACCCGGCGAGCATCCGCGACCAGGTCAACGCCGACAATCTGCCCGGCATCCAGGGACATATCCGTTTCGACGACGTTTCCTTCCGCTATGCGGAGGACGGCGAATGGGTGCTTAAGCATGTCGACCTTGATGTACCCGCGGGTTCGACGGTGGCTTTCGTCGGTCATACCGGCGCCGGCAAGACCACCATGGTCAAGCTCCTGATGCGTTTCTACGACGTCAGCAAGGGCGCGATCACAGTGGATGACTATGACCTGAAGGATGTGACGCAAAACAGCCTGCGGCGGCAGATCAGCGTGGTGCCGCAAGACACGCACCTGTTTTCCGGCACTGTCATGGACAATATACGCTACGGCCGCTTGAATGCGACGGACGAAGAAGTCGTTGAAGCCGCCAAAACCGTCGGCGCGCACCAGTTTATCACCGGGCTGGCCGACGGCTACCTCACCGATATCATGGAAGGCGGCGCCGTGCTGTCGACCGGGCAGCGCCAGCTATTGGCATTCGCCCGCGCCCTGCTGGCCGATCCGCGTGTCCTCATCCTCGACGAAGCCACCAGCAATATCGATACGCAGACCGAGCGCATTATCCAAAAAGCGCTGGAGCGCCTGTTGGAGGGCCGCACCAGCTTTGTGATCGCGCATCGTCTGAGTACGATCACTTCAGCCGATATGATCGTCGTCATGGACCATGGCGAGATCGTCGAGCAAGGCAGTCATCAAGAATTGCTGGCGCAGGAAGGCGTTTATCATCAGCTGTTCACGCTGGTTTGACCCCGGACATCAAGGCCTGTTGTCGTCCGAAAACTGAAAGTTGAGATCACTGGCGCGGCGAATCGTCGTTTCGCCATAGCGGTCGCGCAAGTTATCCAGGACCGATTGCAAATCATCAACCTGACGGTCCAGGTCCCAAAGTCCGAGTTGACGATTCGGCAGGCCAAAGCCGCTCAACCCTACGCCGACCAGCCGCACTGCCCTGCCATCGGGCCAGTGACTCTCAAAGAGCGCTGTCGCCTTCGAGTAAATCTCGTCGTCGAGATCGGTGGGATTGTCCAAGGTGATCTGCCTGGTCAAGGTCGTGAAGTCCGTCCAGCGCAGCTTGAGCTTGACCGTCGCGCCGGCCAAGCCCGCCTTGCGCGCTTGCCTGCCAACGCCATCCGACAAGCGCCGCAAGGTCAGCTCCAACTGCGACCTGTCGTCCACGTCGCGGGGGAAGGTCACTTCTTTGCTGATCGATTTCGCCTCTCCGGTCGGCAAGACCGGGCGATGATCGATGCCTTGCGCGCGCTGCCACAATTCACTCCCGAGTTTTCCAAGCCGGCGCTTAAGCGCGGCTTCCGACCAATGTGCCAGCTCCCCGACTCTCGTCAGCCCCAGCGCAGCCAAATCCTCCGCGGTCTTCGGTCCCACCCCCCAGAGCGCGCGTATCGGCAGCGCCGCCATGAACTGGCTTTCCTCGCCAGCCGCTACAATCGTGATCGCATTTGGCGGCTTGCCCTTGGCTTGCCGCGCCTTGCCTACGGTATTGGCGGTCTTTGCCACCAGCTTGTTCGTGGCGCCGCCGAGCGAACAGGGCAGATCCAACTCCTTGTTAATGCGCGCCTGCAAATCTCGCGCGATTTCCCCTATGGGGCTGGGCAGAATCGTCACATCGAGAAAGGCTTCGTCAATCGACAAGGGTTCTACATCCGGCGCTGTATCCCGCAAAATAGCCATGACCTGCCGCGAACGTTCCGAATAGGCGCCCCGCGTCTGCGAAACGATGATCAGTTCAGGGCAAAGCCGCAAAGCCTGGGCCATGGGCATCGCCGAGCGCACGCCGTATTGGCGCGCCGGGTACGATGCCGAAGCGACCACCCCGCGCTCGCCCGGCTGCCCGCCCACAGCGATCGGCTTGCCCCGCAAGTCCGGATTAAACTGTTCCTCGACAGCGCAGAAAAAGGCATCCAGATCCAGATGAAGAATTTTTCGGGTCTTAGGCATGCGCTTGGCTCTTAACTGATTCAAAAGCCGTCTCCACGAGACGCGCCAAGTCATATAGAATATATTTTCTATTGTAACAGGTCCCGATCTGGAAATCAATCATTTCTGCGCTCTCGGGTGCATTTCAGATTATTGGCAAGTCAAGCGATTTTGCCCGGTCGAAAAGCATGACCAACCACAGGTCGCGTAGGTCGCGTAGACACTGACCGCCGACCCTGACCGTCAAGACACGAAGAATACAAAGTAAATGCGGCTTTTCTCTGTGCGCTCTGCGCCTCTGTGGCTAATTTTCAGTTTGTTCGTTGCATCGTCCCACTAGATACCATTTTTGAAGCGATTGCCCCGGCCCCTCCAAAGCGCCGCAGACATGTACCGACCTTCGCTTTCGGGGCAAAGCGTTTATAATACCGTCAGCGCAAAACATCCGAAGCAACAGGAAACGAAATGCCATTAGACATTCATCCCGACGCCATTCGCGCCTTGGTCAGCGGCGAGCTCGGCGCTCCGGGTGCGATTCTGGGCAGACATCAGCGCGGCGACAAGGTATCGATCCGCAGCTTCAGACCTTGGGCGGAGCGCATTGATATCGTCGACGACCACTCCGGCCGGCGCGCGCCGATGCGCAAGCTGCACGCTGAGGGGCTCTTCGTGGCGGAGCTGGACCAGTCATGGCGCTCCGCCAGCTATCATTTCGAAGCGACTATGCCAGACGGGGGCGGCGAGACTTACGGCGATCCTTATACCTATCCTCCCCTGCTCACGGATTACGATGTCTATCTTTTTGCTCAAGGACGGCATCTCGATATCTACAAAAAGCTGGGGGCGCATCCGCGCCGGGTTGCTGGCGTATCAGGCATCAACTTCGCTGTCTGGGCGCCGAATTGCTATAAAATTGCGGTGACCGGCGATTTCAATCGTTGGGATGCCCGTGTCCACCCATTGCAAGCCAATGGCGATTCCGGCATCTGGGAGATTTTCCTTCCCGGCTTGGCGCCGGGGTGCAGCTACAAATACGAAATCCGTTCCCACAACGACGGCTATCGCGCCGAAAAAGCGGATCCATACGCTTTCTACGCTGAAGTGCGGCCCTCAACCGCTTCCGTCGTTTACGATATAGCGGAATACCAGTGGCGTGACGAGGACTGGATGGCGGCTCGCGCCCGGCGCGACCCGCTTGCGGAGCCTATGAACATATACGAGGCGCATCCGGGTTCCTGGCGGCGCGACCAAGAGAACAATTTTCTGGGCTATCGTCAACTGGCCGACGAATTGGTCCCATACCTTGTCGATATGGGTTACACCCATCTGGAGATCTTGCCCGTCGCCGAACACCCTCTGGACGCCTCCTGGGGATATCAAGTCACCGGTTATTTCGCGCCCACCAGCCGCCACGGGACACCAACTGACTTCATGCATCTGGTCGATACCTGCCATCAGAACGGCATCGCGATCATCCTCGACTGGGTGCCGGCGCACTTCCCCAAAGACGGCCACGGTCTCAACTATTTTGACGGTACCCATCTTTATAGCCACGAGGATCCGCGCCAGGGCGAACACCCCGAATGGGGCACTATGATTTTCAACTACGAGCGGGATGAAGTGCGCAACTTCTTGATCTCAAACGCCCTTTTCTGGCTCAAGGAATATCATATCGACGGCCTGCGCGTCGATGCCGTGTCGTCGATGATTTATCTGAATTTCTCGCGCGAAGACGGCGACTGGATCGCCAACAAATACGGCGGTCACGAGAATCTGGGCGCGCTCGAGTTCCTGCGGGAATTCAACACCGTTGTCCATGCCGAAGCGCCTGGCGCGGTCACCATCGCCGAAGAATCGACCGCCTGGCCGATGGTATCGCGCCCGACCTACGTCGGCGGACTGGGATTCACGCTGAAATGGAACATGGGCTGGATGCACGACACGCTGGCGTATATGAAGCACGATCCAGTGCACCGGCGCTTTCATCATCACCGCATCACCTTTGCCCTGCTCTACGCCTTCAGCGAGAACTTTGTCTTGCCCCTTTCCCATGACGAAGTCGTGCACATGAAGGGTTCGCTCATCGGCAAGCTGCCCGGCGACTACTGGCAGAAGTTCGCGGGACTGCGGTTGCTCTTCGGCTATCAGTACACGCAAGTCGGCAAAATCCTGAATTTCATGGGTAACGAAATCGGACAATTCTCCGAATGGAGCGAAGAGCGCAGCCTCGATTGGCGCCTGCTCGAGTACGAGAAACATGCGCAATTGCAAGCCTGGGTGAAAGACCTCAACCATTTCTACCGAGATCAGCCAGCCTTATGGCAAGTCGACTTTGACGGCGCGGGCTTTTCCTGGATCGAAGCCAACGACGCCGATCACAGCGTTTACAGCTATATTCGTTTCGCCGCGGACAAACAGGACTTTCTGGTTGTGATCTTGAATTGCACGCCGGTGATCCGCGAGGACTATCGCATCGGCGTGCCACGAGCGGGATATTATCAAGAGTCGCTCAATAGCGATGCCGAGGCTTACGGCGGGGGCAACATAGGCAATCTGGGAGGCGTCAAAAGCGAAGAAGCTTCCAGTCACGGCCTGCCGCATAGCATTCGCTTGCGCCTGCCGCCGCTGGCGATCATCATCCTCAAGCCCAAGCTGGATTAGCCGATCGCGAAACTTTGCCCGTCCGCGAAGAACTGGCGGGCTGCTATCCAGGCGCTTCGGCAAGACTCAGCCATCACCGTCGCCTGGGCTGCGGCGTCACCAATGCCATTGCCAGCACCACCATTGCCAGCAGCGCCCCCAGCGCCAGCGCCGGACCGTATCCGCCGGCATGGTCGAAACTCAAGCCAAACAGCGCCGGTCCGATCGCGCTGCCGATGATGCCCGCGGTGAAGACGAAGCCGCGAATCTCGCCCTGGAACCTGCGGCCGAACATATTGGTCCAGACCGCGCCGTCAAAGACATAACCGATGCCCAGCCCCAAGCCGCTGGCCAATGCGTAGAGTATCAGCAGCGCGGTATCCCGCATGGTCATGGCCAACAAGCAGGCGCTCGCAAGTCCCAACATAGCCAGGACGACGACGATCGAGGGCTTAAAACGGTCGATCAAGTAACCAGCCAGCAGCGCCGAGCCCGCCGCGAAGATCGACAGCAAGGCGAAGGTCTCAGTCGCCACCTGCGCGCTGTGGTTCAATTGCGCGAAGATCGATACCTGATGCAAGATCAGTCCCGTTCCCCAAGCCGAAGGCAGCATCCTCGCGAACAAATAGATCCAAAGTACTGGCGTACGCATCGCCTCACGCAGGGTCCAGTTTTCCTCGTTGACATCCGCGGCAACGGGATGATCACCCGAGTAGGCATCGCGCTTCGCGCTGTTTATGTAAACCGCGTCGCTCAAGCGACGAGTCGGCTTAGAATTTTGCGTGAGCGGGACATTCCTGTGACCTTTTCGCCGGTTACGCGCCGAGCGGCTCTGGTTGTCCGGCAACAAGCCATAATCTTCGGGCTTGTCGCGCATCAAGAATCCAAAGAGCGGAACTACAAGAGCGCTAACGCCGACTCCCAGTACGACAAAAGCTGCCCGCCAATCCAAGCTATCCAAAAGCGCTCGCAGCCCGTTGACGTACAAGCCTTGAAAAAGCGCATAAGCCAGCGCGAGATAAGCCATCATGCGGCCCCGGCGCGAGCGGAACCAGTTGGCGACCGCTGTCGAACTGACCAGAGTAAGCGCGCCCTGCCCCAAACCGCGAATACCGATGAAGGCGACCAGCAGCATGGCCGGACCATTGATGATGGAGCACAGGCAAAGCACTACACCGAACAGGAAACCAATCGCCGCGCCAGTCCGCCGATTGCCGGCCAAATCCAGTTTCCGACCCAGCCAGGTCAAGCCAAATGACGCGATAAAGGTGCCAAGCCCATATAGACTGCTAACAGTCGTGCGATCCAAGCCAAAATCGGCGATGAAATAATCCATGAACAAGGAAACGGAGTAACTCTGCCCCGGCGAGCTGGCCGCCGTACCCACAAGCGCCACAAACCAGACGACCCAGCCATAATAAATCGGCATGGTCGTCACCACCGACTTGTATCCCGGCGCTTTTGCCGTCATGGTCCCTCTTTACGCTGATTCTGAAAACGGAGCAGGACGCGAACATTATATAGGGCAGACAAAGATTTAACAGTCACGCAAACAAGTTCATGCTAAGATTGATTATGGAAATCTGTTGCTTCTTTAACATCGCCGGCCTATGACAAAAGGATCAGCCACTATGGTCATCCCGTCAGATTTGGAAATCGCCCAAAACGCGGATCTACTTCATATCAATCAGATCGCCGAGCAAATGGGATTGGACCCCGACCGCGACCTTGAGCACTATGGGAAATATGTCGCGAAGATCAATCTGGAAGCGCTGGAACGGCTGGGAGATCGACCAAACGCCAAGTACGTGGATGTCACGGCGATCACGCCGACTCCGCTGGGCGAAGGCAAATCGACCACGACCGTCGGCATCGGCCAGGCGATGAAGCACATCGGCAAAAAAGCCGTCATCACAGTCCGCCAGCCCTCGCAGGGTCCAACCTTTGGCATCAAGGGCGGCGCTGCCGGGGGCGGCTACAGCCAGATCGTGCCGATGGAGAACTTCAACCTGCACTTGACCGGCGATATCCACGCCATCAGCGCCGCGCACAATCTGATCGCCGCTATGCTCGACGCCCATATTTACCACGGCAACAAGCGCGATATTGACATCCATAACATCCCCTGGCGGCGTGTGGTGGATTTGAACGACCGCGCCTTGCGCAATATCGTCATCGGCTTGGGCAAGCGCTTTGATGGCCTGCCGCGCGAAAGCGGCTACGACATCACCGTCGCTTCCGAGATCATGGCGATCCTGGCTTTGACCACATCGCTGCAAGACATGCGCCAGCGCATTGGCAGAATGGTCGTCGCTTACGACAAGGACAAAAATCCGGTCAGCGCGGAAGACATCGGCGCGGCCGGCGCCGCCACTGTTTTGATGAAAGAGGCCATCAAACCAAACTTGATGCAATCCCTGGAAAACACGCCGGCGCTGGTGCACGCGGGACCCTTCGCCAATATCGCGCATGGCAATTCCTCCATCATCGCCGATTTGGTCGCCATGAAAACCGGAGAGTATGTCGTTACGGAATCGGGCTTCGGCGCGGATATCGGCGCCGAGAAATTCTTCAATATCAAATCCCGCATCTCCGGCTTGAAGCCCAACGCGGTCGTGCTGGTGACGACCATTCGCGCGCTGAAAGCGCATACCGGCAAGTACAGGATTATCCCGGGCCGACCGATTGATCCGGCGCTGAATGAAGAAAATGTCGCCGACGTCCAAAATGGCGCGGCCAATATGGTGCGGCATTTGGAGAATCTCAAGAAATTTGGCGTCAATCCCGTGGTCGCCATCAACGTCTTCGCCGACGATACAGACAGGGAAATCGCGGCTGTGCGCGAAATCGCGCTGGCGGCTGGCGCGACCGGAGTATCGGTAGCGCGGCATTGGGCGCAGGGCGGCGCCGGCGCGGCCGAACTGGCGGAAATGATCGTCTCCGCCTGCGACATGCCCAACGACTTCCGCCTGCTCTACCCGGACGACATGTCCATCAAAGGCAAGATCGAGACCATCGCCAGCGAGATCTACCGGGCTGATGGCGTCGATTACGGGCCGATCGCGGATCGCAAGATCAGACAATACGAAGATCAGGGACTGCGCCACTTGCCGATCTGCATGGCAAAGACGCATCTCAGCCTGAGCGACAATCCCAAACTCAAGGGCGCGCCAGACGGCTTTCGCATCACCATTACCGATATACGCGCCTCGGCCGGGGCTGGCTTCATCTATCCGCTCTGTGGCGATGTCCGCACCATGCCGGGCTTGGGCAGAAGCCCGGCAGCGATGAATGTCGATATTGACGGCGACGGCAAGGTGGTCGGCTTGTTCTAGCGCCAGGCCAAGAGCTGCAATGTTCGCGGTTTTCAAAAGGCAAAATAGATGCGTCGCATTCAGTGCAAATGCGCTGGGCTTTGGTTATAATGCCTCCGAATAAAGGAGGCGCCATTGTCTTCCCCAGCAACTAACGAATCTACAGTAAGCCAGCACGCATTTGCTTATCAACCGCAGCCGATCAACGGAGAATTCCTGGGCAAGCACATCATCTCTGTCGATCAATTTGAGCGAAGAGATCTCGACATTCTCTTTGACGCCGCCACATCGATTCGCAAGCGCATTCGCAGCCACGATCGTGGCTTGACCGAGCTCTGTGCGGGCAAAGTGATGGCGTCACTCTTCTTTGAGGCGAGCACCCGCACCGATATGTCCTTTCAATCGGCCATGCGGCGGCTGGGCGGCGACGTCATCGCCGTGAGCAACGGCGTGCGTTTTTCCTCCATGTACAAGGGCGAAAACCTCTCCGACACCATCCGAGCGACCGGCTGTTACGCCGATGTCATTGTCTTGCGACATCCGGAAATCGGCTCTTCCTACGAAGCCGGCTATTACTTGGATCTGCTCAATACCCGCATTGACAATCCCACGGTGGCGATTAGCGGTGGCGATGGTATCGGCGAACACCCCACCCAAGCCTTGCTCGATATCTTCACGATCTACGACCGCAAAGGTTCGCTCGACAACTTGACCATTACCTTGGTGGGCGATCTCAAACACGGCCGCACCGTACACTCGCTGGCAAAGCTGATTGCCTATTACGATGCGGAAAACGTGCGGCTCTGTTTGGTCGCGCCGGAAAGCCTCTCTATGCCGCCGGAGATTAGCCGCCTGGTAAAAAGCCATGGCGTCGCGGTCATGGAAACCGACGATCTGATGGACGTGATCGCAGAGACAGATGTAATCTATTGGACGCGCCTTCAAGAGGAGCGATTCGCGAAGCCCGATATTTACGAAACGATCAAAGACCGTTTTATCATGACCCCCGCTGTCTTCGCCAAAGCCCGCTCGAAGGCCATCTTGATGCACCCCCTGCCGCGCAAACACGAGATGGGCACGCGCCTTGATCACGATATTCTCGATAACGATCCGCGTTCGATTTACTTCGAACAGATGGAAAACGGCATGTTCGTCCGCATGGCGCTTCTGGTTAAGGTCTTGCGCGGGGTTTATGTCTGATGCCCTTGGTCCAAATTCACGGCATGATCGATCCGCATACGCACCTGCGCGATCTTGATTGGGCGAACAAGGCGACTTTCGCGTCGGAAACAAAAGCGGCCATCGCCGCTGGCTATTGGGCTGTCTTTGATATGCCCAATACCGCCCCTTCGACAACGGACGAAGCCCGCCTTAAGGACAAATTGGGGCGGCTGGATCGAGACGCCCATTGCGATTGGGGCTTGTATTTTGGCGCGTCGCAAGCCGACAACAGCGACGCATACGAGAAAATTGCCTCGCGCGTTTGTGGCTTGAAGATCTACAACAATTCCACTACCGGGGATCTGCTCATCCAGCGGCAAAGCGATCGCGAGCGTCACTATCGCGCCTGGTCCGCCAACAAACTGATTGCCGTCCACGCCGAGGAAGAGACCATCCGCGACATACTCGCGCTGGTAAGGAAATACCGGCAGCCAACGCATTTTCTGCATATCAGCAGCGCCCGGGAAATTGAGCTGTTGACACAAGCCAAAGAAGATGGCTTGCCGGTGACGATAGGCGTCTGCCCGCACCATCTCTTCCTCACCGAAGACGACCTGGCGACGCTGGGACCATACGGACTGATGAAACCGCCCTTAAAGTCAAAAGACGATCAACGCGCGCTGTGGAAAGCCATTAGCTTGGGACTGGTAGATATTATCGAGTCCGACCATGCGCCGCATACCTTCGCCGAAAAAGAATCGGATTCCCCGCCTTTTGGCGTGCCCGGTCTGGATACGACGCTGCCGCTGATGTTGCGCGCCGTCAGAGACGGCCGCCTTTCGCTGGAGCAAGCGATCAATATGCTTTCGCGCAATGTGCAGCGAATATGGCGGATAAATCCACTACCCAAAACTTATACTCTGTTAGATACTGACTATAGTTACGTCATTGAACGCGAAAAATTAAGAACCAAGTGCGGTTGGTCGCCTTTTGAAGGCTTGCGCGTCTACGGAAAGATTCGCGAAGTCTGGATACGCGGTCATTTAGTTTTTGATGGCGAAGAAGTCCTCAGCCCGCCCGGTTTTGGCAGAAACCTATTCGGCCTAGTCGCATGAAAAGAGGATGACAGAGAATGTTGCTCCGTGTATACGACCGGATGTATTCTGGTCTGAACAAGGTGCTAATATTCAAGTCATCCGCGCAACGCGCGCATGATACTATCATCGCAATATTGCGATTAGTTGAGCGTTTTCCATTTTCAATTCCTTTGGCGCAAGCCATACGCAGTTTCATTTCGCAAGACTGCCAGATTACAGTTGGCGGCGTTATACTGTCGCGCCCATTAATCCTCGCGGCTGGCTTGGTCAAGGGCGATGGATTCAATGACGAAGAAACTGCTCTGAATGAGGTCCAAGCTTCTGGCCGAAACATACTTCCGGGCTGCCGCATAATGCCCGCATTAGTTGGTCCAACAGAGTTTGGTTCTTTCACACGTTCCCCCCGTCCGGGCAATCAAGGCCCAGTATTTTGGCGCCAGGCGAGATCGCGCTCCCTGCAAAACCGCGTCGGTTTGAAGAACCCGGGCGCGCGCGCGGCAGCCGCGTTTCTCGGCATGCGCAAAGCCCAACTGCCCGAGGAATTCGGGATCAACATAGCGGTGTCGCCCGGCGTACATGATATCGATCAGCAGGAGCGCGACGTCATCGAGTCCCTCGAATTCTTCCTGCATGAAGGCCTGTTGCCCACCTGGTTTACGCTCAACCTTAGCTGTCCTAATACCGAAGACGATCCGCTGGGTCATCAACTGGAAGCTGAGACGCGACGCTTGTGCGGCGCCTTCATCAAGCGCCTGGAACAAGGCTCGCTGGCGATCCCGCTTTGGGTCAAAATCAGCCCGGGCCTCGCCGCCGAGCAGTACCATGCCCTGGTGCGGATCTTCAGCGATGTCGGCGTGAAAGCCGTAGTCGCCACAAACACGTTGCCCAAGCCCAGTCCGGAGGATCCTGGGCAAATTGCCGGGCTTGGCGGTGGCGGTCTTTTCCAATCGACGCTCGAAGCAGTCACGCATTTGCGAGAGGAAATTATCCGCAGCAACGCGGCGCTCGACATAATCGCTTGCGGCGGCATCCTTGACGGCGCGAGTTTTCAAGAATACCGAGAATTAGGCGTCAAAGCGGCGCAGTATTGGTCGGCGCTGGTCTATCGCGGTCCCCTGGCCGCAGCGCTCATCGAAAGCGAACTCGTAGGCTATGAATACGAATACGAAGCTGTGCATAGCGAAAGCCTTGCTTGATATCGGCGCAGTCGGTTTTGCGCCGGGCGCGCCGATCACCTTCAAGTCTGGCATTGTGTCCCCTGTCTACGTCGACAATCGCATCCTGATTTATCATCCTGGCCCCTGGCACAGGGTCGTCAAGGGCTTCGCCTCCATAATTGCGGATTCAGCGCTCGAATTTGACCTGATCGCGGGTGTTGCCGTCGGCGGCGTTCCCCATAGCTCAGCCCTGGCTTATGTCCTGAACAGTCCCTCGGTTTTCATCCGCAAGGAAAGCAAAGGGCACGGCAAAGCGCAACGCATTGAAGGGGGGGCGGTCGCGGGCAAAACCGTACTGCTGGTCGAAGACCTGGTCACCACCGGCGGCAGCAGTCTTTCGGCCGTGGCCGCCTTGCGAGAAGCGGGAGCGCTCGTCACAGACATGGTCGCCATCGTGAGTTACGGTTTCGCCGAAGCGCGCGCGGCGTTCAAGAACGCCCGGGTCCAGCTGCATACATTAACCGATTTTGATGCCCTGCTCGCAGGGGCTTTGCAGCGCGAGACCTTTAGCGAGCGCGATGAATCCCTGATACGGGCTTGGCTGGCTGATCCACATCACTGGGAACCCAAAAGCACATGAACGCTCTGGATAAATACGAAGTCCGCGTCGACGAGGTCGATTCCTTGCTCTGCGTCGGTCTCGACAGCGACATCAACCGACTGCCCGCCGAGTTCAACTCGGTCGAGCTCCCGCAACTGGATTTTAACCGTCGCATCATTGATCAAACCGCCAGCTACGCCAGCGCCTTCAAGTTCAATATGGCTTTCTACGAGACGACCGGCGCGGCCGGCTGGCAGCAATTGAAAAACTCCCTGGATTATCTTCGTGGACATCATCCCGGGGCGCTATCAATCTGCGATGCCAAGCGCGGCGACATCGGCAACAGCAGCGCCGCCTACGCCCGCGCCATTTTCGACGAGCTGGGCTTCGACGCGGTGACGCTCAATCCCTACCTAGGCCGCGACGCGCTGCAGCCTTTTCTGGACTACAAGGACAAAGCCTGCATCATTCTGTGTCGCAGCTCAAATGTCGGCTCGGGAGAGCTGCAAAACCTGCATGTCTCCGGCAGGCCGCTCTGGCAGGCGGTCGCCGAAACTGTCGTTGACGCTTGGAACGCGAACGGCAACTGTATGCTGGTCGCCGGGGCAACTTTCCCGGAAGAAATGGCCGCGATACGCGCCATCGCAGGAGACATGACCTTGCTGGCGCCGGGCGTTGGCGCGCAAGGCGGGGATATCGGACCTGTCCTGCGCGCTGGCTTAAACAGTCGCGGCAAAGGACTCATCATCAGCGCGTCGCGCAGCGTCATATTCGCGGCGGATCCGGCCGCGGCCGCTAAAGCCACCCGGGACGAGGTCAACCGTAGTCGGTCTTGACGGTACGGCGCGCTGCGAACCAAGCGGGAGTTCAAGGTCGAGACATCATCAGCAAAGACATGTTGCCCTTCTGCGCGATCGCCCCGTCCTGCTTGACGATTCGCAGATCCAAGGTAACCAAGCCGCCGCCCAAACGCCGCGCCTCCTTGGCTTCGGTCACTTTTAGCTCGGCATGTATGGTATCGCCGATGTAAACGGGATTGCTGAACTTCATATCCAAACCGCGGAAGCCGAGTACAGTGCGCTCCAATATGCCCAGTTGATAGGCTTGTCCGATCGCGTAGCTCAAGCTGAGCATGCCATGCGCGACTCGCGCGCCCATGAAGGAGTCCTTGCTGTATTCGGCGTCCGTGTGCATGGGATTGTAGTCGCCGGTCAAGGCGGCGAACTGCACCAGGTCCGCTTCCGTGATGGTACGGCCTCTGCTGCGCATGGTCTGGCCAATTTCAAATTCCTCGAAGTACAGACCACGCGGTCCATCCGCTTCCATTTTGAACATGCCCGCCTCCCTTTCGCTTGCGTTTACTCCAACGCGTCGCAAGCTGACAAATCAAAACAGCACCAGATTCTATCTGATGCTGTTGCTGCTAGCTGGTACTTTACCAAGCGCTATCCGCCCTATGAACCGTTGCCCGCGTCGCTGGCTTGATTGCCATTATCATCTACAGTCTGCTCAATTGCGGGCGTATTTCCATCCGCGGCATCGACACTGGCTGGAAAAGCGCTTCCGATCAAGGGCGCGATGACCAGGGACACGATCGCCAGCAGCTTCAAGAGAATGTTCAAGGACGGTCCCGACGTGTCCTTAAAAGGATCGCCGACCGTATCGCCTACGACCGCTGCCTTGTGCGCGTCAGAGCCCTTGCCGCCGTAATTGCCAGCCTCGATATTTTTCTTGGCATTGTCCCAGGCGCCGCCCGCGTTCGCCATCATCACCGCCAGCATGAACGCGGACACAAGCGAGCCCAGCAAGACGCCCACCAGCGTGATCGGCGCGACAAAGTCGCCCAAGGCGTTTTCCCGCCCCAATACCGCCAGCAGCGCCACGCCGACCGGCACGCCAACCGCGATGATGCCGGGCAGCAGCATCTGCCTGATGGCGCTGTCGGTGCTGATGGCCACGCAGCGTTCATAGTCCGGATCGGCTTCGCCTTCCATGATGCCTTTGATTTCGCGGAACTGACGCCGCACTTCCTCAACAATCTGCTGCGCCGCGTCACCCACCGCTACCATCGTCAAGGCGCTGAAAATGTAAGGAAGCAGCCCGCCGATGAATAGTCCCGTGACAAACTGTGGATTCAACAAGAGCTCCGCTGGATTGATTGCAGAGCCGAGGGCGGAACTGCCGCCCGCCGTCAGCGCCGTGATAAAGGCGGCGGTCAGCGCCAGCGCCGTCATGGCCGCCGAGCCGATAGCGAAGCCTTTGCCGGTGGCAGCCGTGGTATTGCCCAGGCTGTCCAGCGCGTCGGTGCGATCCCTGACCTCTTCTGGCAGGTCGGACATTTCGGCGATGCCGCCGGCGTTATCCGCAACCGGACCGTAGGCGTCAGTTGCCAATGTGATACCCAGCGTCGACAACATGCCAACAGCCGCGACCGCCACACCGTAAAGGCCCGCTTGAGATGTTGCCAGCAATGTAACCACGACCACAATGACAACCGGCGCCAGCGTGCTCATCATGCCCAATGCCAAACCGCGGATCACCACGATGCCCGCTCCGCCTTCCGCCGATGCGGAAAGCGCCTTGGTGGGCCCGTAAGTATCGGCCGTGAAGTACTCGGTGAAATAGCCGATCAGCACGCCGCCGATCAAACCGCTCAGCGTGGCGATGACGATGCCCACGTTCTTGTCCCCAAACGGCAGCGCGAAACCCAGGATGATCACGACGATGCCGATCATCACTGAGGCACTATAGATGCCCGTGCGTATGCTGCCCAGCAGTCTCTCTTGGTCGGCGCCTTCTTCGGTTTTCACCAGGAAGCTGGCGATGATACTGATGATGAGGCCGGCCGTCGCGACCAGCAGCGGAAATACCTGCGCCGCCACCAAGCCGTCGCCAACAAAGGCGCCGGCGCTTGTCGCCAGCGCAATCGCGGCAATAATCGAGCTGGCGTAGCTCTCGAACAGGTCGGAACCCATTCCGGCCACATCGCCGACGTTGTCGCCGACATTGTCCGCGATCGTGGCTGGATTGCGCGGATCATCTTCCGGGATGCCGGCTTCGGTCTTGCCGACCAGATCCGCGCCCACATCAGCGGCTTTGGTATAGATGCCGCCGCCGACGCGCGCGAAGATGGCGATCGACGTGCCGCCGAAACCAAATCCCGCTAGGGCAGAAGCCGCTTGAGCGGCATTGCCCAGTTCATTGACGAAGAGAATGAACAAGATGCTGATGCCGAGCAGCGCGAGCGATACAACCATGGTGCTCATCACCGTACCGCTGGCAAAGGCAACGCGCAGGCCCTTGTTCAAACTCTGCGACGCCGCCTGCGCCGTGCGCACATTGGCGCGCACCGCAATATACATCCCGATATAGCCGGAAAGCCCCGAAGCCAAAGCGCCCAGAACAAATGCCACAGCCGTTAAAGCCGACATGCCGGATCCCGGCACCAAGCTCAAGAAGACGAGCGCGACCGTCACAATCACAACCAGGATGGCCACGGCGCGATACTCTCGGCTTAGAAAAGCCTGCGCCCCGCGTTCAATCGCCGCGGCTATCTGTTTCATGCGGTCGGATCCTTCGTCCTGCGCCAAAACGTAGCTGCGCTGATAGAGCGAGAACAGCAATCCAATCACCCCCGCTACGACCGCAATCAAGACGGCTGTATTCATATCAATCATTTATCAGACTCCTCTGTCCAATGCTCTAGTCATGCGCGGCTTCTTCGCGCGGACGCGCCCCGTAAACCGACCCGCCACGGTTGCAAGTTTAACCTTGGCAAGCCGTCAATCAGATCTGGACGAATCGGACGCTCTTGTTGATGGATCTTCGGCGTTGCCGGGTACGACAGATTTGCCGAAGCGCTTCACTTGGGCTTCGCGCCAATTGTATGATGCAGATCCTCGCGGCAAAGCGCCAACACATGACCAGCGAATCTTATCGCAATATGCGTTGTTTTCAACAGCGAATAGCGCTTGTACGCCCTTGTTTCTAAGATATGATGGATGATAAGTAGCCAAACCATGGAAACAAGATGACCCATCCCGCTCGCTCGCTCGGCGCCCGGGGCGAGTCCCTCGCCCGGCAATTTCTCGTTAATCTAGGTTATGAGATTATCGCCAGCAACTGGTCGACACGATATGGCGAGATCGACATTATCGCGCGATTCGATGGCCTCATCGTCTTTGTTGAAGTGAAGACGAGGCAAGGCCGGGATACTCAATCGGCTTTCGCCGGCATAAGCCGAGCCAAACATGAAAGGCTCGTCAAGGCAGCCTATCAATACCTCCACGAGCACGAACTGGATGAGGCCCACTGGCGCATGGACGCCATCGGCATCGCCTTGCAGCGCCGCGGGGGGCCGGTGATAGATCATATTGAGGATGCCTTTGACTGGTAATGCGTCCCCGCTCCTCATCCTTCTCGGTCCCACCGGAGTCGGAAAAACTGAATTGGCCATCGAGTTGGCGCTGCGTTTGAACGGGGAAATCGTCGGCGCCGACAGCCGTCAGATCTATCGATACATGGATATCGGCACGGCGAAACCGACGCCGGGGCAACGGTCCCTGGTTCCGCATCACTTGATTGATTTTGTCGCGCCGGACAGCAACTTGAGCCTGGCCGAATACCAGGACCTCGCCTACCGCTGCATTGACGACGCCCACGCCAAGGGCAAGCTGCCGCTGCTCGTCGGCGGCACCGGTCAATACATCACTGCTGTCGAGGAAGGCTGGTCCATCCCGCGCGTAGCGCCCGATCAGGAATTGCGCGCGGAGCTGGAAGCCTTTGCAGCGGCGCATTCGGCGGTCGCCTTGCACGAAAAGCTGCGGCAAGCCGACCCGCTCGCCGCCGAGCGCATCCACCCCAACAACACGCGCCGCGTCATACGCGCCCTCGAGGTCTATAGGCTCACCGGTCAAGCCATTAGCGAGCTGCAAGAGAAGAAGCCCCCGCCCTACAGGATCCTCCGGCTGGGATTGCGTCTGGATCGCGCTATTCTCTACCCCCGCGTCGATGCGCGCTTTGACAGAATGATCGAAGCCGGCTTTGTCCGCGAAGTGCGGAACCTGCTCGATCTGGGTTTCGACCGGGACTTGCCGGCAATGAGCGGGCTCGGCTACCTGGAGATCGCCGAGCATTTGCTGGATGGTACGCCGCTGGAGGCCGCGATCGAACGGGGTAAATTCAGCACGCATGATTTCATCCGCCGGCAGGACGTATGGTTTCGCGGGCACGACAACGGGATTCTATGGCATAATGTTGAAGAAATTGACGCCGATTTCCTGGCAAAGACTGTGACCGACTGGATAGGACAATATCCGTGACAGACGTCGTTCCCGCCGACGCCGGCTACAATCCCAATCCCTTCATTGGCATCATTTTGTTGATCGTCCTGCTGGTCTTCGTCTTGCCAGATCGCCTGCCGCAATTCATCTCGGATTTTTCGCCCTATTTCTTCGCCGGCATTCCCTGCGCCCGCCTGCCGGCTGCGCGAGACCTGGCGGCGCATCAATCGGTAATCGGGCGCTCGGTTCAAGATCCGCTTCAACTCGCGGTCGCGCCGGCAGCGCCCGAGGACAGCGGCGCTTTGCACATCCGATTGACCGTGAGCAATAATTCGCTGGGTACGCTGCCCATTGTATTTCAAGAGGACAACATCGTGGTCGCCGCGGGCGACGGCGGGAGGGACGGCTTTGGCTTCATTGTCGCGCCCGAGCCGGCTGAAGGCGCAGTCGGTCGGCAAGCGCCTGATCCCGTCGGTTACGAGGAGTCGGATATACGGCTGCTGGGACCGCGCCAGCGTTGCGTGCATGCGCTGGCTCTAGTTGCATCGCAAGACATGATAGACAATGGCGGGACGATCCGCGCTTACTATAGGATGTCCCTCCCTGGCGAGCATCAGACGCGGAGCGAGGGCAAGCCTGCGATTTATGCCGACCAGGGACTCGACTTCTTGAGCGAGGGGGTCGTTTTCTCGGCATCAGTTGATATCGCACCCGGCGAATGATGATCCGCCGTCAATCCGCAAAAGCGGACACACGCGATAGTGTATCGAATTCGGTTGAAATTCAAATGAGCCACATTCAGTTTCACCACAAAGACACGAAGGACACAAAGAAAAGACTATTTCGCAACCAATTCTCGGTGCTCTCGGTGTCGAAGGGCTGTGTCCACGCGCGCCTCGGTGCTTAAGCATTTTGTTTCAACCGAAAAGGATACACTACCACAGTACGCGATGCGCGGAGAAATAAACGACAGGAAATCCGATGGCAAACGATGACAAACTGACACATCTGGACGCTGATGGCCAGGTCTCCATGGTTGACGTTAGCGCCAAACCCGTGAGCGACCGGATCGCCATTGCCTCCGGCAGCGTCGTGATGAAAGCCGAGACCCTGGCGATGATACGCGCGGGCAATCTTAAGAAAGGCGACCTGCTAGGCGCCGCCCGCATTGCCGGCATCATGGGCGCAAAGCGCACGGCCGATCTAATCCCGCTTTGCCATCCCATCGCCCTGGACAAGATCTCGCTCGACCTGGCATTTGACAGCCAGAACAACGCCATCGACATTGTCGCCACCGTCAAAACGAGCGGCGTGACCGGGGTGGAAATGGAAGCCTTGACCGCCGTTTCCGTTGCGGCTTTGACAATATACGATATGGCAAAAGCGGTCGATCGCGACATGTCTTTGACCAATATCCGCCTCTTGGAAAAACGCGGCGGCACTCGGGGCCACTTTCGGGCAACGCAGTAAAGGAATAATATGCGAGTAAGAGTGCTTTTTTTCGCCAGCTTGCGCGATCTGGTTGGCGCGCGCCAACTGACGGTCGAAATAACGGCGGCCAGCAGTACCGTCGCCCAATTGAGGCAAACCTTGATCGCGGATTACCCGGCTATAAAAGACAACCTGGGCATCGCGCTTGCCGCCGTCAACGAAGAATACGCATTCGACCAGGATAGCATCCAGGATGGCGATGAAGTGGCGTTTTTCCCGCCCGTCAGCGGCGGAGCCCATGAGACGCCCGCAGGCCCGGAGATTTTCCGCCTGCCCGATCAAGCGATCAACCACGACGAGATTATCGCGGCGATCACCACCCCGCGCACGGGCGCGGCCTGTTTGTTCACGGGCTTGGTCCGCGGTCAAACAGAAAAAGATGGCCATCTTCCGCGAACCGAGTCGCTGGAATACGAGGCATATCGGCCGATGGCGCTGGCAAAGATGAAACAGGTCGCGCAAGAGATCCGCGGCAAATGGGGCAAAGTTGAAGGCATCGCCATCGTCCAGCGAATCGGCAAACTGGGTGTCGGCGAAAACACGGTCCTCATCGCCTGTTCAGCGCCACACCGCGACGACGGTTGTTTCGAAGCCGCGCGCTACGGCATAGACCGCCTTAAGGAGATCGTCCCGGTGTGGAAAAAGGAAATCGGCTCGGACGGTCAAGCCTGGGTCGAAGGCAGCTATCGACCAAAGGTCGATGATCAGGCGAGTTGGTAATGTATCGAATTCGGTTGAAATGCTATTAGGCAGCTCTCGACTTGAGATTTCTAACCCAAAATACGAACTATTTTAGGGGCGACTCCGTGAGTCGCCCGATATTCGTTCAGTTTCTACTCGGCGGGCGTTTCAGCGAAACGCCCCTACCGGC
>JAPPMO010000105.1 GCA_028873975.1 Chloroflexota bacterium
TTGCCGGCCGTGGCGCTTGCCATGTTCGGCATATCCGCGGCATCAATCCAAAGTCTACCCCCCCCCCCCGAAAAAACAAGCTTGTTTTCGAAATTGAATCAATTATTCTGGCAGCGCGCGCCACTTGACAAATCCTCGTTCAGACTATCTAATCAACCTTTGATTTAACGAAAGATGAATAATGCCTTTGAAGATTGCCATGATCGGCGCGGGCTCGGTCGGCTTCACGCGGCGGTTGATGATGGACTTGTTGACCGTGCCGGAATTCGCCGATACGCATTTTGCGCTGATGGACATTTCGCAGCGCAACCTGGGCATGGTCGCGCAATTGTGCGAGCGGGACATCCGCGCCAATGGCTTGCCGGCCACGATCAGTTCCACGCTGGACCGGCGCGAAGCGATTGCTGAAGCCGATTATATCATTTGCATGATTCGACAGGGCGGCTTGGACGCCTTCGCTTTGGATATTGATATTCCGCTGAAATACGGCGTTGATCAGTGCGTGGGCGACACGATCTGCGCCGGCGGCATCATGTACGGTCAGCGGACGATCCCGGTCTTGCTGGGCATTTGCCAGGACATCCGCGCTGTCGCCAAGCCGGGCGCGCTCTTCCTCAACTACTCCAATCCCATGGCGATGAATACATGGGCATGCAACCAATATGGCGGCGTACGAACCATCGGTCTATGCCACGGCATCCAGCACGGCCACGGACAGATCGCCGAGTGCATTGAGCTATGGGCGCGGCGCGAAGGCCTGATCGCTGACGATGCGCGCGTGACTATGAAGGACGTGGATATCATCTGCGCCGGGATCAATCATCAGACCTGGTACATTCAGGCGCGCTGGCGGGGGATGGACATGGTCCCGCGCTTGCCCGACCTCTTTGAGGCGCATCCGCGCTTCCGCGAAGAAGAAAAAGTGCGAATTGATGTCTTGCGGCGCTTCGGTTATTACTCGACTGAATCGAACGGGCATCTGAGCGAATATCTGCCCTGGTACCGCAAACGCCCCGACGAGATCCGCGACTGGATCGACCTAAGCCGCTGGATCCACGGGGAGACCGGCGGGTACTTGCGCGTCTGCACTGAAGGACGCCACTGGTTCGAGACTGATTTCCCCAATTGGCTGGAAGAAGATCCGCCGACAATCAGCGCTGAGGAGCGCAGCCTGGAGCATGGCTCTTACATTATTGAAGGGCTGGAGACGGGCCGGGTCTATCGCGGGCATTTCAACGTGCCGAACCGTGGTTATATCAAGAATCTGCCCGATGACTGCGTGGTCGAGATCCCGGGCTATGTCGACAAGAACGGCATCAATATGCCGGTGGTGGGCGATTTGCCCTTGGCCTGCGCCGCGACTTGTTCAGCCAGCGTGCGGGTGCAAGAGATGGCGATGGAAGCGGCTGTGCATGGCGATGTAAGCCTGCTCAAGCAAGCGATGCTGCACGATCCGCTGGTGGGCGCGGTTTGCAATCCCGAAGAAGTCTGGCAGATGACGGACGAGTTGCTGGTCGCGCAGGCTGAATGGCTGCCGAATTACGCCACTGGTGAGATTGAAGCGGCGCGTCAGCGCCTGGCTGAGCATGTGGCGCGCGGCACCCGTGTGAAACTGGCGGAAACGACGGGCGCCGCGCGTCTGCATACGCGCAGCGTGGCGGAGTTGGCGCGGGACAAGGCGGCGCAAGAGACGGCGCGAACGTCGGATAAGGGCTGAGACGCCCGGTGATGGGGGGAAAGCATGAGGCGCAAAAGGGGCTTAGAGGTCATCCCGCGCCTTGGACAGATCAAATAAGGTTTGTTTGAAGTAGAACCAAGTAAGTCATGCAAGGAAAATTAACCACGCAGAACACAGAGGGTCGCGTAGACACTGACCGTCAGCGCAGAGAAAAACCGGCAGAAGAATATATTTTGCGGGCGAGCCAAGGCTCGCCCCTACCGCTCGACTTTTATTTTTGAGTGCATTAGCATGACTTTGTTGAATCTACTGAGTATTTAGAAAGACCACGGATGAGCGGGAGCAACGGCGCGGAGCCGATCCTGGAAGTCCGCAACTTAAAGACGCATTTAGTCAACCCCACCCCCAGCCCCTCCCCGAAGCATCAGGGAGGGGAGCGCAGGGAGGCGAGTTTGAATCGTGGAACGAATCGACGCCTGTTATATAGAGACTTGTAGACAGAAGCGGAAAGATCTTAATGCACGCTAGCAACGGCGCGGAGCCGATCCTGGAAGTCCGCAATTTGAAGACGCATTTCTTCACCGATAAAGGTGTGGTGAAGGCGGTTAAGGGTGTCAGCTTCAGCCTGGCGAACGGGCAGACGCTGGGCATCGTGGGCGAAAGCGGCTGTGGCAAGAGCGTCACGGCGCATTCGATCATGCAATTGATCAAGTCTCCGCCGGGCGAGATCGTCGAAGGCGAGATCGTCTTTCGCCGGCAAAAGCGCCGCGCCGAAACGATTGACATCGTTCAGCTTGACCCCAAGGGCGTGGAGATGCGCAGCATCCGCGGCGGCGAGATCTCGATGATCTTTCAAGAGCCGATGACCTCGCTGAATCCGCTGCATACGGTCGGCCGGCAGATTTCTGAAGTGGTGGAATTGCACCAGAGCCTCAGCAAGAAAGAGGCGCTAAAGGTGGCGATTGACATGCTGGACCGCGTGCGCATCGCTGACCCGCAGGAACGGGTTAAACAGTATCCGCATCAGTTGAGCGGCGGGATGCGTCAGCGCGTGATGATTGCGCTGGCGCTGTCTTGCAATCCCTCGATCTTGATCGCGGACGAGCCGACTACTGCGCTGGATGTCACGATTCAGGCGCAGATTATCGATCTGATGGAGCAGCTGCAAGAGGACTTCGGCTCGTCGATTATCATCATCACGCACAATCTGGGCGTGGTATCGCAAATGGCGGATTATGTGGCGGTGATGTACTTCGGGCGCGTGGTCGAGTACGGCACAGCCATCGATATTTTCCGGGATCCGCAGCATCCTTACACAGTTGGATTATTGCAGTCGATACCGGTTTTGGGACGGCGCAAGGATGTATTAGTGCCGATCGAGGGGATCGTGCCCAACGCCATCGCCGATATCCCGGGCTGCGCCTTTGCCGACCGCTGCCCGCATGTGATGGAGAAATGCCGGCAGCATTTGCCGCCAACGACGTCCGTCGATGGCGAGCATCAAGTGGCTTGCTGGCTGCATGAAGAGGGCGAGGGCGCGGCAAGCCGCGCCGTCTAGCTGCTTTGTGAATTAACCTGCCACTAGCGCGGCGGGCTAATTTTTTGTCAAACACTTTATGGAGGAAGCGCAATGAAGCGTTCACGGTTTATTTCTATGCTGCTATTGCTAGCGGCGCTGCTTGTCGTGGGGGGGGGGAGCTTCGCGCAGATGGGCGAAGTGGCTGACCCGGTACCGTATCCCGAGGGCGTACAGATCGGTGAAAACCCGATTGTCACCTTCTCGCTGGATGAGATGCTCGTTTACAAGGCGCTGGATTCTTACAGCGAGCCGGCCTGGGTGACGGCGCTGGTCGAAGCCGGCGAATTGCCGCCGGTTGAAGATCGTCTGCCGGACAATCCGCAGGTTATCCTGGAATCGGGCATGTCGACGGGTCCGGGCGTTTATGGCGGCGTATGGCGCGATTTCTCGGCAGTGCCAACTGCCGGCTGGAACCTGTGCGCCCGTCAAACGCAGGGTTGGTTCGGCATCAACTACATCTATGGCGAGTCGCTGGTCAAGTCGGGCCCGATGTTCTTGCGCCACGACAACCTGGAGCCGCTGCCGAACCTGGCCACGGACTGGGCATGGAGCGAGGACGGCACACAGTTGACTATGAACATCATTCGCGGCGCCAAGTGGTCGGACGGCCATCCCTTTGGCGTACATGACATCATGTTCACCTGGAATCACATCATCCTGGACGAGAACGTCAACTCCTGGACGAACCGGTCCACCTGGCAGATCAACGGCGAAGACATCAGCCTCGAGCAGACCGGCGATGACCAGATCACCTGGACCTTCCCGGAAGCCTATCCCGTTCAGTTGCTGTTTAAGATGGACTTCCTGGACTTCAACATCTGCGCCGAGCATGCTTACGCGCCCATGCACCCAGCCGTCAACGAAGAATCCGACTATGACACCTTCGAGACCTTCCAGGTACAGGACGATTTGCCCGTGCCGACGATGGGTCCCTGGGTGGCTGTCGATTACCAGATTGACGAGTTCATGGTGCACCGCCGGAATCCGTATTACTGGAAGGTCGACGAGCAGGGCCACCAACTGCCCTACATTGAAGAAGTAACCTTCGAGAAGGGCCCGAGCGGCATCGGCCGTACCTTGGGTACGCTGGCCGGTTCGATCGATCACACCAACCTCGAGAATCCCAGCACATACGTGGAAGCGATCACCCGTTCGCAAGAGGATGACGCGCATTTCTATATCGAGTGGGGTCCCGAGACTTTGGCATTCGATATCGAGTTCAACCTGTCGTCGTCGCTGGGCGTCCAGGATGAGCGCGATCAGGCTTTGCGCGATCTCTTCCGCGATCAGCGTTTCCGCCGCGCGGTACAACACGCGGTTGACGGCGACGGCGTTGGCCAAGCGGTCATTCGCGGTCCCTTCATGCGCGCCTTCGCCAGTGGCTTGACGCCCGGCTCGCCCTACTACGATATCGGCAGCGTGGTCTATTACCCGTACTCGCCGGATTCGGCGCGGGCGCTGTTGGCCGAGATCGGCTTTGAAGACAGCGACGGCGACGGCATCCTCAACTGGAGCGACGGTCCGCTGGCGGGGGACAATCTGGTCATCGTGCTGGATACCAGCGTCGCTGCCGAAGCGACGGGGCAGATCGGCGACGCCTTTGTGCTGCTGATGCAGGAAGTTGGCGTACAGATCAATTTGCGCCCGCTGCAGGGTCCGGCGTCGAATGACGCCATCACCACTGGCACCTGGGAAATGCGCGTTGACCGTATCGGTCAGGAGTACACCACTTCCTTCACGCGCTGCCAGGATCTGGGACCGGTCACCGATATCACGCCCGATTTCCACCGGGCTGACGGCGGCAGCCGCGACTTGCTGGACTTCGAGGAAGAGTTGATTGAGGTCGTCAACGCCTTCTGCCTGGAGCCGGACTTTGACGCGCGCAAAGAGTTGATGTTCCGTTACAACCAACTCTTCACCGAGAATGTCTACAAGGTCGGTGGCGTGGTCGGGCGTTACGGCCTGGCTTTGGCGAAGCGCTTCAACAACATTCCGGTCGGCGCCCCACCCTTCTTCTATCAGTGGACCTGGGGCAATGTGATTCCGGAAGCCGTCTGGGTCAATCCGGATGCGCAGATTGCCGAGATCTTCCCGGGTACGCTGCCGGATTACGGCATGGATGACATGTAAGCTGCTGCAATTTGCAGAAGTCAAGGTGGTTGGCAGGCTGGCGGCTTCGGCAACTGGTCTGCCCTACCGCCGACCCATCCTCAGTTTGCAAATTGGGGAGAGGTGGCTTTCTTGGCGAGCGCGAGGCGCTTCGCTGATGCGCCCGCCGAGTAGAAACTGAACGAATATCGGGCGACTCACCGAGTCGCCCCTACCAATTCTTTGATATTTTGGGCCGTAGGATCTATTGCCGAAAATTGTAATGATATTTCAACCGAAATGGATGCACTGGCATTATTTGGCTTTTTTGCCTCTCGCGTTCAATATGATTTATACTTGGGAGCGTCATCTCATAGTGCCGAAGGTTGACTAGAGGGTCAACAGCCATGCTCCGATTCGTTGTCCAGCGCCTTTTGTCTTCCATTCTCATTTTGATCGTCATCACAATCGTGGCATTCACGATTATTCAGATTCCCCCAGGCGATTTTGCCGATGTCTACAAGCAAGAATTGATTGCGCTGGGCGGCGCGTCGGAAGAAGAAGCGGAAGAAGCGGCCAACCGATTGCGGGACAAATACGGCTTGCTTGATCCGCTGCCGATTCAGTATATCAAATGGCTGGGCGCGATTGTCTTCCAGGGCGATTTTGGCTGGTCCTTCTCGCAGCGGGTTGATGTGAGCCAGTTGCTGGCGCAGCGTCTGCCGCGCACGATTGGCATCGCGATGGCGGCGCATGCCATTTCTTCTTTGGTTGGCATTGCGCTGGGCATTTATGTGGCTAATCGGCAATACAGCATTGCGGATAATACCGCCGCGGCCTTCGCCTTCTTTGCGACATCAATACCGCGTTTTTCCCTGGCGCTGATCGTGGTGTATTTTTTGGCCTTTGGTTTGGGCTGGGAGCACGTCTCGTCGCTGCAATCGCCTGAATATCGCTACGCGCCCTGGTCAATCGAAAAGGCGATTGACTTGCTCAAGCATGTTGGTCCGGTGATATTGATTGCGGGCTTGGGCGGGGTGGCGCGGAATATGCGCGTGATGCGCGGCAACCTGCTGGATGTGCTGAACCAGCAATATGTAACGACGGCGCGCTCGAAGGGATTGCAGGAAAGCCGCGTGATCAACAGGCACGCGGTGCCCAACGCCTTGCATCCGATTATTGCTTATCAGGGCACGGTGCTGCCCTACATGTTTCAGGGCGAACTGGAGGCGGCGATAGTCTTCGGCTTGCCGACGATCGCGCCGATGTTCGCCGAGGCGCTGCTGAAACAGGATGTGTATTTGTCGGGCAGTGTGATGCTTTTATATGGCATTTTGCTGATTGCGGGGAACTTCATCGCCGATATGGCGCTGGGAATCCTGGATCCGCGAATCTCTTACAGCTAGGTCTTAAGGTTGGCAAGGTGGGTGAAATCTACGAAGACACCATAGCGGCGGAAGACGAAGACGCGGAAGAGAGCAGCGACTCGTATTCGGAGTTGGTGTGGCAGCGCTTCAGCCGCAGCAAGGCGGCCATTGTCGGCGGTTTGATGGTCATCATGCTGCTGGTGCTGGCGGTCTTCCCCGAGTTTTTCTCGCCCTACGACCTGTACCAGACGGCACTGGGCGATTCCTATACGCCGCCGACGCAAATTCGCTTCTTTGATATCGACGGCAACTTCAAGTTCCGGCCCTTTGTCTACAAACAAGAGCTTGAAATAGACCCGGTAACGTATCAGGCGAGACCAAAAATTGATACGGACAGTCCCTTTCAGGTGCGGTTCTTCGTGCGCAGCTGGGAGTACAAGCTCTTCGGCTTGATCAACACGGATCTTCATCTTTTCGGTCTGGATACCGATGAGGTGCGCTTGCATCTCTTGGGCACGGACCGCTTTGGACGCGACTTATGGGGGCGGATCTGCCTGGCCGGGCGGGTGTCATTGTCGCTGAGCATTTTGGCGGCGCTGATCGCCATCGTAGTCGGCTCGTCGCTGGGCGTGATCTCCGGGTACTATGGCGGCGGCATCGACAACGCGATTCAGCGCTTCGTTGAAGTGGTGATGTCTTTCCCGGAACTGCCGCTGTGGATGGCGCTGGCGGCGGTGATACCCACGACTTGGTCGGGCGAACAAAAGTTTTTGGTGATGGCTTTTATTTTCCCCTTCCTGCGCTGGGCGGTTTTGGCGCGCGAGGTGCGGGGCAAGGTGCTGTCCTTGCGCGAGACGGACTTCATCCTGGCGGCGAAGGAGCAGGGCGCGGGCGATTTTCGCATCATCTTCAAACATCTATATCCAAATGTGCTTAGCCACGTGATTGTGATCCTGACGCTGATGATCCCGGATATTATCCTGGCCGAAGCCTTCCTCAGCTTCCTGGGCATCGGCATCAACGAACCGCTGACAAGCTGGGGATTCTTGATGAAGAGCGCGCAGAGCCTGGAGACGCTGGGGCAGAATACCTGGATCTTGACGCCGGTGATCTTCATTGTCGTGGCGGTGCTGGGTTTGAACTTCCTGGGGGACGGCTTGCGGGACGCGGCTGATCCCTACTCGAATCTGTGATTGGAGGCGGCAACCCCCACCCCAAACCCAATGCCCCCTCGGTCCCCCGCCTAACGGGGGATGTTTCCCATAAAGAGAGAGGGGCTTCAAGGCGGAGATGCGGAAAGTATGACTAAGGACTTAATCCTGAAAGTTGTGGACCTCAAGATGCACTTTCCGCTGCGGCGGGGCATGTTGCAGCGGCAGGTGGGCACGATCAAAGCCGTCGACGGCGTCTCCTTCGAGCTGCGCGAACAGGAAGTGATGGGGCTGGTCGGCGAAAGCGGCTGCGGCAAGACGACCGTTGGCCGCGCCTTGCTGCGCTTGTATGACCCGACCGATGGCGAGGTGCTGTTCCACAAGAGCGATGGCGAATGGGTTGATGTCGCAAAACTCAACGGCAGAGAGATGAAAGAACTGCGCAAGGAAATGCGCATGATCTTTCAAGACCCGTTCAGTTCTTTGAACCCGCGTTTGACCGTGCGGGATTTGATCGCTGAACCCATGGTTATCCATGGCGTCGCCACGGGCGACGAGATCACGGCGCGCGTGGCGGCGCTCATGAACGCGGTGGGCTTGAAGCCGGCTTATATGGGGCGCTACCCGCACGAGTTCTCCGGCGGGCAGCGGCAAAGGATCGGCGTTGCGCGCACGCTGGCTTTGAATCCGCGCCTGATCGTGGCTGACGAGCCGGTCTCGGCGCTGGACGTTTCGGTGCAGGCGCAGGTGCTGAACCTGTTGCAGACCCTCAAAGACGATTACCGGCTGACCTTCATTTTCATCTCGCACGATCTGTCGGTGGTTGAGCATATCTGCGACAGGATCGCGGTGATGTACGTGGGCAATATCGTGGAAATAGCGCCGACGGACGAGTTGCTTCGGGCGCCGCGGCATCCTTATACCGAGGCGTTGGTTTCGGCTGTGCCGCCGGCGGATCCGCTTACAAAGATGGAGCGCGTCATCCTGGAGGGCGATGTTCCCAGCCCAGCCAATCCGCCCGCTGGCTGCGTCTTCCATCCGCGCTGCCGCTATGCGCAAGACGTCTGCACGCGGGAGGTTCCGCCGCTGGTGCAGATTGCGCCCGGTCACAGCGCGCGCTGTCACTTCGCCGAGGAATTGGAATTGCAAGGAGTCGTCAATGCAGCAGAACCCGCCCCCTAAACCCGCCCCAAATAGTGAAGTCGAAGCCTCCAAGCGGATCTTCGCCGTTTTGGCGTATATCGTTCCCGTCCTGGGCGGCATCATCGGCTTGGCGGTTGACGGGCGCAATCCGCTGACGCGAAATCACGCGCAGCAGAGCATCGCGACTGTTTTGGCTTTGCTCATGAGTTTTTTGCTTTGGGCGGCGGTCGGCTACCTGATCGGCTTGGCGCCCATTTTGGGTCCGATTGTCTCCATATCGCTGTTTTCGCTGGTGGTGGCGATGTTGATCTTCCTGGCGATCAACTGGATTATCAGTTTGCTGGTGGCTTTGCGCGGTCGGGAACGGACGATTCCCTTTGCCAACAGGATTGCCGGTCGCCTGTTCCGTGAGGACCGCAAGGCGAAGCCGCTCAAGGCGACGGGTTAAAAGATCAACAGCGATGTTATTGCCGCAACTGCGCGAAGAAGTGTGCCGGCTGCATGCCGAATTGCCCAAGAACAATCTGGTCGCCTGGACGAGCGGCAATATCAGCGCGCGGGATCCGGATAGCGGCTTGGTGGTGATCAAGCCGAGCGGACTGCGCTTCGAGGATTTGACGCCGGAAAACCTGGTGATCACGGACTTGGAAGCTCGCGTAGTTCAGGGCGATCTCAGTCCGTCGTCGGATACCGCGTCTCATTGTTATATCTATCGACATCTGCCGTGGGTCAATGGCGTGGCGCATACGCATTCTCGCTATGCCACGGCGTTTTCTGTGGTTGGCGAGTCGATCCCCTGCGTGACGACGGCGATGGCGGACGAATTCGGCGGCGAGATTCCCTGCTGCGGCTTTTGCCTCATCGGCGGCGAGGAGATCGGCAAGCTGGTTGTGGACAAATTGACCGGGCATCGCAGTCCGGCGGCGCTGCTGCGGAATCATGGCGTCTTCACGATTGGCGACAGCGCCGAAGCGGCGGTCAAGGCGGCGGTGATGACCGAGGACAATGCGGCGATCGTTTGGACGGCGCGGCAACTGGGCGAGGTGATTCCGATACCGGGGGCGGATATCGACAGGCTGCATGACCGGTATCAGCATGTTTATGGGCAGCGGTGAATATGCGCCACAGAAGTAAATTAAGGGGATTATATCGTTGAGTAGACTTTGCGGCGTTCTAATCTTGCCGCCGCTCTTT
>JAPPMO010000062.1 GCA_028873975.1 Chloroflexota bacterium
TCGTCCTTTTGCTCATTGGAAACAGTGCCATTATAATCCAGGACTATACACCTAAGCCTTAGCCCCTGACCTGGTCGAGTTCGATGAGATTCGTTTTCAATTGACCGCAGCCGGCGTCAATGTCAATGCCCCGCCGCAGGCGTACCGTGCTGGCCACTCCATAGTGCTTCAGGATATTCCTGAACTTGTCGATACGCTCCTGTTCGGCTGGCGCGCCCGAGTATCTGTCGGTTGGATTTAAGGGAATGATGTTGACGTGGCACAGGAGCCCGGCGAGCAGGCGCCCCAGCTTGTGCGCCTCTTCGGAGCTGTCGTTCTCGCCGGCGATTGCTGCCCACTCGATGGTGATGCGCCGGTTTGTCTTGGCCGTGTAGTAACGACAAGCGCTGATCAATTCGTCGATCGGCCAGCGGCGATTGACGGGCATCAGCGCGGAACGCTCGCTGTCGTCCGATTTGTGCAGGCTCAGAGCCAGATTGACCTGAAGCCTCTCGTCAGCAAAGCGCCGGATCTGTGGCGCCAAGCCCACGGTGCTGACTGTGATATGTCGAGCGCCGATACCCAGGCGATCCATGAATTGACGGATGGCTTGCATGGTCGCTTCGTAGTTGTGGAAGGGTTCGCCCATGCCCATGAGCACGATATTGCTCAATCGTTCGCCCTGCGAAGCCAGTTCTCGCGCGAAGAGCATCGCCTGTTCGAAGATTTCCTCCGCCCTCATGTTGCGCGCGAACCCCATCTGGCCCGTGGCGCAAAAGACGCAGCCCATCGCGCAGCCGGCCTGGGTCGATAAACAGGCGGTCTTGCGCTGGTCCTCATAAGGCATCAGGACGGATTCAATCAATTGACCGTCCGCCAATTGATAGAGCCGCTTTTCTGTGCCATCGGCGCTGTTTTGCCGCGTGATCAACTCTAAGCTGCCAAGCGAAGCGTTTTGACCGAGTTTGTCAATGAAGCGCTTGGGTAGATCAGACATTGCGGCGAAGTCATCCACGCGTTTCTCGTACATCCATTTCCAGAGTTGGCGAGCGCGAAAGGGCTTTTCGCCGAACTCGACGACCAGGCTGCTGAGTTCTGAGGGGGTCAGGGCGTAGAGATTGATCACGCAGCCACGACGCTTCCGCACATTATGCGCCAGCCAGATAGGGCAAAAAATTGAAAACGGCGTGCGCGATGATGGCGGCGCTGGTATGAAAGCGCAATCTGAGCCCGGCAAAGCCGAGCGAAACGGCGAACAAAATCAACAAGGCCGGCGTCAAACCATATTGTACATGTACTGCGGAGAAAAAGAGCGAGGTCAGAAATAAGCCGAAGACCGGCTGCAGCGCGCCGCGATAGAAGATCTCTTCGGACACGGCTGGCACAACCGCCAACAAAAGCGCGGAAACTAGCGACCCGGAAAAAGCTTGGTAGAATTGGCGCGCCGAATCGGTCTGTTGCTTGAAGACATCGGCTGGCACAGCCTGCTCCCAGACTTCTAGCGCGGCCGTCGACAGCATCCACAAGCTGACGCCGACGGCGATGCTGATAGCAGCCTCCCGCCGCGTCGGCCGACGCAAACATAGCCGGCGCAGCGCCGCTGGCAGAGGCCGGCGCATGAGCCAGCCGGCGCCCATGAATGCCGCCGCCAGATGGAGCGCGCCTGTACCGACCAGATCTGCCCGAGCCTCCGACAGCGTGATGGCGAGGCTCTCGCCTTCGCTCGCCAAGTCCTCTGTCAGGAATTGCATTGATATCAGCAAAAATCCCAAAATCATAAGAAAGGCGGCCGTCCGATGCACTGGCTTGCTGGGGTCGAAGGTCGGTGCCTCGGCAAAGCTCAAGCGCCGCACTGCAACTGCGCACAATCGCCAAAGCCCGCTGATGTTCACCAGCCCCAAGGTTAGAATTGTCAAGAGCGGGGAAAAACGCGATCCCTTGTCCACGAGATTGGCCGCGCTGATCACGGGGAGGACATAAACAGCAACCAGCAGTATTTCCAGCAATTTACGTTCCCTCGCCGCATATCGGCAGGTTATTGACTTCCGCGCTTGGCGCGCCTGGCATTCGCCGCCAAGCCGAAAGGATATATTGACAGTCAGCCGCGGCTATGCTAGCATGACCCGCGCCACAGCGCAACAGCAACCACCGTTGGAGAGGTGGCCGAGTGGTTTAAGGCGATGGTCTTGAAAACCATTGTACGGTTTTCCGTACCGCAGGTTCGAATCCTGTCCTCTCCGCCTTAACCACCTTAACAATCTTATAGTTCAGCATGGAGAGGTGCCAGAGTGGTTGATTGGGGCCGCCTGCTAAGCGGTTGTACCTTCACGGGTACCGCAGGTTCGAATCCTGTCCTCTCCGTTTCAAATCTTGCCATGCAGCACGGGACGACTGTAAATGAGCGAAGGAATCGCGATTGAAACTGTCGTAGACAGAGCGCGTAGCAAGGTCTGGACCTTATTCAACCTGCCGGAACATATCACCCAATGGAACTTCGCCTCGGATGACTGGCACTGCCCGCGCGCTGAGAATGATCTCAGGGTCGGTGGCAGGCTTTGCTCCAGGATGGAAGCCAAAGATGGCAGCTTTGGTTTTGACTTTGAGGGAATCTATGACCAGGTCGCGCATGAGAGCAAACTCGCGTACACGATGCCAGACGGCCGCAAAGTCGAAACCAGTTTTGAGGATTTGGAAGAAAAGACCAAGGTCAGGACGGTATTCGATCCCGAGACGGAAAACCCGATTGAGATGCAGAGGATGGGATGGCAAGCGATCCTCGACAATTTCAAGAAATATGCCGAGTCGATCTAGCGTGAATCAAGAATTCACATCTTGATGGAACGAGCGAGCGGACGGCGCAAGCCGTCTCACCGCTTGAGCGACGCGGTTTTCATAAACAGGGGCGAGCCTTGGCTCACCCAAAATCTCTAGCAGTAGCGGTGGGCGACGCACAGAGTCGCCCTTTACATTCACCCTGTGATTTGTTGCATTTCTTTGTTGAACTTACTTTGAAGCGATTGCCCTGTGGGCATCTGCCAAAACATAGAAATACCCCCTCCAAGATTTCGCAGCCAATGCGCGCTCTGTCCTCGCCGCCCTGTGCTAGAATGCAGCCATATTCAATCGGAGCAGCGGGGCAGGTCACGTGCTCATAATCGGTCTGATGTCCGGGACTTCCGCGGATGGCGTCGACGCGGCGCTCTTCGAAATCGAAGGCGCCCCGGACAACTTGAAAACACGCCTGATACATGGAAGCACCTGCGCCTACGAGCCCGCCCTGCGCGAAGCAATCCTGCAGTGTTGCGATGCCGACCGAAGTCGCGTAGACCAGATCGCCGATTTGAACGTGTCATTAGCGGAAGTATTCGCGGATAGCGCGATGAGGTTGCTTGCCGAGACAAGCGTAAGTCGCGAAGACGTTGACCTCATCGGATCGCACGGTCAGACAATATGGCACAACGTGCGTCCCGACGGGCGGGTAAGCGCGTCGCTGCAAATCGTGGAAGCGGCTGTTCTCGCCGAAAGAACGGGCATCACAACTATAAGCAATTTCCGCGCTCGCGATATCGCCCGGGGCGGGCAAGGCGCGCCGCTCACCAGCTATGTGGACTGGCTCTTGCTCCGGCATCCGCGGTATTGGCGCGCTGTACAAAACATTGGAGGCATGGGCAACGTGACTTTCTTGCCCCCGCTCGACAACGAGCGCGATCGGCCAATCGCCTTCGATACGGGACCGGGAAACGCGCTTCTGGATGCCGCCGTCAGTCATTTTAGCGGCGGCCAGCTCACTTATGATCACGCTGGCGAGATTGCGAAACGCGGTCGCATGAACGAAGAATGGCTGGAGGTCTTGCTTCAGCATCCGTATTATCAGAGAGGATACCCAAAGACCACCGGGCGGGAAACCTTCGGTACGGCGGCAGCGCTGGACTTAGTCGCCCAAGCCGCAACGCGCGGTCTGAGCGAGACTGAAATTGTCGCCACCTTGACTGCCTTGACCGCGACCAATATCGCGGAAGCCTACCGGCGATTCGCGCCCGCCCCTGTTCAGGAGGTGATTATTGGCGGCGGCGGACGCCATAATCCGGTAATGGTGGCTATGTTGCGCGACCTGTTGGCGCCAGCGCGCGTATTGACGCATGAAGACATTGGCATGAACAGCGATTTTAAGGAAGCGCTCGTATTCGCAGTATTGGCTTATGAATCCTGGCACGGCCGACCGGGTACCATGCCCGCCTTCACCGGCGCCAGCGGGGCGGCCGTTCTGGGGCAGATCACGCCTGGCGCGAACTTCTCACAGCTTTTGCGGCGGTCCTGGTCTGTCGCGTCGGAATGACTCAAATGATTTCTGGGCGGGCCTATGTCAAATCAGGAATTGGCGCTGTCAAGGGTAAATGACATGCGGCAAAGCAATGAACGCCATGGCTTTATGACCGCCCGCTCTGTTCCTTCAAGGGCGCGATATGGTGATTTCAAGGAGTGAGGTCGAGCCCCAATGCGCGAGTTGACGTCGCGACTGTTTATTCCCCTGCGCAACTGGTGGGCTGCGCGCCGCGCGCCGACCAAGGAAATGCCTCATGTCCTGCTGACGGCGCTGCGCAATTTCAGCCGATACGGTTCGCGTCAATCGGCCGCGCTGGCCTTTTATTCTCTCTTTTCGGCATTCCCGCTGACGCTCCTGGTGGCTGTGGTTGTGAGCGGCCTGTTGGAACCAGCTGTCGCCCAGGAACAGATCGCGAATGGACTCAGCCGTTTGCTACCGGCCGAAACGGTCACTTATATTCAAGAGGTCTTGGACGATTCATTGCAGCAAGCCAGGTCTTTCGGATTTGTCGCCATTCTCGCGCTGGTCTGGTCGTCGCTGACTTTCTTTTCCAATCTCACCGCATCGCTGGACGAGATTTTCGACGTGCCCGAACGCCGCGGCATCTGGAGCTTGCGCGTACTGGCGGTATTGATGAGCGTCACGCTAGTGATTCTGGTGGTTGTTTCCTTCCTCACATCCGGCGTATTGCGGCTGGTATCGATCCTGCTGCTGGATCAACCGAGCCTTTGGGTTTCTGTAGGCAGCTTGTTCTTGCCGATCGGCCTTGATGTGGTGATATTCGCTATGCTCTTCCGTTTTGTTCCCGCGCGCTTTGTGCATTGGGACGCGGTAATGCCAGCGGCGATCTTTGGCGCCATTGGCTGGGAATTAGCGAAGGCCGGGTTCGCGTATTACCTGAACAACCTGGCCGGATTCCAGTTCATCTACGGCGGTATCGCAACGGCGATCGTTTTGCTGTTCTGGGCAAATCTTATCGCTGCGATATTCTTGCTGAGCGCGGAATTTTGCGCCCGCCTCAATGAGTGGATCATTCGACATGACCCGGGTCAACCCATTACGAACAGGTCGTATAGCATCGCCATTCGCAACGGTCAGATCGAAGTACGAGCGCCGGAACAACAACGAGGCGCCAGCGGAAAGTAGCGACATCAGCGAATTCCCCGCAAGAACGGCGATTCTATCCAACCCGCTTGAGCTTTCCGCTGCGTTTGGCATAATCCTCCGCCATCTTGAAAGCCTGTATCCCGACAGGCAGCAGGACCGCGCCCAATACCAGAAGCGGGACGATGAAAGCCGTCAGCTCGGATACCGGTTTGCCATCGAGAACCGCGGCGCGGACGCCATCGAGCACATAGGTGATTGGAGAAAACACGGCAATCGATTGCATCCATTCCGGCAAAACCGTAATCGGATAATAGACGCCCGATATCAGCAAAAACGACGCTTGAACCACGCTCGTCATCTGGGCGCCGCGCTCGGGGTAGAGCAAGGGCAGAATGCTTGCGACTATGCCTATCGAGATTAGGGACAAGCTGCCCGCCAGGATCACTAGCGCCGCCCCAACCAGGTTTGCTCGCGACAAATCCAACTGAAAGAAGAGCGCCGTCGTCCCGCCAATGATCAATGCCGTTAGCAGACTGTAAATCAGCGAATAGGCGGTTTGGCCGACGAGATGCACCCAGCGCTTGACAGGCGCCATCAAGGTATATTCGATGGTGCCTTCCCAGCGCTCCCAGGCGATCACCTCGCTCGTCAGCATGAAAATGTTCGACAAGTAATGCCAAACCAGGGTCCCGATGACCAAATACATCGTCAGGTACTGCACATCGAAACCCGGCGCCGTACCGGTCAAGGCTTCCGCGCCCTGCGCGATGAATATGACCGAGAGCGCAGTCGTCAGCGAATAAAAGAACCAGACCAGCTCCCAACCCCAATAACGCCTGGTCAGGTGCCAATTGCGCGCCAAAAACGCGTAAGATTGCAAGAGCTCGAGCCGCAGAGTGGCGAAGCTACGCTGTAAAGTCTGCCCCATCATTAGAGCCTTTCTATTTCGGTAGCGGCGTTTCCATGCTGTCTCGGTCCACCAGCTGCTCGCCGGTCAGCACCATGAAGACGTCTTCCAGCGTGGCTTGAACCCCATTGCTCGTGATGCTGCGTTTGAGATTGGCCGGCGTATCGGTGGCGACCAGCTTGCCGTTGTGAATGACAGAGACGCGATCGCACAGCATATCGGCTTCTTCCATGTCGTGGGTGGTTATCAAAATGGTGGCGTCATGGGAATCGCGCAGTTCCTCAATGAATGCGCGCACTTCGCGCTTTGAACGCGGGTCCAGGCCGGTTGTCGGTTCGTCGAGCAATAGTAGGATCGGCGATGTCAGGAATGCGCGCGCGATCGCCACTTTCTGTTGCATGCCCCGGCTCATCTCTTCCATCGGCTCGTCATACGACGACTTCTTCAAGCCCAGGCGGCTCATGATCTCGTAGGCTTTCACAGCGGCTTCGGGACCGGTGACGCCATAGAGCCGGGCGCCGTAGAGCAGGTTCTCCATAGGGCTCAGTTTCTTGAAAAACGCGGCGTCTACCGATACCCGGCTGATCAATTGTTTGACCGCCATATCGTGTTCGTCGATATCGATTCCGAAGACAGCGGCGCTGCCTTTGTCGGCTTTGAGGAGTGTTGAGATGAGACGAATCAAAGTCGATTTGCCCGAGCCATTAGGACCGAGCACGCCAAAAATCTCCCCTCGTTTGATGTCAAAGGAAACATGATCGACGGCGACAACCGGTTCTTTGTCCCCGGTTTTGACCGTTGGCATATCATCCGATGTCGGCAGTTCAAATTTTGCCCCAAGCAGGCGCTTCCAAAATGGCGGCGCCGGCAAGTGAAAGTACTTGGTGATGTTCTTGACGACGAGCGCGTGTTCGGTATCAGGCAATGGCCCTGCGAGCATCTTGATCTCCTGTGAATTGAGCGACGGCAGAATCACGATTTGGAATCTCGCTACGACGCTCTGCAGCATTGTAGACTTGCCCGCTTCCGTGGAAAAGGTTTGTCCCTTTTGGATTTGCGGGTCTGGCGACCTGAGCGCAACTCTTATCAGATTGAAGTATGAACTGTCGACCTGTGAGGGTATCATGAACCATTCTGACCTGTCAAGCACCTTATTGGGTCGAATCATAGATTTTTGCCGCGTGGCCCAAAGAAACATCTGTGAAGGTTCGGAAAATCACCGATGCGATATCACGATTCAGGTTCTTACGTAGATTATCGGAGCCTTGTGCGTTACACTACCACCGTTCGAAAGCATGGATTATCGAGTTCGGTTTGGATAAAATTGCGAACATGGAAGAGTATCCGTTCGATTTGGACGACTTCGATCCCGACGAGGACATGATCACGTCCGAAGTCATTCACCCGGCTTTGAATGCGGCCGATCGCTCAATTGCCCGCCGCGCGAGTCTGCAGATTCTCTATGAACTGGATTCGACCTGCCATCCCCTGGCGATGGTGCTGGAAGCTCATCTTCAAGAACGACCGGAATCCTATGCTGTGCGGCAGATCATCCGCCGCTTCGTGGAGGGCGTGACCGCCAATCGGGAAAATATCGACAGGCTCATTCAGCAATACGCGCCTGAATGGCCTATCGACCAGGTGGCCATCATCGATCGCAATATCCTGCGAATCGCCGTCTATGAGTATTTGCTGCAAAAGCGCGTGACCCCGGTCCCCGTGATCATCAACGAGGCGGTACATCTGGCACAGTTGTTTGGCGCCGAGAATTCGCACAGCTTTGTTCATGGCGTCTTGGGTACCGTGACGTCGGATGAAACAGTGGAGTTGCGGCTTCAAGCTGAAGAGGTGGAAACACCATGAACATTTTTGGCGTTGGCGGCGCGGAGTTGATCGCAATCCTGGTCATTATGCTGGTCTTCGCCGGGCCAAAGCGGATGATCCATTGGTCCTATGTTTTGGGGCAGTACGTCGCGAAATTCCGCGTCATTTGGTCGCAGACGGTTGACCTGGTTCAGAAGGAATTTGACGAGGCGGGCGTCGATATCAAGCTGCCCAAGGAACCGCCGACGCGTCAAAACCTGAACCGCAGCCTGGGCGAAGCTATGAAACCGATGACCAAGCCGATTCAAGACTCGATAGATGAAGTGAAGAAGGACGTCGACACCTTGCAAGAGCTTAGCGACTCCTTGAACAACAAAACGCCCAAGAAGACTGATTCAGCGCCTGGGACGGATATCGACGCGCCCGAGAAGAAAGCGTCAAAAGCAGGCGATTCCCTTAAAACTAGTCCCGCGAAATCGCCAAAAGAGCGCGCCGCCTCCGGCGAAGCGCCTGCCCCAAATATGGGTACCTGGAGTGGCGATGGCGCCGCAAAGGCAAGCGAGGCAAACGCTAACGGCAGGGGAGTTGACTTGGGCGCATGGTCGGCGAGAGCGGTTGAGGAATAGCCGCACGGCGGCAGCGAAAAGGTCTGTCGCGCTCACGCAAAATTGTAAGCCTTCTCGTCGCATGAGCGACGCGGTTTACATAAACAGGTCTGAAGCATGGCGGAAGAACTGGAAATCGAGGAAGTTGAAGATGGTCATGAACTCCGGATGGGGTTCTTCGAGCATCTTGACGAGCTTCGCCAACGCTTGACGCGCGCGGTCATCTCGCTGGTCATCGGCACCGGCGTCGGCTTCTTCATCGCAGATCGCGCGCTGGATATTCTGCGCGAGCCTTTCTGCCGTATTCCCACGGTTGACAATTGCGAACTAACGATTCTCGACCCCACCGGCACCATCATTGTGTATTTTCGCGTTGCCTTGATGATCGGCGGCATCTTGTCAATCCCCATGGTCACCTATCAGTTCATGATGTTCATCCTGCCCGGTTTGACGCGCAAGGAAAAGCGCTATGTCCTTGCTTCCATTCCGGCAACGACCGCCCTGTTTCTGATCGGCGCCGTTTTTTCCTGGTATGTCCTTTTGCCGCCGGCTTTGGGCTTTCTAAACAATTTCCAGCCGCAGATTTTCGAGCCCGAGTGGACCGCCGATCTCTACCTGAGCTTTGTCACGTCGCTGATTTTCTGGATGGGCGTGGCCTTTCAAACGCCCCTGGTTTTCTTCTTGATCTCGCTCTTGGGCTTTGTCAATTCTGCGACATTGATCCGTCAGTGGCGGTTGGCGGTCATAGGCGCGTCCATTGCAGCCGCTTTGATCACGCCGACGATTGATCCGGTGAATATGTTTCTTGTCATGGCGCCGCTGCTCGCGCTTTATGCCTTGAGCATCGTGCTGGTCTATTTCGGCCATCGCATGTCCGGCATCGATCGCAAAGACTAGGCAGAGCAATCGCATCAAACTGGTGGCGACTGGCATAGCGAAAAACTGGGCCAAAAATTAACCACCGAGGGCACCGAGGGTCGCGTAGGTCGCGTAGACACTGACCGCCGACACTGACCGTCAACACCGAGAAAAGCAACGAGATTGTAGTTTTTGCGATTATTCAGTCTTGCTTTTGAGCCGCAGATGAAATTTTGCTTGCGCCCTTGTTGCATTCAGGTGACGGAATTAGAGGGAAATCTATCAGAAGCCTAGAAACTCTGTGCTCTCTGTGTCCTACTTTCACAACCCCTCCATGACAGTGTGCGAAAAACTTGCATATTTTGTCATTTCTATGTAGATTTCTATTGCGGTGCGCGATCCCCGTGTGTCCTTGGCAGAAACTATGCCCTACCTGTATAGTCCTGGATTATAATGGCACTGTTTCCAATGAGCAAAAGGAC
>JAPPMO010000015.1 GCA_028873975.1 Chloroflexota bacterium
TAATGGAGCGCTCCCCCTCTCCGATGCTTCGGGGAGGGGGCCGGGGGTGGGGTTGGCCTTAAGAAATGCGTGATTTTCAAACATGTCCGCTCCTCAGCTCTTTATGGGGGAGGGGTTTGGGGTGGGGGGTTTTAGTGCTTTTTCAACAGGCTCCCAAGGTTCGCCCCTACAAATTGTCCCTTTTTCCGGGATTCGCATGACTTGCTTGCGCTTACTGAGGGCGACTCAACGAGCCGCCCCGTCATTTCGGATATGCCGCAGAAATTTGGGTCTATACAGCTACTCGCCGTCGCAAACCCATATCGGATGCTTAGGCTACTCTCCCATTTGTGGCTCGTACCATGATGCCAAGCCAGCCTGGACAGTTTCACCGGCCTCTTCAGGTGTCATCTCGCCATTCATGACGAGTTGCGTCACGCGAATCAGTTCGCTATCGGTGTTGGGTTCCCCCCGCGAGATGATGGCATAGGCGTTGCGCGGCGACGAACCACAGTGCTGCCGCCAGCCCGCGTAGACTTGCACCATCGGGTCGGAGGCCTCGACCATGTGGTTGGACATGGCAAAGAACCCGGGCAGCGCGTTGTTCCACAGTTCAGCAAACTCGGCCGAGCCCAGCCAATTCAGGAAGAGTTGCGCTTCTTCCGGGTGCTGGGTATCGGCGTTCATGGCCATACCCATGTCCATATGGTCATTGATGAAGCAGTCCGCGCCCGCTTCGGGCACTGGCGGCGGGAAAGCGCCGATAGCAAAATCATCCCCCACCAACTGGTTGAAGATCGAGATTTCCCATGACCCGGCCGGATAAACCGCGGAGCCGCCCAGCGTGAATAGGTTTTGCATATCCGGGTAAGAGACAGCCTGATAGCCATCGGGCATGTAGTCCGCCCAAGCTGCCAGGAAGTCCCAAGCATCAATATAGGCTTGATCCGTGAACTTACCGCTGCCATCGATAAGCGCCAGACGGCCCTCCTCGCCACGCCAGAAGGGCTGGCCCGCCAGCTGCAAGCCCAGCAGTCCGGGCACAAAGCCGTCAGCCGTTCCCATCGCCAGCGGCACATACTGCCCGTCCTGTTCAACAGCCGCCAACAGATCAAGGAACTCCTGCGCAGTGGCGGGTTCTTCCAGACCAAGTTCGGCAAAGATATCGGCGTTATACATAAAGCCGTGGATGACCGCCGCAAGCGGCACGCCAAAAAGCTCGCCGTCGTCGGTGCTCCAGGCGCTCAGCGCGCCATCGCTGAAATTCCCCAAGCCCTCAAGGTCGTCCAGATTAGCCAGGTCGCCATTCAGGTACATTTCGAGGCGATAGTCAAAGGGTTCGACCATAATCAAGTCGCCCGCCGTACCAGCCTCAATCTTGGTACCCAAGGTGGCGCTATATTCGGTGTTGATGGTTGGCTGAAAGTCGACATCAATGTTGGGATAATGGGCTTCGAAAGCCGGGAGAATCACGTCGTTCCACTCGTCGGCATCGTCGACCCGCCAGCTTTCAATAATGAGTGTGACCGACTCGTCTTGAGCCAGCATGGAACCCATTGGCAGCGCGAAAACACCAGCTGCCAACAATACAAATACGATACGTACAAATTGGGATGTCATTTCATTCCTCCGAGTAACTACTAGAAACTTCGTTGCGTTGGACATGTAGGCTATATGTCACCTCCTTGATTCTGTTGGCGTCTGTTTCGGGACTAAGGGAATATTTGCCCGTCAAGCTGGGATGGATCATGCGTCATCAGAATGTGATCGGCCCGTTCGATGGCGGTTTCCATGCTGTGCCACAGATCGACAAAACTCGCGAAGCGCCCAATAGGACTTAGGGGCCAGCCCCGTTCGGCATCCGGTTCGAGATTTTCGCGCACAAAGAATAGATCGCCCGCCAGCACATAGGTTCCGGCTTCGGTTTGAACCGAGACAGCCTGATGACCAGGGCTATGACCGGGCGTAGGAAAGACGCTGATGCCGTCTACGATCTCTTCTTCACCCGCCGTCAAATCGAATTCACAATCCAGCCAGGGTGGCTCGAGCCCGCAGTTGGGATGTTCATACGAGGTCCAGTAAGGGGGGATTGGATCGAGCGCGAAACCGTACTCAACCGCGCTAACCAGCAGCCTGGCTTTGGAGAACTGCTTGACGTTGTAGCAATGGTCCCAGTGAAGATGGGTGAAGATGATCATTTCGATCTCGTCAGTAGCAATGCCCATCTTTTGCAGCTGTTCATGTATAGCCTGGCCCGGTTCTTGTCGTCCGGCGTGGTGGTACTTCACAGACCGCTGCGTATCGCTCATGCCGGTGTCTACCAGAATCTTGCGTCCGCCGCCCTCTAGGAGAAAAGCGAAAACGGGATGCTCAATTATCTGGCCTGCTCCCTTTCTAAAAGTGGCGTATTGGGCTTTGTCCAGCTCCTGAAAGCCAGTGTTTATGAGACGGATTGTGTAATGAGCCAAGCTTGCTTACACCTTTCCTTGCGCCAAGAGGCTGGGTTCCTCATGTTCTTCAATCACTGTAGTCACCCTTGTTCCTTTACCCGAGCGCTCTGCTTGTAATGTAAAATGTTCTTCAAGCACCGCTGTTGCGGTATCGCTATCGGTAACAAGCGTCGTAATCAGTTCGCCATACATTAACCCAAGGATCGCTTGAATCCTGTGGGAGCCCATGGTTAGCGCCATGCGCTCAGGGATCTTTCGCAAGTCGTCAAAACTAAGGGCGATTGCGCGTTCTCTGAACTCCGTATCGCATTCCCTGCCGTTCAAATCATAGAATCTGCCAAAGATTGAACCGACTGCATTGCTGTCTTTCAAATACGCAAAGTCAATCTCGGACACGTAGCCTGAGCGATATAGAAGCGAGTCAACATCGGTTGGTCCTACGCCCATAATGGCGATATCAGACTCCGACGCTATTCTTAGCGTTTTGCGGATAATCGGTTCTTGCAGCAATGCGTGAGCCGTCGCGATGTTTTCAACTATCGTTGGCGCAGGCAACTGGAAGCATTCGGCATTCAGTTTCCTTGCGATCTGCAATGTTACAGCCCGCGCTGAAATTTCGTCGGTAACTTCTCCGAAGCCCCCAGCGAGATCCACAACACGCTGCGCCTTTAGCTGGTCGCTTGGAAGATTCTCGACCAAATGAGCAATTGTTCGTCCCCAAGTTATGCTCAGAGAGGTTTCTGGTTTGATGTCCGCCAATAAACTTGCCCCGGCTTGCCCGACTGCTAACCTGACCGCGCTGATATCAGACCTATAGGGCGTAGGCACAACAAGGGCTAGCTTGATGGGGAAACTTTGTTCAAGTTGAAGGGCTAATTTCTCATGTTCGATATTCGAATCGCGGAAATGAACCTGAACAATGCCCTTTTCAACGGCTTCCTTGATATAACGCGATACTTTGAAGCGAGAGATATGCAATTGCTTCGCAATTTCCTGCATCGTCATATTCTCGCGATAAAACAAGTAGCAGCTGCGTAGTAACTGCGAATCCTTTGGCAAACTCATTAACTTGTCCCAGTCGGTATTTTGGTCGATGATTTACGCTATGTTCACTGATCTTAGAGTTCAATACCTAACTCATCGCACAACTGTGTCATATAGTCTTTGGCTAGCTTGTGTTGCCGCTCGATTTCTGGAGTGGACTCCGGCGAGCGGTGGAAACCAGGATAGCCAGCGGCGCCCGGCACATCCTCTAGCTCAAGAGAAAGCGGACCATCGTAGCCTATATTCTGGAGGGCGATGAGGAATGCCCGCCAATCCACCTTGCCTTTGCCCGGCCGCCAATGAGCGTTTGTCTGGCCATCGTTGTCAGAAATATGGGTGTGAAATATGCGGTCGCCAACTTCATAGGCGACCATGTTGGGCAGCTCTCCCATTGGGAAAAGATGACTGGGATCCAGATTAAGTCCAATCGCTTCCGAGTCAATTTGGTCAATAATCCTTAACATGCCGGCGGCATTATGCATCATTCGATGCGGGTGCGGCTCCAAGGCGACGCGCATCGCTCTTTCTTCGCAAGCTTCGGCAAATTGCCGCAATACATCCACCATGTCGTACCAGTTCTGTTTCCAATCAAGCCCGTCAGGGAATTCGACGCTCCATTCCTGTGACGTTGCCTTGCCCAGCAGCACTGGAATATCAATGTCAAATGGATTAGGGGGGAGCGCGATTATTTTGTCTGTGCCGAGCTGCTCTGCGGCGTCCAAAACTCGCTTGAATTGATCAACAGCTTCGGCTCTCTGTTTGGGATCCACACTGCCGATCCCGACCGGGATGCAAAAGACGCTGGATAGAACCAGCCCCAAATCCGCTATCAGATTTCGCAAGTGTTTGTTCGTCTCTGGCCTGTAGTAGTCTTGCAAAAATTCTTCGCTCCAAATTGTCAGTTCCGCGCCCTTAAAGCCCAATCCAGCGATAGTCTTCAGGGCTTCGTCGTAGGGTGGCGCCCAGCTAAACGTCCAAGTTGTCGCACTCAGATACATTTTTTCGCCTCCATTCTTCAGATGATTGTAAAACTGCGTCTCGACTTGCGAATTTCACGTTTTCAGCGATTGCCGCGCTAAAGGCATGCTATCAGTTCGCCAAGCGTCGAATAGGCTTTGCCCGTAATCTCTTCAATAGGCTCTTCCCAGTATTCTGGCCTAAAAATCTCCACGGAGAGGTAACCATCGTAGCCCTTGCCCTTGAGTAAGGACAGCTGCCGGGCAGGTATTACGCCAAGCGTCGGGTAAAGACGGTGCGCATCCGTCAGCTCATTGAGCGCGCCATCCTCACAGTCATTGACGTGGATGATATCCAACTTGTCCAAGGGAATGGCTCGTATCTCTTGATCGGAGACCCCAGACCGGAAGTAGTGGAAGGTGTCCATCAGTATGCCGACATTGGGGGGCGCGCCTGCCATCTCGATCAACTGCAAGGCTTCAGTTGGTCCGGGGACAAGCGTATGGCCGCCGATCGGCTCGATAGTCAAGCGGATCCCATTCTCGGCTGCCTGCCGAGCCATGTCAGCCAATTCCTGCGCGTGGACAGCGAGCGCCTCCCCGCGCGTGAGACGGGCTGGCTGGAAATCGGGGCAAACAGCGAGCAAATTGCAGCCAATATGAGGGGCAAGTTGAAGCGCTTCGCGAAATTCCTGGCGCGCTGGCTCACTGTCGCGGAAGGGCCAAATTCTTAGTGGGCAGATGCTCACTGGAACCAGACCATTTTCCATCAACAGTCGTTTCAGATCGCTGGTCGAATGCTTATCGAGATAGACAAGCAGCTTGTCCCACCAGATTTCCAGACCCTCGAAGCCAGCCTGAGCAGCTGCGGCGATGTCCTGTTCCAAAGTATAGGGCATGGTCGTCGCCCCATTCAGGCATGATTTCATTCCAAGCCTGCCTTATAACTCGAGCTCAGATAAAGATGCGCTCATAAACTGCCTATCCCGCGCAAGCCAAAGTCGAATTCCATTTATGTCTTGTCGCGGTACACTATAGGCAAGGGCTTGCTGCTTTTGCACTTGTGTGTATACCATGCTCTTATGTGCAGTAACGTAACCGATTATGGAGCTGATGTCAAGTTTTGATGGTTCGACCATTGAGTTTTGACCAGTTGCCCTGTCCGTTTCACACCGGAACGACCGCTACTATCTGAATCGTGAGGAGAATCATCATGAAAGTTGCCATTGGTTGCGATAACGCCGGTTTTCCCCTTAAAAGGGTGGTAACTGAATTGCTGAAGGAAGCGTATTCCGACATCGAGGTCAAAGATTTTGGCGTGCCCGATGTCGATGACCCGGAATACTACCCGGATGTGGCAGAACGGGTGGCGCGGGCTGTGGCTGAAGAAGGCTTTGACCGCGGCATCCTCATGTGTGGGACGGGCTTGGGCATGGCAATGACAGCCTCCAAAGTCCCCGGCATCCGGGCGGCCACTTGCCATGACACCTACTCCGCCGAGCGCGCTCGCAAGAGCAACAACGCTCAGGTCTTAACGATGGGCTCGCGCGTGATCGGCCCGGAATTAGCCAAGGTCATCATCAAAGTCTGGATGGACTCGGAGTTTGATTCGAGCAGTCGCTCCGGTCCTAAAGTCCAGCGGATGGTCGAGATTGACGCCAAGTACCAGGCGCATGAGGCAGCGCCCGCCGTCGCAACGGACGTCCCATTCAGTGACCGTGATGACAAGGGAGAGATTGGAAACGAACACGCAGCTCATAGAGACGCGGGTTTCTTTGCGGATCGCACAAGTCTGGATATGGAAGACTACCTGGTCCTTGACTATTACTTCGAGTCCGTTGTCCCCCCGGAGGAAGCGGCGGCGCGCCTCTGTCAGGAACAGTCCACCGCGCAATGGAAGCGGGTCGGGTTTGATGAAGATCTGCGTGAGCGGTTTGGGGCTAAAGTGATTGATTTGCAGGTCACTGGCGTACTAGACCAGCCAAGTTATCCTCTTCCATCAGTTGAGAGGGCAAAAACATACCAGTGTCGAGTCACAATCGCTCATCCGCATGGCAACTTCGGTCCCAAACTCCCCAATATCTTGACGGCGGCTCTAGGTGAAGGCGCCTTTTACTCCCCCGGCATCGCCGCGATCAAGCTGATCGATATCGAGTTCCCGGAAAGTTTCTTAGGACAGTTTGAAGGTCCCAAATTTGGTATTCAGGGCTTGCGCGACATGTTGGAGGTTTATGACCGCCCGATCTTCTTTGGCGTGGTCAAACCCAACATCGGGCTATCCCCCGAAGACTTTGCTGAACTAGCTTTTCAGAGCTGGTTAGGCGGCTTGGATATCGCCAAAGACGACGAGATGTTAAGTGATGTTGCCTGGTCGCCGTTGCGGGAAAGAGCGGAAAAAGCAGGAAAGGCGCGATTAAAGGCTGAAGAAATCACCGGTGAAAAAAAGATCTACCTGGCAAATATCACGGATGAAGTGGATCAATTGATTCACTTGCACGATATCGCTGTTGAACGAGGGGCGAATGCTCTGATGGTCAATGGCATGACAACCGGATTAAGCGCTGTCAGAATGTTAAGAAAGCATAGCCAAGCGCCCTTGGTAGCGCATTTCGATTTCATAGCGCCGCTTACGCATATATCATATTTTGGCGTACACGCGAAGGTGATGACTAAACTGCAGCGATTGGCCGGGTTTGATGTGGTCATTTTCCCGGGATTTGGCGCTCGGATGAAGACCCCGGATGATGAGGTGCTCCAGAGCGTGCGGGAATGCTTGAAGCCCTGGGGACAGATCAAGACAGCCCTTCCTGTCCCAGCAGGGAGCCAGTGGGCGGCGTCCACAGCCCTGTTGTATGAGCGGTTGAAAACTATTGATTTCGGTATTGTCCCCGGACGCGCTGTGTTTGCGCATCCAATGGGTCCAAAAGGAGGCGCGGCCAGCCTGCGGCAGGGGTGGGAAGCCGTCACAGCTGGCAAATCTCTTGAAGCATACGCGCGGAACCATATAGAACTGCAGTTGGCGATCGAAAGCAACACGCTGCCGCAAGGGTAGAAATATGATGACTAAGTGACTAGACCTGTCCGCTGAAAATGCGCGATGCTCTACTGGCGTGGGCGCTGCTGAGGGCGCCTTCTCGGGGAACCTGGTCGAGATAATCCCGCGGCTGCTTTCGGATCGCCAATCCACTCATCAATCATCATTCCCTGCGAACCGGCTTTACAGGCAATGACATTGTCTTACTCGGGGCTTTGTAGCTGAATTTTGATGATGCCCGAATTGTAAGGGTTGACGGAAGAATAACCTGCCGGGTCGGCAGATCCGGCTGCTCAATGCGCTTCAGCAGCAGTCTCGCGGCATGCAGTCCCATTTGGGTAGGCGTTGCGGATACGCTGCTGAGCGGTGGATTCCAAAGCGAGGCTTCGTTAACGTCATCAAATCCCACCACGGCTACATCACGCCCTGGCTCCAAATTGCAGCGGCGCAACCCTAACATCACGCCAAAAGCCACCACGTCGTTATAGCACAGCACCGCTGTCGGCGGGTTTGCGCTGCTCAAGACCTCTTGAATGGCTGTGAAAGCCGTTGATGGGGTCAACCTGTCCCTGAAGCGCGGAGAAACCCTGTGTGTGGTCAGGGAATCAGGCTGCGGGAAATCGGTTACCGCGCGCTCAATTCTCCGGATCGTGCCCAGTCCGGGCGAGATCGTCTCGGGAGAGATCAACTTCCAGCAGCGAGGCGGCGGCGCGATTGACCTGGCGAGGATGAACCCAAAAGGACGCGAGATTCGCAAGATTCGCGGCGGCGAGATCAGCATGATCTTCCAAGAGCCCATGTCTTCCCTGAGCCCGGTGCATACCATCGGCAGTCAAATCATGGAAGCGATCCTGCTGCACCTGCCGGTCAGCAGACAGGAAGCCCGCAAGCGAGCGGTGTCTATGCTTGACCTGGTTGGCATCCCGCGGCCAAGCGAACAACTCGAGGCTTATTCCTTTGAGCTTTCGGGCGGCATGCGGCAGCGCGCCATGATTGCCATTGCGCTGGCTTGCGAGCCGCAACTGCTGATTGCCGATGAACCGACTACCGCTTTGGACGTCACGACCCAGGCGAATATACTTGACCTTATTCGCGATCTGCAGCAGGACAGCGGCATGTCCGTGCTTTTCATCACGCATGACCTTGGGGTGGTGGCCGAAATCGCCGACGAAGTTGTGGTCATGTACCTCGGGCGGGATGTTGAAAGCGGCGATGTTGATGCCATCTTCCATGAGGCCAAGCATCCTTATACGCGCGCGCTGCTGCAGTCAATCCCCCGCTACGACAGTCGGCAGACTAGAAGGCTGTACTCCATTAAGGGGACGGTTCCGCATCCATTTACCCGTCCGGGTGGCTGCCCCTTTCATCCGCGCTGTGACGATTTCATCGCTGAACGCTACGACAGCATAGACCCGTCCCGCCATAAACTCAGCCGGTGCCATAGCGTTCGCTGCCTGCTTTATTCCGCCGCGGACGAAGCACCGCCCAAGGAGGACAGGCTCAGTTGAAGGGCGAATTTGAAATCATGCCGGCAGACAGCGGCATCGAACCCTTATTGGAGGTTCGCAATCTCCACATGCAGTTTCCGATTCGGCGGGGAGCCTTTCGTCGGACGGTCGGTTTCGTCAAAGCGGTCAATGATGTCAGCTTCCATATCCGCCAGGGGGAAACCCTGAGCCTGGTAGGGGAATCCGGCTGTGGCAAGACGACAACGGGCCGTTGCATTGCGCGCGTTTACGAACCGACATCGGGCCAGATTCTGTACAAGGCGGAAGAGCAAGATCGTATTGATTTAGCCGAATTGAACAACCGCGATCTAAGACCATTCCGCCGCGAGATTCGCATGATCTTTCAGGACCCGTTTTCTTCGTTGAATCCGCGACTGTCGATACTGCAGATCGTTGAGTTGGCAGCTACCGAAGACCTTTTCGCGAATCCCCTGCATCCCTACACCGAAGCGCTGCTGTCGGCGGTCCCAAAGCCGGATCCGCGCCTGCGGAACAAGGGCGTTCGCATCCGCCTGGAGGGCGAAGTCGCCGACCCGAGTAATCCTCCCAGCGGATGCTATTTTCAGCCGCGCTGTCCTTATGCCGAGGACCGTTGTCGACATGAAGAACCGGCGGTCCGTGAAATAGAAAAAGATCGCTGGGTGGCTTGCCATTTTGCTGAGGAGCTCGACCTGCGCGGTTTCGAAGCGATCGGCCAGGCGATGAAGAGATAAGCCCGCCCATTTTACGCGAAAGGCATGCAAATGATGCTGGAACCTGTCGACATTTTCCCGCGAGCCAGCGATGTCGCTCCGCTCGTCTACGACCCGGATGTTCATCTGGTCGCCAATACCATCGATAACGGCGTCTTTCACAGTGCATGGATGTCCGCCGAGTATGCCGTCGCCTTGGTTGAGAGCGGTTCGCCAGCCGAGATTGAACGTGCGGAAGCGGTAATCAATGCCGTCCTGGATTGCCAGGATACCGATACGCGCTCGCCCCATTACGGCAACTTCAAATGGGAGCATGAAGACGAAGCGGTTGAGGACTTGAATGCCGTACAATTTGTGCTCATTCGCTTGATTCCGCTATTGCTGAGTCGATCGGATTGCTTGTCGAGCGACCTCGTTGAACGGGCGCGGACGCGCATCCGCCTGGGCTTGGACGAAATCCGCCGGATCGACGTTTCCCCCGTCTATTCAAACATCGTCGCGCAGGATGTTGCCAACTCCATACTGGGCGGCCAGCTCTTGAACCTGTCGGAATACACCCGGCGCGGCATAGCGAAACTTCGAAAGTGGCTGAGCGTCATTGATGAAAGCGGCATCCCGCATGAGTACAACAGCCCGACCTACTCATTCGTATGTATCGAAGCGCTGCACAAGATAGTCGCGTTTTCGGACCAGGCTCAAGCCAGCCTGCTGGCGCGGCTGATCATCTCGCGGATCGGATTAAGCGTCGCCCTGCGTCTGCATCCCGAAACGGGTCGCCTCGCGCCGCCGCATTGCCGCGCCTATTATCCGTCCTTGGTCTGCGCGACGGCTGCCGAGGCTTCCGCGTTCGCCCAAAAGATTGAAGAAGGGGTACTGCCAGCCTGGCTCGAGACAGTGCGGAAGCGCCGCCCCATCCCGCTGCAAGCGCGCGAAACTTCCGATGCCGGCGCCGGCGTCGTTATCAGCAGTTACCTGGATGCTGAATTCAGCATCGGCCTGGCGACGCAAGAGCTGGCGACGCAATCGAACCGCTTCATCAGCAATCAATCGAACGTCTTCTCGATCCAGTACACGAGACAGAACAAGCCCGGACCGGGCGTGGTTTTCTCCCGCTATTTGATCAATGACAAGTGGCTGGGCGATTACCGAACCACGCCTTCGCGATCCAATGATCAGGTCTTCCGCGATGAGGGCAGTTTTCGCGGCGTACTCGCGGGTCCGCGTGCTTTCGGCTTGTATACTTCTCGCGAATTGGATGCCTGGTCCCGCTGTTCCAGCGCCAAAGCCGCCTTGATCTGGAGCAGCGCGGAAGACGTCGATGAGATCTGGATCGACGGTTTAAGCCTCGGCGACCTTCCAGCAACCGTTCGGGAAGGCTCAGCAATCGGGTGGGATGCGGCGATGTCTATATCCTGGTTCGTCCGCTTGCGCGCGCGAAGCTCGGTGTGGAAGCGCCCGTCATCATTGCGCAACGAAACGGCTGTCTGGCGCTTGAGATCTACAACTATCGCGGACCTGACAAAACCTTTTGGGAATTGGCAAATCCCGGCGCGTTTTTTCCAGGGCTACGCCCACAACGGTTTCTTCGTTGAAGTCGCGTCAAAGAGTCAATGCCGCAGCGCCAAAGACCTGCACGAAGCCTTCGCCGCCGGGCAACTCAACGAAGAGCTGGAGGACGCCCGCACATTTGACGGCGTCAGCCCGCGACAATGGAGCCTGGCTTATAGCCGGGACGATCTCGCGCTGGGCATTGACGTCGATCTTATGCGCTGGCGGATAGAGCGGCGCTGGGACCAACGGGGGGATCTTGGCTGCCCGATGCTGGCCTCCCCCGTCGCCCTGGAGAGTCGCGCGGGACTGATTGAACTGGGGGACGCGCGCTTGTCTTGCGGCAAGTCAGCCGCGTGGCTGGCTGGCATCCCCGAGGCTGACCTGTGGGTTGGCGCCTATCATGGTCCGGAAGCCTCGGCCTTGACGCTGGACATTGCGGAAAACCAAGTCCACTTGGAAAGTTTGGAAGCTGGCATGGTGGTCTGGGATAAAGGGCATGTCACCATTGACGCGCTAGGGCTGCAAGCCGAGCCGCGCGCCGACGGCGCGACGGCCGTGCAAGTGATAAGCCGCGATGAGGGCTGAGGCAAGGCTCTAGCAGGCTGGCCGCGCCGATACGGATGGTTTCTCGTCACTCAAGCCATGCAGCGCGTCAAGCAGCGCTTCCAGGAAGAAATACTCGCCCCACATGACACTCTCATTGACGCCCAAGCCTTTGTCCTGATGATAGATCCCACGCTTCAAGATGCCTTCCCAATTCGGTGTGTCGATTGCGAGAAAGCCTGGCTGCAAGAGCGTATCCAGAATCGTGAGCGCATAAGCCCGATACATGCGCGCGCGAATCGAGTCGGCGCTCAAGTCGGCTAACTGCAAGAAAGCGCTGGCGGCGATCGCCGCGGCTGAACTTTCGTAGGGGCAAGCAGGGTCCGGCTCCGACCAATCGTTCGGCGGCACCCCGTGGTCGGGGCTGCGTTCGATGTAAAAGGCAGCGCAGTCTTCCGCCGTCTTCAGGAAGCGGCTGTCGCCGGTAAAGCGAAAGACGGTGCCGAAACCGTAGATCGCCCAGGTCAAGCCGCGCGCCCAGGACGAATCGTCCCGCCAGCCTTGATGGGTCGCCTGGCGAATGAACTCGCCTGTTTCCGCATCAAAGAGGCCTTCGTGCGCGCTGCTGCCATCGCCGCGAATCAAATAGCGGCGCGTCGTATGACAGTGCCTGGCCGCGTTTTCCCATAGGGTCGCATCGCCGCTCTGCCGGGCAGCGTAGAAAATGATGCCCACATTCATCATGATGTCGATAAAGAGACTCTCGCCAGATACAAAGGAGGGCAGATACTCCCCCCTTTCACGAAAACGCGAGCCGGCCGTGCGCCCAGCCTCAACGATGACATCGTTGATGAAGGGTTCCGGCGCATGATCGTGCCAACGTTTCCAGGTCGACCAAAACAGAAATCCCAGATCATGGACCGTCTTGTCCGTCTTGCGATGTTCAATCAGGCGCGAATAATGTATGGCTTGATCTCGCCACCATGATTCCTTTGTGTAGGCGTACATCAGCCACAATTGCCCGCCCAGAAAGCCTTCACACCAGTTGATCCAGGCTTCGCCGCCATGCTTCCACTTGCCATTCCGCGTATATATGGGGAAGTAATCGGGATGGGCGGACAACAAGTTTCGCAGTTGCTCCCCCGCAAAAGCAAAGGCGCTGTGGATACGCTCGCTCAGACTCCGCTTGTTTTGAATCACATTACCTCCGTAATTTTTGGGGCCGCGGCAAGCCAGGCTCGTATTTGGCAAGCAAAGATATGGAGCCAGGCTGCCTTTTCAACTGGCATGAATCGATTATAGTTCAGAATACATCACGCGGGCGCGTCCAGCCGCCGCAGAGTCCCTCGGTTACAACTGCTGATTGCCGATGACGGATAGGGCGCCGCTGCGGCCAACTTATCCGTTCATCCTTTTGACAGCCGCGATGCTTTCACCTATTATGTTTCTGGTACATTGGGCTGATTCGACAACCTCGAAGTTTTACGTAACTAGGACGGCTGAATGCCAAAGAAGAAACTCGCCTCACTCGCGGCTGCCGCTGCAATGATCCCGGATCATGCCACCGTTTCAATCAGTTCATCAAGCGGCTTAGGCTGCCCGGACGCAACCCTGAAAGCCATAGGCCAGCGCTTCGACAAAACAGGCGCCCCGCGCAACATCACGACCATCCATCCAATCGCGGCCGGAGATATGTATGGCATCAATGGCATCGATCACATCGCCAAGAAGGGCTTGCTCAAGCGCGTCATTGCCGGTTCATATCCCAGCGGACCGTCTTCGCGGGAGTCGCCGCGTATCTGGCAAATGATCCACAACAATGAGGTCGAAGCCTATAACTTGCCCAGCGGCATTATTTTCCATATGCACCGAGAAGCCGCCGCAAAACGCCCTGGTATCCTGACGAAGATCGGTTGGGACACAGTCGTTGATCCCGCGCATCGTGGCGGGAAAATGAATCGTATTACCGGCGAAGACATCGTTACACGGGTTGAGTTCGCGGGCGACGAATGGCTCTTCTACAAGTCAATTCCTGTCGATGTCGCCATCATTCGGGGGACAACCGCCGACGAAACCGGCAACTTGTCGATGGAGCATGAAGGCGCCTATCTAGGAGTCTTGGACCAGGCTTTAGCCGCGCACAACAACGGCGGCATCGTCATTGCGCAGGTCAAGCGCATCGCGCCCTTGGGCAGTTTACCGCCGCAGTCCATTCGCGTGCCCAGTACGCTGGTAGATTGCATCGTTCTCGATCCGGAACAATTGCAGACCACGCAAACCCAGTATGAACCCGCGATCAGCGGTGAGCTGCCGCGCCCCATGACCAGTTTCCCTCAAGTGGAATGGGGCGTCTCCAAGGTCATCGCCAGACGCGCTGCCATGACACTGAAGGAGGGAGAAACAGTTAACCTCGGCTTTGGTATTTCCGCGCTCGTTCCTTATGTTCTGCTGGAAGAAGGGCTGCATGGTTCAGTCACATGGGTAATCGAACAGGGCGCGGTCGGGGGGCTGCCCTTGCAGGATTTTCAGTTTGGCTGCGCCTCCAACCTCGAAGCCATAATCGCCTCGCCAGATCAATTCACCTACTTCCAAGGCGCCGGTTTTGATCGCACATTGCTGTCATTTATGGAAGTGGACGCGGCGGGCAGCGTTAATGTCTCCCGGCTCGCGTCCAAACCCCACGTTACCGCGGGCATCGGCGGCTTCATCGATATAACATCGGGGGCAAAACATATTGTGTTCAGCAGCATGTTCACCGCCGGCGGCCTCAAAATCGCGGTCGACGACGGGCAGCTTCGGATACTGCAAGAAGGACGCTTCAAGAAATTTGTTCCCAATATAGAAGAAGTCAGCTTCAGCGGCGCCCGCGCTCGTGAAACGGGACAGAAGGTGACTTACATCACCGAGCGCTGCGTCATCAGTTTGGAGCCGCAGGGCTTGACCGTGGCAGAAATTGCGCCGGGCATAAGCCTGGAAGAAGATGTGCTTTGTCAAGCGGATATAGACTTGCATGTCAGCCCAAATCTTACGGTGATGGATGCGCAACTGTTTTCGCCGGCGCCGATGCAACTGAAGCTTCGGAAGAAACCGAGCATGCCATGAGCAAGATAAATTTCTCCGTCCAAGGGCATATCGCAGGGATTCAGCTGAATCGTCCCGAGAAGCTCAATGCTATTGACCGCGACATGCTCGACCGCTTGGCTGAGATTGTCGAGCAGGTCGACCAGAGCGTTGAGGCGCGCGTGCTTGTCCTCCGCGCCAGCGGAGAACGCGCCTTCTGCGTCGGCGCCGATATCCACGCCTGGACATCGCTTGCCCCGCTCGATATGTGGCGACGCTGGATACGCGACGGCCATCGCTTGTTTGATCGTATTGCGGCGCTCCGCCAACCGGTGATCGCTGTTCTTAATGGCTTCACATTGGGCGGCGGTTTAGAACTTGCCTTGGCCGCCGATATTCGTCTGGCAGCCGATGCGATAGAACTCGGCTTTCCCGAAGCGTCAATTGCGACGGTGCCGGGCTGGGGCGGCACAGATCGCTTGCCCGCCTTGATAGGGGCCGGACGCGCGAAACAAATGATTTTCTCCGCCCAACGTATTTCGGCGACAACAGCGGAACATTGGGGGCTGGTCAACGAAGTCTTGCCGCCCGATCAATTGGACAGTCGCGCCGATGAACTAGCGCGGCAGATTGCGGCGAACGCGCCCTTAGCCGTGCAATTTGCCAAGCAAGCCATCAATGGCGCGCTGCAAGGGGCGGCGGGTTCTACACTGGAAGCGCTTGCCGGCGCGCTTGCCGCCCACAGTCAAGATGCGCAAGAAGGCTTGGCCTCATTTAGCGAAAGACGCCCCCCGGACTATTCAGGCAATTAAGGCTTCGGCCAAGCGACCGGCTCTCCTCATCGCCCTGGCTGGTTCCCCTCTGGAAGGCTTGTCCGCTACTGAAATCTGGACAGCTTCACAGGTTTTACCCCATCCCCGGCCAGCGCCCCCTCGGTCCCCCGCCTCACGGGGGATGTATCCCAGTCAACTGGGGAAGGGTGACTCTACGGGGGGATGTGTAATATTAGGCAAATTGGCATTGTGAGCGACGCTATGCAAGGAGTTCGCACCCCTTCCCTAGCTCGCTGGGGCAAGGGGGTTGGGGGAATGGGGTAGAATACGGCAGTGGCTCGCGTCAGTAGCGGACAAGCCTTGGAGGGGCGCGCTCGCTTGGCGCTTCGTCTGTGATGTCGATTGTGCTGGCGAGCGCCGGCGGCTGGCTCATCAGCATGGGCGGCTTGACCATTACCGAGACTCGATCGGATTATCTGACGCTTGCCCAAGCCAAAGGATTATCGCAACTCCGACTCTAGCGCGCTTTGCAAAGCTACCATGACGGATACCAGTGAGGTACAATCTATCGTATAGAATTCTAGTATGTGTTCACGTTGAGCATGCGCAAGCGAGGTTTCTCATCCGAATGCTCGTCGATCTGCCTGATCCTTTTGTGAACGGCCTGGTCAACGGAGCTTGATCGCAAGTTCACAAGCCAGTCGAGACTATTCAGGCGGTGATCTAATCCCCGCCGCTTAAATGATATTAAGTAAGTTTTTTGGGTTGATCTGTGGAATACGAACCCCTTGTTCTTTCAGCGAAAGCTAACGCTGGGATTGAGCTTTACAGTGAAGACAATCTACAAGCTGATGGGACCTATTTGCAGCCGCTGCCCGATTCCCCGCCCATTGGCGCGCAGAGCTTTCACGGGCTGCCCTTCCTCATTGGGGATAAGCAGGCGACTGGGCTGAAGTGCTTCCTGGGTTTCGGTCGCGGCGGCGATCTCTACTCATCGCCGGTGGATATTCAAGTAAAGCGTAAGGCGCGCTATGTGATCTTCGCCCATGCCTTGCTGGAAACCGAGCTGTGGCGCGGCGCCCCGCTTGGCGAAGTCATCGCGACCTATGATTTCCGCTTTTTCGACGGGAAATGCATTGTGGCGCCGATCCGCGAACGTTTTGAGATCGGCAATATCCCGCTGCCCTGGGGACAGTTTCCTTTTCTCAGCGTTCCCGATCGAAAAGATTATCTCGAGGATCGTTATCAAGGCGCTTGGGACCAGGCCGGATTCCGCCAGACGGAAGTGACCAAAGGCGTTCCGCTCGGTTACTATCTGTGGGCTTGGCGCAATCCGCATCCAGATCGGGCAATTGCATCGATTGAAATCGTGCCGAACGGGCGCAAGTTTGTGCTGGCTGGCATTACCTTGGGACACCTTGATGAAGAGCCCTTGGTCCGCAGCACGGGCGTTCCGGTCAAGATCACGGTGAAAGACGATGGCATAGCCAAACAGCCATTCGCTATGGATGTCGAGGTCGACCGCGGCTTCGCGACTTATGCGTATCCTTTACCGAAGACGCCGCTGGATCAACTCGTTCCCGACATGAAGGGCTATGGCGCGCCGGCCAATGACAGCAATAGCCCCGCCTATACTCATATTGCCGCGATTCCCTCGGCAACGGTAACGGTAAAGCATGACAATGCGGTCCTGGGCGCGGCCAAATGGGGCGATCTCGAAGGGTCGGGCGCTGTCGAGACAGAGTCGCTTCGATTGGAGGTCGTCGACAGCGGCAAAAACTGGGTGCATGTCACAGTTGTCGATGCCGATACGGGCGAGGCGATTCCCTGTCGCGTTGCTTTCCATTCCCCCGAAGGCCTTCCCTATGCGCCACACGGTCATCATGCGCCGGTATATTCCAACGAGCCGACCTGGAATGTGGATATCGGCGGCGACGTGACGCTCGGGCAAATCGCCTATGCCTATATTGATGGGACCTGCCAGGGCTGGCTGCCACGGGGAAAAGTACTCGTCGATGTTGCCCGGGGTTATGAATACGAACCGATTCGAACATGGGTCGATATCGAACCGGGGCAGCGGGAATTAAAGCTGGAGCTCAAGCGCTGGATTGACATGAAGGCTCAAGGCTTTTTCAGTGGCGACACCCATGTGCATTTCTTATCAGCGCAAGGGTCGATGACCGAAGCGCAGGCTGAAGACCTGAACGTTGTCAACTTGCTGCAAAGCCAGTGGGGGCATCTCTTCACCAATACGGAAGAGTTCACCGGCCGGCCATTTCTATCCCAAGACAAAGACACCATTGTCTATGTGTCGCAAGAGAATCGACAGCACATGCTGGGGCATCTGAGTTTGCTGGGTTTGAAGAGCCCGGTAATGCCTTGGGCTACCGGCGGGCCAGGCGAAGCGGAACTTGGCGGTGGCTTGGATATCACCATGAGCCACTGGGCGGACGCCGCCCGCTCACAAGGCGCGACCGTCATTCTGCCTCATTTGCCGACGCCAAATGCCGAGTCGGCTGCGCTAGTCGCGACTGGGCGCGCGGACGCGGTGGAAATGCTGGATTTCCTGAGTTTCGAGCACCTCGAGTATTATCGCTATCTGAACGGCGGATATCGATTGCCGTTGGTGGGCGGCACGGACAAAATGTCTAATGAAACGCCGGTCGGCCTGTACCGAACCTACGTACAGCTCTCGGAAGATGAAGAATTTACCTATGATGCTTGGCGCCAAGCGCTGAAACGGGGGCGAACCTTTCTGAGCGGCGGTCCGCTGCTATGGTTCACAGTCGAGGGACAACCTGTCGGCAGCGAGATCAAGGCGCCCGGCGGCGGAACGGTCGAGATCGAGGCGATCGCGCGTTCGGTCTTTCCGATACACAGTCTGCAGATTGTCGGCGCGGGCAACATTGTCGCTGAAACGACCGCTGAGAAAGGCGCCCGCGAACTGCGGCTCCACACCCGGCTTAAGCTAGAGCGAGACATCTGGCTGGCGGCTCGTTGCGCCGGTCCTGGCTATACAGCGCGCCCGCATTACGACCATCGCAAACGGGGCATCATGGCGCATACCTCACCGATCTATGTCACCTGTCAGGATCAATATGCCGTCTTCGACAGCGCTTCCGCACAATACATGCTGACACTGATCGATGGCGGATTGTCCTATATCAGGCATCGCAGCCCGCAGCACCGGGAGGAAGAGACCACCTACCACCACGGTCTTTCCGACCATATCGCATATCTTGAAGCGCCGTTTCACGAGGCGGCTGAAGCGCTCCACCGCCGCATGCACCAATTTGGGATTCCGCATTAGGTTGAACTTATGAAAGCGCAGGATGTTCAGGATTATTTGCAGTCGCTGGCCCGCCATTGGGAATACCCGACCGACACGGTGGACACATTCAAAGCGGGGGATCCACAAGTCGTAGCGCGCGGCATCGCCGTCGGCTGGATGAGCTATACCTGGGCGCTGCAGCGCGCTCTGGACCTGGGCTGCAATGTCTTCATCACGCACGAACCCACCTATTACAGCCACTGGGACAATGACCAAGACATCTTGCGCCTGGCATCCGTGAGAGCGAAAAAGCGCTTTATAGAGGAGAGCGGCCTGGCTATTATTCGCTGCCATGACCTTTGGGACCAAATAAAGGACATAGGCATTCCGGATTCATGGGGTCAGCTATTGGCATTGGGAAAGGCAATTGACGGCGACACCTACATCCGCGTTTATGACGCAGGGGGCCGCAGGGCGGGCGATCTGGCCAGGCATGTCGCTCGCTGTACTGCCGCCTACGGTCAACCTGGCGTACAGCTGATCGGCTCGGAAGAAAAAATCATCCGCCGAGTCAGTATTGGGACCGGCGCGATCACACCCTACCTGGAATGTGTCAAGCGCTTCGCGATTGATCTGGCGATTTGCACCGACGACGGCATGGATTACTGGCGCGACGGCGCTTTCGCCATTGATATGGATATCCCCATCATCGTGGTCAATCACATGGTCAGCGAGGAGATTGGCCTGCAGCGCCTGGCGGAAACATTGAGCAGGCAGTTCCCGACCGTGCCTGTCCATCATATCGCCCAGCGCTGCATGTATCGCCTGTTTGGCGGTTCAGATTAGGTTCAGCTAAGTTCAGATTGAAGGAGGCGCCATGAACAAAGCTAAATCGTCCTTTGAATTGCGTCTTTGACATTTAAGGAGAATCAAGAAATGAAAGCCAATAATAAGTTTAAGTTCGTTCTATTGGGGCTGCTTGCGCTGCTTTTGATGGCTGCGCCGCTCACAGCCCAGGACGACGTCACTTTGACCTTCTGGTTCGAGGGCGATGCGCCGGCCACCGTTGAGCTGTTCCAGCAAGTTGCCGATGAATTCGCGGCGGAGCGCCCGGGCGTCGCCGTAGAAATCACCTCTTATGGCTTTGACGACTTCCTGCGCGTCATGCCCCTGGCGCTTGACGGCGGCGAAGGGCCCGATGTCGCCTATGTGCCCTGGGGCTTGCAGGCGCTCGGCCGCTACGCGCTGGCGGGCCATGCGGTCGAACTGACGGAATTGGCGGGGGAGAATGGCTGGCTGGATCGCTATGCGATGAGCGATATACGCCTCACCAACGGTTTGACGCCCGATCAGATCTACGGGATACCCTTCGAAAACGTCACGATCGGCGTCTTCTACAACAAGGAGATCTTCGCCGATCTCGGGCTGGAATTGCCGGGTTCGCTGGAAGACTTCGAAGCCATCATGCAAGCGGTTCTGGACGCGGGCATCACGCCGGTCTCGGTGGGCGGACGCGATTCCTGGCCCCTTGCCCATGTCTGGCTGCAGCTCGTCCATACCGCCATGCCCATTGAGGTCATCACCGGCATCGAAGAAAACGATCCCGCATATCGCCTCGATACGCCCGAATTCCTGGCCGCGACCGAAAAGACGCTGGAGTGGGCGCAGGCTGGTTATCTCGATCCCAACATGCTTTCGACCGGCTTCGTGGACGCCAACAATCTCTTCATCAACGGGGATGTCGCGATGAATATCGGCGGCACCTGGGTCATGAACGACTTCGCCGACCTGCCCGAATTTGAAGTGGGTTTCTTCCCCACGCCGCAGCTCGATCCTGACCTGCCCTGGCATGCCGGGGGCAAGAACCCGTACAACAACCTGATGATCAATTCGACGACCGAGCGCATGGATCTGGCGATTGCATTCGTCGATTATTTGCTCGGCGAAGCGGCGCAGACGGCCTTCTGGGATGCCGGGCATATCACCGCCTATCAGTTTGATGAGATGCCGCCGCCGTCCACGCCCTTGCTGGCCGACGTGGCGGCCGCCAACAGTTACACTGGTTTCGGCTACAACATCGGCGTAACTTGCAGCGCGCTCAACCTGGCGACCTGGCGGACATTGCAGGAACTTGTCGGCGGGGACATTTCGCCAGAAGAACTGACCGCGACCAACCAGCAAGTCTACGAAGAAGACTGCTTGTCGGGCGAATAGTCAGGTTCTCAGCGAACGCTGGGCGGATCTCCTGCGAGCGCCGCCCGGCTTCACGCTCCTCCGCGTAGTCCAGCCGATGCGGCGGTACCATGCCCGCACGAAGTCTTTTCAGCCAGAGCGCCTTGCCCCCGCCAGCGTCGATCTTGCGCTGGCCAAAAGAGGTCTCGCCCGTCCTTTTCATCGTTCCCGCCCTGGTCGTTTACAGCGGGTTTTTCATCTATCCCTTGGTCAAGCTGCTGGAGCTGAGCCTTTACAAATGGGACGGCATCCTTGCGCGCAAGTTCATCGGCTTGCGGCACTACCAGAAACTCTTGGGCGACGAGCGCTTTTGGGAGGCGCTCTCCCACAATTTCTACTGGATGATCGCGGCCATCATCGTGCCGGTTCTTTTCGGCTTGCTGCTCGCGATCCTGCTCTCCCGCAGTTCCATGTACGGCAGCATCATCTTCCGAACGATCTTCTTCATGCCGCAGGTCTTTTCCTCGGTCACTGTCGCCCTGATCTGGCAATGGATCTACAACCCATCGTACGGCGCTATCAACGTCTTCCTCACTTCGATCGGGCTCGAGCAACTGACGCAAGGCTGGCTGGGCGACAGCGCCCTGGTGCTGCCGGCGCTCTTCATCGCCTGGAGCTGGGTGCACTATGGTTTCACGATGATCATCTTCATCGCCGCCATCGACGCCGTTGACGAGGTCTTCTTTGACGCGGCAAAGGTGGACGGCGCCAACTTGTGGCAGCAGTTTCGTCATATTCTCTTGCCCTCAATTCGCGGCGCCTTGACCACCATTATCCTTGTGACGGCTATCAGCTCTTTTCAGATCTTTGATCTGGTCTACGTGCTGACCCGTGGCGGGCCAGGCGACGCCTCCATGGTTGTGCCGGTGTATATGCTGGAAAGCGCCTTCACCTTGCGCAGGGTCGGTTATGGCGCGACAGTCGCTATCGCCATGGGTTTGGTCATCGTCGGCTTTTCAGTGCTTTTTCTTGCCCTGCGCGGCGTGTACAAGGACGAGAATTAAGGTTTTTGAGCATCCCTATGGCAAAGTTAAGCAGTCCCTCCCGACGGAAGACAAGCGCCATCCAATCGATGGCATACACCGCGATCGCCGGATGCCTCTCGCTGATTGTGATTTTCCCGCTCTTATGGGTAATCGCGACTTCCCTGAAAGATCGCCGTCAAATCATACAGAATCCGCTTGGTTTGCCAGAGGTATATTACTGGTCAAACTACGCCGACGCTTGGCAGGAAGGGAATTTCGGCACTTATTTCATCAACAGCATCTTGGTCGTCATCCCAACTGCGCTGGGCGTGGTTGTCTTGTCGCTGCTGGCGGCTTACGCCTTCGCCATGTTCAGGTTCAGGGGCAAAAATGCGCTATTCACCTTCTTCCTCATTGGGCTGACTGTACCGCTCGGCATCCTGATCATCCCGATCTTTTATCAGATGGCGAGCCTGAAACTGGTGAACAATCTCTGGGCGCTGATATTGCCGCAAACAGCCGTTGGCCTGCCCTTCGCTATCTTGCTCCTGCGCGGTTTCATTCAGGAATTGCCCAAAGAGATACTTGACGCCGGTCGCATCGACGGCTGCAGCAACTGGGGCATATTGCGCTTCATCGTCATGCCCTTGAGCCGCCCGGCTCTTTTATCCGTGATGATATTCAATATTGTCTGGGTCTGGAATCAGTTTCTGCTGCCGGTTGTGCTGATACAGAAAGCCTCCGCCCGCACCCTGCCACAGGGCCTCAGCGTGTTCATGGGCCGTTACGGGGCGGATTTCGGCCTGCTGATGGCGGGCGCGACCATATCCTTCATCCCGGTGGTCATTGTCTATGTGATCTTTCAGCGCCAATTCATCAAAGGCATTGCCGCCGGCGCGCTAAGCGGCATATAAAGGACGTGAAGCGATGATATATAGAGGCAGCCCAACTTTCGACCGCTTGCTCTCGTTCATCGGCGATCTCCCGGTCATCGACTGCCACGAGCACATGGCAGGACCCGATCACCTCCTCCGCTTTTCCGAGCCGATCGCGGCACTGATAGCGGGCTACTACGCCAGCGACTTGATTTCCGCAGGCTTGAAGGAGCGGCAGTTGGCCTTTCTGCGGGACGATACCGTTGCCACCGGCGAGAAATGGCCCCTTTTCCAAGCCTATTGGGAGCGGAGCCAGCATACAGCCTATGCGCGCGTCGCCAAACTCGTCATGCGCGATGTCTACGGCGAGCGCGCGATGACCCTGGCCGCCCTGGAACGCATAGCGGAGAGACTTCCCGAACGCAACCCCGCTTATTATCGTCAAATGATGCGGGACGCGAATATCCGCTGCGTCATCACGGACGCGCTGGGCTGGCCCCCGGGTGATTTCGGCGCTTTCCTGCGCGGGGAACAGGTATTCGAAACCGGCTGGCGCCCCGTTGTGCCCCTCCCACTGTTTCATGTATTGCAGCATCATGAACATACCGCGCGCGATTGGCGCGGTATCCAGCAAGTGTCGGAGTGGGCGGATCAGCCTATCACGTCGCTGGATGAATTCACCGAGGCGGTCTTTGAGATCTTGCGAATCGCCAAAGCGCGCGGCGCGCTCGCCCTCAAGGACCAATGCGCCTACAACAGGACGCTGGCATACGAGGTCGTGGCCAAAGCCGATGCCGAGCCCATCTTCAATCGGCTGCTGAATGACGCCAACGCCGTCCTGGGCTGGCCGGAAGCCAAACCGCTGGATGACTTTCTTTTCCATCAATACATGCGTTTTGCGCGCGAGTTAGACTTCCCGGTTCAGATCCACACCGGGCACATGGCCGGCGGATTCAATCGGGTCGACAAAGCCAATGTTGGCTTGTTTGTGCCTGTGCTTGATTTGCATCGCGAAGTGAAATTCGATCTCTTTCACGGCAACTGGCCCTACATGGGTGATATTCTGTTTGTCATGAAGAACTACCCCAATGTAGCGCTCAACCTGACCTGGCTGTATCTCATCGATCCAGTCTATGCCCAGCGCCTGCTAGAACGCGCCGTGATGACCGTGCCGCATAGCAAAATCCATGCCTTTGGCGGCGACCATCTCGACACGCCCGAACGGGTCCTCGCCCACCTCAAGCTGGCCAGGCATGTGATCGCCGCGGCGCTTGCCAACCTGGTAGAAATCGGATGGTTGGACGAAGAGGGAGCGCGGTCGATTGCCGGGCAGTGGTTCTTTGACAACCCCAATCGCTTTTTCGCTCTCGCAATTGATGAGCGGAAGTCGTGATTTCCTTCGACGTCTTATGTGCAAGCCCGAGAATTCGGACCAGCCCCCCGCGACCGATTCGGAAGATCTTTGAAGCTAAAGATAGCCGGCAAGCCACCGAACTACGGTAGTGCATCACGCAGAATTTGACATGCCAGTACGCGCGCGGTATGCTTTCGGTCAATAGTTGACGCGCTGCAATTTTTTCATGAAATTGCAGCGCAATTGACCTTTAGAAAATCCTTAGAGATAAACGAATCACTTTGATGCGAGTTGATTTCACGCATTGTAAACAACGTTATACAGCGCGTCATTGAGATAATAACTTCTCTAACGAGTTTAGGGAAAAAGGGAATCTTTAATGACAACAGACGCGCCCTCCAATGACAACAATTTGAATTCACTCATTCAGTCGAAACGCGAACGCTACGTCGACACGCTACGAAAGCTCCTGTCCAAGTCGGCTGAGGGCGAAGAAGCTCTCCAGGATGAAATAGCCGCATACTTCATGCGCTTGGGATGTCAGGTAGAGGCCATATCGAGCGCGCCGAACCGCTTTGCCCTGGCTTTGGATTTCGCGCCTCCCGCAGATGTGCCGGAGGCCGATCGAGTGAGCGTAGTCGCAGTGCAGCCGGGCGCGGGCGACGGGCGCAGTCTGTTTGTTTTTGCGCATCCCGACGGTGAACCGGTGACGGATACGGACGCCTGGCAGCACGATCCATTTGCCGGCACAGTTGAAAACGGCCGCATGTATGGTTGGGCAATCGCCGATGACCTGAGCGGCGTTGTCGCGATGATTTGCGCGCAGGACGCGATTCGTTCCGCCGGATTGGCATTGTCTGGGCAGGTCACTTATGCCAGCACGGTAAGCAAACGTCGAGCGCAAGGCATCTATGCCGTCCTGGAGAAGGGATACCATGCTGACGCGGCTCTGTATCTTCACCCGGCGGAATCGGGAGCGGGGCTCGGTGACATAAAATCCCGAGCGTCCGGGATCTTGCGCTTCCGCATTACGATTCGCGGCCAGTTGCCTGATACAAGCGAGCCGACGCATACGCCTTTTTCCCACCTCAGCATCAACCCGATCGACAAGGCATGGGTTGTATATCAAGCCATCACAGCGCTTGACGAGCAACGCGCCCAACGAATTCACCATCCCGCCTACGACGAGATTGGACGATCCACCAATCTGCACATTACGCATATCGAAGCCGGCGACGCGAATCGCCCGGGCCGAGTCTCGCCAACTGCAATAATGACCGGATCGCTTGCCTTCCCCCCAAATGAAGCCTTGGCCGATGTTCAGCGCGAACTCGAAGCGACGCTGCGGCAAGTTTCTGAGGGTGATCCCTGGCTCAAGCAGCATCCGGCGCAATTGGACTGGCTGCAAGGAATCGGCGGTGTAGAAATTGCGGAAGAGAGTCCGATATATCAAACTGTAGCTGCCGCAATCCACGATGTAACCGGGATTAGGCCGAAGGTGCAGTCCTTACATGCCGCCAGTGAAATTCGCACGCCGATCCTATTCAGCGGAATACCGACGCTTGGTCTCGGTCCCTTGTCGGGGGGCAACACCCAAAGTGGCGGCACTGATGAATGGGTTAGCGTCGACGACTTTATAAACATGGTTGAAGTGCTTGCCAAAGTTATCGTCGATTGGTGTGCTTAGTTTTCCGAAGCGGGCAGCCAGTTTTCCGTTGGTTCGTTGTATGAGAGGGGGTTTATGGGGTAAAGTAATTTCTCTATTTGCAAGCAACACATAAATGAAAGGACGAAACTGCTATGTTGTTTAACAGAAGGAAAGAGTTGCTGCTGCTGAGTACGCTGCTGCTGTTCATCGCTTCTCTTGTCGGTGGCGGGCTCGCGGCTCAGGACATGAGCACGCTTGTGATTGCCCTTGCCGGATCGCCGCCCACTTTTGATCCCTTGGCGGCTTCCGACAGTCGCGTTGATACGCCGTCGATCAATCTTTACAACGCCTTGCTGCAGTATCTGCCCGGCGTCACTGAATGGGAGCTGGAGCTCGCCGAAAGCGTTGAACAAGCTGAAGACGGCCTCAGCTACACCTTCACGCTGCAACCCGGTGTGATGTTCCATGACGGGACGGAAGTCCTGGCGGAAGATGTCAAGTACACGGTCGATCGCTTGGTAGCGGTGAATATCGGCGTCGCGCGCAGTCTGGTCATGGTAACCGGCGCGGATGTCATTGACGATTACACCGTGCGCATCAATCTCAATACGCCCTTCCCCGGCTTCCTGGGCGCGCTCTCGCGCTTGTACATCCTCAATTCTGAGCTGGTGCAGGCCAACACAGTTGATGACGATTGGGGTCAAACCTGGCTGCAAAACAACGACGCCGGCAGCGGTCCCTATGTCTTGACCTCCTTCACGCCGGAACAAGAATTCACCATCGAGCGCTTCGACGACTATTTCAAAGGCTGGGAAGGCAGCCACGTTGACCGCGCCATCTTCGCCGTGATCAAAGAAGAGAGCACGCGCCGTCTCTCGCTTGAAAACGGAGACTCGCACTGGATCCAGGTTGGCAGCCCGGAGACGCTGGACGCGCTCAGCGACAACCCAGCATACACGGTCAACACCGATCCAACGCTGAATCAGCTTTACTTCGCGTTGAATACCCGGCATCCGATCCTCCAGGATGCGCGCGTGCGCAAGGCGCTGTCGCTGGTCTACGACTTTGAAGGCCACGTCGAACTGGCGCGTAATGGCTATGCGGCGATCGCCAAAGGCGTGCTGCCGCCGGGGATTGTCTGCTTTGATCCTTCGCTGCCGGAGTCAGCGATGGATGTGGAGCAAGCGCAAGCCTTGATGGCGGAAGCCGGTTACGCTGATGGCGGCTTCGAATTGACAATGGCTTACCAAGGCACATCGCCGGAAGAAACCGCGGCTATGCAGATCATGCAAGCCGGGGCGGCGCAGCTGGGCATCACCATCCGCCCGATGGCCATCGAGTGGCCCGCCAAAGTGCAGGCTTACTCCTCGCAAGAAACGGCGCCCGATGTGGGCACGGTATGGATGTTCCCCTCGCTGCCCGATCCGGATCAGTTCTTCGGCAGACTGGGTATGTCCGACCAAGCTGGCACTGGCGGCATCAACTTCTCCTGGTATAGCAATGCCGATAACGACGCGCTGCTGGCGGCGGGCAAGGTCGAGCTCGATCCTGAAGCGCGTTGCGAGCTTTACAAGCAGGCTCAGGCGATATGGGATGCCGAGACCCCTTATGTCAACGTCGTCGTGGGCATGGCGCTTTCGGCATCACACGCCAACGTCAAGGGCTATCAATGGTCGCCGCCGCATAGCTACACGCAGAATGTCTATCAGATCTACTTTGACGATATGTAGCCGCTCGATAACGCTGTAAACGGGGCGGGTGGAAAGATCGCTTCGACTCGCCCCGCCTGTGAGGTGACCAGCCTTGGGTGACTATGTACTGCGCCGTCTGTATCAGGCTCTATGGGTCCTGGTCGCGGTGACGGTTGTTACATTCTTGATTTCCAACCTGTTGCCCGGTGATCCGGCTCTCTCGAGGGCTGGGCAATTCGCCACAAGAGAACAGGTGGAAGCGACGCGCATACGACTGGGGCTCGATCAACCGCTGCATATTCAGTACATAAAATATATGCAGCGGCTGCTGTCCGGAGATCTGGGCTTGTCGATCACATCGCGCCAGCCGGTCTTGAAGGAGTTGGGAGACTTCTTCCCGGCGACGCTGGAACTGACGGTTGCGGCCTTCTGCTTCACGCTGACGATAGGCATCCCCCTGGGCATTCTGGCCGGTTCGACCAAATCTCGTTGGGTCAAGTCGACAATCATCATGGGTTCGCTGATTGGCGTGGGCATCCCGGTATTTTGGGCGGGGCTTGTTTTCCAATTGATCTTCGCCGGACGACTGGATATCTTGCCCCTGTCCGGTCGCTTGACCTTGACTATGCCGCCGCCGCCCAGCGTGACCAATATGTATCTCATCGACTCAATCCTGGCCGGGCAATGGGATACCTTCAAAGACGCGCTGACGCATCTCATCTTGCCCGCTTTCACGCTGAGTCTGGGGCAGATTGGCGCCATGGCGCGGACGACGAATTCGGCCATGGCCAGCGTCATTCACCGCGATTATGTGCGAACGGCGCATGCCAAGGGGCTGTCCGAAAGGAAGGTCCTGTGGTCTCACGTCTTGCGGAATGCCCTGCTGCCGGTCGTCACCGTTTTGGGCTTGTATGTAGCCTTTATGCTGAACGGCGCGCTGCTGATCGAGATCATCTTCTCTTGGGGAGGGCTGGGCACCTACGCCTGGATTGGCATTTTCCGCAACGATATTACGGTCATCATGGGCGTGACGCTCACGGCAAGCCTGACCTTTATGTTTGTCAATCTCGTCATTGACCTGACCTATCCATTCCTGGATCCGCGCATCCAATATGGATGATTATTGGCGGGCAGCCTTATGAGCAGAGCAACAGCATCTTCTGACCATCGGCCTCGCTCAACTCTGGACGAAGACAAAGGCTTATGGCAAAACTTCAAACAGAGCCGTTTTGCCTTTGCCGTTCGCCATAATCCGCTGTCGATTCTCGGTTTGGCTATCCTGGCTCTGCTGATTGTGATCGTGTTGGCGCCGGAGTGGTTCACATCTCACAGCGCCACCATGCTCAATCTGAGAACCAAGTTCATAAGCCCGTCAGCCGAACACCCCTTTGGGACCGACCACATGGGAATCGATATTTTCACGCGCGTAATTTACGCCGCGCGCACAACCATTTGGGTGGTCTTTGTTGTACTGAGCATCGCCACGAGTCTGGGCTTTCTTGTTGGCTCGCTGGCGGCATACCTGGGCGGTCGGGTTGATAGCATTCTGATGCGCATGACAGATGTCTGGATGGCTTTCCCGTCGCTCGTGCTCGCTATCGCCCTCAATGCAGCGCTCGGGCGCGGCTTGTTTCAGACGATGATAGCTGTCGGCTTTTCCTGGTGGCCCTCCTATGCGCGGCTGGTGCGCGCGCAAGTCTTGAGCGTCAAGAACGAGGAATATGTCCTGGCGGCGAGGGCGCTCGGCGCCAGCCATTTTCGCATCGTCGTGCGGCACATAATCCGCAACGGATTTGACCCGGTAATCGTCAACATCACGATTGACGTTGGCTTCGTCGCCCTCGCCACCGCGGGCCTCAGCTTTCTCGGCTTGGGTATCGAGCCGCCCACGCCGGAATGGGGGCGCATGGTTGCGGAAGGAAGAGATTACCTGCTCGACCAATGGTGGGCTTCTACCTTCCCCGGCCTGGCGCTGTTTATGTTCGTCGTCGGCTTCAATTTGCTCGGCGAACTCGTGAGAGACTGGCTCGACCCCAGCAACGTCGGAAGAAGATGAGGAGGAGGATAAACCCGTATCTGTGGCTTTCAAGATAGCAAAATGAGTTGACTTAGCTCGAAAAATCGATTCGCATTCCATTTGCCAACCAGAGGAGGTTAGTAATGCGCTCACACGTATTTTGGGACCAATTTGCCGAAATTTCCGTCAACCGCCTGGTCAATCCGGGCAAAGGCGAACCGTTCTTGATCATCGCCGACCCGAAGAACGATCTGAATCTGGCCGAAGCCCTGCTCTCGGCTGGTCTGCGCTCCGGCGCCAACACCACGTTGATCATCAAAGACTGGTACGAAGAAGGCACCGTCAGCGATCCCGGCCCCGTGGTTTCCAACGCCATATTGAACAGCAAGTATGTGCTCTCGCTCTGCGGCGGCATTGTGCGCGCCCCGGCCATGCAGGAAGCGCGCAACAATGGCACGCGCCATCTATCCACGGTGGTGGAAGGCATCGAGGACTATTGCATCGCGGCGCTGCTCAATGTAGATCTGGATAAAATGTTCGAGAACGCCGATATCATCGCCCGCCTTTGGCAAGAAACCGACGAATGTCGCGTGACCTCGCCCTATGGCACTGACATCAGCTTCAAGATGGGCGGGCGGCCGAGCTTGGTCAGCGACGGCGCGCTCACCTACGACGGCGAGGTCGACTTTTACCCGGGCGCGCAGGTTTCGATCGCCCCGCTCGAAGAGAGCATCAACGGCACGATCGTGGTTGATGCCAGCGACAATGTCAGCGGCCTGGTTCACAACAATTATTCGCTCATCGTCGTCGACGGCGTGATTACCGAGGTCGTCGGCGATGGCGCAGGGGATGCCATGCGCGCCTGGCTGGAGACGCGCAACGACGATGTCATCTACAAGATCTGCCATTTCAGCATCGGGCTGAACCCCAAAGCGGGCATCTCGGGCCACTTGATGGAAGACGAGCGTGTGCTGGCGTCGGTTGACTTCGGCTTCGGCTATCAAGATCCCAAGTTTGGCGGTACCGTGGGATATAGTCCCTATCACGCGGATATCATGATGGCGAACCCGGACATCTATCTTGACGGCAAGCTCATGAGCAGCGCCAACAGGCTGGAAGATGGCTACGGCTTCCATCACCTGTAGCGCTTGTCTCGCAGCCGGCTTTGCCATACGCTGCTAGATTGGCTACCGATACAGGCTTGGGCGCCGACCGTTGAAGACTCTTCAACGGTCATCTGCCCGAGCCTTTTCGATTGTCCATGGACCCGGCTTGTTCCGCGCCAAATGACGAAACCTTTAGGAGTTCATCCAATATGTCCACTATGAAGATTGAGTTTTCCGGCGGCGGCATCTTTTATGCCCGCTTGCTTGAAGCGGAAGCGCCAAAGACCTGCGGGACGATACTGTCTCGGCTTCCCTTTGAATATCAGTTTTATCACAGTATTGTCTCGGGGCAGGCGCTTGTCGCCCTGCCCCCCGACTTGACTGTCGAGCGCGAGAACCAACGCGTGGCTGGCATACCCCCGGGCGCCTTGTCCTTTCTGGTCAAAGACGAGCCGGTTTTGGTCCCCGATGAAATCTATATCGCTTACGGTATTTTCATCTCGCGCGGTTTGACAGTGGATATGAAGCAACCTGTCAACGTTTTCGCCCAAATTGATGCTGAGCTCGATTCTCTGGCAACGTGCTGCCGGCGTGTGCTGATGGAAGGCGCGGAAACAATCGCGTTTAGCCTGGCGGGTGACTAAGCGGAACCGTGAGCATGTCTGACAATCTGCGGGTTCATACGGTATTGGGCGAGATTGAGCCTTCAGCTCTCGGCAGGACGCTCATGCACGAGCATATATTTTGTGACCTGTACCGCGTAACCGGGCGGTTGAATGAGTTGCTCAATGACGAGGCGCTGGCTGTAGAAGAACTGGCGGCGCTACGGAAGGCTGGCGGGACTGCGCTCGTCGAGGTGACAACGCCGGATATGGGACGTGATCCCGAAGCGCTTTGCCGAGTCGCTGAGAAAACGGAGCTTCATATCATAATGGGAACCGGTTGGTATCGTCAGCCTTTCTACCCGCCCGATATTGACAGGCTCTTAACGAATGAACTGGCGGACAGGATAATCTCGGAATTGACTGACGGCGTCGCTGGAACAGGAATCCGCGCTGGCATCATCGGTGAGATTGGCATCCATCTGGATTATGCGACAGCGCAAGAAGAAAGAGTCCTGCGGGCGGCTGCGCGCGCGCAAAAGGCGACTGGCGCGCCATTAACGACGCACGCCTCCATGTATCCCGTCGGCCTGCAACAGCTTGAAGTCCTAAAGGACGAAGGCGTGGACATGAGCCGGGTGATCATCGGTCACTGCGATACCTGTCTCGACCAATCCTATCATTTGGCAATTCTTGAATCAGGCGCTTATGTACAGTTTGACACGGTTGGTCGCAATCACATGAATCCCGATTCGCGTCGCGCCAGCGCCTTTGCCAAGCTTGCGTGCCTTGGCTGGAAGCATAAACTGCTCCTCTCTAGCGATCGCTGTCATCGAAGCGATCTTCGCGCGTTTGGAGGGCTGGGTTACGGCTACGTGTTTACCGGGTTTTTCGACCTCTTGCGGGCCAGGGGCGTCGATGATGAAACACTGGATGCAATTACGATAGAGAACCCGCGGCGCGTGCTGGCTTGGTAGGTTTATTGCTAGATAGCAAAAAAAGTGAAAGTAACGCTTCAAATACCTCGCCGTCTATCCCAGGGCAATTGCATCAAATCATTTTTTTCACCACCGAGGACACCGAGAGCGCCGAGTTTAGGTTCATTTGTCTGCTTTCCATCTAATTCCGTCACCTGAATACAGCGAGGTCGCCAGCGAAACTTCATTTGTGGCTGAAAACAAGCCTGAAACATAGGATGAGCTATGTTCCGTTGCTTTTCTCGGTGTTGACGGTCAGTGTCTACGCGACCCTCGGCGCCCTCGGTGGTTAATAATCAGTCCAATTTCGTACCATGTCAGCCGCCCCATTTTGATGCGATTGCCCTGCCGTCTATCCCAGTAGAACCAACAAAGTCGCGCAGCGCCAAAATAAAAGTCGGCCGTAGGGGCGAGCCATGGCTCGCCCCTAAATTGACCTTGCAATTTGTTGCACGACTTAATTGGATTTACTTCTGCGCCTCTGTGGCGCGATTGCGCTGCTTCCCTGCTTTCCGGCAGCCTTGACAAGCCAAACAATGATGTCTACAATCAAGGTACGACAATGATAAACACGGTTTGATATTATCAAATAAGGAAACGGGCATGCGGATAAATCTTGACGGCAAGACGGCATTAGTCACCGGAGGAAACATCGGAATTGGCGCCGGCATCGCCAAAGCGCTAGCCGAATGCGGAGCGCAAGTGATTATCACATATTTCTCGCACGAAGTCGAAGCCAATGATACCGTAAAAGTATTGGAAGGGCTGGGCTGCGAGGCGGCGATGTTTCATTTGGATGCCACCGACAGCGCTCAGGTGGCAAGGGTTGTAGCGGGGGCGGCAGCCCGGTCGAAAGGCAAGATCGACATACTGGTGAACAACGCGGGGCATCTCGTGAATCGCGTACAAACCGAAAGTATGTCGGACGAACATTGGCGCCGTGTCATTGATGTCAACCTTTCGAGCGCCTTCTACTGTACGCGGGAGATATTGAAGGTCATGCCAGACGGCGGACGCATCGTGAACATGTCGTCCCTAGCCGCCCGAAACGGCGGCGGGAACGGCACCATGCCGTATGCCGCGTCAAAAGCCGGTATCATAGGTCTAACGCGCGGGCTCGCCAAAGAGCTTGCGCCAAGGAAGATAACCGTCAATGCCCTGGCGCCCGGCTTCATCGCGGAAACGCCTTTTCACGAGACCTTTACCGGGTTGGAGAACTATGCGGGAATCATCGCCGGAATTCCGCTGGGGGTAGCGGGCTTGCCGGCAGACGTGGCGGGCGCCGTATTGTATTACGTATCGGATCTCGGCAAGTGGGTTACGGGTCAAGTGGCGGAAATCAACGGCGGCGGCTGGTTCGTATAAGCGCGCCGGAAAGATTGACACCATGCGGGAATATCTCTTGCTAAAGCGCCACTCGCTTGAGGACTGGCAGCGCCTTGCCGCATCGACTCACGCGTCGCAGGCTCAGCGTTTGCTCAAGCAGGCGGGCAGTCATCACGATTACCTGCCGCCGTCGGCGCATCCCAGCGATTCAATAACTTATATCGGAACCGCCGTGCTGAATCTTGGCTTGGCATACCTGCTCACGGGCGAAGAGCAATATGTCCGGACCGCTCGCCGCTGGATCAAGCGGGCGATTGCCTACCCTCACTGGGGCAAGGAGCGGATGCCGGATCATGACCTCGACGCCGCCTGGCTTTTATTTGGGCTGGGGCTGGGCTACGACTGGCTGAAGGGCGCGCTGCCGCCTGAGGAGCGAGATGCCCTGCGCGACAAGCTGATCGCCCAGGGTCAAAAACTTTATGACTTTGCCCTGGTCTCCGAGGGGAAATGGTGGAGTTCCGCCTATTGGCAAAACCACAATTGGATCTGCTACGGCGGACTGGCTGTGGCTGCCTATGCCCTTTGCGACGAGTTCCAGGGAGCTGGCAGGTGGGCAGCCCGGGCCCGCGACAACTTCCTGCGCGCGCTGTCTTACATGCCCGAGGACGGTTCGGATTATGAGGGACCGGTTTATTGGCGATACGGCGTCATCTGGTTCCTTATCTACGCCGACCTGCTGCAACAGGAGGCGGGCGAAGACCTGCATGATTCGGAGTTTCTAAGGAATACTTTCTATTATCGGCTTTACCTGAGCGGACCGAACCTGGTTGACACAGCCAATTTCGGCGACTGCCACGATCGACGCAGCGCCCATAGCGCGGCTGTTTACGCGCGCTTGGCCGGTCTTTACAACATTGGCGAAGCGCAATGGCTCTATCATCACTTCTATCGTACCTGTGAATGGGAGCGCGAAGGAAAAGAGGGCCTCGTCAAGCCCGGCTTATGGGCGGAATCGGGCTTGGAATTCCTTTGGTATCAGCCCGGGGTAGCAGCATCTCCAATCGCGGATTTGCCGCTCAGCCGCGCCTTTCCCGATCTGGGACTGCTGGCGATGCGCAGCTCCTGGGACCGGCACGCCCTCACGATGGCTTTCAAATGCGGCGCGCCCAATGGCATGAAAGCCTGGCATAGCGGTCACATGCTTAAGCGCCGTCACGGGTGGGAAACGCTGAATGCCGGGCACGATCATCCCGATGCCAACAGTTTCATCATCATCAAGGGCGACGACTATATCGCCGTCGATGATGGTTACGCCAAATCCAAACGGACCGCGCAACACAGCACGCTGCTAATAGACGGCCGCGGCCAATACGCGGAAGGGACAAAAAACGCCTTTCGAAACCTGGACGAGACTTGGAGCGCCCGCTTGGAAGCGAGCTTTGCATTTGAGGACGTCGTCTACGCTCGCGGCGAGGCAGCGCGCGCCTACGCGCCGGATCTGCGGCTGCGGCAATTCACTCGGGAAATGTTATTTCTCGAGGGCGACGCCGTCGTCTTGCGAGATACCATCTCGGCGGATGCGCCGCATCGCTTCGACTGGCTGCTGCAGACGGATAACCCGCCGGAAGCAATGGGATGCGGATCTTTCACAATCAAGAGTGGCGGCACGGCATGCCGATTACAAGTCCTGGAGCCGGACGCGATCAGCCATCAGGTGCATGAGCGGGAGATAAGAGCCAATCCCACATCGGCGAAACCGGACTGGATCATCAGCAATACGCAATATGCCCTGGCTCTGCGCCCGCCCGAGCCGCGTCAAGATTGTTCGTTCTTGCTTGTCCTGGACCTGGCCGCTTTCACTGTTGAATCAATGCGGGCTGAGCGCGGTCTCGCGGCCAGCTTGACCAAGGACGAGTTGGGATGGCGGCTCGGTTTCGCAAGAGGAAGAGACGGCATCAGCGCGGACGGGCTCAACGTTGATGGGCGCTGGTTCGCCGGACGTCGAAAAAACAACCGGTTTGACTTGGCGCTCGCCGGCGACGTCACAAGCCTGTGGCTGGATGGCGAACTCCATTTCCTCGCCGATCGTCCGGTGGATATCGCTTTGCGGCGGTCGGCGGAGAGCCTGCGTCTAAAGGTCGCCGCCTCCGAGCCCGCCTGGATTCGCATCAAGAGCGTCAAGCCCGACAAGTTTTCTCTGAACGGGGGCGATGACAAGTTCCATTACGATGAAGCGACCGGCATGGTTTGGGCCCGGGCCCGCGCCGGTAAAACAAAGATCCTTGTCAGTTGAGGTGCGCAGCCAGATGACCGCCGTATTTGAATCCGCGCTGAAGCAAAGCATCGAGACCACCCGTCACAACTTGAAAGCGCTGGAGGAATTTCCCGAGTCTTTTCAGCAGGGCGCCTGGAAGCCGATCGAGAAAGAGCGCGCGGCCGGGCACTGGGTGGATGGCTTCTGGGCCGGATTGCTCTGGCTGGCATACGCGCATACCGGCGATCCTTCCTTGCGAGCGGGCGCCGAACACTGGACGAACAAGCTGGCGCACTTGAAGACAAACAGCGGAACCCACGATTTGGGCTTCATTTTCTACCTGTCGCATGTCATCGCCGGGCGCCTGACCGGGGATGAAGCCTGGTTCGACAACGCCATGATAGCCGCGCATACCTTGACGAAGAGATTCAATCCGCGCGGCGAATATCTGCAGGCTTGGGACGATGACGGCATACGCAAATGGGCTGGACGCAGCAACATCGACCTGATGATGAACCTGGCGCTGCTGTACTGGGCGAGTGAACTCACGGGCGACGCGGAGCCGGCTGATATCGCGACCCAGCATGCGCGCACATCGCGCCTGGCTCTCGTCCGCGGCGATGGCTCCACCGCCCATGTCGCCGACTTCGATCCCGATTCCGGTCTGTTGATCAGGCGCGAACAATATCAAGGTTATAGCCATGATTCCTGCTGGTCGCGCGGGCAGGCTTGGGCGCTTTACGGCTTCGCCACTTGTTATCGCCATACGAGGATTCCGGCTTTCCTGAAGACAGCGCAAGCCACGGCCGACTATACGATCCGCCATCTGCCCGCAGATCTGGTGCCCTTCTGGGACTACAACAGTCCGCACATACCGGATACATACCGCGATTCTTCGGCGGCGGCGGTGACCGCCTGTGGCTTGCTGGAGCTGGCAGCCCTTGACGCCGAAAATGCGTCGCGCTGGATGGAAACAGCCGAGCGAATACTGGTTTCGCTGTGTGAAAACTATCTAATCCGGAACGCTGGCGGTCCCTCGTCGCTCCTGCGGGACGGGGCGCGGTCGGTGCCGGCGAATCTGATGGAACACGGATTGATTTACGGCGACTATTATTTCCTGGAGGCGCTGACGGCTTTCACGCGGCCAGACATTTATAGACGCGCTTTGGATGTACAGATTGTCCCTGTTGGGGCGAGCGAGTAGGTCATTATGGCTGCAATCAGACTGCAAAATCGGAAGGTATTGTCGGCAAGGGCGCGCGAAGCCATCAACGGCTACGCCTTCGTGTCGCCCTGGGTTCTTGGCTTCCTCATATTCGTCATCGGTCCCATGATTGGATTGATCTGGCTGAGCTTCCACCGCTGGGATCTCATCGGCGATCCGCGGCCCGTCGGCTGGCGCAACTTCGAACGACTGTTCAGGGACCGGCTCTTCCTCAAATCCATGGAAGTCACGATCATTTATGGATTGGGACGTGTCCCCTTGGGCATTTTCGTGGCGCTGGGCACGGCGCTGCTGCTGAACAATCGCCGCATCAAGTTCATCGGCATTTGGCGCACTATCTACTACATGCCAGTCGTATTGCCGCCGGTGGCGATTTCCCTGGTCTGGATGTGGATCTACAACCCGCGCTACGGCATCCTGAATACCATGATCCAACAGTTCCTGGGGGTGCCCGGTCCGCGCTGGCTGGATGACGCCGCTCTGGTCCTGCCGTCGCTCATGGTCATGGCGGTCTGGGCGGCGGCGGGCCGCAACATGATCATCTATTTGTCCGGGCTGCAAGGGATCTCCGGCGAGCTCTACGAAGCCTCCGCCATAGACGGCGCCGGCTATTGGAGACAATTCTGGCGCATCACGCTGCCCTTGCTCACGCCCGTCATCTTCTTCAACCTGATCACGGGCATGATCGACACCTTCAAGCTCTTCACACAGGCTTACGTGATGACGGAAGGCGGTCCGCGCAATCAATCGCTCTTCTTCACCTATTACCTGTTTCAAAAAGGTTTCGCGCAGTATCAGATGGGTTACGCTTCGGCGATGGCAGTGGTGGTCTTCATCATCATCATGGGGCTGACCCTGCTGGTATTCCGCTGGTCAAAAGCCTGGGTCTTCTACGAAGGCGAACTCACGGGGGGCAATTAAACCGATGGCGATAAATGTTGCGATAGCCGCGCCAAAGCGCAAGCCTCAACCGTTCGAAAAGTACCTGCCCCATCTCAGTATTGCGGCCATCTACGCGATTCTGCTGCTGGGCGCCGTTATGGTTTTCTTCCCCTTCGCTTGGACGATTTCGACCTCGCTGAAGACCGAACAGCAGACGCTCGAGTATCCGCCGACCTGGGCGCCCGATCCCGTGCAATGGGAGAATTATCCCGATGCGCTGACAGCCCGACCCTTTGGGCGCTATTACATCAACACCACCATCATCACCGTATTGAGCGTCGTCGGGCAGGTCGTCAGCTCGGCGGTGGTGGCTTACGGCTTCGCGCGTTTTCGTTTTCCCGGGCGCGGCGTCCTCTTCCTGATCGTGCTGAGCACGCTGATGATTCCCTTCCATATCTTGATCATTCCGCGCTTCATCTTGTTCAAATATCTGGGCTGGCTGGATACCTTCCTGCCGCTGATCGTGCCCAATTTCTTCGGCGGGGCCTTTTCCATCTTTTTGTTCCGCCAATACTTCCTGACGATTCCGCTGGATTTGGACGAAGCGGCCAAGATGGACGGCGCCAGTTCCTTCCAGATCTTCTTGCGCATTATCCTGCCCTTGGCGCGGCCGGCGCTGGGCGCGGTTGCCGTCTTCGAATTCATGTCGACCTGGAACGACTTCTTCGGTCCCTTGATCTACCTGAGCTCGGATCGCAATTACACAATTTCAATCGGACTGGCGGCTTTCCGCAACGATTATTTCACCGCCTGGCATTTATATATGGCCGCCGCCGCCGTCGCGCTGCTGGTGCCGCTGGCCGTCTTCTTCCTGGCGCAAAAGTACTTCATTAGCGGCGTCGCTTTAACCGGTTCAGGTGGTTCAAAGGGTTAAGCGCTCTCGACGCGAAAGGAGGTGGCGCGGGCTCAATAATGCAGGACAATCTGACGGAATCGAATCTATTTCAAGAGGAGCAGTAGCATGATGTATAGTCGAAAAACTTTATGGACAGCGGTGCTTGTCATTGTCCTTCTGGCGCTGAGCCTGGGAGCGAGCGCGCAAGAAGCCACCACCATCAAGTGGTTCATGCGTTGGGATCAAAACCGCGTAGAGAACGTGGCAATGCCCGTCGCGGAAGCCTTCACCGAAGCGACCGGCATCAACATCGAGTTCGAAAATATCGGCAGCGGCAGCGATTACTACACCAAACTGCAGACCACCGTCGCCGGCGGCACGCCGCCCGATGTCTTCTATCCAGCCACCCACGTCGCCAACGCCTACGCCAGCAAAGGCGCTCTGCTGACGATCAACGAATTCGTGGAGCGCGACGGCGTCGATCTCTCGGTCTACGACCCCACGATTCTGGCAAATTACCAGATCGACGGCGAATTGCACTGCCTGCCCATCGATCATGCCGCGCTGGTTGTCTACTACAACAAGGAGCTCTTTGATGCGGCCGGCGTCGCTTATCCGGAAGACGGCTGGACCTGGGATGACTTCCTGGCCACTGCCGAAGCCCTGACCCTGGATTCCGACGGCGATGGCGTCACCGATCAATTCGGCGTCGATACCTTCCGCAACTATTGGCCCATGGTCGTCTGGAGCAATACCGACCGCGGTCTCTTCGACGATATTCGCCATCCTACCGAATTCTATGGCATGGATCAGGGCGTGATCGATTCGGTTCAATTTGTGGCCGATCTGATCCTGGAACACAACGTCATGCCCTCGGACGAGCAGCGGGCTGACATCAGCGACTTGTTCGCCGCCGGCAAGGCTGGCATGCAAGTTGTGGGCCACTGGCGCATGCAGCGCTATCTCGGCTCCGACTTCGACTTTGACATGGCTGCCCTGCCTCTGGGTGAAAGCGGCGAGGCGGTCAACCGCGCCGACGGCAGTTGCTTTGCCATCTCGGCCGATACCGAACATCCGGAAGAAGCTTGGGAATTGGTCAAGTTCCTGGCCGGTCCCGGGTCGCTCGGCGTCAATATGCTGCTGGACCTGCAAGTCATGACCCCGGCGCTGTCAGAATTCAAGGGCGATCCGCGCTTCCTGGATCCTGAGCTGCTGCCGGGCTCCAACAAGGGCGCTTTCCTGGCTGGCGCGGGCAATTACTTCTCGATGTACGACCCGATTCATCCCATGTACTCCGCTTTTGATTCCCTGTGGAAGCAGGAACTGGGCGAGGTATGGATCGGCGCGGCGACGGCTGAAGAAGCCATGCAGCGTATCTCTGATGAGGTCGCTTACATCCTGGAAAACATCCAGGACTATGAATAGACGCAACTGAGTGCGAGTGGGCATACGACGACGTATGCCCACTCCTTATTGACAATCTTATGATTCTACGCATCGCTTTCACCTGCTTAATCTTGACGCTCAGCCTGACGGTCTCGGCGCAATCGGATGGCATCCAGTATTACGTCAGTCCCGATGGCGATAATGGCAACAGCGGCACGAGCGTCTCCCGTCCCTTCCGCTCCATTCAGCATGCGTTGCAATTGGCGGGTCCCGGCGATACCATCCACTTGGGTCCCGGGCACTACTACCAGGACGTTTACACCGTCCGCGACGGCGAGCCGGGCCGACCTATCACAATCACTGGCACATCCAACGCCGTCGTGCACGGCTTGACCAGCAATCGTATTTTCCAGGTACATCACGATTACATCACTCTTGTAGGCTTCACCATCGACGGTTTGCGGCGCAATGCCGAGCCGAACCGCATGGGCGCTTTTCGGGAGAAGCTGCTCTATGTTATCGGTTACGATGTTCGCGACGGCGTCCACCACCTTCGTGTGCTCGGCATGACCTTCCGCAATGCCGGGGAAGAATGTCTGCGCATCAAGTACTTCGCCCATCACAACGAAATCGCTTACTCGACCTTTCACGATTGCGGCATCTGGGATTTCGTCTTTGACGCGCACGGCGTCGTCGGCGAGGCAGTTTATCTTGGCACCTCAAGCAAGCAGTGGGATATCAATTTGACGATCGAGCCCGATATCACCGCCCACAACTGGGTTCATCACAATGTCATGGATACGCAGGGGAACGAATGCGTCGAAGCAAAAGAAGGCACCGAGCGCAACATCATCGAATACAACCTCTGCACGGGACAGAAGGATGCAAATTCCGGCGGCATCGTATCACGCGGGAAGGCGAACATCATTCGCTATAACGAGATCCACGGCAATGTCGGCGCGGGTGTGCGGCTGGGCGGCCATCTGGTCGACGGCGTTCAATACGGCTTGGGCAATCTCGTTTATGGCAATGTCATCTACGAAAACGATGCCGGCGGTGTGAAGATTCTGGTGGATGGGCAGGCGCTGATCTGCGGCAACCAGGTCTGGGATAACGCGGCGGGGGATGTCAGCGGCGACTATGGCATGAACTACGATCCGGCTGCCGCCTGCGCTTCGGAGGCGTAAGATAGCGATCGCGGTTCGAGGTGGTGGCCCAGCTTGACCGAAATGCGCCGGGCAACTTCCAGTATCTTGGTCCCGTAAGTCGTGATCATGGTCTCATCAAGGCGCGACAGGGGAAAGGACACGCTCACGGCCGCCACAGGATTGGAACTGTGGTTGTGGATCGGTGCCGAGATGCATAGCCCACCGATTTCATTTTCCTCGCGCTCAATCGCATAACCCTGATCATAAAAGGCTTTGAACTGACCTATCAGCGCGTCGATGTCGGTGATGGTGTTTGCTGTCATGGCCTCTAGCGGGTAAGATTCCAGAATCGCCCTCGCTTCATGCGGCGGCAAATGCGAGAGGATCGCCTTGCCCAGCGCGGTGGAATGGGGCCAGGCGCGTTTGCCGATATGATTGCGAAAACCGAGGCTCTTGTCCGTCAGCAACCGCTCGATATAAATGACCTGATTCTCTTCCAGGATCGCCAGATTGACGCTTTCGGAAGACCAATCACGCAAGTGTTCGAGCTCCGGCATGGCGATTTTGCGGATTTCGATCTGATCGAGCAGAACGCCGGCGCGCTCGATCAATTGCAGACCCAAATGGTAACGGCGATTCTCCGGGTTTTGCGCGATATATCCGTTGCGCTGCAGGGTATATACCAGACCTGCGGCCGTGCTCTTGTGCAGGTTCAGCGCCTTGGCGATTTCGGTGATGCCCAATTCCGGACTTTGCGAACCGAACAACGACAGTATATCCAGGGCGCGCTGTAGCGAAGATATGATCCGCGGATCCTTTTCTCTCTCGCCCATCACCATTCACTCCGTCCTTTTCTAATTCTCTATCTTACAACAAAGCGGGGAAAAAGTATCTGCATGTATCCGCAAAGACAGCCCGACGGCTTTGCCCGCGGAGGTTCAAGTACCGGGAGTCGAATTACGGGCCGCGGTCTTGCCGACGTCAGCATAAGCGGATTATTGGCGCAGGGCGCTATTGCCGATAATGCCACGCGCGGCTGCGGCGGAGTATTGCTACTATAAGACAAGGCAGATCGGGCTGGCCATGAACATCCGCAGCATCCAATCCAAAACCATCCTCACGCCACAGAAGCGCGGCTTCCTCACCGCCGGCGAGCGGCCCTACACGCACAGCTTGTCCTGGGCTATCGGCTGCGGCTTCGGCTTGATCTACTGCGGCGCCTACTGCTATGCCCAGAAACTGCCCAACTGGCTCTATTCGCGGCGCGCGGACGAAGGCTGGGGCGAGGCGCTGATCATCAAAGCCAACGCGCCTGAATTGCTGGCGGCGCAACTGGCTCGCGCGCGGAACCGGCGCCGGATGCGCATCTTCATGAGCCCGGTCACCGATCCCTACCAGCCGCTGGAGCGCAAGCTGCGCCTGACGCGGCGCTGCCTGGATGTCTTCGCGCGCTATGAGGATCTCGACCTGCTGCTGATTCAGACGCGCGGTCCGGCGGTCGTCGATGATCTGGAGCGCATCGCGCGCATTCCCTACGTCTGGCTGGGCATGTCCATCGAGACCGACCGCGGCGATCTGCCTTATGGTCCGGCCAAGGCGCATGTGGAAAAGCGCCTGGATGCGGTCAATCGCGCGGTCGAGGCTGGCCTGCGCGTCCAGATCGCGGTTTCGCCGGTATTGCCCTATTCGCCGGCATTCGCCGAGCGCTTGCTGGAGACCGGGGCCCAGCGCATCGTCATCGATACCTTCGCCCTGGGCGATGGCAGCCGGGGGAAGCGCACGGCGAGCAGTCCCTTCGCGGCGCTAGCGGATTATGACTGGCGGGACGACGGCATGGCCGAGAGTTTGTACCATCAGTTGACGGCCTATCACGACGAGGTGTCCTGGAGCGGCGAGGGATTTGCCGGCATACCAGGACGGGGTTAAGCGGCTCTATCAACCCTCGCTATTCACATCAGATAGGCAACTCAGGCAGCCTGTTGACGATCTCCACTGTCCGCACGCTGACGGTTGTGACGCGCTTGATGAGGTCGAGGATGTAGCGCGGCTCACCTAGTTCTTCTGCCCAGTCGTTTGGATCGTTGACGATGCCGCTCCTATTGTGCGTGCGGACTTGGTAGCGGTCTATCAGCCAGTCCAGCGCCGAGCGCGTGCCGAGCTTATACTCATGAGCTTCCGCGGGAATGCCCTTCAGGATAATGCCAGCATTGTAAATAATGGTCGATGTATCCAGTTTAGGCCGCTTGCCGGCATATTTCATCTTTTGGACACGGAAAGCATCATCCGCATTCGGATTCCAATTTGACGCGTGAATTTCTTCTAACGGATACGCTTCAACCGTTTCGTAATTCACGTGCAATTCGGCCAGTTCACGCCCGGCGTCAGCGAAAGCGCGGAAGTCCTCCAGCGAATCGGCCATGGGGATGCGGGCGGCCGACTTGGCCAGGTCGTTGGCGAATGTATCGCGCCATTGCTGGGAATGCAAGACGCCGTATGTGTAATAAAACAGGTCGTCTTCGCTGATGGCGGCGTCGCTGTAATGCGTGCGGAATTCGGCGACTGCGGCGGGATTGAGATTAGAAATGCGCTGTAAACCGTCATCATGGAAATCGGCCAGAGACTTTATTGTTGATTTCTCATAGCGGCGGTGTGGGTAATAGAAGGTATTGACGCCCGTCAAACAGTATTCGGGAATAGCATCTGTCATTAACACATGAAACGGGCTGTTCGATCCCAATCCCGTAACAGCAATGCCCAGATTTTTGGTTAAGGAATCCGGATACAACTCGGGATGTTTACGAATTCTGTCCATCAGTGCCCGGTCAAAATATAGTCGCTGCTTGCAGAATGGACGATATAGTGCGACTCGTATGTTCTCGTCATCAAATGTATAGGTGATCCCCTTTGCGGCATCACTATAGTTCGTCGTCGACCAGTGAAACTGCGTCGTGTCTTTAGTGACAAAAGATCTGGCGCTTCGCACCTTTTCTACAGTCCGTCCTGCTAGATTACTATTTTGAAAAGCCGCCACCTCTCTGTTATAGAACGCCACGGTTCGCCTTATATTCGCACGTAACTTGTTTGCCGATGAATTGAAGCACCACGCATCACGACTAGTGACAAGCCCTCGTGTTTCCTGCAAGAATGTAGCGGCTGGGGACACGATATCGTTGTTTGTAAGCGGTCGCAGTGTTGAGAAAGCATCCGACCGCTGATTGATCCAGTCATTATGCTCATTAGGTCTAATGGTCTCCCATTTGGTTTGGGAGAGGCGAGAATTCTGCAAGCACGCCAGCTTTGCTTCCCGCTTGAGATAGTCGCCAATATCACGATAGTTGATTGGAATGGATGCGTCAGGCGGAGAGGGCGGGTAGCGCTTAACAAGAAACAGGATCGCAACCCCGGCACGACTTTTCTGACCGAATATCTTTCCGCCTTCCCGCCGTGAGATTTCGCCAGATGTTCTCTGGTCTCCCCGAAGGTTATAGCAATAGATCACATCAAACTCTTCCGCGACTGCTTTGCGAAAGCCATCGAACGAGTTGGAGTCGATGAAGCCGCCATTGGTAACATAGGCGACTATGCCGCCGTTGTCGCCATCCTGAATCCAGTCGGACGCCAAACGTATCGCTTTAACATACGGGTCATACAATTTGTTCTGATTCAATGTGGTTGATGGTCTGGCGTATACCTCTTGGACTTGGCTGTCAATGGACGGATAGGCGCGGTTATTGCTCGCGGACCAAGGCGGATTCCCTATGACAACGCGGATGTCAAGCTGTTTCTGGCGGGCGATGCGCTGGTTGTTCTCGGGAAACCAATGCTCATCGGCTGGGGCGCTGGATTCGTAGGCTTGAAAGGTATCCGTCAGGACGATGCCCTCGAAAGGTTGGTATTCGCCGGCTTTCGCCTGTTCGTGATAAACCGCCTCGATATTGACGGCGGCGATGTAATAGGCCAGCAGATTGATCTCGTTGGCGTGTATCTCGCTGTCGTATTTGCGCGGCAAGTCTTCCGCTTTGATAAGCCCGCTCTGCAACAGGCGGGTGATGAACGTGCCCGTGCCGACGAAGGGATCAATGATATGTACGCCTTCGTCGCTGAGGGAGGCGTCAAATTCGCTATTGAGCAAATCCTCGACGCTGCGAACGATATAATCCACCACCTCAACCGGCGTGTAGGCGATGCCCAGCGATTTGAAGGTTTCATCCGGCAGCGCGCCCTTGAAAAAGCGCTCGTAGAGTTCTTTGATAATTCTTTGCTTGCCCTCGGCTGTGCCGACATTCTCTGCGCGGATCCGCACATCGCGGTAGAAACTCTCCAGCCCGACAGTTTCCTTTTCCAACCCTCGATCCTCGAGGGCGTAAAGCATCGTCTGCATGGCCCTTGACACCGGGTTACGCTCTTCGAAGTCGAAGTCGGCGAAAAGCGCATCAAACACTGGCTTGCTAACAAGATGCTGCGAAAGCATCGCTATGGCATCGTCTTCGCTGATGTCGTCGTGTAGATTGTGGCGGAGTTCTTGGAGAAAACGAGTGAATGTCTGTTGGACGCCAAAGCTAGGGATCCGTAGTAGAGCGCGAATTCGTGATTCGTGATTTCGTGCGATCTCCCCGACTTTATCCGCCCAATCTTCCCAATAGCGCGGGTTGGAGAATCGGTCAACGGTGGTCGCCAAGATCGCATCCTTAAATTCAGCGGAACCTACAATTTCAAGCGGCAAGACCTGCTGCACCAAATCTCCGTTATCGTTGTCGTTAGCCTCGTTGTCTCTGTCTTCATAGTCTTTCCCGCCCTTGCCAATATCGCCGCGATCGGGATAAGGAATCTTCTCACGCGAAGCGCTCTCTAATTTAAGTTGGTTTATCTTGGCTTCAAAACGATCATCATGAGACGCGATAGCATTGATGACCTGCCAAACGGCTTTATAGGCACTGCTGTTTAGCGTTTCTTGCGGATTTGCGCCGGGCGCTCTGGCTATCGGCAGGATGATGTATCCGAGCTTTTTCCCGGGGGACTTGCGCATCACTCTGCCCACCGCCTGCACGACATCAATTTCCGATTTGCGCGGGTGCATGAAGAGAATGGCGTCAAGCGCCGGAACATCAATGCCTTCGGTCAGGCAACGGGCGTTGGTAAGGACTCGACAGGTATTGTCTTCGGCCTCTTCCCTTAACCAGTCCAGGTATTTCGACCGTGTGAGCGCATTCTGCGTGCCATCGACATGTTCAACTGCACAGCGGAGCGGGCTTTGCCCATTTTCTTCACTATCCGCATCAATGCACTGGTCTACAATTGCCGAGAAATAGTCGTTGAATTCCCTTGATTGCTTGATGGTGTTGCTGAAGGCGACGGCGCGTTTTGCTGGCAGCGGATCATCGCCGAATACCTCCCCGTCCATACCACGCTTGCGCAGTCCGTTCCAACAGCCGACCATGCGCGCGCCGTTGTTCAGATTAACTTCGGTACTGGTATCCGAAAGCAGTTTGTCCAGGTCAATGCCGACTTCTTCCTGATCGATATCCAGAATGACTACTTTGTAATCGGACAAGATGCCCATTTCTACCGCCTTGCCGAAGCCCAGGCGATGGAATTCGGGTCCATAGATCTTTTCGTCATCCATCGAAACAAGCGTCACCCGCCGCTCATTAGCTTTACGCTGCGCCCGGTCGCCGTAGATGCGCGGCGTCGCCGTCATATACAGTCGCTTTCGCCCGGCGATGAAATCATCGTTGTGAATCAATTGGAAGTTGGATTCGTCGTCTTCCGTCAATCCCGTTACCCCGGTGGTGCGGTGCGCCTCGTCGCAGATAATGAGATCAAACTGGGGCAATCCTTGTTTCTGAGCTTCCGCCACGACATTAAGGGATTGGTATGTTGAGAAGACTACCTTCATGGTCTGCCGATTGACGCTTAAATCAAATCGCCACTGCAACGTATCCGGCTTTGTGGACGCCGGCCATTGCAAATCGTGTAAAGAGATTTCCGGGCTGTCGGTGACTTCGCTTCCCGTTATCTTCACATCCGAACATACCGGAATTGTAGTAAGCGCCAAATCCGCGTCATTCGTCCAATCATTCATGGCTTGCGAAAGCAGAGAAAGCGACGGAGTGAGGAATAAGACACTACCCCCGACGCCTGCCATCTGCTGGACAATGTGGAGCGCCGTGAATGTCTTGCCGGAGCCACAGGCCATAATCAGCTTGCCACGACAATGATGCTCGAATCCTTGAATGACATCATCGAGCGCTTCCTTCTGATATTGTCTGAGCGCCTTCGATTCTTTCTGCGCCAAGACTCTTGGATCGGCGAAACTAAACTGCTTCCAATCTATGGATGAGTCTTCAAATATCTGAGGGCCCCAGCGTAGTACAGGCTTGGACTCATGGCCTTCAAGAGCGTACTCAGCGTTCTTCCCCCAATTCTCGCTGGTCGACACGAAAATGCCGCTTGAGAAAGTGTCCACAGAATATGCTGCAAGGAATTTGTTGACCTCGGCAAGACTTATATATGCGTCGGGTTGGAAGAACTTGCACTGAATCGCGACCAGATTCTCGGTTTCGCGTTCCTGCGCTACAATGTCGATGCCGGTGTCATGCCGGTTTTGATTCCTCGGCCATTCTGACCAAAGCCATACTTTCTCGAATCGTTCGGATTGAGCTTTGTCTTGTTCGAGAAAGGCCTTGACAACCCGCTCAAAAACCTGGCCCTTTTCAACGTTGTTGTCAGCCTGATTGCTTAAACTTGCCAACAGACTTCTGAAATCTGATATTTTTGAAGTCGCTGGTACACTGTCGAGGCTATGCATAGAAATGTCATTCCAGTTGCTTATACAATCATGTCCATTCTAATCAGAAATTACTATATTTGTAATAGTGGAAGTTTTGTCCGTTACTGAGAAGCAACACTTGGCAATCACGACCGAAAATGAACCTTTCGCCCCCCAAACCGGCTCTTTAGGTTGACGGCATAAGCAAGGAGCGCCTATGGAAAAACTCACCAGCCTGATCATCGCCTCCCGCGCGGGAGACTGCGATGCCTACGAACAAGTCGTGCGCCGCTTCCAGGATATGGCTGTGGCTTACGCCTACGCCCAGCTGGGCGACTGGCAAGAGGCGGAAGACGCCGCCCAGGAAGCCTTCATCGCCGCTTGGTACGGCTTGCTCAACTTGCGGGAGGCCGCGGCTTTCCCGGGCTGGTTCCGGCGCATCCTGCACTCCCGCGCCCACCGCCGCCTGCGCCTGCGGCAGCCGACCCTGGTCTCGCTCGAGCAAGTGGGCGAAATCGCCGCCGCCGATCCGCCGCACGATGGCGGAGGACTGCCCGACGACATCGCCGCTACGATTGAAGCTTTGCCCGAGGCGCAGCGCAGCGTCTTGCTGCTGCATTATATGAACGACTTCGCGCAAGCCGAGATCGCTGCCTTCCTGGAAATCCCCCTGGGCACGGTCAAATCCCGGCTCTATCACGCGCGTAAACAGATCAAGCAAAGGATGACAGCATTGGATAACTTATCCGCACAACGTCCCTCGCGGGACAGTCAGTTCACCGAAAAGGTCATGCGCCTCTTTGACGCCGCCAAATCCGGCGACATCGACAAGGTGCGGGACCTGCTCGCCGAAGACGGTCGCCTGGCCAATGCCGAAGGCTTTATCAGAACATCACTCTGGGGATCGGATGCCAAAGCCTTGCACGTGGCGGTGATGCACGGGCGGGCGGACATCGTCGATCTGCTGCTGGCGCACGGCGCCGATATCAACGCCCGCGACGAGAAATACCGCTTCAACGCGCTGATCCACGCCATTGATTTAGCCGATTTCATGCCGGAATACGCCGAACTGGGCATGGTTGATTTTTTGCTGGAGCGCGGCGCCGAAATGGACGTCTGGGCTTGCGCCTGGCTGGGTGATATGGAAGGCGTCAAGCAACGGCTGGACGAGAATCCAGCCTTGGTCAACGCCATCGGTCCCGGACCCAGCACCTTGATGTCCTTCTGCCGCGATGTGAAAACGATCGAGTTCTATCTGGCTTATGGCGCCGACCCGCTGACGCGCTATCCGCGGCACGGCAAAACGCGCCAAAGTTCGCCCCTGCGCGATCAAGCCTATCGCCGCAATTACGCCTGCGCGCGCCGCCTGCTGGAGCATTTGGGCTGGGCGGTTGATGGCTTCTGGGCGGCCATCATGGGCGATATCGACGCCCTGCGCGAGCTTCTGGCGGGGGACGGCGGCTTGGTTGATGCCAGCGCCCCGGATGATCATGTCCTGGGCGCTGGGCTGAGTCCGCTGCACCTGGCGGCGCAAGGCGGCCACCTCGACGCCATGGAGCTGCTGCTGGAAGCCGGCGCCGAGATCAACACCGTCGACGCCCGCGGATATACGCCGCTGCACTTTGTCATCTGCTTTGGACCGAAGCAGTTTTTCGATCCGCTGCCCGATCTCAGCGCGGCGACGCAGGATATCGGCGTTTATCACCTTTTGACCGAGACGCCGCGCTTTCTGATTGACCGCGGCGCCGATCTCTCCGCGCGCGAGCGCGAGTCCGGCCAGACGCCGCTGGACCTGGCGCGCTCGCAATTTGAAGACGAAACCGACCGCAGCGATGTGATCGCGCTGCTGGAAGCGGCTGGCAAAACGCTTGCCGGATAGAGATGCTCGCAGGACCGCGTTGACCGACTCCGATACCGAGCGGCTAGGCGGGACCGACGACAACGATCGTTGGTCACTCGGGGAAAGCGTATATCTCTTTGTGCTGGCTTTAGAGCGCTGGCTTGAGCTTGCGCTTTGGTTCTGCTACGAAGACATAGAGCCAGAAGAGCGCGGTGCCGATGAAGGCGATCAACGCTCCCAGCAGGAATAGATCGCGGAATGTGAAGGCGGTCAAGAGCAAGCCCCCGCCCAGCGCCATCATCGCGAAGCTCAAACCGGCCGCGGCCTCGCCAGTGCCGGCCATCAGCGCTTGCTGCGCCCGCGGCACCAGGTCGAGGATATAGACGATGAAGGCGGTGTAGCGGACGGACATCATACTGATCGCGCCGATATAACCAAAAGAGGCGGCCAGCCAATGCTCCACCAGCGCCATCGGAATCAGGCAGAGCGTCGCCAGCAGCGACGCGCCGATGACGACCCCGATGTTGCCCCAACGCTGTACCAAAGCGGGCGTCAGCAGCGCGGTCGGCACGCCGGTCAAGCGACCGATGGCAGCCATAGCGCCGATCAGCGCGGTCGATACCGCCAAATGCTGATCCATGTAGACGTTGAAGTAGACCATCGCTGTGGCCGAGCCCGCGACCTGGAGCAGGCGAATCACGGTCATGATGACGATCAGCGTCATGACGGAAGCCGCCCAGCCCTTGCGCGCGCCGCCTCGATCCTCTGCGATTTCGCGGGGGCTGGGCTTGGCTTTTGGCGGCAGCGGGCGAATGCGCAGGGACAGGGCAACGGAAAGCGCCAGGACGACGGCAGCCAGGGCAAAAGTGGCGCGGTATGGCGCGGGATCCTCCAGCGTCCAAGCATTCATGCCCGCGATAGCGCCGGGCAGCAGCCCGGCAATGAGGCTGCCAGCGAAGCCGGCCAAGGACCAATGCGCCGCCTTGAGGGCGAATGCGCGGTGTTTGTAGGAATCATCCACCACATTCATCAAGAAGGGCGCGCTATTGACGAAGAAGAAGGCGAATCCGCCGAACATCAGGGCGGGCGGCAAGACAAAGCCCGCCTCGCGCCAGCCCGGCGGCAGCCACTCGGCCATGGGCAGCAGCAAACCGCCTGCAAGGCTTACAGCGGCGCCGGACTTCATCAACCCGGTCGTGGAAAAGCGCGAACCGAGGATGCCAGCCGGCAAGCTGGCCAAGCCGAAAGTCAGCAAGCCGACCGCATTCACCAGTCCAATGAACTCGGTGCCGTAATCCAGGCGCAGCAGGTACAAATTGAGCAATACGGAATAGAGGCCGTCGACGACAAGGGACAAACCGACAAGAACCATGAAGAAAATCCGCGCCTGCGGGTTGAAGGCGCGGATGGAGCTGAGAACGCGACCGAGCATGGACGCCTCTGGTCTAGTCGACTACCTCAAATACAGCTTCGATCTCAACCGCGAATCCGTTGGGCAAGGATGCGAAACCAAGTGCGCTGCGGGCGTGCTTTTCGCCATCGTAGAGCTCCCAAAACAGTTCCGACGCGCCATTGATCACCAGATGCTGATCGGTGAAATCCGGCGCGGAATTGACCGCGCCCAGCAATTTGCGCAGGCGCAGGTTATTGACCGTGCCGGTGAGCGTATAAGCCGCTTTGAGCAGGTCCTCGGCGCAGACGCGCGCGGCTTGCTTGCCGGTTTCGACATCGACCCCCGCGCCCAGCTTGCCCGCGTAGCCCGTCGATACGTGGCCCGAGCAGTATATGGTATTGCCGATGCGCGTGGCCGGGGCCAGCGTGGGCGAGGGGCTAAAGTCTTCAATGTCTATGCCCATCGCTTTGACTTTTTCGTCCAATGACATTTGTATGTCCTTTCAAAATCCTAGCGGCGACAAATGGTTGCAGGATTATAAGCCCGACGCCGCGGCTGACCATACCCAAATAACCTATGATTCCGCCGTTTATGATCGCTTGTCGCCAAGCGAGTTGCGCGTAAGTGGCGCACGATAAAGCGGCAGCCGTCGCCGCCGTATTTGATTGGGCGAAACTGCAGTCCTTGGAATGGGACGCGGCGGGATTTTGCAGCGCTGCCTAACTGTATCTGGTCAGTCCGCCGCGCCGCTTATTCCCCGCGCAGGCGCGGGTCGAGGATATCGCGCAAGCCATCCCCGATGAAGTTGAAAGCCATGACCAGGCTGGCGATAGCCAGACCCGGGAAGAGCCACATCCACCATTGGTCGAAGAAGTCGATGCCGATGCTGACCATGCGCCCCCATTCCGGCGACGAGGGTTCCGGTCCCAAGCCGATGAAGCTCAAGGCGGCGAAGCTGATGACGGCGGTGCCGATATCGAGGGTGGCGAGGATAACAGCCGGGGCGATGCAGTTGGGCAAGATGGTGCGGAAGAGGACGTAGAGCCCGCTGGCGCCCGCGCTATGAGCCGCTTCGACGTATTCCTGCGCCTTGACTTCGAGCACCAGTCCGCGCAGGATCCTGGCATAGCGGGGCCACCAGACCGCGCTCAGCGCCAAAACGGCATTGCGGATATCGGGTCCCAGCGCGGCCGTGACAGCCATGGCCAGGATAATGAAGGGAAATGCCATGAAGAGCTCGGTGAGGCGCATGAGCAATTCGTCGATCAAGCCGCCCGCGTAACCGGCGACGGCGCCGATGATGACGCCGAGTGAACTGCCGATGATGATAACCGCCAAGCCGGCGGGTATCGTGATGCGCGAGCCCCAGAGAACGCGGCTGAAGATATCCCGCCCTAACTCGTCCGAGCCCATGAAGAACAGCGCGTTCGGCGCTTGCAAGCGGTTGACGAGGTCCTGCTGCAAAGGCTCGACCGGGGCGATTGCTGGCGAGATGAAGGCGATGATGATCCACAAAATAGCGATGATCAGCCCGATCAAGACCAAAGGGTTGCGGCGCAAGTGATAGAGCGCCTGTTGGCCCCGGCTAGGCGACTCGAATTCGTGGATCGAGGAAGAAATAGAGGATATCGACGACAAAATTCACTCCAACATAAATGAAAGCGAAGAGCAGGCTGACGCCCATAATGGCCGGGAAGTCCTGCGAGGTGCTGGCGCGGAACATATAAAAGCCGATGCCGGGATAGGCGAAGATCGACTCGATCAGGATCGACCCGACCAGCAGATTGCCATAAGACAAGCCGATCACCGTCACCACCGGGATCAGCGAGTTCCGCATCCCGTGAAAGCCAATCACGGTGCGTTCGCGCAAGCCTTTGGCGCGGGCGGTGCGCATGTAATCCTGGTTCAGCACTTCCAGCAGGGAAGAACGGGTGATGCGCGAGATGATGCCGCTGATATACAGCGCCAGGGTCAGCGCCGGCAGCACAAGGTGAGAGAGCGCGTTGCCAAATGTCTTCCAATCGCCATTCAACAGCGCGTCGATCGTGTACATGCCGGTGACGGTCGGCGGCGCGCGCATGAGGATGTGCAGGCGGCCCGGTCCGGCGGCGATGCCCAGCTGAGCGTAAAAGACCGTGAGGAATACCAATGCGATGAGAAAGACCGGAAAGCTCACGCCGATCAGCGCGATGACCCGCGCGATATAGTCCGCCCAGCTGTTCTTCCATATCGCCGAGACCAGCCCCAGCCCCACACCGAGGACAATGCCATACATGATGCCGAGCGTCGCCAATTCAATGGTGGCTGGCAAGCGCTTGGCGATGTCCTCGGCGACCGGCGTCCGCCACTTGATCGAGGTGCCCATATCGCCGCGCAGCAGGTTGCCGAGATAGGTCAAGTATTGTTCGTGCAGCGGTTTATCCAAACCCCATTTCTTGCGGAAGGCGGCGATTGTTTCTTCGTCGTTGAGCGCGTTGGGCGGCAGGTTGGCGTTGATGGGATCGGCGGGGATGGCATTGGCGATGATGAAAGCGACAACCGTGATGCCCAGCAGCAGCGGGATGATAAACACGACGCGGCGGACAAAGTAACGAAAGAAGTTCATGGGCGCGGAAGCGACCTGTTGGCGATCAGATGAACCTTAGTTTACCACAGCCGCGCGGCGGCTCGCCATTATCGTCGCAGCGGCGGCAAGGCAATCGCATCAAATTTTTTTCAACACAGAGAGCGCAGAGCGCACAGAGTTACTTGGCGTTCAGACGACATTTCTTCTAAAATCCGAGACTAAGCATAAGAAAGAGTTATAAGCGAAACGTGATTTTCACTCGAAAACACAGGTAAAATAAGACTTTTTATGTTTTTCTCTGTGCCCTCTGTGTTCTCTGTGGTTAATATTCAGTTTAGATTCCCAACATTTCAGCCGCTATCATTTTGATGCGATTGCCCTGGCAGCGGCGGCAATTCCTCGTCATCCCAAGCCCGATAGAACCTTCGCAGATGAGCTTCCAGTTCCGACGGCAGGTCCCGCGCTTCAAACCGCAACCGCTCCCAGAGCTCGCGCTCAACATCGCGCGCGTTGACAGACACATGCTCGCCATCGCGCAGAATCCATTCGCCGCCGACCATCACATGCCGCACATGTTCGCGCCGGCACCGGCGCAGCAGCAAGGCTGGCAGGCGCTTCAAGGGCAGGTAATCTGCCGGGCGCCTGATCGCCTCGCCTTCCAGCAAGACCAGGTCGGCCAATCCGCCAACTTCCAGCTCCCCTAGCGGAACCTCCGCGCCAAATGTAATATCCGCAGCGAGGCCCGCGCCCATCCGCCATACGGTCTCGGCGTCGAGATCGGCCGCCGCCATCCCGCTCTGATTGCCGATTGTCCAAGCCAGCCGCATTTCCCGCAGGAAGTCCTGGTCATCGTCCAGCGTCTGCCCGTCCAGGCCGATGCCGACCGGGACGCCCGCCGCCGCCAGCATGGCGACCGGCGCGATGCCGCTGCGCAGGCGCAGGTTGCTGCTGATATTGTGCGCGACGCCGACGCCCCGTTCCGCCAGCAATTCCATGTCTTCATCTTCGACCCAGACCATGTGCGCCAGCGTGAGCCAGTCGCCAAGCGCGCCGATGTCCTCGAGATGCCGGATGAAGCTTACACCCCAGGTTTTCCGGGCGTAGATCCGCTGATATCGCGTTTCCAGCATGTGCATCTGTACGCGCGTGCGACGCGCTCGCGCCCATTCGCAAGCGCGGATGATCAACTCATCGCCGCACCATTGCCCGCCAGCCGGGCTCGCCTGGATATGCGCGCGATGCCGCTTGCTGTCATGGAAGTTGCGGTACAAGTCTTCCAGCAGGGCGAAATAATCATCAGCGCTCAAGTCGACAGCCTCCGCGCTGCCAGCCCTGCGGCGCAGTTCGGGCGGCAGCATGTCGAGAAAAAGCTCGCGCTCGGCATAGACCAGTTGATTCTGATCGACTATCGGCGGGTGCATGGCGACGCGAATGCCGGCGTCGGCATATCCGCGCAGCGCCTCCGGTATCTCAGCCGGAAGTTCGGACCAGGAAGATGGATTATGACTGTGGGCGACCGCCGTCACGCCGGAACCCAGCAGCTGCAACCCCGAATAGCGCGCCGCTAAATAGGGCGGAATGCGGGGAAGCCGCGCCAAATGACCGAGCCACAATTCCAGGAAATTGTCCGCGACGCCCAGCGCCAGCGTCCCCAGCGCGCGTCCGTGGTCATGGGCGTTGGTGAAACCCGGCGCGAGGATATAATCATCGCCGCCGACCCGGTCGGCGGCCGGATAACGCGCGCCCAGCTCGGTGAGCGTTCCGGCGTCGACAATGGCGTCGCCGTCGACGGTGATTGCCAAATCGTCAACAAGGACGCCGCCGCGCAAGGTATAGCGCGCATGAATGATAGTCCGCATCAGGCGTAAAGACCGGCCTGTTGGCCCCCGTCAAGTACGAAGACCTGGCCCGTAATCATCTTGGCGGCGTCGGAAGCGAGATAGACCGCCATCGCCGCCACGTCCTCCGCGCCGATCAGCCCCCGTAGCGGCTGATATTGTTCCAGAAAAGCGTCTCGTTCGGGCGGCGGGAAGCCTTCGTTCAAGGGCGTATCGACATAACCTGGGCAGATTGCGTTGCAGCGAACATGATCGCGCGCGTAATCGAGCGCGATGGAACGGGTGAGATTGACAAGGCCAGCCTTGGCGACGGAATATGCCGCTTTGTTCTTGGCGGCGCGGATGCCGAAGGTGCCGGCGGTATTGAGGATGAGGCCGCCACCCGCTTCAATCATCAGCGGCAGCGCGCATCTGGCGGCCAGGAAAGCGGATTTGAGATTGATATTGAGGCACTCGTCCCAATCGGCTTCGCTGATATCGGTGATGCGACCGGCTGGGCTGACGCCGGCGTTATTGAATACGATATCCGGGGGACCCAACTCGGAAGCGGTCCGATCGACCATAGTCCGCACATCAGCGCTGAGGGAGACATCCGCGCTGATTGCGAGCGCGCGACCCCCTGCCGACTCGATGGCGCGCGCGACTGCCTCCGCTTTGTCCAGCGTCCGATTCACCACAGCTACGCCGGCGCCCTCCCTGGCAAAGGCATAGCAACTGGCAGCGCCGATGCCGGATCCGCCGCCGGTTACAATGGCGACCTTGCCGCGCAACTTCACGCCGCGCTCCTCTTAAAGGCTGCACCCTCGTCAATTGAGCATCCAGCCGCCATCGACAAAGATCATTTCTCCCGTGATATAGCGTGACTCGTCCGAGGCCAGAAAGAGCGCGACATCGGCGACATCGCGCGGCTGGCCCAAACGGCGCAGCGGTATCGTTGTCTTCGCCCAGCGTTCGTTATCTTCCTGGCTGGGCAGCATCGGCGTATCAATGATGCCGGGCGCCATGGAATTGGCGCGGATGCCGCGCGGTCCATATTCCAGCGCGATGCAGCGCGTCATGGTGGCGACGGCGCCCTTGGTGGCGCAATAGGCGGCGGAATCGACAAAGGCGACCGCCGCGCCGATCGAGGCCAGATTGACGACCGTCCCTTTGATCTCGTGACGCAGCCACTGCCGTATCACGATCTGCGACACCAAGAATACGCCCTTGACATTGATCGCCATAATCCGGTCGTACTGCTCGTCGCTGGTCTGCTCGAAGGGCGCGTTGAAAAAGATCCCCGCGTTATTGACCACCGTGTGGATCATGCCAAGCTCGGCCATGCCCTCATCAACCACTTCTTGAACCTGCTCCCGCAGCGCCACATCCGTCTTGCGGACGAAGGTCTTCACGCCCTTGGATTCGGCCTCGGCGGCGACCTGGCGCAGGCTTTCCAGGTTCAGGTCACAGAGCAGCAGATCCGCGCCCTCCGCGGCGAAGCGCAGAGCGATGGCGCGGCCAATGCCTTGAGCGGCTCCGGTGATCAGCGCGGTCTTCCCGGACAGGCGTCCCATATCAAAGCAACTCAATCAAACCGCCTCAATGTAGCCGATGACCTCGCCAACCGGTACTTCGTCGTCGACCTCGCAGCTCAATTCCATCACGACTCCGCCGGCTGGCGCTTCCACTTCCGTGCTGACCTTTTCCGTCTCGATTAGGACGATGCCATCACCCTCGGCCACGGAATCCCCCTCCATCACCAGCCATTCGACGATCAAACCCGCTTCCATCGTCATTCCGAACTTCGGCATGTAAATAGGAACTAATGCCACATCAATCTCCTCGCCGGCCTCAGCTCCGCGTCCTGGATGAATTCAAGTCAAGGTTTTGCGCGCGGCAGCCACGACATCCGCCGCGGACGGGAGGACCGCCTTCTCCAAGACCGGACTAAAGGGCATCGGCACATCCTGGTTGGTCACGCGTTGAACCGGCGCCTTGAGATCGCTGAAGGCTTCTTCCGCCACCGTCGCAGCCCATTCACTGGCGGCGCTGCACGTGGGGAAGCTCTCGTCTACCGCCACGAAGCGCCCCGTCTTGGCGACGCTTTCCAGGACCGTTTGCTTGTCCCAGGGCGACAGGCTGCGCAGGTCGATCACTTCAGCGTCGACGCCCTCAGCCGCCAGCATTTTGGCGGCCTCCAGCGCGGCATAGACCGTGGGACCCACCCCGCAGATGGTGACATCGCTTCCGGCACGCTTGACATCGGCAGCGCCGATGGGAACGAGGTACTCGTCCGAAGGCACGTCGCCGCGCTTGCCGCCCAGGGACAGCGAATGCAGGAAAATCACCGGATTGTCATCGCGTATCGCTGACTTGAGCAAGCCTTTGCCATCGTAAGGCGTACTGGGCAAGATGACTTTGATCTGGGGCATATTCATGAAAAACTGATGCACCGCCTGGCTATGATGATGGCCCGCGCTGCTGCCGGCGCCGCTCTGCACCATGAAGACCAGCGGCGCCTTCGTCTGCCCGCCATACATATAACGCATCGCGCCGGCCTGATTGGCGATCTGATCGAAAGCCAGATACAGAAAAGTGCCGAACATCAGATCCACAATCGGGCGCAGGCCAGTCACGGCAGCGCCAATCCCGGCGCCCGCCACCGCCAGTTCGGAAATCGGCGTATCAATGACGCGCTTGTCGCCGAATTCGGCGTGCAGTCCGCGCGTGCTGGGGAAGACGCCAATGCGCACATCCTCGCCGATGAGAAAGACTCGGTCATCCCGACGCATCTCTTCGGCCAAAGCTTCCTGAATCGCCGCCACATAGGTTTTGCGAGGCACTCAAACCCTCCGGGCTATACCGTCCATTCACAGCCACAAGTCTTCAAACAAGGAGTCGAGTTGGGGAGCGGGGCTGTCCCGCGCGGCGTCAACCGCGTCAGCCACGGCTTGGGTGATTTCGGCGTCGAGCGTTTCCAGCTTCGCCGCTGGCAAAATGTCATTTTCGCTGACATAGGTATGCAGCAGGAGCAGCGGGTCCTTGGCTTGCGCAGCCGCCATTTCTTCATCGCTGCGGTAGGTTTGGCCGCCCAAAAAGGCTTCCTCGCCCTCGGCATGGCTGCCCCGGCGATGGGTCTTCGCTTCGATCAGCGTCGGCCCGCCACCAGCGCGGGCGCGCGCCACAGCCGTCTTGGCGGCGCGGTACATCTCGAAGGCATCCGTGCCATCGACGACCAGTCCAGGGATGCCATATCCGGCCGCGCGATCGGCGATATCCGTGATATTCATCGCCTTATGCGCCGGCGTGAACTCGCCATATTGATTGTTCTCGCAGACAAAAATCACCGGCAGCGTCAGCGTCGAAGCCAGATTAAGCGACTCGTGAAAACTGCCTTCGTTGGCGGCGCCGTCGCCGAAAAAGCAGACGGATACGCGCTCGCTGTCCGTATACCAGGCGCTTAAGCCCGCGCCGACCGAAATTGGCATGCCGCCGCCAACAATGCCAATTGCGCCCAACATGCCGATCTTAAAATCGGCGATATGCATCGAACCGCCCTTGCCTTTGCAATAGCCGGTCGCTTTGCCGAACAACTCCGCCATCATGCGATTAAGGTCGCCGCCTTTGGCAATGACATGGCCATGCCCGCGGTGCGTGCTGATGATGGTATCGTCGTCGGTCAGGGCGGCGCAGACCCCGGCCGCCACCGCTTCTTCGCCGATATAGAGGTGCACGAAGCCGGGCAATTGCCCTTGCCGGAAAAGCCGGCCCACCTCTTCCTCGAAGCGGCGGATGCGCAGGACGCGCGTATAAATGTCCTGCACAACTTCAAGCGGTATGTCCTGATGATGCATCTCGTCGCCTCAGGTCAGCATGGCATCGGCGGTCAGCGCCAGTGTTTTGCTTGCCGTAATTATCTGGTCCATACTAACGCATTCGTCAACCATGGGCCAAACCGGGATGAAACCGGGTCCGTATTCCACGCAAGTGATGCCGACCCCCTTGAAGTGGCAGGTATCGGCTGTCGCGCCGATGCGATGACCGGCGCCGACCCGCGGCGCGGCGCCAGTTACTTGCTTGTGCGCCGCGATCAGTTCCTTGACCAGCGGCGCATCCGGCGCTGTCGCCGCGCGCGCCGGCATATTCGGCTGCTGATCGCTCTGCGGGATCAAAAGCTCATACTTGAACTCGTCGTCTTCCCTTCGGATTTGCTCCAGACGCGCCCGCATATCCTCGCATACGCCCTCTTCCGTCATGCCCGGGATGATCCGCAGGTCAAAGGCGACCGTCGTCGTATCCTGATAATGCTCGATATTGCGGATCGCCATTGAAGGATAACCCGGAAGCAGCGGATGCGCCTGATAGCGCAGCCAGCCGCCATCTTCGGCACGCGGGATCCGCACGTAGGAGGGGCTGAAGGCATCAATGACCCGCGCGGCTTTCTCTATCGGATTCACATAGGGCACACGGTGCTTGAATTCGCCATGCAGCCGTATCTTGCCTTGCACATAACCGACCGAAATCAAGCCGACATCCAGGTTTCCCGCTTCGGTAACGATGCAATTATCCGGGCGGCAGCCGCTCTCGATCAAATGCAGGGCCCCCACCCCACCGCCGGTCTCGGCGACGACGCAAGCGATGATGAGATCGCCCTTGAGCGGCTTGCCGCTGCGGCGAAGCGCCTCGCCCGCCATCAACATCGAAGCCAGCCCGGCTTTCATATTCAGCGCGCCCAAGCCATAGATCTTCCCATCGGCAATCTCGGCGCCGAAGGGATCGTGAGTCCATTGGTCGCGCCGGAAGACATCGCCATTCCAATCGCTGGTATCGGTGTGGCCGCAGAGCATTAAAGAGGGACCGTCCCCATCGCCGCGCAGAGTGCCTATCGCTTGATGGGTCGCATTGCCGTCATCCAGGGGCACGGTCTGCAGTTCCACATCGTAGCCGCGCGCCGACATCCAGTCGGCGAGCCAAGTCCCGATCTCGGATTCCCGCCACAAGAAAGACGGGATACGGATCAACTGGCGCGTCAATTCGATGGCTTCCTGGTCTTGAATATGCGCGAGGATCGTGGACATCAGCTTCCATCAGCGTCGACGACAGCCCAGACATCAAAGCCGACTTGCGCGCCGCCCCACAGTTCCCTGACGCCAATGGTGTTGCGGGTGGGGTAGGGCTCGCTGAAGTATTCGCAGTAGATGGCATCCATCTCAGCAAAGCGATTGATGTCGGTAAGCGATACATTGACCCGGATGACATCCGTCATGGCGCAACCGGCCTCTTCCAAAACGGCTCTGATATTGTCCAGCGCTTGCCGCGCTTCCGCCCCGAAGCCGCCGCCGACCAGCCCGGAGCCGTCAGGCGCTGTGCCAAGATAACCTGAAGTCACCAGCAGGTTGCCGTGGCGCAATGCCTGGCTATAGCCGCTTGTCGGGACCGGCGCTGTTTCTGTCAGGATGACATCGGGGCGCGCCATCGCTCAGGCTCCGTTTTGCGCGTCGGCTTCGGTCTTTTCCCGGGCCTCGGTCAGGTAGTTGTATATGGTCGAGCGACTCAATCCCAATTCCTCCGCGATCAGCGGCACCGCTCGTTTCACCTGAAAAGCCCCCTTTTCGTCGAGCCGCGCGACGAGATCAATCTTGTCCTCTTTGGACATGATAGGCAGTTCAGCGCCGATTTCGTTGACTGCTTCGCGCAAGATGACGTGGATGGTCCGCTGAATATCATCGGAAAGCGTCTCGTTCACCTCGGATCCAGCCTCCAGGGCCAGAAACTCGCCCAGGAAGCGGTGGAAACCGGCGAAGACGCCTATGTCCAGGTTAATGCAGAAGGCGCCGTATGCCACCCCCTGCTCATCGCGGAGGAACATCGTGCAGGACTTCATGTTTCTACCGTTGGGCAAGAAGGTTTGATAGTTGTAGAAGTCGCGCACAGTATTGCCGTTGCGCGCTTGCGTCAGCAAGAGGTCGGTGGCGGCGCCGCCCACCTTTCGCCCGCTGATATTGCCTTCTATGTGAACAATCGAGCGTTCGAGATCGCTGAAATCATGTATCACCACTTCGCAATGCGGCGCGCACAGCCTGGCGATGCCCACCGATAATTGCCGCAGCAGGGCGAAGGTCGCCTGTCTGTCCGCCGTGTCAATGGAATCAAAGGCATTCATTGGGACATCAATTTCTCTAGTGGCAAAACCAGGACCCGCGGCAAGGAGCGGATTTGCAATTGCGCGCGTCATGATAAACAATAGTTCCAAGAATTATACAAACTGTAAAGAGGCGGCGCAATATGATGTCCGCTGAGGGTGATATGAAAGATGACATACTCTATTCACAGAAGGGTCCGCCGACGCTCGACGAAATGACCGGGCCCGAAGTCGAGGCGGCGCTGACTGGGACGGATGTCCTGCTGTTACCCGTTGGCGCCACCGAGGCGCACGGCGCGCACCTGCCCCTGGGCACCGATTCCTTCGAAGCGCGGGAGAATTGCCGGCGAGCCGCCATCCGCCTTGAGGCGCTGGGCTGCCCGGTCGTTATCGGGCCGGTTATCCCCTTCGGCGTCTCCAGCTTTCATCTGGGTTTCGCCGGCACCATCAGCCTCAGCTCCCACACGATGATCAGGCTGCTGACGGAAGTATGCCTGAGCCTGCACGAGACCGGCTTCCGCAAATTCGCTCTCGTGCATGGCCACGATGGCAATCTGCCCGTCATGATGGTGGCGGCGCAAGATCTCGTCGACAATACCGCCGATGCCAAAGCGATGGCGCTCAATTGGCTGACGCCACTCAGCAAGGTCTATCATAGGATTCAGACATCGAAGAAGCAGGAGGGGCACGGCGGCGAAGGAGAGACGGCACGCATCCTTGTGACGCATCCTGAACTGGTTCATCTCGACCGGGCGGTCAAACACCACGTCCCGCCCGAAGACATGCGCAAGATCCAGGGACCCGAGCATATCAAGACAGGCGGCGGCATCTTTTATGCCACGCGCCGCTACAAAGACCATACGCCCTTCGGTCATATCGGCGACCCGGCGCTGGCCAGCGCGGAGACGGGAGACAAAGGTTACGATGTCATCGCCGAATGGCTGGCGCGCGTCATCGCGCGTGATTATTTCGATCGGGACATTGATCCCAATGAGATCCTTCAGCTCGATGAATAATTGATGTGGCTGGCATTCGCGCGGGGCAAAATCAGTCTGCGTTGCCGGCGCGCAAAGATATTGACCGTGAGGCGCTTGTTCTGGCCGAGCTGGAAATCGCGAAGAATGATTAATCATGATGTCAATGTCTATGACACGGCTGCCCTTTTTGGTAGAATGTAGACAAAGGAGTCGCAGGGAATGACGCCAAGCACAGAACTCATCATCACACTCATCACTGTCATCGGCAGCGTTATTGCCGGCGTAGTTATGCTGCACCGGTGGCTGCGCCACGATATTGAACGCTGGTATGACCACCTCAGACAGGATATCAAGGAACTAGGAGACAAACTGGAAAGCGCTGCCAACGAACGCCATAAGCTGGACAAGCGGATTCAGTCCTTGGAGACTGAACACCTGCACCGGGAGAAAGACAAATGAGTAGAGAGCGCGATTTCCAAGCAGAAATCACCAGCGGTTTTAAGGTGCAAGGAGACAGGGTTAGCGCGACTTTTGATGTTTTGATTGCGGCGCTTCAGTGGACGGAGGCGCAAGCGACTGCCTTCACGGGCGCGGTTTATGAGAGCAATCCTGATTTGTTCCCTTACGCCTTGCGTTACCCGGAGCCTCTCGTCGGCAAACTAGACGTCATAGCGCCTGCGGCGGTGCAACGTTTGTCATTTCGTTGGACACGCGAACTCACAGGTCCAGAACCCCGCGAAAAACTGGAGCAAGAGTTCGCATCGCGTCGCAAAGCGGTCTTGACGCTGCTTGGTGATTACCTGCAGCAAAAGCATCGTATGATGCAGCCGTGAGCCTCAATATCAAGGGCAAGGCGGCTGTTGCCAACAGTGTCGCGCTATAGCGCTCTGCCCCATCAGTTGCCGCCGACAATCTCCTGGCGAAAAAATTCGTCTGCAGCAGGTACTTGCCAGGAAAATTGGCGACTCCTCGTCAGATCATAGTGAGCCCCACAATGTTGACTTGCGGCTCTTACAGGTTATAATCACGCCACTGGTGGACAGTTTGTTGACTATCTGTACACAATGTACAGAATGGGAGCAGACTATAACCACAGGATACAGTTCCTATCGCATAATAGTAGCGCTGAATAGAGAAAGGTTTTGACTCATGTTTAGATTACGCAGCCTCGGTACACTACTGCTTGTTCTACTGTTTTTGCTCTCTCTGGGGACAGCCGGCGCGCAGGATCCGCAGTATGGCGGCACCCTGGTCTTTGGCGCCGAGTCCATGGGCGATTCATTCGACATCGGTTTTTGGCATGGCTTTGGCGGCGTGCATGTGATTGACAGCATCGGCGAAGGCTTGGTGCGGGCTGACTTTGAAAACGGCGGCGCGCTGCCCGGTCTGGCCGAGTCTTGGGAGATATCGGATGACGGCTTGGTTTATACCTTCCACATCCGCGAGGGCATGAGCTTCCACGATGGCGAACCGGTGACCGCGGCCGCCATCGTCCGCAGCATGAAGCGCCCCATTAACCCGGATGACCCGAGCTATATCGACGGCATGTACATGTACGGCAATCAGGGCGCGAGCAATTGGGAATCGCTCGAAGCGGTCGACGATCATACTATCGTGCTGAAACTGATGCAGCCGAACGCGACGCAGCTTCTGGTCTTCTCCCGCCCCGACGGCATCATCATCAGCCCGAAGGCATTGGACGAATATGGCACGGAAGTCGGATTGAATATGTCGGCGGCGGGTCCCTTCAAGATCGAGCGTTTTGTGCCCGGGCAAGAGGCGGTATTGGTCGCGAATGAGGATTATTGGGCGGGACGGCCCTATGTCGATCAAATCGTCATCCGCGCCTTCCCCGATGAAGCCGCTATCCTCGCCGCGCTGGAGGCGGGGGAAATCGATATGACCCTCTACGCGCCCTTCACATCGGTACCGCGCCTGCAAAATTCCGAGCGCATTCGCGTCGAAGTCGGCGCCCCGCTGGTGGATCTCTTCGTCGGCGCCAATGTGGCAACAGAACCCTTTGATAATCAGTTGCTGCGGCAGGCGGTCAACTACGCGCTGGACCGCGAAACCTTGATTGAAGCCGGCTTGAATGGCTTCGCCCAAATGCCAGCCAGCCTGCTTGGTCCCCTTGACCTCGGCTTTGACGAATCCGGGCGCGACATCAGCATCTACGATCCGGAACGCGCCCAAGCCTTGCTGGAAGAATCGGGCATGGACATGCCGCTGGCGATAGAAGTCGCCTATGAAAACAATCGCTTCTGGCCGCAGCTGGCGGAACTGATCGCGGCCGACCTGGAAGCGGTCGGCTTCGATGTGACGCTGGACCGCCTTGACGCAGGGTCGTTCTGGGGCAAGGTCGGCGACGGGCAGACGCAGCTGAGCATTAACCAGCGCTCTACCTTTGTGCCCGACCCCCACGACAAGGCGATTCTGATGGCGAGAGCTGGCGCCGAAGGCAGCCAAACCCAACATCAGGCGCTGGAGGTCGTGGACGAGATTGACGCCTTGGTGACCGCGGGGATCTCAACAGTGGATACGATGGAACGCGAGGCCATCTACCAGGAATTCCAGGCATTGATGCTGGAACACCTGCCCTATATTTACATCGGTTATCTGACGCCGCCTATCTTCGTGAATGCGCGCGTGCAAAATGTGGAGACCTTCGGCACCGCCGGCGGGCGCATCAACCTGCGCGAAGTCTGGCTGTCGGAATAGCCCCCAAGAGAATCGGCAAATATGGCTTTATCCGCCGAGGATGAAGCCATATTTGCCTTTTACAGCCGCAAAACACTAAACTAGCTTGAACTCCGAGATCTCGCCGCAAGTGCAGGTTTGGTAACTCATGCAGGCTGAGAAAACGACATCAGCGCGGATCGGCGTCTTTTGGCGCCGTTACGATATCGCCCTCGTGGGCAGCGTCATCTTCACCTTCATCCTGCTGATCACAATCCTCGCTTCCGCTGTCGCGCCTTACGATCCGATGGCGCGGGACATCAAGAACCGCTTTGCAGGTCCCTCAGTAGAGAACGCCTTCGGGACAGATCAATTGGGGCGCGATGTCTTGTCCCGCGTCATTTATGGCGGGCGCCCCATTCTCGGCGCGAGTTTCACTGCCGTCTTATGCGCCTTGGCGGCGGGCGCGGCAATCGGCGTTTGCGGCGGTTATCTCGGCGGCCGGCTCGATACCGCCCTCATGCGACTGATGGATGTGATGCTGAGCTTTCCTTCTATCCTGCTGGCGATCCTTATTGTGGCGACTCTGGGTGTGGGCTTGCTCAATGTAACTGTCGCCATCGGTTTCTCCATGGTGCCCGTATTCGCGCGGCTCACGCGCTCGATCGTGATCACGCTGGTTTATGAAGAATATGTGATAGCGGCGCGTTCCCTGGGCGCGTCCGACCCGCATATCATCCGGAAACATATCCTACCCAACATGATGCCGCCGATCATCGTACAAGCATCGGCAATGCTGGCTGTGGCAATTGGCGCCGCTTCCGCCCTGAATTTTATCGGATTGGGCGTGGAACCGGGTACGCCAGACTGGGGCATGATGGTCGCCGAGGGGCAACGGCTGATCTTTGACGCGCCGCATGTGCCGCTCTTTCCCGGGCTGGTCATCACCATCACCGTGCTCAGCGTGAATTACATGGGCGACGGCCTGCGCGATCACCTGGACCCGAAACTGCGGCGCCAAGACATCTGACGGCTGGCGACATGATCGGCTACACCCTCAAACGACTCATCTGGCTGCCGATCGTCTTGTGGGCGGTGAGCAGCCTCACCTTCCTCGCCCTTCGCATCGTGCCGGGCAATCCCATTCAAACGATCCAGAACCAGGTGATGGACAAGAGCCAGCTGGCGCAGGTAGAAGCCGTTTGGGGCTTGGATCGCCCGATTACCGAACAATACCTGAACTTCTTGTCGAAACTGATTCGGGGCGATCTCGGCTTGGCGATGAGCAGCGGCGTGCCCATTCGACGCATGATCTTCGAACGCATGCCGCCGACAATCGAGCTGGCCATCGTCTCGCTTATCATCAGCACGGGCATCGGTGTTTTGTCGGGGGTGGCCTCGGTGACGATCCGCAATCGCGCCGTCGATTACTCCGTCAGGACAGCCTCCATCCTGGGTCTGTCGCTGCCGCTCTTCTGGGTCGGCATCATGTTGATCATTCTCTTCTCCGTCAACTTGCGCTGGACGCCGACGGGCGGGCGAATTGGCGCCGGCGTCGACTACGACGTCATCACCAATTTCATGTTCTACGACCTGGTTGCGACCGGCAATTGGGAAGCCTTCGGCAGCTTCTTGCGCCATCTCGTCTTGCCCGGGGTGACGATTGGCTTGACTTCAGCCGGCTTCGTCGCTCGCCTGACACGCTCCGCCATGCTGGAAGTCATGAGTTCGGATTACATCCGCACCGCGCGCGCCAAAGGCTTGTACGAGCGCAAGGTCATCTGGAAACACGCCATGCGCAACGCCATGCTGCCCATCATCACTTTGCAGGGCTTGCAGTTCGGCGCGATCCTCGGCGGCGCTGTCATCACGGAACGCGTATTCTCTTATCCAGGCATGGGCACCTGGCTGCTGGACGGCATACTGGAGCGCGATTATTCTGTGGTGCAAGGCGGCATCATCTTCGTCGCCCTGGCTTATGTGCTGATGAATCTGCTGGTGGACACCCTCTATCACATCATCGATCCGCGGCTGCGCCACGCCAGCCAGTGAGCAGCGCGTGTGCGAAGAAAAGCAGCGCAGATCAGCCGAGGCGCGCGTGCAGGAAGTCAGCCTTGGACTACCGCTCAGATCACCCGCTGTTTCATCCAGACAGCGCTGTTAAAGAAACTCGCCACCGCGCCCCCTGGCGGGACCAATCTGTCACAGGCTTCCACCAGTTCTTCGCTCAGCGTCATATCCAAGACGGGCAGCAAATGCTCGAGATGTTCCAGGGTGCGGGGCCCAATGAGAGGCGCTGTGATGCCGGGCTGATCTTTCACCCAGAGTGTTGCCAGCTGGGCTGGGGACAGTCCCTGTTCTTTCGCCAGGCTGACCATTTTCTCGCCCACCTCAATGCCCGGCTGGGTGATGCGTTCGGAATAAATGCCGCCGCGAAGCGCGCCGCGCGAATCAACCGGCAAGTCAGTCGCGCTGGAATAGCGCCCAGCCAGGACGCCTTGCGCCAGCGGCGACCAAGTGATCAGCCCCAGCCCATAAGCCTGGCACATGGGCACGATCTCGTTTTCAATCCGTCGGTCCAGCAGATTGTAAGGGGGCTGTTCGCTAACAAAGCGCGCGTAGCCTTTCAGCTCGCTCACCATGATGGCTTCCATGATTTTCCAGGCGGGATGCGTCGAGCTGCCAATGTAACGCACCTTGCCTTGCCGCACGAGATCAGTCAGCGCGCCCAGGGTTTCGTCAACGGGAATCGACGGCGATGGCCGATGCACTTGATAGAGGTCGATGTAGTCGGTCTGCAATCTGCGCAAGGAGTCTTCACAGGCGCGCATGAGATGGAGGCGCGACAAGCCCTCATCGTTCGGTCCCGAACCAACTCTATAAAACGCTTTGCTTGCCAGAATGACGTCCTGACGACGCAGCCCCTTTGCCCAGGCGCGTCCAATCATCCGTTCACAATCGCCATTGGAGTAGGAATTGGCGGTATCAATCAGATTGATGCCGGCGTCAATGGCGCGCTTCATGATGCGGATCGCCTCGTCCTCCGGGGTAGGATCGGCGAAATTGCCCGTTCCCAGCGCCAATGGCGCGACTTTGACGCCGGAGCGTCCTAAATCACGATATTCCATGTTCGCCTCCCTATTAGTGGATAACTAGATTGCCTATCGATCCCACAAGCCATGCTCGGGCCAGCGCCGCGGCAAGCGCGCTTCGACCGGCGGCAAGGGGGGGAGCGCCTTGTGCGGCTCCAGTTGGTACCAGTAAGCAACGCTGGAATACTCGTTGCTTTGGTCATTGGCATGCCCATGCTCAATCGAGAAACGCAGGGACCTGGTGAAGCGAATCGGGTCTTCGATATGCCAGCGATACAAGCTCCACTTGCCAAAATGCTCCTGCACATCGCTTCCTAGAGAGATGCCGTGGTAGGGTCCGTCATACTCGCCGCTGGGGAACCCCCAGGCGCAGCCAAAATAGTCTTCCGTGCCGGTGCCGTGCAAGGACGGGGGCCAAGCCTCGCCATCGACGAAGAACATGTCATCGCCCTCGCCGGGCCAGGTGAAGACCTGATTGGAGGCGTTGAAGTTATCGATATTCAATACGCAGCCGACATAATGCCCGGTACCGACCGCGTCGAGAATGACATAGTTTTCATCGCCGGTTAGGTTGAGGCCGGGCAGATCCCAAGGCGCTGGGTCTTCCAGATCGGATGAATGGCGCACCGCTTCTGTCGGGTTTTCCAAGTTCCAGGTAGCATGGAAGTAACCCAGGTCCTCCGGCGGCGCTTCGTCATACAACTCATAATCGACATAATAAAAGAGATTGGCGATCGGCTCTTCGCTTTCGTTAATGATCTGAATCTTGGCCTGTTCACCGAAGGGCATCGGGAAATACCAGTTCATCGCCGGCGAAAAAGGACCCTTGGGACCTCGGCGCTCGCCAAAGGTCATGCTCACCGGCAACGAGACAAAGTGTCGGCCGGTGGCGTGCCCGATACCGAAGAAATCGCCATAGGGCACGCGCACGCTGGGATTCTCTTCGCCATCCCAATACATCTCGATGACCAGCTTGCGCATGTATTGCGGCGCATAGCAGCGAGTGGTCATCCAGATATGTTTGATCATGCCGCTGCCCTCAATATCGGCCATCACCTGCGTCCCGCCCGCTGGCACCACCTTGAAATCGCGGTTGCCGCCGGTCCTGTCGTAACTGGACGAGCGCAGGGAACGAGCATGTTTAATAAATGGTAACCCACCCAGCGGGCTATTCGGTTGCCATACGTTCATATCGCATTTGCTCCTTATCTGTCATCCGAAAAAAACTGCGCGGCTGCGGCTGCTCCCGTTTACGTATAGCAAGTCGCTGATGCGACGAGAACGCTTGCGATTTTGCGTGAGCGGGACATTCCTGTGACCTTTTCGCCGGTTACGCCCCGAGCGGCTATCCTTTCACCGCTCCCATAGTCATGCCAGCCAGTATTCGCTTTTGCATCAATAGTGAGAAGATGATAACCGGGAAAGAATAGAGTACCGCAAGCGAGGTCATCGTACCCCATTGAATCCCGTATTGCGACTTGAATTCGGCGATCGCGATCGGCGCTGTCTTCACACCGGTGGATGACAAAAGCAGCGAAAAGAGGAATTCGTTCCAAGATGCCAGGAAGACAAAAATCGCCGTGACGGCTATGCCGCCGGCTGCGACCGGAATAATGATGCGGAACAAGGCGCCAAAACGCGAGCAGCCATCGACCCGCGCGGCTTCTTCCAAAGCGCTTGGAATACTTTCCATGAAGCTGGCCAGCAGCCAGATGGCCAGCGGCACGCTGACGGTCGAATGCGCCAGAGCGACGCCCAAATGGGTGTCGATCAATCCCAGCGAGCGCATGATTGCGAATAGCGGAATGCCCACGGAAACCGGCGGAATCAGCCGCGTGACAAGCGCGGCAATCAGAAACAGCTTGCCAGCCCAGGTGGCGAAGCGGGCAATGGCATAAGCCGCTGGAATGGCGAGGCTGATCGAAATCGCGGTGCTGAGCAGAGCGATGATCGCGCTGTTCCCAAAGGACCGCTGTACAACGGGAAAGTCGCCGATGATAGTATAATTCTCAAAACTGATTCGCTGTGGCAGCAAGGTAGGCGGGATGGAAAGCGCGTCGCTCGGCGGCTTTAGCGAAGTTGAAACGAGAAAGGCGTAGGGAAAAACGTAAACCAGGACGATAAGCGCAAGCAATACCAGCCCTGTCGCCCGCTCAGTTGATGGTTGAGTCAATGGACTGGTCCTCCAGGGGTCACGACTGCGATGTTCCCTTTCCCCAGATTGTGAAGAAGGCGATTGAGCTGACAAGCACCATGGCAATCATGAATAACGTGGCAATTGCCGATGCTTCGCCGATATTCCCGTAGCGAATCATGTTGCGATAAATATGAATGCTGAGGATTTCCGAGGCAAAGCGCGGCCCGCCCTCGGTTTGAATCCAGATCATGTCGAAGGCGCGGGCGGCGTCAATGCCGCGCAGAATCAAGACCACGGCTATCACAGGCCGGAGCAGCGGCACCGTCACGCGGCGGAAGACCTGCAGCGCGCTCGCTCCGTCAATCTTGGCCGCCTCAATCAATTCGGAAGGGATGTTCTGCAAGCCGGTATACAGAACCAGCGCTACAAATGATGTGGTGAGCCAGATATTGGGCAGCGCGACAGAGAACAGGACCAAATCGCGGTCGCCCAGCCAGGATATATCGCTGGAATCGGCAATGATGCCAAGATGCTCCAGCACATGATTGACGATGCCGATATTGTCAATCAGCATAAAACGCCAGAGCAAACCGGCGACAATCGGCGGTATCATCAAGGGAAAAGCGAAGACGGTACGGAGTATTTCCGAGCGTCTGCCCATGGCATTGAAGAGCAAGGCGGCGGCGAAGCCCAGGACGAACTCCGCCGTCAGGGCGATCAACGTATAGTTGAGTGTTCTTAGCGCCGACTCCCTCACACGAGAAGAACTGAGCGCGTGCAGGTAATTGTCGACGCCGACAAAAACCCGCTCGTCCGGCGCATAGATGCTCACTTCATAGAAGCTGTCGCGAACCAGCAAAAACAGCGGGTAGGCCACGAAGGCAGCCAGAAACAAAGTCGCCGGCAGCAGCAGCAAAAGAACGAAGCTTCGTTCCGTCAACTTCATTGGCATACCCGCATCCGCTCAAATTTATGTCGGGACCGCTGGAGATTCAGCAGCCCCGACTTGAACAGTCTACTCGTAGCCCATCGCTTCCAGTTGCTCGCGGCCCCATGCCAAGAGTTCAGCCGGGTCCTGCTCGCAGGTCAAGGCGTCGGAACCAATGGGTCCCAGGATTTCGTCGGCGATCTGCTGCCAGTCGGCGACGGCGGGGCGACCAATGGTCTGCGGGCTGTCCAGGGTCTCGAGCAAGGGATTCAAATTCTCAAAACCTTCGACATCGGCATAAGAGGCGTAGGCGGATTTGCGCGCGGCCAAACCCAGCGGCGCTTCAATACCCATGGCATTGTTGTCGTAGAGGTATTGTACCAGTTCCAGAGCCAGTTCTTTATTCTCCGAAGTCTTGGGCACGATGTTGAACCAGGGACCTGGGATCGCGCCCACGCCGCCCGGACCGGCGATCATGGGCGCTGCGCCAACCAAATCGGCGATGGGCGAATCCCCCCGCGTCAGCCGATAGGCGTGCCCCCAAAAGCGGAACATCGCTGTTTGACTCTGATAGAAGAGATTCTCCGCGACGCCCCAATCGACTTCGTTGACGTTTGGCGGCGCGACATCCATATCACAGTGGTGGCTGATGTAATATTCGAGCCCGGCCACATGCTCGGCATTGTCGATGATGATATTGTGATCGGCATCGAGCACCACACCCGGCGAGCCGGCTTGCAGGACGGCGATCATCCATTCAAAATCGGCCACGCCGCCTTTGACATCGGTGCCGTACATATCGATCTCGCCGTCGCCGTCGTTGTCGCGGGTGAAGAACATCGCCATATCGGTGAACTCCTGCCAGGTCGCCGGCGGCGCCAGCGGATAGCCGTATTCGGCTTCAAAGGCGGCTTGCTCGTCCGGATCTTCCCACAAGTCCTTGCGGTAAAAGATGATCTCGGTGTTTGCCCAGGTCGGCATGCCGACAAAGGACCCGTCAATTTGGGCGTCAGCCACCAAAGAGGCGAACAAGTCGTCAATGACCTCGTCCGTGAACAGGTCATCAAGCGGCTCGGCAAAGGGCGCAAAATGCGACATCCAAACGACATCAATCGTCGCGACATCGAATGCGGCGCCGCCTGTCGCCATCTCGGCGGAGAGTCGATCAAATACACTGCCGTACGGCACGTTGACAAACTCGACCGTATGGCCCGTTTCTTCTTCAAATTGCTTGGCAGCCGCCTCTTGCAACCACAAGCCGCCTTGCTCAACCAAGACCGTTAACGTGGTTGCATCTTGCGCGCTCGCTGTCAGAGACAGCAATATCAAGACAAGAACTGCGAACAGAAAACTTACCTTCTTCATGTTTTTACCTTTCGGCAAACTCTGCTTTACGGTTGAAATGCCGAGCATCGCCTAAGGGCGCCCGGCGGATAGCACTGAGCAAATCAGTGTTGATCCCAAATCTCGAATCACGTGGATTGAAATGCGCGGATTGTCTGTCGAACTCGCGGCCGCGCGGCGACGGCGTAAAAGCCTGCCGCGCTGGCTCGCTCGATACAAAACCAATTTCGCCGCATGGGCGGCGCGGTATATGGAAGATCTGGCGTGTTGCCGCAAGCGCGCGACTTATGCGGGGGGACAGTCAGCCAAAAACTTGCTTTCCATGGAGCTATTGAGCAGCAACTTCATAGAAGGATAATGCGCGATTGAAAAGGCCATGTGCTTTTCATGTGGCTGGAACTTTTTGAAAAGGCGCCGGTCAAACATGCGAAGATCTCTTGCGCAAGAAACTTCTGTCTCTCGAACTAAGTATCTGTAGATTATAGATGCCTCGAACAATCTTGTCAAATGCACCCGGGTTGGGGGGTGCATTTCAGATTATTGGCAATTAACCACCGAGGACACCGAGGGTCGCGTA
>JAPPMO010000043.1 GCA_028873975.1 Chloroflexota bacterium
ATTACACCGATTGTAATGGACGATTTGACTGTCCACAAAATCGGGGGAAGATCAGGAAGTGAAATTCCACGTTTCCCAAGAAATGAAAGATTTTTCTCTGTGCTCTCTGCGTCTCTGTGGTTATATTTAAGTTTGTATTGTCTTCATTGTAGTGCATGTTATTTTGATGCGATTGCCCTGCACGATTGCTCTGTGCCGTTATCTACAGACTATATTCCAATAGCGATTCTTGGTATGCTCATGCCGTATGTGGATTGTCGAAAACACCTTGCCATGCCTGCTGACAACCGTCGACTCTTGCTCAGCGCCCTCCTGCCGCTATTGCTATTGTGCGTTTACAGCACAAGTGCCGCAGATGACAGCTTTGTCAGTTCCGAAGGCTTTCGCTATCGCGTCGAGCGCTTTCTGCTGGCCGATTTCCCGGTTGGCCTGGTGTTCACGCCCGGCGGAGAATTGCTCTACACGGAAAAATCGACCGGCAATGTGCGGCTGGTGGATGCCGACGGAGTGCGGCAGCGCGCGCCGGTACTCAGCCTGGCGGTCAATGCCTTGCAAGAACGCGGCATGCAAAATATCACGCTAGACCCCGATTTCGAGAACAATGGGCATGTTTGGGTCTTCTACACAGCCGCCGGCACCGCCAAAGCATATCCGGCCAACAAGGTTCTGCGCTTCCGCCTGGAAGAGGGCAAAGCTTATGACCAGACCGAAATGTTCGCCGTGCCAATTGACAGCGGGTTTCTGGTGCACAACGGCGGCGGACTGCAATTTGATGAGGACGGCTTCCTGTACATCGGCATCGGCGACTATGGCGACGCCAGCCGTCCGCAGGACCTGACGATTCCGCATGGCAAAATCCATCGCTTTGCCGTCAGCGGCGACCGTCTGACAGTGCCCGAGGACAATCCCATCGCGGGCAGCAGCATCTTCGCATACGGATTGCGCAACCCCTTCGACTACGCCTTCGATCCGCTGAGCGGGCGCCTCTTCGCCACCGAAAACGGCGACAATTGCGATGACGAAATCAATCTCATCCTGCCGGGCTACAATTACGGCTATCGCCAGGAATACGCGTGTGTAGGCAGGCAGTATATCGCTGGCTTGGGCAAGTACTTGCCGCCGCTTGCCAGCTACACGCCGACCATCGCGCCGGTTGGCATCGTCTTCTATGAAGGCGACGCCTTTCCGCGCTGGCGCAACGATCTGTTCTTCTGCAGTTGGAACGATGGCGAGCTCCATCATTTGCGCTTGAGCGAGGGCCGCAACCGCATTCTATTTGATCGGCCGCTGGAGTTGGGAGCGGTCAATTGCCGCATCGACATCACAGTCAGTCCCGACGGCGCAATCTATTTTGGCACCATCGACGACGAAGGCGGCGCCATCTATCGGCTGGTTCCAGCCTCGGGCTAAAGCAGGTCGACATCCTCGTCAAGGCTGTCGCTGAACCCGTAGCGACCGATCAAAGGCACAAAGCGGCAGCGCAGCAGCGTGCGCGTGCTGAAGCGCTCTCCTTGCCGCGAGACCAATTTTAGTTCCTGCAACTGCTGATCGCCCACCGGCAGTATCATGCGCCCGTCATGGTAGGCAAGTTGCGTGCAGAGCACGGAAGGCAGCTTGGGAACAGCCGCCGTGACAATGATGCGGTCGAAGCGCGCCTGGTCGGGCAAGCCCTGGCTGCCGTCGCCGACGTGAATGTCGATATTGTTGTAGCCCAGCTCGCCAAGTCGTTGGCCCGCCAGCCCAGCCAGGCGACTGTGGCGCTCAATGCTGTAGACGTATTTGCTAAGATGACACAAGATGGCTGTCTGATAACCGGAACCCGTGCCGATTTCCAGCACCGTGTGTTCGGGCTTCAGACGCAGCCGCTCCGACATAAAGGCAACGATATAGGGCTGGGAGATCGTTTGCCCTTCCCCGATGGGCAGGGGCCGATCCTCGTATGCCCTTGCTTTGAATTCCTCGCTGACAAAATCATGGCGCGGCATGGCGCGCATGGTATCCAGCACGCGACGGTCGTTTATACCTCGCTTCACCAGTTGCTCGTCCACCATACGCGACCGCCTGCGCGCATACTCGCGTGAAGTTGGCATCAAGGCATCCGTCCGCCCAAATTCGCAATCAACTTAAAGCTAACATATAGGGAAATCGCGGGCAACTCACTTAAACGTCAGAAATGGTAAAAAACGGTTAAAGAGCGACATCCGCGCCGGAAAAGCGCGAACTCCAGCCCCAGAGCAATCGCGCCAGAACCAAAATACTTAAAACAAAACCAAAATAAACCACAGAAGCAATTCCAATTAAGTCCTGCAACAAATTGCAGGGTGATCGTAGGCGCGAGCCTTGGCTCGCCCCTACCGCCGACTTTTATTTTGGAGTGCATTAGCATGATTTTGTTGGTCCTACTGAGTTTAGGGAGTTTTGACGACTATTCCTCTAAATCTGTTGCCTGACTATGCCAAAGTCGCCAGTGAAACTTCATCTGCTGTCCAAAAGCGCCTCTTGAAATAAGACGAGCGCTTTTATTTTCTTGCTTTTCCCGGTGATCTCGGTGTCCTCGGTGGTTAAAAAATCTGATGCGATTGCCCTGCTCCAGCCCTAATCAGGCTAGCCGCATAGCGCAAGTCTGCTAGAGTATGCGGTTAATCTGTCAGTTTGCGACTATCGCTTGTCCGTGTCCGAACCTGTAAATCGCGAGCCAACCGAGCTTGATATGCGGCGGGTCATTCCCATCTTCTTGATGGTATTCGTCGACATGCTCGGCTTGACCCTTGTCTTGCCGCTCTTGCACCTCTACGCGGCGGCTTACGGCGCGGGACCGCTGGAAGTGGGGATTGTGGTGGCGGCTTTCCCGCTCGCGCAGTTGATTGGCGTTCCCATGATGGGCGCCCTTTCCGATCGCTATGGCAGGCGCCCCTTGCTGCTGATCAGCCAGGTAACAACCTGCATCAGTTTCATCATGCTGGGCTTGGCAAATTCATTGGCTTTGATCATCGTTTCGCGGCTATTTGACGGCTTGTTCGGCGCCAATATCGCCACGGCGCAAGCCGCCTTGTCCGATATCACCGACGCTTCCAACCGAGCGCGTGGATTAGGCATGACCGGCGCTGCATTTGGTTTGGGCTTCATCTTCGGTCCCGCCATCGCGATACTCAGCTTTGAACTGACCGACTCGCTCGCCGCGCCGGCCTTTACCGCTGCCCTCTATTCCTTCCTCTCGATTCTGATAACAACCTTCATGTTCAAGGAAACCCATCCGCCGGGGCGGCGTGGAAGGGCTTCCAGCAGCGGCATAACTCCTGTGACGCTCTTTCGCTATCTGGCGCGGCCCTTCGTGGGTTTTCTGCTCTTGCTGATGTTCGCGCAGCAGTTCATTTTCTTCGGATTCGAGAGCCTGCTCGGCCTCTTCACATTGACGCGCCTGGGCTTCCTCGGCGCTGGCAACGCCGCCCTGTTTCTATTCGTCGGCATCATCCTGGTATTTGTGCAGATGCGGGCTATCGGACCCTGGAGCAGCAAATTCGGCGAAGGGCGCCTGGTGATGGCCGCGCTTTTCCTGCTGGCGCTTGGGCTGCTGCTTGCCGGCGCGACGCCGGAGCAGCCGCATCCGTTTTACGTGCGAGAACTGGTCGCGCGCGATCTGATGGGCCAGGCGCCGACGCGGGCCCAAGCCTTGATCGTCGACCTGCGCGTTGAGTTGCCGGCCAACGGAAACAATGGCTTGGCTGGCGTACTATGGCTGGCGCTGGCTTTGATCCCTATTTCCGTCGGCGCGGCGCTCATCCGACCCGCGCTGAACAGTTTGATTACCCGATCGGTCGGCGAAAACGAATACGGCAGCGCGCTCGGCGCCAGTTCGGCATTGGTCAGCGCGGCCAACGCAAGCGCGCCCCTAGTTGCGGCATTGCTGTTTCAGCAATTGGGAGCGAGCGCGCCTTTCGCAATTGGCGGCGCGCTAATGGCGCTGCTGTGCCTTTCCAGCTCGTCGCTTTCAAAATGGGGTCCGCGCGGCATGTGACTTGCTGTACAGCTTTGGAAGGCTTTTCTCGGTGCTGCCGGTCAGTGTCGGCGGTCAGTGTCTACGCGACCCACGCGACCCTTGGTGGTTAATTGCCAATAATCTAAAATGCGCCCCAAACCATTTGTACATCGTTTGAAAGATTCTAAATATGCTATACTGTAGTCGCTTTCGCGCTTGAATGGAGGAGACCACATGGAGTTGGAAGACACTCTGACGATAGACGACATCGAGAACGCCAGCTACAAGGATGCTTGGGCCGTCAGCGCGCGGCCTCAGATTCAGCAGCTAATGGCCGGCTCGCCGGACAATCACGTCACGGCAATGACGCTCTTGATTCCCTGGATGGATCGGCTATATACACTCGAATCGGGCGAATCCAGCAAGGGCAAGACCCGGCAGGTTGTAGCGCATTTCTTCCCGGGGATTGAAGGTTATGAATTGGGTCGTCTGACTGGATTTGTGATTGACCTCAAGCACATTGGATACGCGGGGAAAAAGAGCGCGATACTGGATTCTGTACAGACGATAAACTTGATGGGCAACGTCGAAGTCAAACATGACCAGCGGTTTTCCAAGCCATATACATTGGTAAACGACATTCTTCTAATACACCCCACGGCTTTTGTAGAGCAGGTCCGGGTCCAAATTGACAAAGCATTTGTCAATAGCGCCATAGAAGACGCTCAAGCGTGAGCCCAGCCATTCCAGCCGCGGGCGCTCCAGGCTGAATAGAGCGCGATGGCGCCGGCGGTCGCCACGTTCAAGCTGCCCACCTGGCCCCGCATCGGCAGCGTCAACAAGAGGTCGCAGGTATCGCGCACCAGGCGGCGCAGACCCTCGCCTTCACTGCCCATCACCAGTCCCAGCGCCATGTTCAGGTCGGTTTTGTCCAGCGGCGGGATATTATGCCCGACGTCCAGCCCGACCATCCAGATGTCTTGATCCTTCAGTTCCTTCATGGCGGAGACGAGGTTGGTCACCTGCGCCACATTGATATGCTCCACCGCGCCCGACGAGGCGTTTACCACGGCGGGCGTCACCGCCACGCTGCGACGCTCCTGGATGACGATGCCATGCGCGCCGACAGCATCGCTGACGCGAATCAGCGCGCCGACATTCTGCGGATCCTTGAGCAGGTCAAGCAAAAGGATGAAGGGTTCTTCGTTGCGGCGGGCAGCCGTCCCCAAGATCTCTTCCACGTCGCAATAGGGATAGGGTCCCACGCGCAAGACCAAGCCCTGGTGATTGCCGTTGCTTGCCAAGTCGTCGAGAATGCGCCGCTGCACGCGTTGAACCGGCAGGTTTAGCTCTTCCGCCATGCTCATGGCGTCGCCGACAGAGCCGCGTTTTTCGGCGCGTTCATGGATCATCAGCGCGTCCAGCTTGCGCCGGCCCGCGCGCATCGCCTCGATTACCGCCCAATGCCCATAGAGGAATTCAGGCATGGCTCAATGCTTTCTGATTTGAGGATAGTCTACGCATGGTCCTCAAACAATCGCAATTGGATGTCAACAGTACCGCGATCACAACTATCAGATATGTTGTAAGAGTCGGTGGTGTGATTCATCAATTTATCAATATTCACTTGATCATAGACTGCTCTTAAGTTTATGCGCTGTAACACACTTTTTGTAATAGGCCTTTTGGAATCCGGAAAAGTAATGCTCGCCAAGAATTTACTCACCGCCGGGTGATTCAACAGCGCGCAGATTAAGCGCGCCTGCCACTCTTCATCGAACGACAAGGCATAGCAAGTGTCATCTATAAGAATCTGTTTGCCTCGATATTCAGAAATCACGGCGAATCTCGCCGGCAAGTAGAAGCCCGCCACAACAACCTTATAAGGTTGAAAGGAGTAGTCGCCAATGCCAAACATAGAGAACCGTGGCGCGTTCTTATAGATACTCGATTTTCGAAAGTCCAGTTGATCCGCGCGTGAGCTCAAGTAAGTCCAGAGTTTTGGCGCGCGGCCGCGCAAATGCGCCGTTTGCTGGCCCGCTTTCTTCTGTGTAACGATTACATACTTCCGGGGTACAAAGCCGGCATTGATTGATTTAATATCTGAACTCTTTAGGAGCGGATAGAGATAGTCCGTTTCAATGTCGACATGGTCCCCATATCCATTTCTCAAAATTCCATTTCGATATGTTAATTCCATAACTTTTGCCGCGTCATGTTTCAGGCCTTGGCGCCAGATAAGCTGACTGGCGCCTTCCAAGCTGGCGACTTGGCGATAAGCGTCTAAGTCGGCGACGATCTTCCCACCATGAAATCCGAATGTTCTTGTATGGCGCGCATCCAGTAAGCCGTCGAATTCGGCGACCTCATAAGAAATATCGCCTTGGTTGAGTTCAAGTGCAAATAGACCGGCATCAACGGCAACCTTAAACCATCTCTGCGCCTCAATGCGATATAGGGACATACTGTTTACCGGCAGCGCGTTGTCTAGCGCGAACTGCGCGACTTTGCGCGCGACTGACGTTTTACACAGCAAAGCAATCGTTACGGTTTCATTAGCAAATTCGTGAATGAGCTTTAGCCAGACAGCCTCAGCAATATCAAAATTCGACTTGCCAGTTATCGCGTCAAGACCGGACAGCCTTTGAAAATTTGATTTCTTTGGCAGATTCTTACCATTTAAGCGTCCTTGTTCCGCATTGGTTATCCAAGGCGGGTTGCCAAGGATAAGAAGCGGCGACGAGGTATGCCATTGCAGCGACGTGGCTAAATTGATGTCAAAAATGTCCTGTTGGCATATCGAGACTTTTACTGTTTCCGAGCGGATTCTTTTGGCCTTCTCCACATAGCTTTGCTGGATTTCCAGCCCAATTATCTCCCGAACGCCAGCCGCCTGTTCGACGCAAGCCCGAATGAAATTACCTTGCCCGCATGTTGGTTCAAGCACACGTTCCCAGTGCAGCCCATCCGCAAACAGCCTTGAAACAACGTTTCGCGCAAGTTGGACGGGGGTCTGGAAGTCGCCAAGTATCTTTTTCTTGCTCACAGCAGGTTGTCCACACCGTCTACCTGTCCTGCGATTGAAAGGGTTCGAGCGTATTGAAGCCGCCATTGCAGCGCGTTAGAAACGGTAACGTAGCCTTGCTTTGGCGGATCCACAGCGATTCTCTCCGCCAACATTCTACGCCCAATATCGTCAAGCGGAAGGTTTCTCTCTTCCAGAAAGGCGTCTATATCATCCAAGTTAGCGCCGTTATTAAGAAGGTTGATGATGCCGCTTGTCGTCTGAAAGTCAGCCGTTCGCTTGTCCTCAACAAATACCGCGTTGACAAAGTTCAGGTATGCAAGTTCGCTTTCAGCATCGTCCCGTTTGTCATAGACAAATACCATGAGATGGTAGCCCAAACCATAAACTTTTTGTTCAGCGGCTCTATACGGGCAAGAAGACTGCGGCTGCCGCGCCGACGTAACCTTTAAGTCAAGGCCAAGTTCTGGAAAATCAATGCCTCTCGCGGAACTTCCGATGACATAGTCATAGTCGCGCTCCAAATGCGCATGAAATTCCTGTTCAACGTAAGTACCCACGGCTTTGCCATCAGTTACGCCAAATAGCGACTTGATGCCGCGTTGACTTAGGGCGAGCAGAAAATTACGAGCTTCACGTTTGATGTCAGTTACAGTGAGGTCTTTCAATGAATTTCCTCAACAGGCCCAAAAGCAGAGAAAGGAAGGAAACGCTTCGCGCCCAATCTTAGAAAAAGTCATTGCGTCAGCTTCCAAACCGTCCCATCGGCGCGATCTTCCAGCACGACGCCCAAGCCGGCCAACTGATCGCGAATCTGGTCGCTGCGCGCGAAGTCGCGCTCGGCTCGCGCCCGCGCCCGCAGATCGATCAAGATCTGAATCAAGCCGGCCTGCCGCTGTCCATCGCCGCTTTCACCCGCTTCAGTCGCGGGTACCAAACCGAGCACATTGCCGCCAAGGGAAGCGTAAGCCTCGTCGATAGCCGCCAGCGTATACAAGCCCAGTTCAGTATCACTGTTCAGCAAGGTATTCACTTCGCGCGTCAAGTCCTGCAAAACGGCAATGCCGCGCGGCGAGTTAAAATCGTCATCCATGACCTTTGCGAATTCCGCTTTGGCGCGATCAATCCGCGCGCAAAAAGCGCTGCCGGCATCATTTTCCTCCGCGCTGTTCATGCGTTGCCGCAGCAGACGCACCGCGTTCATCAGGCGCTCCCAACCGGACTTGGCTGAAGCCAGCGCATCCTCGCTATAGACAACCGGATTGCTGTAATGCGAGCTCAGAATGAAATAGCGCAGTTCCTGGGGGCGGTAGGTGTTCAGCGCATCTTTGATCGTCACATAATTGCCCAGCGATTTGCTCATCTTGACCGGAATGCCTTCGTCGGGGTCAAGCACGTTCAGGCTGCCGGTTAGCATCCAGTAATTGGCGAATGGCTGGTCATTGGCGCATTCGCTTTGGGCGATTTCGTTCTCGTTATGCGGGTAGATATTGTCGATGCCGCCGCCATGAATATCGAAGTTGGCCCCCAAATACTTCTGCGCCATGGCCGAACACTCGATGTGCCAGCCGGGGAAGCCGACGCCCCAGGGGCTGTTCCAGCGCAGGATATGTTCCGGCTCGGCTTTCTTCCAGAGCGCGAAATCAGCCGGATGCCGCTTGTCCCCGCCGACCAGGTCGCGCGATTCGTCTTGCTGCTCTTCCACGCGCCGGTTCGACAACTTGCCATAGTCCTCATCGCTGAGCACATCGAAATAGACGCTGCCGTCCGCGACATAAGCATTGCCACGGGCAATCAACGCCTCGATCATCTCAATCTGTTCCGGCACATGACCGCTGGCCCGCGGCGAAATATCCGGGCGCCGCAGGCCCAGGGCGTCCATATCTTCAAAATAACTGCGCGTATAGGTCTCGACGATTTGCATGGGCTTGGCATTGAGCTGCGCCGCCCGCACCAAGATTCTGTCTTCTTCGTTGGCGCGCAAATGACCGACATCGGTGATGTTCTGCACGTAGAGCAGGTCGAAGCCGCGATAACGCAGGTAACGCGCTACCACGTCAAAAGACACGTAGGTCTTGGCATGTCCCAAATGCGAATGCTCGTAGACCGTGGGACCACAGACATACATGCCGACGCGCCCGTCTTGAATCGGCATGAAAGCCTGTTTCTCGCGCCCTAGCACGTTGAAGATCTGCAAAGGCATATTCTCCGCTATCCTCTTAAATTGTTCGCCAAACTTCATGGGTCGTATTGTAACAGATTGTGGCGCGATGTGAACGAAAACGCGCGGCGCCCCAGGGCAATTGCATCAAATTATTTTTTCACCACCGAGGACACCGAGAGCACCGA
>JAPPMO010000111.1 GCA_028873975.1 Chloroflexota bacterium
TTGGAGTTGCACGACTTACTTTAATTCACTGAGGGCACAGAGAAAACCAACAGAGGAATATATTTTGCGGGCGTTTCGGCGAAACGCCCCTACAAGGCTTGTCCGGTACTGCAAACTGGACGGCTTCCCAGGTTTTACCCCATCCCCGGCCCTCCTCAGTGAGCTGCTGGGGAGCGGACAGGTTTTCACCAGGCGCGTTTCCGCCGCAAATCCTGGATTATTTTGGTAATTTCGGGCGACTATTATTTTGGAGTTGTGATTTCCCTTGTTGATAATGGCTTTATGCGGCTGGGCGCTTTTGCTATAATTTGCGGCGATTCCCGTCCGCTATCAGTCCAGGATTGCTCATGCGCGTATCGGTCGCCTGCTTCCTCTCGTTATTGCTGTTGCTTGCCAGCCTCGCCCTCGCGCAAGGGCAGACCGGGGTTACGGCACAGGCCTTGGGACAGGCGAACTTGCGCGCCGAGGACAATATCAATTCGGCGCTGATGGGCGAGATCAGCGCTGGCACAGCCTATCCAGTGCTGGGGCGCAGCGAGTTCTATCCCTGGCTCTTGCTGGGGTGGCCGGGGAGTAGCCGTCCGATCGGCTGGGTATACGAGACGCTGGTCGCCGTCAGCGGCAATCTCGGTCTAGTGCCCGTTTCCCGCCTGATATTGGATGGGGCGCCGGCGACAGCCACTGCCACAGCGAGCGCACAGCCATCGCCGTCAGCCATGCCGGACGGGAATTCAAGTCTCAACTCCACTCTCACGCCGAGTCCGGTCCACTTTGGCGTTAGTGGAGAAGTCATTGGGGAAGTGAACATTCGCTATGGACCCGGCATCGACTATCCGCGGGTTGGCGTGGCGGGGGCCGGGCAAGTATTCGCGATCACGGGATACCATACGCAGTTTCCCTGGGCGCGGATTTATTTCGAGAGCGCGCCTAACCAGCAAGCCTGGATCGCGCGCGACTTGCTGCGCATCAGGGGCGATCTTTTCAGTTCGCCAGCGATCTCTCAAACGCGGCTGAATCTGCCGCCCCTTAGCCCAACTCCCCCCGCAATTCGCAGTGGCGGCGAGCAGGTTCCGCTCAGCACCGGTTTCCGGATCCTGGCCGATCATTTGTGGAACCTGGTTTTGGAAAGCGGATTCGATCCGCAAACCAGTCGCGTCGGGGCCTTGTTTGTGCTGGATTTGGGAAGCGGGGAGGCTTTCAGTTTCGGCGATGATATCGCCTTCAGCGGCACCAGCATCAACAAGATTGCCATACTCGCAGCGCTCTACACCCAATTGGAATCTCCGCCGTCGATCTCCCTTGCCACTGACATCGCCAATACGATGATCTGCAGCGAAAACGTGGCCACAAACCGTCTGCTGAGCAGGCTCGGCGGCGGAAACACTTATTATGGCGCCGAAGCGGTGTCGGAGTTTTATGAAACGCTGGGCTGGTCGCGTTCTTTCATCACGGCGCCATTTACCACCATCGGCACGCCGGAGCCGCCGCCTGGCCCAATCAACCTGCCCGAGACCAGCGCCGACCAGGTCAAAGCCAATCCGGATCTGTCCAATCAATTGACGGTGTCGGAGGCGGGGGCCTTGCTGGGGGGCCTTTATCGCTGCGCTTATCGCGAAGACGGTCCGCTCATCGAGAGTTTTGGCAATCGCCTTGAGCCGAGAGAATGCCGGCAGATACTCCATGTCATGAGCAATAACACGGTGGACGCCCTGCTCAAAGCTGGCGCGCCGGCCGGCACCCGCGTCGCGCATAAACACGGCTGGATAGCCGACACGCACGGCAACGCGGCGCTTTTCTTCACGCCGGGCGGCGACTACGTCATTGCGATGATGCTCTATCAGCCGGAGTGGCTGAACTTCCAGGAATCGTTGCCGCTGATCGCCGAGGTCTCCCGCCGCGTCTACAATTACTTCAACCCGGGGGCGCCGCAGCCCGAAATCCGCGACGGGTATATTCCGGAGGCCGGCAGCTGCAATTACAATGGCGATCCGCTGGTGGCGGACATTATGCAGCCGGTGTGGAGCGATTAGCCGCTCGGCGGCGGCGCAATGGTCTGAACCGCTCAGGCAAGATCGCAAGCGTTCTCGTTGCATGAGCGACGCGGTGGGCGCATTTCGATATTTTGGCAGATGTTCACAGGGCAATCGCATCAAAATGGAATCTTGAGGAGCAATGCAAGGAACAAACTGAAAATTCACCACAGAGGCACAGAGCGCACAGAGAAAACCAACGGAGGAATATATTTTGCGGGCGTTTCGGCGGGTCGCGTAGGTCGCGTAGGTCGCGTAGACACTGACCGCCGACACTGACCGTCAAAGTCCCCTACATCACCTCCATTTTGGCAGGCAAGAGCTTAAATCTCGGTGATCTCGATGTCGAAGGGCAGTGTCTACGGGCCCCTCGGTGGTGAAAAAACAATTTGATGCAATTGCCCTGATACGGCTAGCGCAACTTGTAGTGCAGGTCGGGCAGGTTTCGCAAGCGATGCGCAGCCTGCTCGGCAGTTATGTCGCGCTGCGCTTCCGCCAACATTTCGTAGCCCACCATGAACTTCTTGACCGTTGCCGAACGCAAGAGGGGCGGATAGAAATGCGCGTGCAGCTGCCAGTGAGAACTGTCGCCATTGTCATAAGGCGCGCCATGCCAACCCATCGAATATGGAAATGGCACTTCAAAGAGATTGTCGTATCGGACAAGCAAGCGCTTGAGGATTTCCGCCAGATCACCCCGTTCCCGCCTATTCAAATCGGGCAAGCGGGGGCGATGTTTCCGCGGCAGGAGCAGAGTCTCGAAGGGCCAAAGCGCCCAATAGGGGACGACGGCAATCCAAGTCTCATTTTCGAGCACCAGGCGTTCGCGCTCCTCGAGTTCCAGCCCGGCATAATCCAGCAAGAGCGGGCTGCCGCGCCGCTCATAATAGGCGCGCTGGCGCCGGTCTTCCGCGGCGGGGATGTCCCCGAGTTCGCTTGTCGCCCAGATTTGCCCGTGCGGGTGCGGATTGGAGGCGCCCATCAATTCCCCGCGATTCTCGAAGATCTGCACCCATTGGTAGCGGCGGCCCAACTCACTCGTTTGCCGCGCCCATAAGTCAAGCACTATTTCGATCTCGGCGGTCGACATCCGCGCCAGCGTCAAGTCGTGACGCGGCGAAAAACAGATGACGCGCGCTTCTCCGCGCACTGGGCGCATCCGCAGCAGGGATGCTTGATTATCGTCGAGATCGGGGGCATCGGGCAAGACAGCGGCGAAATCATTCACAAAGACAAAGGTATCGTCGTAGGCGGGGTTGCGCTCGCCATTGGCGCGCAGATTGCCCGGGCACAGGTAACAATCGGGGTCGTAAACGGGTCGGTCCTCGGCCGGCGGCTGTTCCCGCCCGCCTTGCCAGGGGCGCTGGGCGCGCTGTGGCGAAACCAGTACCCACTGGCCCGTCAGCGGATTGTATCTGCGATGAGGATGCTCGCTGGCGTCGAAGCGCATGATCTATTCCCGCAGCCGCGCCCTGCCGTTGCTCAAGACCACTGCGTTGCGTTCCAGGGCCCTGGTTTGAAAATACAAGTCGCGCTCATCAAGAGACCAGATCTCGGTTTGCAGCGTTTCGCCCGGGAAGACATGATGAGAAAAACGCGCGCCTATCGAGCGCAAGCGGAGCGGCTGATTGGCGCAGCAATGCCGCAAGATGGCGCGAGCCGCAAAGCCGTAGGTACAGAGGCCGTGCAAAATCGGCTGGTCATAATTGCCAATCGAAGCCATTTGCGGATCGGCATGCAAGGGATTGCTGTCCCCCGCCAGTCGATACAGGAGCGCTTGCGCCTTTGATGTCCGCTCCGCGTGGACGATATCGGGCGGGGACTGCGGGGGTTGCATCTTTGCGCCGGGACCGCGATCGCCCCCGAAGCCGCCCAAGCCGCGAATGAAAATCGACCAGCGCGAAAATGCCAATGTTTGGCCCGCTTCGTCGGCGCTATCGCCCTCGATGATGAAGAGTATGCCGCTGCCTTTGTCGTAGATTTGGGCGATTTTGAGCGCGGTGGTCACGTTCGCGCGGACGGGCAAGGGGCGGAGCAACTCCAGATATTGTTCGCCATGAAGCGCCATCATCGGATTATAGGCAATGCCAGCGAGGTCGCCGGACAAGAAGCGATGGATTAATTCCTGGCTGTAGACGAGCGCGAAGGTCGGGAAGACGGCGAAGCCGCGGCTGCTGCGTTCGTAGACGAACTTCAATTCCTCTTGATCCAGGGGATCCGCGGGCGCGCCGATGCCCAAGGCGTAGAGCGCGGCCTCTCGCTCGGCGTAGCTGTAAGTGAGGGGGCCCAACTCTTGGCCGATCGCTCGGTTCGCCAGATCCAACAATGGCGCCGTCATCGCTTCTTGTCCTCAAGGCGCATTTCAATATATTGGCAGATGTCCACAGGGCAATCGCTTCAAAAATGGCATCTTGTGGAGCAATGCAACGAAGAAACTAAAAATTCACCACAGAGCCACAGAGCGCACAGAGAAATACAAAAGATCATTTCTGTTTGCGGGCGACCCACCGCCGCGCGTAGACACTGCGGGTCGGTCGCCCCTACCGTCGACTTTTATTTTGGGGCGCATTAGCCTTTGACCGAGCCTTGCGTCAAGCCGCCGACGATCTGATCTTGCAGCGAGAGATAGATGATCAAGGTAGGAATCGCGCCGATGATGGCGCCGGCGGCAAAGATGCCCCAATCGCGGGCGAAGTTGTCGCTGATGTAGCCCCAGAGCCCGACCATCAGCGTCCAGCTTTCCTTGTCTCTCAGAAGCACGCGGGCCAGCACGAATTCGTTGAAGGTGCCAACGAAAGACAAAATGCCGACGACGACCAGCACCGGGCGGACCAGCGGGAAGATCAGACGCCAGTAGGTCTGCCAATGACCGCAGCCGTCCACCATGGCCGACTCGTCGATATCTCGCGGCACGGAATCGAAGAAGCCTTTCATCAGCCAGATGTTGATGCCCATGGCGCCGCCGATATAGACCAGGATCAAGCCGCCGGCCGTGTTCAAGCCGAAGAAGGGAATGTGATTGCCGATTTGCTGCAACATGAGAAAGATGGCCACCATAGCCAACAAGTTGGGGAAGACCTGGACCAGCAGTATCAACATGAGCAAACTGCGGCGGCCTTTGAAGCGAAAACGCGAAAAAGAATAGGCGCTCAAAGCCGTGACCATGACCACCAGGAACGAGGTTATCGTTGCGACAGCCACAGAATTGAACAGCCAGCGCAGATAAGGTTTTCGTTCGGTATTAAAAAGCGTATCAAAATTGATCAGGTAGCTGGAGCTGATGTCGTAGAGCGCGTCTCCAGCCGCGAAGGAATCGCCGACCTTTAGACGGATATTCTGGACGTAGCCGTTTTTGGGAGCGCGCAATTCCTTCCGCTCGCCAGCGACTTCGGCCAGCAAGATCGTACCGGCGCTGCGCTCGACGCGGCTGCCGTTTGGCGATGCGACCTCCAGCAGCACCCCGGCTTCCTCTGCCAGGACGACGCGCGTCTCTGGCAAAGGCGGGATAACGGATTGCGAGTTCATCGACTGGCTGGGATTGAGCGCGGCCGAGAGAATCCAGACCACGGGAAAGAGGGCGAAGATCACAGCGATGACCAGAATCGCGATTTGGATGGCCAAGCCTAGGGTCCATGGCGAAGGAGAATTGCCGCGTTTGCTTTTCTGTTGCTTAGACATTTTCGGATGTCTCCTCCCAGCCCTTGGTCAGGCGGAATTGCGCCAGCGTGACGCCGGCGACCAAGACGAAAATGATGATGGTGATGGCGGAGGCCAAGCCAAAGTCGGCCCCGCGCCCGCCGCCAAAGGCGAGGCGATATGCGTAACTGATCAAAATATCGGTATGGCCGGCTGGCAAGGTTCCCGCCTCGACCATCGGCGGTCCGCCTTCGTTATAGGCTTCGATGATGACAAAATTGTTGAAATTGTAGGTGAAAGAAGCGATTAGCAAGGGGCCGACCGCCACCAGGAGCATGGGCAGGGTGAGGGCGTGGAACTTCTCCCACCAGGTGGCGCCGTCGACTTCGGCGGCTTCGTACATATCGGAGGGGATGGCGGCCAGGGCGCCGCTGCAGACCAGCATGAAATAGGGATAGCCAAGCCAGAGGTTGATCAAGAGAATGCCGAACTTGGACCAGCCGGGATCAATGAAGAAGGGAGGCGGTTCAATACCGAGCGAGGCGATGGCGTTGCTGATGACGCCGAGATTGGAATTGAGCATGCCCTTCCAGATAGCCACCGAGATCAAAGCCGGAATCGCATAAGGGACGATGAGCAAGGTGCGGAAGGCTTTGCGGTAGGGGATCCTTTCGTTTTGCATGAGCAAGGCGAACAAAAGGCCGACAGTAAATGTGGAAACGACGCTGGCCAGGGAAAAGCCGATCGTCCAAATAAATATGCGCGCTAACGGTCCGCTGATGGCGGGGCTGGTGACAAAGCGGACGTAGTTTTTGAAGCCGGTTCCGCTGATGAAGCCGGTGCGCAAGGTAGCGCCATTTTCGTTTTCGAATTGCCCGGTCTCGTAATTGGCGTAAAAGAGCGCGGACAGCTCGTTGTCAAAGACCGCGTCTACGTCCGCGCGGTAGACGTAACGTTGGGCGAATTCGCCCGCTTCCTTGCGGCCGGCAATGCCGATTTGCAATTCCGCCGTCCCGAAGCTCAGCCCCTGCGCCTCGCGGCCGGCGCGCAGCGCCTCGCCTCGATCCAAGCGGCGGTAGCCCTGGTATTCGGCCGGCAAGTCGGCGCCCGCCGCTATCAAGCTAACCGGATCGAAGCCGCCGAGCGCCGCGAAGAAGTAGCTATCGTCGGCGTCAGTCAACCAGAGGGCGTAGTCCCCGGCGCTGTTCTGATAAAGGTCCCAGCCATAGACCTTTCCCCCCTCCGGCAAGTAAGTCTCCCGCGCCAGCAGGTTGAGCACCTGCTGCTTGGTCAAGAGATTGCCGTCGCCGTAGTTTGTCAGCGATACATAAACCGTGTAAATGATCGGGAAAACCACCATCAGCCCCATCAAAGCCAGCGCCGGCGAAATCCAGCGCAAGGGATAGAGATCCGCTCGCAGGTTGATGACATTGACGAGCAAGGTGATCAGTCCAATGGTGATCGCCAGTTCCCAGACGCCATCGAGGGCGAATACGTAGACCAGGTAAAGCGCCATGGCGTCGAGAACAGCCAATCCCAGGTAAGTTGCGGCAAGGCGCAGGAGGGAGCGCGTCGTGAATTCCGATCGTTTGGCCTTGCTGTCCCGCAGGAGTGTGGCCATAAGTTGCGGCGCGCCTCGCCAGCGGCGAGAAACCGCCTTCCTTTCTAATCAGTAGTTTCAGGTAAGTTATTCAATAAATATTATTAACGACAGAGGACACAGAAGTAAGTGCAAGTAAGTCATGCAACTAAAGCGAGCCTTGTAGGGGCGACCAATCTGGTCGCCCGTTGTCGCCGCGACTTGTGGTTTCGGGCGACATGGTAGACTCTGTTGAAATTCTACCCCACCCCCCGGCCCCCTCCCCGAAGCATCGGAGAGGGGGAGCTTAGTGAGCTGTTATGAGCCATTATGGTCATAAGGTTTTCTGAGATAGTAACAGGGCTTGGACGCAAATCGTGATTTTCAACAGAGTCTGGTATGTCGCCCCTAGGTTTTGACGGCGAATTTGCAGGACTTACCTGGTTTTACAGCCGTCCTGCGACGATTCAACTGTTGCGCCGGGCTAGAAGCGGCGCGGCTTATTCCTCGCCGGCGATCAAGGCGCGAATTTGTTCGCCCGCGTTGGCGAAGGCTTCTTCGCCGCTCAGTTCGCCTGTGCGCACCAATTGCATGGCATTGCCCCAAGCGCTCCAGACCGAAGACATCTCCGGAATTGCTGGCATTGCCAAGCCTTCCGATCCCGCTGCGACGAAACCAAGCATGACTTCGTCTTCAATGCTGTCGCGCGTCTCCAAGAGCGCGGGCGGCCGCGGATCCGCGCTGTAAATCGACGACATCGTTTCGTCTGTGGCGATGTAGTCAAAGAGAAAGGCTTCCGCGAGCAGCTGGTTTTCGCTAAAGGCGCTGATCATGAAACCTTGAACGCCCAGGAAGGGCTTGCCGTTGCCGCCGGGGCCGGCTGGAATGGCATCAACCACAAAGTTCACCCCCGATTCTTCGATGCGCGGGATGGCCCAGGGACCGGTGATGATCATGGCGGCGTCGCCCGTTTCGAACATGGTGTGCATCACGTCATAGTCAATGCCGCTGGGCATCAAACCATCCGTGCCATAAGCTTCGAGATAGGCAGCGGCCGCGATGGAGCCTTCGCTGTCGATGCCAACGTCTTCGGGATTATAGCCTTCGTCCGTCAAGCCAAAGACGTAACCGCCGAAGGCAGTCTGGACCGGGAAGAAGTGATAGGGATTGTTGTCGAACATGACAAATCCGTATTTCGAGGCGCCGTCGGCGATCAACTGCTCGCTCACCGAACGCACATCATCCCAGGTTTCGGGGTTATCCGGCACCAGATCGATATTGCGCAGGAAAGCGACATTTTCCGCGGCGTAGGGCAAGCCGTATTGGATGCCTTCATAGACAAATGCCGACATCGCCGCGCCCAGGAAATCATCGGCGACATCGGACACGTCAATTTCCGCCAGCAAGCCATTGACGGCCAATTCGCCCAGCCAATCGTGGGCGCCGATAATCATATCGGGACCTTCGCCGGCGGGCGCGGCGGTCTTGAACTGATCACGAATATCGCCGAAGCCCAATTCATCGATGCGCACGGCGATGCCGAATTCTTCTTCAAACTGCGCGCCCAACTCTTCCAGTATGGGGGCCCGGGTATCGTCAGCCCAAATGACCAAGCTGTCGTCTTGCGCCGAGGCGCTTAGCGTTAATGCGATCAGGACTATGGCTGCTGCAATCACTCTTATTAGTTTCATCATCATTCCCTTTTCGGATAGGATTGAATAGGAATTCATCTCGATTCAGCATAAAACAATTGACTGTCGACTGTCAAACCCTAGTCGCTTTGGGGTCAGCGTAATCGCATCAGATTTTTCTTAAGCACCGAGAGGCGCGTAGACACAGCCCTTCGACACCGAGAGCACCGAGATAAACCGCTTGACCTCCCAATCGGGAGGCAAAGCAGGGGCGTTTCAGTAATTCCAAGTAAGTTGTGCAACTAAAGCGAGCCTTGTAAGGCTTGTCCGATACTGAAATCTGGACGGCTTCACAGGTTTTACCCCATCCCCGGCCCTTCCCCAGT
>JAPPMO010000020.1 GCA_028873975.1 Chloroflexota bacterium
AGCTCGCTGGGGCAAGGGGGTTGGGGGGATGGGGTAGAATACGGCAGTGGCTCGCTTTAGTTGCATGACTTACTTGGATTTACTTCTGCGTCTCTGTGGTGAAATAATGATGCGATTGTCCTGATGTGGAGGATTGACGGTGTCTGACTTGGCGGAGATCTCGGTTATCATCGTCAATTGGAATGTGCGCGATCTGCTGGACAAATGCCTGGCCAGCTTGTTCCAAGCGCAAGACGCGGGCGGCGGGAAAAGGCTGGCGCTTGAAATCATCGTTGTCGATTGCAACAGCCAGGACGCCAGCGTCGCTATGGTCCGCGAGCGATACCCGGGGGTGAAGCTGCTGCCGCAAGGCGAGAACATCGGCTTCACGCGCGGCAACAATCTGGGCATGGCAGCGGCGGCCGCTGATACGCTTTTGCTGCTCAATCCCGACACGGAAGTCTGTAAAGATACGCTGATGACAATGCTGGAATTCATGCGGCAGCGCCCGGACACAGGCATACTGGGACCGCATACGCTCAACACCGACGGCAGCCATCAGTCCACGCGCCGGCGCTTTCCAACGCTGCTGACCGGCATCTTCGAGAGCAGCTGGCTATCGGCTTTGGCGCCTGCTGGACTATTCGACAGCTACTTCATACGCGATACGGCCGACGACGACATATTGGAAGTGGACTGGGCGCAAGGATCGGCTTTGATGTTGCGGCGAGCGGTCCTCCAGGACATCGGCGGCCTCGACGAAGGATTTGTCATGTACTCCGAAGAACTGGACTTTTGCAAACGCGCCAAAGACGCCGGCTGGAAAGTGATATACCACGGCGGCGCCAAGATAATGCACCATGGCGGCAAGAGCAGCGAGCAAGTTGCGGCTTTCAAGCAGATTCAGTTTCATAGCAGCAAACTGCGTTACTTCCGCAAGCATCACGGCTACCCGCATTATGCGTTGCTGCGCGCGCTGCTGCTGGCGCAATTCTGCTGGCAACTGGTTTTGGAACTTGGCAAAGCCTGCATCGGGCACAAAGTCGCGCTGCGCCGCCAGCGCATCAAGACTTACTGGCGAGTTCTGCGCGATGGCTTGAAAGCGGAAGTATGAAAATTGGGCTAATCACTGGCGAATTCCCGCCGATGCCCGGGGGCGTCGGCCATTTTTCGCGGATCCTCGCGGAACGCATTCAGGCGCAGGGTCATTCTGTGCGCCTGCTCAGCAGAACTGGATCCAATTGGGACAAATTGGAAATCTCGACTGTACCCGGCTGGGGGTTGAAGCAGGTTCCGAAGATCAAGACCTGGGCTGACGAGCACGCGCTTGACCTCATCAATCTGCAATTCCAAACCGCGGCATTTGATATGAGTCCCTGGATCCATTTTCTGCCATCTTTGCTTGATCAGCCCATCGTAACGACCTTTCACGATCTGCGTCATCCCTATCTGTTCCCAGGGGCCGGTCGCCTGCGCGACTGGGTCGTGACGCATCTGGCCGGGAGCGCCGACGGCTTGATAGCGACAAATCCTGAAGATGAGCAAAAGCTGGCTGGCGCGCCCATGCGTTCGGTCATTCCCATCGGCAGCAATATCATCTCCGCAGCCGCCTCCGCTGAGTCGGCAGCGCGCTGGTGCGAGGAACTGTCCCTGAGCGATTCGACGACTTTGATCGGTCACTTTGGCTTCGTCCAGGCGATCAAAGGCATCGACTTCCTGGTTGACGCGCTGGCGGAACTGCGCCGAAGCGGGCATGACGCGCGGCTGCTTTTCATCGGCGGGCAGCGCAATGCGGTCGATGCCGGCGCGGGTGAAAGCTACCGCGAGAGTCTGGAAGATCGAATCAGGGGATATGGGCTGGGCGACGTCCTGCGCTGGACCGGTTTCTTGCCGGAGGCTGAGGTGGCTGCTTGCCTCCAGGCGGTCGATATTGTGATATTGCCCTATCTCGACGGCGCTTCCTACCGGCGCGGCAGCCTGATGGCGGCCATCAATTACGGCTGCGCTATTGTGACAACGCAACCGACGGTCGCGCATGAAACTTTCATTCACGGAGAAAACATCTGGTTGATTGAACGACAATCGGTGGCGGCAATTGGCGATGCCGTCATTCACCTGATCCAGAATCCGCAGACTGCCAATCATTTGCGAGCTGGCGCTCGGCAACTTCGGCGCCGCTTCGATTGGGATGTCATTGCGCGCGATACGCTTGCTTTCTACGAAGAAGTGCTGCGCGGGACAGGGTATCACGCGGGGCAGGGGGACCACTAACTTCATGCGCCTTCTGCGGCGGTACTGGCGCCATCCGGACGCGCTCGCGCTGGCTTGCCTGGCGCTGCTATGGCTGTTCTTTTTTTGGCGCCTGTTCACGCCTGTGGCCGCCGACCAAGCCTCCCTGGCAAAAGGCGACTTCTCCGCTCAGTTTGTCGCCTTCGCCGGATACCAGTATCAGCGCCTCTCGGGGGGGGAAATACCGCTTTGGAACCCCTACAACAACGGCGGCTTGCCTTTTGTCGGGGATACGCAAGCCGCGGTCTTTTATCCGCCGCGATGGATAACGATCGCCCTTAGCTCCCTGGCGGGCGGATGGAGTTATAACGCGCTGCAACTGGAAATGACCGCCCATGTGCTGATTTACAGCTTGCTGATGTACCTTTTTCTGCGGCGGCTCACGCTTGGGCAGCGGCTGAGTCCGCTGGCGGCGCTGGCGGGCGCGATAGTCATCGCCTACGGCGGCTACACCGGCAGCTACCCGCCCTTGCAGCTGGCGATTCTGGAAGCGGCAATCTGGTTTCCCCTGGCTTGCCTCGGGATTCTGGAAGCGACGCGGAGGGGAAAACTTTCATATCCCTATGTCGCCCTGGCCGGCGCCGCCCTGGGTCTGTCCTGGCTTGCGGGTCATCCGCAAACGAGCTGGTTCATGACCTACGTTCTTTGCGCCTACTTCGCCTATCGCAGTTACCGGCAGAAAATCGGCCCGCGCGCCCTCCTGCTTGGCGGCATCAGTTTTGGGCTGGTCGCCTTTAGCGTCAGCGCCGTAGCACTCCTGCCCGGCATCGAGTATCTTTTGCATACATCGCGCGCGGTCTTGGGCTTCGAACAAAAGGGAAACGGATTCCCTATCCAGGACGTCGCGCAAATTGTCTTTCCCGGCTCGGTTAGCCAATGGTCTCCCCTTTACATTGGCTTGCCCTCACTGTTCTTCATCGCCGTAGCTTTCAGCCGCAATGCCGGGCAGAGCCGCTTTTGGCTTGCCGCAGCGGCGGCGGGGCTGATTTGGAGTTTCGGGGCAAACACGCCCTTTTATGACCTGGCCTACAACCTCGTCCCAGGCGCCCGCTTTTTCCGCGGGCAAGAACGCGCCGCCTTCCTGGTCGCGAACAGTCTGGCAATTGCGGTCGCTTTCGGCGTGGTCGCCGCGGGGGATTGGCCCAACCATTTCCATCGCCGGCGCGCCCTGCTCTGGTGGCGCGGATTCGCCGCCCTTGTCCTGGCGATCGCCTTGGGCGCATTTGTCTTGTGGATGGGCGACAGTCCCCGCTGGAGCCAATTCTTCAACACCGCCTCTCGAAGCGCCGCGATCATGGCGCTCAGCGCGCCCCTGCTATTCGCCTTCGCAAGACAGCCGCATCAGTCCCTTGCGGGCCTGGCATTGATCGCGCTGATCGCCCTGGACTTGTTTTCTATAAGCCTGGATCATCCGGGCACATACGATCCAGTTCCCTCGGCCGGACAATTGACGATGACGCCGCCTCCGCTTGTTCAAACAGCGCTGAATGAGCCTGACGGCGGGCAACCTTTCCGGGTCGATGGCTTCCGTGGATTGGGCGGGAACCTCGGCAGTCTCTACGGCATCATGGACATGCGCGGGATTAGTCCGCTCTTTTTGGAGGGTCCATACCAAATCATCCACCGAGATTACGTGAACAATCCTTTAGCCTGGGAATTATTCGCGGTCAAATACGTCTATAGCGGTTCAGAGACCCTGTCAGTCCCCTCGACCGTGGTGGCGGCTGGGAACGATAGCGAAGGCGCGGTTTACGCCCATCTGCTTGATGACCCGCGTCCCTTCGTCCATCTGGTATACCATGCCGACGTCGTCGACAGCGACGGCTTCGCCCGAGCCTTGATGGACGACCCGCGCTACGACCCTCGCGGCAAAGTCGTTTTGCACAGCGCGCCCAAGCTGGATCTCCCCAATCATCAGGCGACCGGAACGGCCATAGTCAAATCCTACCAGGAGGAAGCAATCGACATCGAAGTGGAAAGCGCCGACAATGCCATAGTTTCCATTGCCCAGCCTCACTACGTTGGTTGGACGGCGCAGCTGAACGGGGAGCCAGCCAAGATCCTGCGCGCCTATGGCGGTTTGAGCGCTGTGGAGATCCCGGCCGGTCAACATACGCTGCAATTGCGCTACAATCCGCTGAGTTATGCGATTGGCTTCGTCCTGAGCGGCTTCGCCTGGCTGAGCCTGGCTCTGCTCGCCGTCGTCAAATTGCTCCGGAGGTAAACATTGGCCACTGTCAACGCTTTACAAATCTGGATCAGTCGGGTCAAAAGCCGCCACTACTGGATCGCGGTTGGATTGGCTGTAGGCGCGCTGGCGACTCTGATCGGCTTCATGATCGCCCTTGCGGGACCCTTCCTGGCGCTGGCGGCGATATTTGGCCTATTGGCCGGTCTCTATGTCATCACCGATATCCGCGTCGCGCTCTATGCCATTATTGTCACATTGCTGCTGTTGCCATTTGGCGTATTCCCGGTCAAGATCGCGATTACGCCCACCTTGCTGGATTTAGCGATGGGCGGATTCTTGCTGGTGTATTTGCTGCAGTGGATGACCGGCCGGCGGGGAGGTCTGCGCTTGACGCCTGTCCATGCCTTCGTGGCTGTATACGTCATGTGGCTGATTTTCACTTTCGCCCTGGGTTTGCGCCATGCCATGCCGACGCCGGCAAATATCCGCCAGTTTGCGGAGACCCTGCTTAGCATCGGCATGGTCTTCATCCTTTCGGATCTGCTGCGCGATGCGAGGACTTTGCGGCGCTTGGTCCTGGTGATTGTCCTGGCGATCGGCGCGCAAGCCCTGATCGCCATTGCCCTCTTGGCCGCGCCCGATACTATCGCCGAATCTTTGCTGGTGCGGCTCTCGCGTATCGGATATCCGGAGGGCGGCGTCATCCGCTACATCGAGGACAACCCGGCATTCGGCGAAAGAGCCATCGGCACCTGGGTCGATCCCAACGCGCTCGGGGGCATCCTGGCCACCGCGTCTCTCATGATCGCCCCACAGATCGTCTCCAGAGTGCCCGTCATTTCCAAACGCTGGTTGACTTTCGCCATCTTTGGGGCTGTCGCGCTGGCATTGTACTTGACCTCGTCGCGCGCGTCGCTGCTGGCTTTGGCCTGCGGCTTGCTATTCATCGCTCTCATTCGCTATCGCCGGATGCTGCCGGTCCTGCTCACAGGCGCGGTCGCCTTCGCTTTGCTGCCGCAAACGCAAAATTACCTGGATCGATTGCTGCAAGCCTTCCAGGGCGCCGATTTGGCTACGCAGATGCGCATTGGAGAATGGACCGATTCGCTCACCCTGATCGGGCGCTATCCCTTGGTCGGCGTTGGCTTTACCGGCACGCCCGAAATCGATATCTATACCGACGTCGCCAACATGTACTTGATCATGGCAAACCAAATTGGGCTAACAGGCGTCGGGATCTTTCTGTGCGCGATGGCCGCGGTTTTTAGTTATGGCCATCTGGCCTGGCGCCAAGCCAGGAACCAGCCGGACTTCACAGCGATTCACCTTGGCTATCACGCCGCCCTGCTCACGGCGCTTGTCAATGCCGTCGCCGACCTCTACTTTTTTCGACTCGAATTCCAGTCTTCGATCACCTGGTTCTGGCTGGTCGTCGCCTTGTGCCTGGCGAGTTCACGACTGGCGCTGGAAAGGAATTCTGGTGTAACAGAAGCAATTCCAATTAAGCCGCGCAAGGAAAATTAACCACCGAGGATACCGAGAACACGGAGAACACCGAGAAAAACCAACAGATGAAACTTTTTTGCGGGCGAGCCAAGGCTCGCCCCTACCGTCGACTTTTTTTGGATTTGATGCGATTGCTCTGGGTTTAAACCAGGGCAATTGCATCAAATTATTTTTCGCCACAGAGGCGCCGAGGACACAGAGTTTAAGTTTTTTCAGGGCAGAACTTCTCTGGAATGACGTACAAATAGGTGAAATTGCTTGTCGCGGAATCCAAAATTGAAGTGAAATTCCACATTTCCTTAAGAAATGAAAGATTTTTCTCTGTGCTCTCAGTAGATTCAACAAAGTAATTGAAATCCGAATTATTTTCGAATTGTAGGGGCGTTTCAGCGAAACGCCCGCAAAATATACTCCTCTGTTGGTTTTCTCTGTGCGCTCTGTGTTCTCTGTGTTCAGATTTTTTTTGCATGACTTACTTGCATTTACTTCTGCGCCTCTGTGGCTAAATTTAGTTTGTATTGTGTTCATTGCAGTGCATGTTCATTTTGATGCGATTGCTCTGGGTTTAAACAATCTGCTATTGCATTAAGCGGCCAGTTGCAATACAATGCCGGTCGACAACTGAATGATAGCTTTCCGCTTCGCGCAAACTGTTGCCGCGAGGCTGCGATCCGAGGAAAGGAACCTGCATGAGAGACTACGAGCTCACGTTCATCGTGCGCACCCTCGCCACCGACGAAGAAGTCAACCAGGCAATTGATCAAGTCATAAGTTATATCGAACAGGGCAATAACGGCACTGTGAACAGCGTCGATCGCAAGCTCTTTGGCCGCCGCCGCCTGGCCTATGAAATCGACGGCCAGCGAGAGGGGCACTACGTCGTGGTGAAAGCCGCTATCAAGGCCGAGCATATCATCGAATTGGAAACCGAACTCAAGCTCTTTGACCCGGTGCTGCGCTATTTGCTGGTACGCGACGAGAGCAAAAAAGCGCCGGCGAAACCACAATAAACTCAAGACTGACATAGCGCTCTTGTGATTGCAGCGTCAAGCGCCCTATCAGCCACTTGAATCGAAATCTAGCGAAAGAGACATAGAACTGTGAGCGAGCAGCCATCAAGCAACAGAAGTACAAGCGGACCGGGCCGGGACCAACAGCGGCGCGGCGGTGGTCCGCGGCGCGGTGGATTTTCGCGCGGACGTCCCAGGGGAAGGCGCCGCCGCGGCAAGACCAGCTATTGCCCCAAGGGCAAATGCTTTGACTACAAGGATCTGGATATCATTTCCCGCTATGTCAGCGAAAGCGGCAAGATCAAGCCGCGCCGCCAGACCGGCAATTGCTCGCGCTGCCAACGGCAGCTGGCGCGAGAAATAAAACGCGCGCGCCACCTGGCTCTGCTGCCCTATGTCGTGGCCGACTAGCTGGCTATTCCCGACGCGCATCGGCTTCGCAGCCGCTCGGCGCGCAACCGGCGAAAAACACCAGCCGCGCCCATGCAAAATAGTATGTCGTCTCGTCGCATGAGCGGCTCGGTTTACGTAAACAGAGAGCAGCGCTGCAAGTCAATTGCCAAATGCACAGCAGGTTGAGGAGTTAGGACTCGAATGTCGAAGAAGACACAGACGACGGGTGTGCCGAAGCGTCGGCGGCGGCGGGCGGCTTCTACAGCCGCCATCGACGGCGACGCCGCGCAAAACCGGGCCGATCCCGACTACAAGAGTCGAGCTGAAAGAGAAGAGCGGATGCAACGGCTCGCCATCCGGGCCGTTGCCGGAATCGTCGCCATCCTTGCTGTTGTAGTGGCCATCGCCTTTGCAGTCGAGCAGCTCTTCATCCCCAATCAAGTCCTCGCGGTCGTCAATGGCGAAAACATCACCGTGCGGCAGTTCCGCGAAGAATACAACCTGGAACGCGCCCGCTTGCGCATGCAGCTCAACCAGATCCAGAATTCCGGATTCGATTTACAGCAACTTGCCCAGCAGGAGCCCTACAGAACCTGGATCAACGAAGTCAACGTCCCGGATCAGCTAGGGCTGCGCGTGATCAACGATATGGTGGACGATCGCCTGGTCGCGCAGGCAGCCTCCGTCCGCAGCATCACCGTTAATGACGCGGCATTAGAAAAGGAAATCCAGGATTTCTTTGGCTTTGATCCCACCGCAGTGGCATTGATCGGCGTCGAGCCAAGTGAAACGCCCGAGCCGACCATCACGCCCACACCCTTCGTTTCGCCGACGCCCACCGCCATTCCAACGATTACCCCCAGTCCTGCCCCGGGTGAAGTGGACGAATCCGGGGGAGAAGCCGATCCAACTGTGACGCCGCAGCCCACCGTTGTCGAGCCGACATTAAGCGCCGAGGACATGCGCGAGAACTTCCAGGAAAACCGGGAAAATTATCGCTCGTTCCTGTCGATTAACGGTATCGCCGACGAAACCATCGATGCCTTCTTCGAGCGAATGGCTTTGGAAACGCTTTTGGCGGAGGACCTGCTTGGCGCGGAAGGCACGCTGCTCTATGCCGACGCCCGGCATATCCTGCTTGAAACGGAAGCGGAGGCTGAATCGGCGCTGGGGGCGCTGCGCGATGGCGAGTCCTTCGCCGATTTAGCCCGCGCCATATCCACCGATCCGGGCAGCGGCGCGCGCGGCGGCGAGCTGGGCGAGACCTTCGTCGGCAATTATGTGCCGGAGTTTCGCGAAGCCATCGAAGAGGCCAAAATCGGAGAACTTGTCGGGCCCGTGCAAAGCGAGTTCGGATATCATATCCTGCAAGTTCGCAGCAAAGACGAACGCGCTGGCGACGCGTTTTCTGGCCAATTGGAACGGGCGCAGCAGCGGGAACTGGAACTCTTTGTCGAGAACTTGCGCAAGCAAAATGCCGACCAGTACCAGATCTATGAGTCCTGGTTGAATTACATCCCTCGCGGCTAACATTTGCTCCCTCCACAACGCGAATTGTATCCATGCGTAAATCGCAGAGGACGGGGCTCTCGGTAAGTGCAAGTAAGTCGTGCAACGAAAATTAACCGCAGAGAACACAGAAGTAAGTCCAAGTAAGTCGTGCTAATGCACTCCAAAATAATAGTCGACGGTAGGGGCGACCCGGCGGGTCGCCCGCAAAACCTAGCCAGAACGGTGGGCGAGCCAAGGCTCGCCC
>JAPPMO010000090.1:0-1978 GCA_028873975.1 Chloroflexota bacterium
ATTACACCGATTGTAATGGACGATTTGACTGTCCACAAAATCGGGGGAAGATCATTACTTTTTTGAAATTACTCAGTTGAAAAAAGACATTTTATGTTTTCTCTGTGCCCTCTGTGTTCTCTGTGGTTAATATTCAGTTTAGATTCGCAACATTTCAGCCGCTATCGTTTTGTAGCGATTGCTCCGCCTAAAGGCGTTTTGCTTGCAAAAACATATTTTGCAGGTAAAATATGGTATGCTTGTTTGATGCGATTCGCGCCTGAATCGGCTACGAATAGGACCGAAGTTCTTCTGCGCCGCCATTGTTGAAGTTCCAGCCGAGCGATTCATTAGTGGATATTTTACCGAGAAGAAGGGAGCAGGACATCGTCAATTCCAGATCAAGCAATTCGAGCAATTTTTTCACAAGATTGAGTACAGGATAGGAGAGAACAGAACATGATTCGCAAACTCATTCTGATCATTCTCGTATGCGCGCTGGTCGCGCTGACGGCAGTGACGGCGGCGGCGCAGGACGAGCCGCAATACGCCGGCTTGGACATGGACTTGTCCGGCGTCCACATCAAGATGGCTGCTATCGGTGGCGGTCTTTACGAAGTGATGTACGAGTCGATCTCGGTCTTTGAAGAAGCCACGGGCGCGACGGTGGAGATCATCGCCTTGCTCGACGGCTTCGCCATTGATCAGAAGCTCAAGGTCGACTTCGCGACCGGCGCCGCGGATTATGACGTGGCTTGGGATCATACCAGCTTCGTCGCCCAATACACGCCCTTCTTGCATCCGCTGCAAGATTTCTTCAGCGAGGAAGAACTGGCGGCTTTTAGCCCGGCCATCCTCGATGCGGCCACCATAGACGGCAACCTCTATCTGATCCCGCGCCATGCCGATATCAGCCCCATTCACTATCGGGCCGACCTCTATTCCGACGAGGCGATCGCGGCCGCTTACATGGAAGCCACCGGCGAGGAACTGGTTGTTCCCTCGACGCTGGAACAGATCGACCGCCAAGCGCGCTTCTTCGTCGAAAACGGCCACAGCACCTTTGGATACACCCTGGCCGGCAAGGAAGAGGCTTTGACGGGCCGCTTCTATGAGATGCACTTCGCCAGCGGCGGGTCGCTCTTCGACGAGAATTACCAGCCGACTTTCAATGACGATATCGGCGTCGCCGTCGCGGAATTGATCGCGGGCTGGTACCAGGACGGCATCATCCCGGCCGACACCACCTCGCTGCTATGGGATGGCGTGGCGCAGAACTTCTGCAACAACGATGTCGCCATCAAGCTCGAATGGTACGGCTGGTACAGTTATTTCCAGAGTCCGGATTCCTGCGCGGTCGCGGGCAACTTCGGCCTGGCGCGCGGATTCACCGGCTTGTCCGTGGGCGGCGATGCCGTGCGTCCCTCGGGTTGGGCGGGCGCCCATGCCTTCTCGATCCCGGCGACAGCGCCCAATCCAGCCGCCGGCGCCGAGTTGATCCGCTTCCTGGCATCCGAACGCGTCGCCTACGAAGAAGCGCAGCTGGGCTTCTTGCCGGTGCGGGACGATGTTTGGGATCGCATCATCGCTGATGCTGCCGGCGCCGAGAATCCGCTTGATCGCGAAAGGCTGGAACTGGCGCGTATTCAGGTCGGCCAAGACTTCAAGACGCCGCCGCTAATCGCCGAATGGATTCCCTTCTCCAACCTCTTCTACCCGCAGCTGCAAGCCATCATCCTTGGCGATATCGACGCGCAGGCGGGCTTGGACGCTGCCGCGGCTGAAACCCAAGAACTGATGGCGGACGCCGGCTATTACGACTAGCTGAATAGCCTCAGCCCCGCGCTGATTCTATATCCGTCCATGATTTGTTGTGGGCGACTCACAGAGTAGCCCACAAAAGCAATAAATGGAAATTTAATTGCGGCAAAACAATTGGCCCCCTCGAAAACCCAAACTCAGCCGAAAAAAAAACGAACAAAAAGAAAACCAAGACAGC
>JAPPMO010000090.1:1988-69198 GCA_028873975.1 Chloroflexota bacterium
CCCCCGCCGGCGCCAAAACCCCAACATCTCCGGCGCGCCCCCTCAAATAACCATTCCATAAAACCCCCCCCCCCCGCAAAAAAAAAAACTTTTTTTTTTTTTTTTGGGCCCCCCCCCCCCCCCCCCCCCACAACAGCAATCAGTCGAATTGTATGGGCGACATACCATGTCGCCCGCTCGAAACCCGATGCTCCGCCGAAAAAATAGCGACGATAACGACAGCCAAGAGCGCGCCGCCCACGTCAACCGCATTGACGCGGGCAGTTTTCCATTACTGCTGATTCTGCCCTCGATTGCGGTTATCTTGCTGGTCGTGGCATTCCCTCTGCTTTATTCCTTATACGTCAGTTTTACGCCTTATGAGCTGCTGCGTCCCAACAGTTTGAAATTCACGCTGGGCAAGGCGCTGCGCAATTATGATAAACTTTTGAATGACGCGATCTTTTGGCGCTCGCTGGGCAATACCATCATCTTCCTGGCGGTGTCGGTCAATTTGAGCTATGTCATCTCGCTGGCGCTGTCGCAATTGTTGGCCCGCGTCACGGTCGGGCAGAGCATCCTGCGCACGCTGCTGATGGTGCCGATGATGTTCGCGCCCATCCTGGTCGGCATGCAATTTCGCTGGTTTTTCAATGCCAATGTGGGTTTGGTCAACAATTTCCTGATCAGCGTCGGTTTGATAGAGGCGCAGGGACAGATCGCCTGGCTGGTGGATGTGCCGCTGGGCATGATCACCATCATCCTGGCTTCAATCTGGATGAATATCCCGGTGCTGACGATCATCTTGCTGGCTGGCACCCTGTCGCTGCCCGCCGAGACTTTTGAAGCGGCTGAAGTTGACGGGGCTTCGGGCTGGCAGAAATTCCGCTTCATTACCTTCCCGCTGCTGGCGCCATTCAGCTACATCGCTTTGACGATCATGTCGCTGGATATCGCCCGCGCCTTTGATATCGTGCGCATCATGACCGATGGCGGTCCGGCGCGCCGCACCGAAATGCTCTGGACCTATATCACGCGGCTAGCCATCGAAGACACCAAATTCGGTTTGGGCAGCGCTATGTCCTGGATCACGGTGTCGCTATCGGTGCTGTTCACGCTCTATTTCTTCCGCCAGTTAGTCAAAGCGAGGATTGTGCGATGATCACGCGCAGCGTCGGTCCCAATCGCCGCCGCAACGAAATCATCTGGAATGCCGTCGCCTGGATCGTTTTGCTGGCTTTGGCCCTGCCTGCCTTCTGGATCATCATGACGGCTTTCCGCCCCAATATCGAAATCAATACTTTTCCGCCGGTCTGGATCCCGCAGCGGCTGACCCTGGAAGCCTATGCCAACATGTTCGGCTTGAACCCCGAAGTGCAGCAGCGGGTCGCCGTCGAAGCCTACTTGCGCAATTCGCTTTTGGCGGCTGGCGCCAGCACGATTGTCGCGGTATCGCTGGGCACGCTGGCTGGCTACGCATTCGCGCGCTTCCGCTTTCGCTTTCATACGGCGCTCTTCCTCGGCATTATGCTTTCGCGGGCGGTGCCCGGCGTCGCCTTGAGTTTGCCGCTCTTCCTGCTCTTTAACCGCGCCGGATTGACCAATAATGTCTTCGGCTTGGCATTTGTTTATGTGGCTGTCAATATCCCCTTCACCGCCTGGCTGATGGATGGCTTCTTCCGCCAGATCCCGCAGGAGCTGACCGAATCCGCTTATATTGACGGCTGCGGTCACTGGTCGGCTTTCTGGCGCATTGAGCTGCCGCTCTCGCTGCCCGGCTTGGCGACGGCTGCCATCTTCGCGTTTCTGGCGGCCTGGAACGAATTTCAGATCGTCAGCGTGCTGGCGCGCAATAACGCCGCCAAGACCTTCCCGCCCGGTCTCTTCGCCTTCACCGAGCAGTTCACGGTCGATTGGCGCGGCATGGCCGCCATGAGTGTGATCATGATGGTGCCGGCGGTCATCTTTGTCATCCTGGTGCAGCGCAACCTGGTCAGCGGGCTGACCTTCGGCGCGGTCAAGGGCTGATGCTGCCAATAACTGGAGTGAGACATGAAAATTACCGATATCGAAATCCGCGTCTGCAAACACCAAGAATCCGTCATGGCCGAGGGCGAGATGCGCGATGTGCAAAGCTCCGACCTGCAATTCATCATGGTCAAACTGTCGACGGACGCGGGCATTGACGGCATCAGCATGGGCTTTGCGGGCATGGGCGCCGAGATGGCCGGTACAATTGCCGCCGACTCGCTCAAGCCCTTCTTCCTGGGCAAGGACGCGCTGGCGCGGGAAAAACACTGGCAGGACTTTCGGCGTTACGATCGCTTCTGGCACTTCCCGCCGATTTATTCTTACGGTCCCTTTGATATCGCGCTTTGGGATATTGCCGGCAAGATCGCCGATCTCCCGCTATACAAATTGCTGGGGCACTATCGCGAAAAAGTGCCGACCTACGTCAGTTCGCTGTTCCTGGATTCGCCAGGGGACTATGCCGATCAAGTAGCCGAATTCAAGCAGCAGGGTTTTCACGGCTACAAGCTGCACCCGCCGGGCGAGTACAACGAGGCGCTGGAAGCGTATCGCTTGTGCCGCGAGCAAGTCGGCGACGACCCGCACTTCAAGTTGATGGCGGATCCGGTCACGGCGCATCTCTATTACGATGAGGCTTTGCGCATGGGACGGGAACTGGAAAAGCTGAACTATCACTGGTTCGAGGAGCCGCTCTACGATGTCGACTTTCATGGCTTGCGGCGGCTGGCGCGCGACCTGGATATTCCCATCGCCGGCACCGAGGTGCTGGCTGGCTCGCACTATTCAACGGCGGAATGTATCGCCAGCGGCGTGGTCGACATCGTGCGCAGCGACGTCTCCTGGAAGGGCGGCGTGACCGCCTTGATGAAAACGGCGCACCTGGCCGAGTCCTTTGGCATCCGCTGCGAAGTGCATACCGCTGTCTATCCCGCCCTGGATATCGTCAATTTGCACTGCTGCTGCGCCATCGCCAATTGCGAATTCTTCGAAGCCTTGATCCCCAGCACACTGATGAGACTGGGCGTCAAGAACCCGATTCAGATAGACGCCGAGGGCTACGCCCATCCGCCGCAGGGCGCTGGCACGGGCATCGAATGGGATTGGGATTTCATTGAGGACGCGACAATTTCGGTGCATTAAGGGCGCGGGGCGACGCCTCCCCGCCCAAACAGCGGGCGCTGCTGCGCCTGGCTGGCTTAATCTGTATGGAAGACCTCGTCAAGCGTTTTCCACCATTCGCCCTCGGCTCGGTCGGGCACGGGTTCCTGCATGGGCATGCAGATATCCCACCACTTCTGAGTCGTCTCATCGGCCGCCATCTTTGCCATATCGGCTTCAAAGTCGTCGCCATGATATTCCATGTAGGCAAAAAGCAGATCGCCATAGTGGAAAATCGAATAGTTGCGGATGTTGCATTCTTCGATCTTCTTGAGCACGCCGGGCCAGGTATTGGCATGCAGTTCCGTATATGCTTCCAAATGCTCTTTTTTGATGCCGATCACTTGTCCAAACCGTTGCATGTCGCTCTCCTAATTTGTCGCTGCTAACTGAATCCGCAAATGCGCTCCATATTGCAAGAGCCAATGCGGTTCGTCCGCGAGGATCCTATCCGCTGCCGCCCTTGGAATTGAAGTTCTCCGGATGGCGATATTTCACCGTCTGCAGGTGCTCGCAATATAGAGCCAGCACGCCTTCGTTTTTGTATACCTCGTAACTGACTTTGACCAGACCCATCTCCGGGTATTTCGGTTCCTTGCTCAGTTGCGTGCGCACGGTGTAGATGGTATCGCCAATGAAAACCGGCTTGATGAAGCGCAGCTTGTCATAGCCATAGCTGAAAGTGTGAATGTTGTTATGCGCCATCAAGCCCAAGCCAATGCTGAAAACCATCGAACCGGCGACTAGCCGCTTGTCGAAGATGCCTTCGTCCCGCGCGAATATCTCATCGGCGACATAGGGGTGCATATCGAGCACGATGGCGTTAAAGATCATGCACTCGCCTTCGGAAAGCGTGCGCCGTATCGATTTGATCTTGGCGCCAATCTCGAAGTCCTCGTACATCCAGGTTTCGGTATTAAACAGGGGCAGGTCTTTGTGCATTTCAACAGGTGTATTTTCCGGCATGGGTCCCTCCTTAGCCGCTAATTCCAAATTCCGCCATGATGCGTCCCGTGTCTTCGCCGATGCGCGGCGCGCCTTTGGGATTCTTCAAGATCTCGCCGTCAATGCGGATAGGGCAGCGAAGCGTGTCCAGCTTGACGGTTTCGCTGCGCGCGACTTCCTGGATCATGTCGATCACTTTGAATCCTTCGTGCTGCAGCAGTCGGTCCCAAGTCAGCACATCCGCGCACCAGATATCTCGCGGCTCCAGAATGCCCAGCCAATGCGCCGTAGACTGCCCGCGCAGATGCTCTACCAGAATCGCCTTGATTTCGTCTCGCTTCGTGAACCAGGTGGGCGAGTCCGGGTAAGCGAGCAGGGGCGGGCAATCCAGCAATTCCCCCAAGACCGGGATCGAACCCATCGCCAAAGCCAGATAACCGTCGGCCGTCTCGTAAATGCCGTAGGGCGCCGCCAAGTACGCATGGGCGTTATTGATCGTGCTGCGCTGCGGCAGCTTGCCGCCGTCGTTGAGGTGCGTGGTCAAGACTTCGAATTGGAAATCGAGAATCGATTCCAGCAGGCTGACTTGCACCAACCCGCCTTCCCCAGTCAGGCCGCGCCGTACCAGGCAAGCCAGGAGCCCCTGAACCAAGTGCGCGCCCGCGAACAGGTCAACCACCGCCAAGCCAAAGGGGGTCGGCGGCCGATCGGCGTCTCCGTTCAGCCAGACCAGGCCCGATATCGATTGCAGCAGCAGGTCTTGCCCGGGCTTGTAGACCCAGGCGCCTTCGTTGCCGTAGCCCGTGATCTCGCCGTAAACCAGGCGCGGATTGATCGTGCGAACGCTATCGTAATCCAGCCCCAGGCGCGCCATCACGCCCGGCCGAAAATTCTGGACCAGCACATCGGCTCTGGCGATTAGCTCATGCACGCTCGCCAGATCTGACGGGTCTTTTAAATTGGCGGCAAAGCTTTCTTTGTTGCGGTTGATCGAATGAAAGAGGGTGCTTTCGCCGTCCAGCTCCAGCTCGGAGATATAGAGCTGCCGGCACAGGTCGCCCCCGTCGGGCCGCTCCACTTTGATCACGCGCGCGCCTAAATCCGCCAGGCGCAGCGCCGCCGACGGACCGGACAGAAATATGCTGAAATCGAGTACCAATAAGCCTTCCAGAGGTCGCATAATGGCCCTGTTCTCCTCGTAACGCGCCGTGATTCTGTTTTGCTTGCAAAAACACTTTTTGTATGTAAAATATAGTCAGCAAAATCAGATCTGTCAAATCGAAATTCGCGCGCCGCCGCGGCGGGCGGGAGCCAGCGGGGAGGCAAGCATGCTCAGAGTTGATACCCACCAGCATTTTTGGAACCTTGACGAAGTGGCGTACCCTTGGCTGGTTCCCGCTTATGGACCGATCTACCGCAATTTTGACGCCGCGGAATTGGCGCCTCAGTTGGCGGCATCCGGCGTCGACAAGACTATCATCGTGCAAGCGATGGATTCTTACGCCGATACCGACTCGATGCTGGCGATCGCGGACGAAGAGGACTGGGTGGCTGGCGTGGTCGGCTGGGCGCCGCTGCATGACCCCGCCGAGGCTGACAGAAAGCTGGATGAGTATGCGCGGAACCCCTATTTCAAAGGCATGCGCCATTTGATCCACGAAGAGAGCAATCCCGACTGGGTCATCCAGAAACAGGTGATCGAAGGTTTGCAGTTGCTGGCGGACCGAGACTTGACCTTTGATGTGGTGGCGGTGTTCCCCAATCATCTCAAGCATGTGCCGGCGCTGGTTGAACATGCGCCCAACCTGAAAATGGTCATCGACCATCTGGCGAAGCCGCCGCTGGACGAAGCCGAGCGCGCGGTCTGGCGCGAACAAATGACCGCCGCTGCCGAAAGCCCGAATGTCTTTGCCAAGTTGTCCGGCTTGAACACGGTCACGTCCGATTTCGAGAACTGGACCTACGAGGATATCAAACCGCTTATCGACTTCGCCATTGAGCAATTCGGCGTCGACCGGCTCATGTTCGGCAGCGATTGGCCCGTGGCTGTGCTGGCTGGGGATTACGCCAAGGTCTGGGAGGAAACCAATCGAGCCATTGCCGATTTGTCCGATGCGGAAAAGGACGCCTTGCTGGGCGGCACGGCGAACAGCTTTTACAATCTCGGTTTGTAGTCTAAGTCTTAGGCTGTAGCTGGAGGGACGGCTTCCGCCTGCTCGTCGCGTATTTCAAGTCTGCCTTCAATGCGCGCCAGTCGCTGCCTGGCATCGTCGACTTTGGATTCGATTCTACGGATGTCTCCCCGCATTTCAGCATTTTCAGCCTTTAGTTCGCGGCGTGTTTCGACGTTTACCGTTCTGACTTCGGCAATATCATTCTTCAACTCCGTTCTGACTTCGGCAATATCACTCTTCAACTCCGTTCGGACTTCGGCAATATCGCTCTTTAGTTCGCGTCGCGTATTGGCATTATCTTGCTTCAGTTCTTTGCGCAGGGCATCAATTTTGACGTCTAATCGCCAAACTACTGCGAGCACAGCAAAGATCGTAACCACAATATCCAATGACAGGGAATTGTCTAACTGCATTATCTGCTCCTTGGCATACGAACAGCATTATATCTTACAACGGCGTGTTTTCAAATTTCTGTTTCACATATTTAATGAACCGCGATCTGCGGTAGCCGAGCAAGTTTTTATTTTGTGTGAGCGCGGTAGCCCAAATTCGCCGGTTACGCGCCGAGCGGCTTTGATTATGGCAGCGGGGTTCCGCCTCCCGCGCTGGAGATGTAAGCCGCTTCGACAGTCGCCATCGTTTCGATGGCGTCCTCCACCGATGTCGGCAGAACATCCGCCTCGCCACTGACATAGCGCATCAAGCTGGCCATCGTCCCGATGAATGCCTCCGGGAACCAAGAGCCTTCGATATCGAGCGACTGCCATTCGGGCTGCGCTTGGCCATCCAACAGAACATACTCGAAGCGGTCTGGCACGCCGTGCGGGTAATTCATGTTCAAGCCGGCGCGGATCTGGATCGCGCCCTTGGTCCCTTCGAACTTGACGTAGGATTGCTGCTTTTCCGGCCCATAGGCGTGGCTGTGATTTGTCATCACGTTGACGCGCGGGTTCTCGCCGTAATCCATGATGATCATTGAACGGACGCCGCCTTTCAACTCCGGCGCCGATGGGTGGCTCATCGTCTTGGCATATACTGATGTCGGACTGCCGCAGAAGGACCGCACCAGATCGACATAATGGATGCTGTGATAGAGGATTTCGACGCGGGGCAGGGGAAAGAGGAAGCCCCACAGGTGCCAGGGCGTATTGCACTGTACGCGGAATTCCATATCGCAGAGTTCGCCAATCAGACCCTGACTTATCATATCGCGCGCGGCGATGACGAAGGGCGCGAAGCGCAATTGGAAATTGATGGCAGCCACCAGGTTTCTCTCGCGGCAAAGCTCGAGGATCTCCCGCGCCTGCGCCAGGTCTTCGCCCAGGGGTTTTTGAATGAGAAGCGCGCGTCCCGCCGGGATTTCGCGGGTGATTTCCTTGATGGCGCTGCCCGGCACCGCCACATCAAAGACAGCATTGTCCGGCGCCATTGCGATCGCCTCGCCGAGCGACTCATAGATCCGCGGGATGGCGAACTTGTCCTTCATCATAGCGGCGCGCTCGGCGTCGATATCGAAGCCGCCGACCACCTCGAAGCCCGCGCTGCGATAAGCCGGATAATGGGCGTCGTGTACGATGCCGCCCAAGCCGATGCTCACGATCGGGGGCGCTTTTTCCGGCAGGAGCGCTTTTTGTCGAACACTGAATGGAGGCATAGCATATTCCTTCTAGCTAGTGAGTCCAAGCAAATAAAGCGAGAGACTAGGAGCCAGTGGGGCGGCTTGCTGGAGTCTGTTGAAATTCTACCCCATCCCCCGGCCCCTTCCCCATTGCAATGGAGAAGGGGAGCTTGGTATGCCGTTTTGAGCCCTTTAAGCCCCTCTCCCCTTATGCGCCACGTAGCCACTGGCGGTCGGGGAAGGGTTTGGCTGGGGGTGAAAGTGTTTTTTTCAACGGAGTCCGCTGAGCCGCCCGTTTTCATTGACCTTCTATTCGCGGGCGTTTCAGCGAAACGCCCCTACACACTATTGCGTATCCCTTGCTCAGCGCGCTGTTGGTCTGGATCAGACTGCGTCCGCCAGCAAGGTCGGCTTTTCCAAGCCATAACTCAAGCCGGCGCGTTCGTTGATCTGACGCGCGCACTGGCGCAAAGCCGCGACCACTTTGTGCGGCTCGCTGCTTTGGCGGGTGGCCGTCAATTGCGTGACGGCAATCGCCGCCGTCACCCCCACATCCGGGTTGCCCACCAAGACGGCGGTATCCTTCATGCCGATGAAGGATTCGTCCACAGCGCTTGAAATGCCGCTGCGGCGGATATCAGCGACGCGCCGCCAAAAGAGCTCGCGTTCGCCAGCGCTCATCGCGCAGTAGTCGGGATCCTGTTCCAGTGTCATTTCGATGCTGCTATCGGGCATGGCGGAAAGCAATAAGCGCCCCGAAACCGTCCGCGTCAGCGGGAAGGTCGCGCCAACCGAGACGATGATCTGCACCTTCTCCGGGCTTTCTACCTGTCCGACGACCAGCAACTGCCGCTGCTGCAGTATGCTGATATGGCAGGATTCGCGGATCGCCCAAGCCAGTTCTTGCATGGGCGGATCGGCCACTTGCAGCAGATGTTCCAGCGGCGAATGTCGGTTTGCCAATTCAAAGAGCTTCAGCGTCAGCATGTACTTGCCCGAGACATCGTCCTTGATCACAAAGCCGCTTTCCGCCAGGCAGGTCATGGTGCGGAAGAGCTGGCTGGTGCTGTTCTCGGTCTTTTCCGAAATCTGGGATAGCGAAAGCGGCTCGGATGCTTCGGCAAGCAGTTCCAGAACAGCCAACCCTTTTTCCAAAGCCGGGACACTGTAATTGGGGGGCGCTTTTTGCTCGTTCATTGTTGATTTGGACTGATTGATTTCTGTCCGTACTGTGCTTTTCTTGCCGAGTCAGCCGCTTTCCGCGCCTTCCTTGCGTTGGACCAGATACAAATGCTGGCAAGCAAGCACGATCTTGTCATGCTGGTTAAAGACCTCGACCTGCTCAACGACATAACCATGATCGGGACGCTTGGGATAATCGCGCTTTTCGCTGATGGTCGCCTTGACCGTGATGGTATCGCCGATGAAAACGGGCCGAATGAAACGGACGCGGTCGTATCCGTAGGAGAAGGCGACGGGATTAATCTCGTTGGCCGTCATGCCGATGGCGACGCAGAGGATCAAGGTGCCATGCGCCACGCGCTCCTTGAATACCTGGGTCTTGACCCACTCGGCATCCATGTGGTGCGGGAAAAAATCCCCGGTTTGCCCGGCATGCAGCACGATATCGGCTTCAGTGATCGTTCTGCCAAAGGTCTCGCGGCTGTCCCCGATCTGGTAGTCTTCGAAATAGCTGGTCTTGATCATCAGCGCTTCCTGTCTTTCGCTTTTATATGATAGATCGCCAGGCTCATACGCGCGGAAGGTCTATTATTCTGTGTGAGCGCAGCATTCCTGGCGCCTTTTTGCCGGTTACGCGCCGAGCGGCTGGGGACGACGACGCGCCGGTTGACAAGGCGCAACCCGCTCACTATATTTTGCATATAAAACTGACTTTTGCAAGCAAAATGGGCCGCTACTCGTCGTTGCGGCCTATATAACAATTCGGGAGCGACTGGAGGCGAAGCAATGACGGCGAAGACCCTGTTACGCGGTATCACCTGGAATCATTCACGCGGCTTTGTATCGGTGGTGGCGACAGCGCAGCGCTTCTGCGAGATGCGCCCGGAGGTGGAAATCGTCTGGGAGAAGCGCTCCTTGCAGGAATTTGCCGACGCGCCAATTCAAGGCTTGGCGGAAGATTATGACTTGCTGGTGATCGATCATCCCTGGGCGGGTTACGCGGCTCACAGTCAAGTCTTGGTCCCGCTGCAAGAAATTATCCCGGTCGATTATATGGCGGATCAGGCAGCCAACTCGGTCGGGCATTCACATGCCAGTTATATCTTCAACGGCAATCAATGCGCCTTAGCGATTGACGCCGCCACGCCCGTGGCTTCCTACCGGGCGGATTTGCTGGCGCGATACGACCTGCAAAAGCCGGATACCTGGCGCGATCTGCTGGCGCTGGCGCGGCAGGGGCGAGTCATTATGCCCGGCATCGAAATTGATACCCTGATGAACTTCTACATGCTCTGCGCCACCCGGGGAGAAGCGCCCTTTGTCGATGATGAATGGGCGGTATCCGACGAGATGAGTTTAAGCGTGCTGGAGCAATTGCGCGAACTGGCCAGCCTGTGCCCGCGGGATATCTTCGCCTGGAATCCGATTGCCGTCTACGAAGCCCTTTCGCGGCGCGATGATTATGTTTACTGCCCCTTTGCCTACGGTTACTCCAATTATTCCCGCCCCGGTTACTCGGACAATGTGCTGATTTTTGATGATATGGTTGCCATCGACGGTCACGGACGCTGCCAAAGTACGCTGGGCGGCACCGGACTTTCAATTTCCACGGGCTGCAAGTCGGTGGAGATCGCGCGGGATTACGCCATGTTCAGCGCCAGCCCGCTCATCCAGCGCACAATTTTCTACGAGAACGGGGGCCAGCCCGGGCATCGCGCCGCCTGGACCGACGCCGAGGTCAATCGCCGCAGCAGGGATTACTTCCGCAATACCTTACCCGCGCTGGACCGCGCCTATCTGCGGCCAAGATTCCCCGGTTACTTGTATTTTCAGGATCACGCCGGCGCGCCGATACGCGAGTATTTGATGGCGGGGGGCGATGGCTCGCAGGTACTGGCCGAGTTGAAGCGGCTATTTCAAGAAGCCAAAGCCTTATACGCTTGAGCGCTAACTTTAGTCATCAAGGTGCTCGGTGAAGCGGCTTAGCGCCGTCGCCCATAATTGCTGAATATCGTCGTCGGTATCCGCGCCGCCGGTATTCAGGATCGAGACCTCCTTTTCCCCGATGACTCGGAAGGTTTTCTCCGCGACCGATTTGCAGCGCGTAGCAATGGCTTGGAAGATGCCCTGTCCGATCAGGACGTGCCCCAGGTCGTTGAGGTGGCAGGCATCGACATGCAGCAACCAGTCGGCGCCGCCCATGATTTGCTCGGCATCGGCGAAGATCGCGCCATGCTCTTCCGCAAGTTTGCGAATTGCCACATTGTAGGCGCGGGATATCTCGTAACTCCAGCGGGTCCAGGTGGGGTAGACTTCCGGGTCGTTGGCGCCCGCCCCGTAGGTCTGATGATAAACGCCCAGCAAGACAATCAGCGCGCCGGTACGCGCTTGAATATCGCTGACGATGGTTTCCAGGTCTTCGAGGTATTCCCCCAAGGGCATGCCCGAGCGCATATCGTTGACCCCTTCGGCAATCAGCACCAGGTCCGGCTGCAAGTCGATGCAATGTCGCTGATAGCGCTCCAGCAAGCTGGGCTTGGCCGATTCGCCATAACCGGGGCAGCGCGGCGAGATCACGCCGGCCGGCAGACCGCGATTGAATACGGTCAGGCGCTCGTCCTGGAATTTGCGCAGCAAGTTTGCCGCCACCTGGTTCCACTCGTTCTCGGGCTCCGACGCGCACATGCCGTAGGAGATGCTGTCCCCCAAAACTACCATCCTGCGGAAAGGACCATGGTTCATGAGCTTTATCCCGTCACTCCTTCAAGTCGTCATCAAATTCAATCGTGAATCGATCCAAAGCCGCGTTCCAGAGCGCGCGAATCTCCTCGTCAGCGTCGGCGCCGCCGGTATTGAGGATTGACACCGCTTCTTCTTCCATGATTCGCATGGTTTTGTCCGCGATCCCGGCGCAATGGGTGGCGATGACCTGAAAGACAGCGTTGCCCATCAAGACCTGCCCCAGGTCGTTGAGATGACAGCAGTCCGAATGCAAAGTCCAGTCGGCGCCGGCGAAGACCGCGCGCGTATCGACATACAAGGCGTCCAGTTGCGCCGCGAGCAAGCCGATCGCGTGATTGTAGGCATGGGCTTCCAGGTCATTCCAGCGCGACCAGGTCGGATAAAGCGCCGGGTCGTTTACGCCGCGGCCGTGGATCTGATGATAAACGCCGGGCATGACCACCAGGGCGGCGGTCTGCGCTTGTATGTCGGCTACGATTGCGCCCAGATCGGCCAGGTATTCTTGCAGCGGCATGCCCGCGCGCATATCGTTCAAGCTTTGCGCTACCAGGACCAGATCCGGATCCAGGTCGATGCAGTGTCGCTGGTAGCGCTCCATCAGGCTGGGCTTGGCTGAATCGGCATAGCCCGGGCAGCGCGGTGAAATAACTTCCGCTGGCAAAGCACGGTTGAAGACTTCCAGCGGCGCGTCCTGGAAGTGCCGCAGCCAGTAGGCCAGCACTTGATTCCATTCGTTGCGCGGCTCGTGCGCGCACATGCCATAGGCATTGCTGTCGCCCAGAACGACCATCCGGCGAAAGGGACCGCTATTCGACATGATCGATTCTCCCTTTGCTGGCGAGCGGGGATTCCCCACTTGACCGGGGATAGCCGGCGCCAGGACCGACTATCCTTCGGTTAACGCGCAGTTTTTACCACTCGCCTGCGAAGTCCCCCACGTTTTCTCCCGTCACGATCGGACGCGGCAGGAAGATATCGCTGGGGATCTCGGCGCCCTCAAGGTGAGCGATCAGGGCTTTGGAGCAAATGTAGGCGGCCGCCCGCGGCGAATCGAAAACGCTGCCATAGAGTTCGCCGTTGGCGATCGATTCCAGGCCTTCAACGCTGCCGCCAATGCCGATCACGCGCACCTCGGCCAGCAGATCCGCATCGCGCAAGGCGGAAACGACGCCCATCGCCATGTTGTCGTCATGGGCATAGATCAAGTCGATATCCGGATAGGCCTGGATGTAGTTTTCGGTAACAGCCAGGGCGTCTTCGCGCGTCCAGTTGCCCGGTTGCGATGCCACGATTTCGATATCGGCATTCGCTTCCAGCGCCTCGACAAATCCCTCGGAGCGTTCGATCGAGGCCTGGAAACCCGCGGCGCCTTCAACAATGGCGACTTGCCCGCCATCGGGCAGCAGCTCAAGAACGAATTGCGCGACGTCGCGCCCGGTTTGGACTTCGTCAACGCCGATCAAGCTGACGCTGCCTTCATAATTGGCGCGGGGCGGTCCGCCGAGGTCATTCCAGCAGGTCAGGACGGCGATATCGGCGGCGACCGCTGCTTCCAGTTGTGGAATGACAGCTTCGGCGTCCAGGGCGACCAGCACAATGCCGTCCGGGTCCAGGGCAATGATGTCTTCCAGTTGCGTGATCTGCTTCTGCACGTCAAATTGGGCATCGGTCAGGATCTGCTCGAAGCCCATATCTTCCGCCGCTTGATCCGAACCTTCTACCATAGCGACGACGAAGGGGAAGTTGTTGCCAATCTGCGATACGCCTATCAGATAGCTGTCGGTCGTCTCGTAGGGCGACATGATGGGCATGCCGTTGTCGCCTAGTTCAAAGAGGAAGGACAGATCAACCGCTTCCATCTCCATCTCCGCGTCGCCCTCGTCGTCCGCAAAAGCCGCGCCCGGCAGTATCAGCAGAGGCGCTAACAGCAATATCGCGAACGCTAGCATGAACTTGCGTAATCTCATGATTTTTCTCCCAAAAAAACCTACTGATTCGAACAGAAATTCCCTCGTGTATGAACGCTGCTAATGGCCTCCTTTCTCTTCTTATTGTCGACGGCGCTGATAGGTGTAGAGCGCGACGGCGCCGATCATGATAAAACCCTGGATCAACTCTTGATAATTGGCGCCGATATTCAATAGATTGAAGCCATTGCCCAGCACTTGCAACAGAAGGACGGCGACCACCGTCTTCCAAACGCTGCCTTCTCCGCCAAAAATGCTGGTGCCGCCCAGCACCGCCGCCGTGATCGCGATGAACTCCGTACCCACGCCGCCCAGGGGCGAAGCCGAATAGATGCGGCCCAGCAAGATGATGCCGCCAATCGCGGCGCAAATCGAACTGAGAACGAAGGCGCTGATGATGATCTCGTCGACGCGCAAGCCGGCCAGTTTGCTGGCTTCTCTATTTCCGCCGATCGCCAGCAGATACCGCCCGTAGCGCGTATAGTTCAAGACGAATTCGCCCAGGATGCCCAAGCCCAGGAAAGCGATGACGGGAAAGGGAATCGACAAGATTTCGCCACTGCCGAACCAACGCAATTCCGGCGTCGCGCCGCGCAGAATACGGCCGTCGGTTAGCACCAGCAGCAAACCCTTGATGATGGACAGGGTGCCCAAGGTTGTCACCAGCGAGTTGACGCCGATCTTGGTGATGATGGCGCCGGTGATCAATCCGATGAGGACGGCGATGCCAAGCGAAGCGAGCAAGGCGGGAATGAAGCCGATGACCGGGATCAGCAAGAGGATGACCACCCCGGTGAAGCCCGCTTGCGCGCCCACCGCCAGATCGAATTGAGCGGTCGACAGCAGAAAGGTCATGCCGATCGCCAGCACGCCGACAACCGAGGCTTGACGGATGATGTTGATGATATTGCGCGGACGCAAGAAGGCGTCGGAAGAGAGTGCCAGGACGATGCACAGGATGATGAATACATAGACGATGGCCATGTTTTGCAGCGAAAGCGCTTTGACCAGAGCCGAAAGGCGGCTTTGTCCCTCTTGTTGTCGCTTCATTGTCATAAGCGCTCCCGGCTAGAGCGTGGTCGCGGCGGCCACCAGGCGCGCCTCGCTGATGTCGTCTCGTTCCAGCGCGGCGGTGACGGCGCCGTTGCGCAGGACGATGCCGCGATCGGCGACGCCGGCGATCTCCTTGAATTCCGACGAGATGAACAAGATGGCTTTGCCTTGATCGGCCAGCTGTCGCATCAAGAGAAAGATCTCTTCCTTGGCGCGCACATCAATACCCTGCGTCGGTTCATCCAGGATCAAGATGCGCGCGTCGGTGAGCAGCATGCGCGCCAATACCACTTTCTGTTGATTGCCGCCGCTCAGATTGCGCGTCCGCTGCCGGGCGGATGGCGTGACAATGCGCAGTTTCTCGATGAAATCGGCGGCGATCCGGCGCTCGCGCTTGAACTGAATCACCTGACGCGGCGAGATCTTTTTGATGGATGACAGACTTACGTTTTTCGCCAGTTCAAAGTCCAGCAGCAAGCCGCTGCCCTTGCGGTCGCTCGGCAGCAGACAGATACCGCGCTTGATCGCTTCGTAAGGCGACGAGATGCGCGTCGGCTCGCCATCGAGCAGGACAGAACCGCGGTCGTAGGCGAGGTTGCCGATGATCAGATTGCCGATGTCACTGCAGCCGCTGCCGACCAGGCCCGTCAAACCCAGGATCTCGCCCTGGTGGAGCGTCATCGAGAAGTCGCGAATGCGGGCGCCGACGCCGATCTCGCGCAGCTGGAGGATGGGCGCGCCGCTGGCTGCGCGGGCTTTTTCAGGGAACATGTCTCTTGGCGAATGCCCAATCATCATCGCCACCACCGCTTGCGGACTGGTCTGGTCAATCTCGAGGGTGTCGACGCGGCAGCCATCCTTCAATATGGTCACCCGGTCGGCGATCTCGAAGATCTCGTCAATAAAATGGGTGATGAAAATAAAGGACTTGCCCGCCGCCTGCAATTGACGCACCGTCTGGAAGAGCGCCTGTTTTGCCTTCTGGTCCAGGGTCGCTGTCGGCTCGTCCATGACGATGACCTGGGCGTCGCGGTCAAGCACCTTCAAAATCTCGACCAACTGGCGTTCGGCGACGCTCAAGTCGCGGATGCGACTGTCTGGCGGAATGTAGATGCCGAAGCTGTCGCAGAGCCGCTCATATCTGGTCAGATGGCTCGCGCGATCAATCCGGCCCAGGCGAGTCGTCTCTTCCCGCCCCAGGTAGATATTGGCCAGCACCGTGAGCGCCGGCACCAAGGGCAGGTCTTGATAGACAATGCCGATGCCCTGTCGAATGGCATCGGCGGGCGCGCTGATATCAGCCGGCTGGCCATTCAAGAAAATGGATCCGGCGTCGCGCTCATAGACGCCGGAAAGGATCTTCATCAGGGTGGATTTGCCCGCGCCATTTTCGCCGACGACAGCGTGGACTTCACCCGGCGCGATATCCAGGTCGACCCGGTCAAGCGCGACGACGCCGGGGAAGGTCTTGGTAATTCTTCGCATTTCGAGGATGGATCGAGACATGTTATTGACCAAGCATTTTTCAAGACAAAAAACTTAAGTACGCGCGGAGCGGCGGAGCAATCGACAGACCAGCAGACCCCGCCTACGCTCCCGCGTTGCGCCATGTGTGACCAGTTCTCATCTCCTTTAGCTTGCAGTATAACAAGAGATAGTCCGCGCAGGCAACTTGCCGCCCAAGGCAATCGCATCAAAATGATAGCGGCTGAAATGGTGGGAATTTACACTGAATATTAACCACAGAGGACACAGAGAGCGCAGAGAAAAACAGAAAATGTCTTATTTCAACTGTGTTTTCGAGTGAAAAATCACGTTTCGCTTATAACTCTTTCTTATGCTTAGTCTCGGATTTTAGAAGAAATGTCGTCTGAACGCCAAGTAACTCTGTGCGCTCTGCGCTCTCTGTGTTGAAAAAAATTTGATGCGATTGCCCTACTTGCCGCCTCCTTGCAAAGCGACGCGCCGGCTGCGGCTATATGCCGATGTCCTCGTTCCAAAGCGCGGGATTGTCGCGAATGAAATCTTGCATCAGCCGGTAGCATTCTTCGTCATCAAGCTGAATCAAATGCACGCCGCGAGCGGTCAGGTAAGCCTCGGGACCCTGAAAACTGCGGTTTTCGCCGATGACGACCATGGGGATCTTGTAAAGCAAGATAGCGCCGCTGCACATGTCGCAGGGCGATAATGTGGTATACAAGGTCGCCCGTTGATAATCGCGCGCGCCGAGGCGCCCGGCGTTTTCCAGGCAATCTATTTCCGCATGAAGCACGGGGCTGCCGCTTTGAACCCGCCGGTTGTGACCGCGGCCGACTACCGCGCCGTCGAGCGCCAGGACCGAACCGATTGGGATGCCGCCTTCTTGTAGTCCCTTCTTCGCTTCTGCAATTGCCGCTGCCAGGAATGGGTCCATTTCTTCGCCCTTCGGGTTCTCCACTGTCTATTCAGCATTGGAATCGCGCGGATGATGGCTTCATAGCGTGATCTCCCTGACCGCCGACAAAGCTTCAGCCAAGCGCCGGCGCCATTCGACGTCGCGCTCGGCGGGTATTTCGGCGCAGCCGACATGCTCCAGGGTGAAAGAGGCGGCCGCCGCGCCATAGCAGCCGGCCGTCGCCAGGTCTCGCTCCCGGCGCCAGCCGACGACGAATCCGCCGCAATAAGTATTTCCGGCGCCGGTTTGGTCCACTACCTCGCCGACCTCGACGGCTGGAATGGCATAGGCTTTGCCCTCCCCTTGACGCGCCACCAGCGAGCCAAGCTCGCCCATGCGCAAGGCGACCATTTTGCAGCCATCCGCCAGCATGCGCCGCATAATCTCGGCTTGGTCTTCGAGGCCGTACATGGTCTGCGCCTCGTGCAGATTGGGGGAAATGATGTCGGCGTGGGGAATGCCCCGAAGAAATGCGCCGCGGTCTGCGTCCAGCATGAATATCCGCACCGGCTCCCAAAGCAATATGGCCTGTGGAAAGCGCCGCCGCCAAGCCGCCACCTGCGCCGCGCCGCGCAGCAATGTCATGCTGACCGCGCCGGAGAAGGGGACTTGCGGGCTGTCGGCCTCAGGTCCGTACATGAATGGCTCGACGACCTCGACGCGGAAGATCTCGTTGCGAAGGCCATTCCATTCGAAGATTTGCCAGCCGCGCACTTGCGGATGACGGGTCCAAGCCAGGCCCGATGTATCGAAGTCCTTTTCCAGCCGCGCGCGGATCTCCGCCGGCAGGTCCTCGCCCACCAGGCCGACCAGCGCGGGCCGCTCTCCCGCCAGCGCCATGCCATAGGCCGCATGCGTGCCGCCGCCGCCCAGTACGCCCATGCTGGTGCGCCCATCGGGATAGACGATGTCGTCGATGATGATGCTGCCGACGGCGATGAACTCTGGCGCGGACATGGCTTAGCGGTTCAGCTCTGTGATCCTGTGGCTTGAGTAGATCTGGCTGGCGCCATTTGCCCAGTCGACCGTCCTCCCGCCTTTGAAATTGCGGAAATAAGGCGCGCCCAGCGCCGCCGCGCGGGCGGCTGCAAATAGCTCGCCCGGTATGCTGTAAACGACCGAGGCGTAGCGCTCCGGAATCCGCCGCGGGATCGGCAGCAGCGTATCGACATAAGTCCGAATCTCGGTCGCGTCTTCCGTGGATACCAGGGCGACGGGGCGTGAAATGCTCTGGGCCGCGCGCGCCACTTCCGCCATGCGGTCGGCGTCGAATTGACCCGCGGAAAGCAAAATCAGCGGCGTATCGGCATCCCCTGCGAAATACTGCAAATGCGACCATTCCTCGGTCTCTTGCGCCAGGGCGGCGTCGCCGCTCGCTTCCAGGACTTTTGCCGCGCTGAACATGGCAACGCCGTAGAGCGGTCCCGCGCCGACAAATTCGAAGAGCCTGGCGCCGCGCCAGCGCTCAACCAAGTCGTCGACGACCGGCTCGCAGACCTGGATGGTCTCCTCGACCGCGTCCGCCAATGCGGCGATGGCTTCTCGTTCGGCATCAGCAGCGGCGGTCGTGAGCGAGCCACGCACCTCGGCGATGCGCAGAGCCGCCAGCAGCAGGGCGATCTGTGAAGCCAGGTAGGAGCGGATGCCGGGGACAACCATGCCCGCCAGTTCATCGGGCAGGGGAGGCACGGCGGTTTCGAACACGGTCTCGGCGACCGCGCCCAGGGGCCCGCCTGGATTGCCGGTCAGCGCCACGGCCGTCGCGCCGGCTTTACCCGCCAAATCCAGCGCTTCAATGGTGCGGCTGACTTCGCCCGAGACCGAGACGCAGATGACCAGATTGGCGCCGGGACCGGTATCGGGCAGGAAGCCGGCGGTATAGCGACTGAAAGGCAGGGAACTGAGGGCTTGCGTCGGCAGGCCGGTCAATTGATGAAAGGCCAGCTCGGCGCCCACCGGCGCGTGGTGGCTGTCGCCGCAGCCGACCAGATAGATGCGCTTGACGGAGGTGCAGGTCTCGAAGTCGAAGGCGCGGCGGGCCGAGGCGTCGAAGGGTTTGACGATAGCGCGGATGAGGTCGGGCAGGGTGTCGATTTGCTGGTGCATGGGGGAGCGGTTGGTCATGGGAGTTTCCTTCACTCTGGAACATGAATACAGATTTTTACCACAAAGACACGAAGGGCACAAAGGATTCACCCGCCGAGAAGAAAAAAGTTTTCATCCCCGAAGCGCGCCGGGAATTCCTCGCGCGAGCGACTAGTAAAACAGTCTTTTGCGGAGCTGCGCCAAGGTATTGTTGCGGCGACCGAATGCAAATAGAATAATTGGTGGCAGAGACCTGCTATAATTGCAATTCGTGAAAGTCTTGGTGAATTGCGAACTTCCAGCAAGAACCCATTGCGCAAGGAATCTTTCGAGAATCAGAGAAGCGTCTAACGTAATTTTGGTCTTTTTGTGTATAGTATCGTTGCAGTAAGGCTGTCAGATTGGTTAAACTGCTATATCGTCAGAAACATGGCTACAACGTTGCGGTTTATCCAAACGATCATGAGCCCGCTCACGTCCATGTGACAAAGGATAAGCGGCATGTGATTGTCTTTTTAGCGCCCATAGAATTTGGGCAAAATGATGGATTCAAGAACGCAGACCTGAGAAGGATTCGAAAGTTGGTTAAGAAGCACAAAAAGAGACTCTTTGAGGCTTGGATAGAATATCACGGTATTCCTGATAGCAAGGGATACTAGAGTGGGAGGACATGCCATGGATATGGTGCCGCTGGTGAATCCGGTCCGGTGCGCTGCTAAAAAAGTATCTTTCACCAAGAAGTATGCGCGAATTTCACTCGCGGATGGCCGTGTGATCAGTCTTCCGTTGAAATTCTATCCTCGCTTGCAGAATGCCACCGACTCGCAACGGAAGAACTATGAGTTATTTGGCCTCAACATCTATTGGGATGAACTCGATGAAGGCATTGACCTGACAGCTATGCTCACGGGCATGTATCGTCGTCGAGAGCATGTGGAACCGGTAACCTAGGAGGCGCGTGTCGCCCGCCATTCCGCCATCGTCTTGATGAAGAGCGCAGGCAAGAACGGAGCAGTCCTGTTAGTGTGTGCAAGCGAGGCATTCCTGAGATATCTTAGCCGGCTACGCGCCAAACGGATTCAAAGGCAAATGGATCATCAATTGCCTTTGTATTCAAGGATTCTCAAAACAAACGCGCTGACCCACCTCACCGCCGCCGCCAGATCCCCCAGCGCGACAGTCTCCTCGGTCGTATGCGCGTTTTCCAGCACGACGCCGATCAAACCCAAGCAGCGCGCGTTCAAACTCAGCAGCATATCGTCGCTGCGCGAGACATAGCCGTAATTGAGCTTGACCGTGCCCGGCCGCGCTTGATTGACCTCCTCCGCCAAGTCCGTCGCCAGCGCCTGGTAATCCAGCGGGACGACCGAGCCGCGACCAAAACCGGAAACGAAAGCCTGCGACGCGCCGATGCCGGGCGCATGGCCTGTCTCCTCGTCGACGTTGTGGGCGTCGATATTGATGAAACCCAGGCGCGGCGGCAGCGCATGCGCCAGGCGCGACGCGCCCTGCCCGAACAGACCGTCGGGCGGTCCTTCTTCTTGATCGGTGAAAGCGACGACGACCTTGCGACCTCGCGAAATGAAGTCATCGCAGAAGGCGCTCAGCGCCCGCGCCGAGAGCAGCCCGATAAGGACGCCTGTGGCGTTATCCAGTCCCGCGCCGATGATTCGCCCCTCGACGAGGCGCGGTTCCGCAGCCATCAAGACCGTATCGCCCCAGGACAATGCGCCGCTCTCGACATCAAAGCGGATCTCCCGCTGGCCATCGACCTCGCCGAATTGCAATGACCCCTCGGCGGCGGTCTCTATGCGCCCGGCCAGGTAACGGACGGCGATGGCGCGGCAACGATACCGCGGATGCGGTATCCGTATCGCGCAGAGTGGATACAGCGTCGCCTTTTCCAGATTCAAGACGCGAAACGAGGGACGGTCCATGTGCGCCGTGATGAGCACGTCGGCCGCCGCGGCTGCCGAGCCGATTTCAATCGCCAGAGTCCCCGCCGCTCGGATGCGCGGATCAGCCGAAAGCGACAAACCCAGTTCGCCGGCGACATCGCCGATGACTCCGCCGACCGCGCCGGGCAGAGCGGCGCCGCTGTTGGGCGCGGGCGCCGCCAGGAGACGCCTCAAATAGCTGTAAATCGTATCGGCGTAATAAACCGGATGCTTGTCTATCCGGGATATCAAGTTTTCGACGGTCATGGCAGCGCTATTCACGATTGAGACAGCGCTTTGACGAACATCGCGTGTACGCCGTCGGTATCCAAAGCCTGGACGACATTGACATTGGGCGCGTTCCCGCTCATGTGGTTGTAATCAATGACCGTTTGCCCACGCGTATGTTGGCCGTTCAGCTCGACGGTGACAAAGAACTTGCCGCTCTCTCGTATCAAATCCGGCTGCAGCGTCACCGCCATCGCCAGTGGATCCGGCAGCAGGTAGGCGGGTCGATTGTAGGTATGCTGCAGGCGCTGGGCTGTTTTGCCGGAGATCTTTTCAAAGAAGCGCCCGTTGACCGTATCGATAGCGCATAGCTGATTGAACTTGTCCCAGGTAAATCCATGCGCCAGCGTCGTCTCCCAGCTGAGCATGGCGGCGTCGTCGAAGGCGGCTAGCGTGATGAAAGCCGCTTCGGGATCTGTGTAGATATTGTATTCGGCGGTCAGGTTGGGCGTATTGCCATGCGCCGCGATCGTGCCGCCCATGAAGACGAATTGCTTGATGCGCGCGGGAAACTCTGGATCGAGGCGGATAGCGGCGGCCAGGTTGGTCAGCGGACCCAGCGCGATCAAGGTCAGTTCGCCCGCGTATTCGCGCGACAGCCGCAATAGCGCCAGAACCGCGTGCTCGTCCTCGATCGAGCGCGTCAACGGCGGGCGGTCGCGGAAATCGCCCAATCCGTCGCCGCCGTGGAACTCGGCCGCGTCTTCCCAGGCTTGGACCAAGGGACGGTCGATGCCGGCGTATACCGGCACGTCCTCCCCCATGATTTCGAGGATGGTCAGGACGTTGGGATTGACCTGGCGGATATGCACATTGCCGGTCAAGGTGGTGATGGCCAGCACGTCGACATCGGGGTGGGTCAGCGCCAGCATGATCGCTTGCGCGTCGTCGACGCCGGCGTCAGTGTCGATGATGAGTTTCATATTTATTTACTCCCCTCCGGGCAGATATTTTCACCTTAAATATAGCACGGTCAAGCCGCCAGCCATATAAATATCGCCCGAAATGCGTCCATCAAGAGCTGATACAGACAGGGCAATCGCATCAAAATGATAGCGGCTGAAATGGTGGGAATTTACACTGAATATTAACCACTGTGGACACAGAAGTAGTCCCAATTAAGTAATGAGAATCAACAATAGGGACAAATTGTAGGGGCGTTTCGGCTAGGTTTTGCGGGCGACCCGCCGCCGCGCATAGACACTGCGGGTCGGCCGCCCCTACCGCCGACTATTATGTTGGAGCGCATTAGCATTACTAGTTTTACTGAGGGCACAGAGAAAAACATAAAATGTCTTATTTCAACTGTGTTTACGAGTGAAAAATCACGTTTCGCTTATCACTCTTTCTTATGCTTAATCTCGGATTTTAGAAGAAATGTCGTCTGAACACCAAGTAACTCTGTGCGCTCTGCGCTCTCTGTGTTGATAAAAATTTGATGCAATTGCCCTGGATCTTCCGAGCTGGATTTTGCCAATTCCGAAGAAAAGCGGGTATAATAGCCCAATCAGAATCACATCTGATCAAGCCAAGTTTTTAGTGGAGGAATCAAATGAGGAAGTTTAGTTTTCTGTTAGTTGTTATGCTCGTGTTCCTGACGGCGTTTACCGCCTTCGCCCAGGACGAACCGCTGCGCGTCGTTTCCGTCATCAACGGGACGCTCGGCGACAAGTCCTTCTTCGACAGCGCCCAGCGCGGTATGGACGCCATCGCTGATGAATACGATATCGAGACCGATACGGTCGAGCTTGGCATTGATCCCGCCAATTGGGAGCCGGGCTTGCTGGATGTCATGTCCGATACCGATTCCTACGACATCTTGATCGCCGGCACCTTCCAGATGATCGACTTCATGGCTTCCAACGCCCACAACTATCCCGACAAGCTTTTCATGTTCTATGACGCCCCGATGCCCTACGACAATTCCGATGTCTGTATTGACGGCTGCTCCAATGTCTATTCGATGACTTACGCCCAGAATCAGGGTTCTTTCTTGGCCGGCGTATACGCCGCTGCCGTCACCATGAGCGGGATCGAGGGCGCCAATGACGCCCCGACCATCGGCGCTGTCGGCGGGCAACAGATACCGGTCATCGACGACTTCATCGTGGGTTACGAGCAGGGCGCTTGCCTGGTCAATCCGGACACCGTGAGCATCGTGCAATATGCCGGTAGCTGGAACGACCCGGCCCGCGGCAAGGAAATCACCCTGGCCATGTACGAGCAGGGCGCTGATATCGTCTTCCAGATCGCCGGCGGCACCGGCGTGGGCGTCTTTGAAGCGGCGCAGGAACAGGGACGCTACGCCATCGGCGTCGATTCCGACCAGGCTGTGATTGTGGCCGAGACCGATCCCGACCAAGCCGAGCGCATCTTGACCAGCATGATGAAAAATGTCGACAACTCGATCTTCCGCGCTATTAGCCTGCATCTCGATGGCATGCTGCCCTACGGCTCGTCCGAGAGCCTGGGCATTCCCGAAGGCGGCGTTGGCTTGGCCAAGAATGACTTCTACGATATGGCCACGTCTGATGACATCAAAGCGATGGTAGAGGCGGCCGAAGCCGCCGTCGTCAATGGCGACATTGCAGTTCAGACCGTCTTCACCAGCGAGGATATGATGGCTGCGGTCGGCACGGCTTGCGCCGATATGCCCACGGCCGGCATGAGCATCGACGACCTGATGATGGACGATATGTAGGGAATCGTTTTCACGAAGCAGGGGCTGGTCCGCTTCGGTTGGCCAGCCTCTTATTTAATGCACCGCGATCTGCGGTATCCGAGCAAGTTTATTTTGTGTGAGCGCGGTAGCCCAAATTCGCCGGTTACACGCCGAGCTGCTGTTGCTTGAAACTTGATATGGTTGCATCGCTGCGTTGCGTAAATGAGAACTGTCATGTCGCTTATCGAGTCATTTGCGGCGACAGCGCAGTCAAGCTTTCTGAAATTGAACCGAGAACGGTTGACTTGGTTGTAACATCGCCACCCTATTTTCGGCAACGAGAATATGCTGCAAAAGGCATGGGGAATGAAGAAACGGTCGAAGAATATATCGAGAACCTGCTGGTAGTTTTTGACAAGATAGTACGTATCATGAAACCAACAGGCAACATTGTTTATAACTTGGGGGACAAAATAATTGATGGCAGTTCAAAGTTAATTCCCTATCAATTTGCGCTAAAAGCGCTTGAGAATTTCGATCTTCGACTGGTGAACGATATAACATGGGTGAAGTCCAATCCGACGCCCCATCAGTTCTCTCGCCGGTTGGTCGCGAGTACGGAACCATTTTTCCACTTTGCCTTAAACAAAGATTATTATTACGACCGCAGCGCGTTTTTGCCGACATCGCGGAAGAAACGTTCAAAGCCAAGCGGCAAGTTGGGCGCGCGCTATCGAGATCTCATTGAAGAATCTGATCTTAGCGAATATCAAAAAAAAGGGGCTCACAGAGCTTTAGATGAAGTCATTCTCGAAGTCCACGCCGGTAAGATTCACAGCTTTCGGATGAAGATTCGCGGAATTCACGCGCCGGCCTATGGCGGACAAGAAGGCGGGCGCAAAATGCGAATGGAGCGATACGGATTTACAATCATTCGGATCTCGGGCGAGGCGCTCAAGCGGGATGTAATAGAGACACCGGTTGAGAATTTGCCGGGGAACGGGCACCCGGCGATATTTCCTGTTGCTGTGGTGAGGGAACTCATTCGCCTGCTAAGCCCAGAGGGCGGCAAAATACTGGATCCCTATCTTGGCAGCGGGTCTACAGCAGTCGCGGCTCTGTTGGAGGGCCGTAGCGCTGTGGGTATCGACATTAGCAAAGAATACTGCATCGCTGCGGAGCGCCGTCTTAACGAGACCGCTGAAATGTTGCGCACTCCAATACAGGAGCGGCTAATGTGAGTGAGGAGTCGCGGAGCCGTGAGATTTTGGAGAAAATTTATCAAGAAGCTGTCACTGCTTATGAAACAGATGGTTCGGACCTAGGCTTTTCTGAAGTGGAGGAGAATTTTCTTTCGATCGTCATAGAGTATCAAGAGAAGCGAAAGGCGGTGGTCGCCGTACTCTTCACATTGCTACTAAAGAAAATTATAAGCCCGGATCAGGACATTCGGCTTCACAGGGCGGAGTTCGACGGCGGTTTCAGCGGTCGCAGGCTCGATACGAAGGTTGTTACACCCTTTTTGCGGTCGAAACAGTTTCCAAACATGAGCGAATCGGGTTGGCTAACGCGCTCCTTTGAGCAATCTCATCCTTACGATTTCAATTATCCGGGAAATATCAGCCCGAAGAAATTAAAGGCGGCATTTTTGAGCATAGTTGACAATGCGCAGCGTGCCGCGACAGACAAATCCAAATCGTTTTTGCGCCGACTGTTTATTGGGCTAATTGAATTTAGAGACAGGAACAAGAATCTCCGGCTGGCGCGTCCTGTCAACCTGTCAATTGCTCAGCTGGTTGAAAGGCTGATACAGCACCACAATGTCAAGAACCCAGGCGCGGCGAGATTGCCTGTGTTGGCAATGCACGCCATTTTGACCGTCCTCGCTCGAGAGACAGAACGATACCGCAATTGCCAACTCTTGCCGCTGGAAGCGCATACCACAGCCGACTCGCGCTCCCAGCTGGCAGGCGACATAAATATACTAGACGGCACTGGGACTTTTTTTGAGGGCTATGAGATTAAGCACAATGTGCCGATCACTACGGAACTGATACAAACTTCATTTCAAAAAATCAGAACTTCGCCGGTCAAGGTATTCTATATCCTCACAACATATTTCCATGAGGACTATGAGCAATTCAAACCAGCAATTGAACACATCGCGCGTTCGCACGGCTGCCAGCTTATTGTCAATGGCGTCGACCGGACATTGCTCTATTACCTGCGTCTTATCGGCGATACCCGTTCTTTCATTGACGTATATGTGTCGCATTTGGAAAACGACGACGCGATAACATTTGAATTAAAGGACAATTGGAATAAAATCGCGGTAAACAGTTAGCGAGCGGCGCTTATGCCCATTATCGAAACTCAAAACGTCCACAAAATTTACCCCAACGGCGTGCACGCCAACGACGACATCAGCTTCTCGGTCGAGCAGGGGGAGATCCACGCCTTGGTCGGCGAGAACGGCGCCGGCAAATCGACCTTGATGAAGCTCCTTTATGGCTTGGAGCATCCTTCGTCGGGGCGCATTTTCATCCGTGAGCGCGAAGTCGAAATCGGCAATCCGCAGGTGGCCATCGAACAGGGCATTGGCATGGTGCACCAGAATTTCATGCTGGTGAATTCCTTCACGGTGGCGCAGAACATCATCCTCAACCGCGAGACCAAACAGGGCATGTCTATTGACTTCGGGGCTGCCGTCTCCGATACGGCGGCGCTATCGAAAGAGTACGGCTTAAACGTTAATCCGGATGCCAGAATCGAGGATATCCCGGTGGGCATGCGGCAGCGGGTGGAGATCCTCAAGGCGCTCTACCGCGGCGCGGAGATATTGATCCTCGATGAGCCGACCGCCGTCTTGACGCCGAGCGAGACCCAAGACCTGTTTGCGGCCATCCGCAACCTGGTCGAGGGCGGCAAGACCGTCATCTTCATCACGCACAAGCTCAAGGAAGTCATCGAGATATCCGACCGCGTCACGGTCATGCGCGACGCGCGGGTGATTGGCACCGTCAATACCGCCGAGACCGATGAGCGCGAACTGGCGCGCATGATGGTCGGGCGCGAGGTTTTCATGCAAGTCGATCGGCCAGCAGTCGCGCGTGGCTTACCCGTTTTGCAAGTTCAAGACTTGACCTACGCCGACGACAGCGGTCATCAGCTGCTCAAACAGGTCAGCTTCAGCGTCTATGAAAACGAAATCCTGGGCATCGCCGGCGTGGAAGGCAATGGACAGACCGAACTCGCCGAGGTGTTGACAGGCTTGCGCCCGCCCACCACCGGCGAAGCCTATATCAACAAGGAACAAATTCTGGGCCACGGTCCCCGTTCCGTGCGCGAACATCAGGTGGCGCATATCCCGGAAGATCGCCTGACCAACGGCGTCGCCTTGACGTCGTCCATAGACGACAACTTGATTATTGATCGTTATTATCGCGCGCCATTTACCCGACGCGGCCTGCTGGATATCAAATCCATCGTCGACAACGGAGCGAACTTGATCCGCGAGTTCAACATCATCGCGCCGGATGGCGCCATCCCGGTCAACGCGCTTTCCGGCGGCAATATGCAGAAAGTCGTCGTCGCCCGCGAATTGTCCTCGACGCCCAAGCTCTTGATCGCCGCCCAGCCCACCCGCGGCGTCGATATCGGCGCTATCGAGTTCATTCATCAGGAATTGGTCGATCAACGCACCGGCGGGCTTGCCATTCTGCTGATTTCGGCTGACCTGCAAGAAGTGATGAAGCTGTCCGACCGCATCATGGTGATGTACGAAGGCGAGATCGTCGGCATCTTCCCCAATGACGAGAGCCTGACCGAGGAGCGCATCGGCTATTATATGCTCGGCGCTGAACGGCAGGACGCCGCAGAAATGGAGCGATACGCATGACATCGTTGAGGACCAATCTCCTGCTCATCGTCGGCGGGCTGGCCGGCATCCTGGTCACGCTTTTCATCACCAACACCATGTTCGACGGCTCGATGGAAAAGATGACCGGTACGCCAACCTGGCAGAATATCTTGCTGGTCAATGTGCTGGTTGGCGCTTGCATCTTGCTATTTGTCGTGGAACTGCGCAGGCAGGCCATACGCGTCTTGCTCACGGTCATTGTGGCGCTCATATTGGGGTTCATCGTCACCTTCGTCTTCAATCTCGACGCGGCTGATCGCTTCGCCAGTGGCGAGTTCCGCGCGCAGGTGGTTTCTGATGCCGAGCCGGTGGCAAATGACGATGTCGACCTGGAATACAACAAGCGCCGAGGCGGGCATTTCAATAAACCCAATGTAGTCGCGCCCGTCAGCGAGATCGCCTGGACATTTGCCGGGAGCGAAGGGGACGTCGTCTCGCTGCTTGCCTATGCCAAGAACCGCCGTTCCGAGGTCGATGTGCTGGTGGAATTGCGCGATGACAGCGGCGCTGTTCTGGCATCCGCCACTTCCGCCACCATGACACAGGTGGATGAGACATTTGACGACCTTGTCAGCACAAAAGACGCTGTCATTGAAGGCTACGAGTTGCCCGCCGACGGCGTCTACACGCTGTATTCGCGCCCCGAGGAGATCGAAACAAGCACTACGCTCTCCGAAGCGATGCGCCAGTCTCAACTGGCTTTTGAAGCGCTGCTGCTGGGTCCGATCGAGCGTGTCAATCGCTGGGGCGTCTGGATACAGGACGCCATCACGCTGATCTTGCTGGGCTTGTCTTTCGCAATTGTCTTTCGCGCGCAGCAGTTCAGCCTGGGCGCCGAAGGGCAGCTCTATTTCGGCGCTCTGGTATCCGGCATTATCGCGCTCAACTCGCCGCATATACCGGGCATCCTCTTGATCCCTTTCATCATCCTGGCATCGGGCACGGCGGGCTTCATATACGGACTGATCCCCGGTGCGCTTAAAGCCTATCTCGGCGCCAATGAACTGGTCTCGACGCTGATGCTTAACGTCATCGCCACCCGCTTCTTCGAGATGGTGCTCAACTTTCAACTCAAGCCGCCTGACGCGGGTTATGTCGCGTCAAGCAAATTCACCGAAAACGCGATATTGCCAGTCATCGTGGAAAAGACGCAGGTCACCATCGGCGTCTTTGTGGTGGTCGTCGTCATTTTCATCTGCTGGCTCTTGATCCGGCGCACGCCGCTCGGTTATGAAATTCGCATCATCGGCTCCAACCTCAAGTTCGCCGATTACGGCGGCGTCAACTCGCGGCGAACGGTCATGCTGGTGATGGCCATCAGCGGCATCGTTGCCGGTTTGGCGGGCATGCACCTGGCCACTGGCATTCATCGACAATTGATCTTGAACATATCGTTCGCGCTGGCTTTTGAAGGGGTGGTGGTGGCTTTGCTGGCGCGCTTGAATGTGCTGGTGGTGCCCTTCACCGGCTTGTTGTACGCCTATTTGCGGGCTGGGGCGCAATTCATGGAGCGCGATGCCAATGTCAGCTTCGAAGTGGTGCGCATGATCCAGGCTATCATCATCTTGCTGATCACCGCTGAAGCGCTAGTCACCTTCTTCCAGCAACGACAGAAACGCGCCGATATCGACGAAAGCGGACACGCCGTGGCAGCCGTGGAGGGTAGCGATGTTTGAGAACGTCATTGACGGTATTTTCAGCGCTGTATTTCTCGCCGCCATTCTGCGTGTGACTACGCCGATCCTGCTGCCATCGCTGGGCGCGCTCATCTCTGAAAAAGCCGGCGTGCTCAACATCGGCTTGGAAGGCATGATGCTGTCCTCCGCCTTCACCGGCGTGGTGGTCAGCGCTTATTCGCAAGACTGGTTCGGCGCAGAAACCGGCTTGACTATTGGACCCTGGCTGGGACTGCTGCTGGGCGTCTGTGTGTCGCTGCTTCTGTCCTTTGTGCTCGCGCTCTTCCACCTGGATCTCAAAGGCGATTTGTTCTTGTCCGGCATCGCGCTGAATATCTTCGGCTCCTCCGCCACTGTCGCCATCATGTTCGAATTGACCGGGGACCGCGGCAATACCAGCACCCTGGCCAGCTTGCAGATGCCCTTCATTCAACTGCCGGAATTCATCAATCAGATTCCCATCATCGGCGGCTTCCTCTTTGGCGTCTTTGACAATCAAAGCGTCATGACCTGGGTGGCTTTCATCGCCGTCTTTTTCGTGACATTTTTCCTTTATCGCACGCCCTTCGGCATGCACTTGCGCGCGGTCGGCGAAAATCCCGAGGCGGCGGCCTCGGTTGGCATCAACGTCAAGCGCATTCGTTACCTGGCGCTGTTGATCAGCGGTTTCTTCGCCGGCTTGGGCGGCATCCACATGAGCATGGGCTACTTGCAGCTCTTCCAGCGCGATATGACGGCGGGTCGCGGTTTTATCGCCCTGGTCACGCCCTCGCTGGGCGGCGGCACGCCGGCCGGCGCCATGATCGCCTCATCCATCTTTGGCTTTTTCGACGCGCTAGGCATCCGCATCGGCTCGCTGGAGATCCCGTCCCAGCTGCCGCAGTCGATTCCCTATTTCGCGACTGTGCTGGCGCTGGTGATTTATGCGCTGCAACGGCGCATTTCACAGCGTGTGAGCGAGATGCGCACCGCCTCCGGCGCCGCTTTCGACGCGGCCTTCTGGCGCTCGATCCAGCGCGTCAGCATCTTGCACATGCTGCTAATGATGGTGGCGGTTATCGGCGTTGTGACCGGCGCCAGCATCCTGGCGGCGCCCAACGGCTTCGGCGGCGCCGATGGGGCGGTCCCGATAGGCTTGCTGATCGGCGCCTTGTCCATCGCGCTCTTCCTCATCAGCCTGCCCTTCGTCCGCGATATCTTCAAGATTCAGCAACGGTGGAAAGCCAGTTTAGCTGTTACGGTCGTCTCGCTGGGCATATATCTGACGCTCTTCCTGGCGCTTTTCTTCGAGCCGATCCTGGCGCTTGTTATCGGGCTGCTTGCAGCCGGCGCGATCTGGCTGATCATCGGCGGACGCGTCTTGATGCGCGCGGATTAAGCAGCTGCTTTTTCAACTTTGGGCGCTGAAAATTCCGCCACTGCAAATGAGAGGCGAAGCAATATGAAAAAAGTTCATGCAAGTCGCATCACTGTTGCCCTCATTGCTGCTGTGTTGATCTGGCACTATGTCGACAGGCGCAATGACTTGCAGTGTTATGTCATGCAACTGGCGGACATGCATGAGTTTGTATTCGAGGCAGGCTATGCCAGTGAAGACGAGATTCGCGATATCGTCTGGAACGACACCGTGGCCGCGTTCCATGGGCAGGCTTGGCGAGTAAAGTTGGACCAGGTATTCCACGCCATCTTCATGGGCGGCAATCGTGGCCAGCAGGTGCTGAATCACTTGCGGAATCCCCCAGCCGATCCGTCCGAATTTATCTGTGCGGGCTCCATCAATTGGTCAATCTGGCACGACCCCGATTTCACCGAATATAGACACTACTACGGTGAGGACATCAAATCCTTGCACCAAGTATCGATTGCCTTGCAGGCGATTCCGCCCGAAGAATTGCGCCATTACGAGGTAAGCGCAAATCTAAGCTACGTCAGGCACAGTTCGCATGAGGGCGGTAGCGACTGGAGCAGCAGCTATCGTTATCTTGGCACGGTGAGCGCGGGCGACTGGCTTGAGGGCGAGATTCTGCCGGACTATTGGGCGGGCTGGTACGAATCCTGGCTGGAGCAATGGGAAGAACTTTCTAGCTCCGAATGAGCGCCTGCGGACTGACGGCGGGCGCGTGCTGATGTGCGGGGAATAGCCTTCCTCTTCGGCGCGGGAGGAAGGAGCGGAGAGGGGAATCGGAAGATTTCGCGGATGACTGCCCGCATGTGATGGACGATCCCGACAAGCTGCCGGACGAAGCGGGGCGATTGACCTGTCTCTTCTCTAACGAAGAGCATGTGATATAATTGAAGCAAGGCAAGCATTGCGGAAGCGAAGTGGTTATGGATCAGTTAGACATCAATGCGCTCTTTCAAGTTGTAACGGTCGGACTAATGCTCTTGGGATTGGCTTGGCGGCTGCCATCCAAAGACGACATCAAGCGATTAGATGATCGCATCGATTCATTAACCAGCGACATGAAAGCTGGCTTTGCGCAGCAAGACGCCAAAATTGAAGAGCGCTTTGCGCAGCAAGACGCCAAGTTTGAGGCGCGCTTCGCGCAGCAAGACGCCAAGTTTGAGGCGCGCTTCGCGCAGCAAGACGCCAAGTTTGAGGCGCGCTTCGCGCAACAAGACAAGAAATTTGATAAGCTCGATACCAAGATCGACGATCTTCGCCTGGAAATCAAATCCGATATTCAGCGCGTTGAAGACCGCGCCGCCGAAGCGAACGAATTTCACGCCAAGAGCGTTGCCTTGCTCGACGGCATCCTGCGGCAGCTGCAGGAACGACGCGAACCGCTTTAGCCCCTGCCTCTACCATGCAAAACAAAATCCTCGGATGTCTCTACGGCCAAGCCCTCGGCGATGCCTTCGCCATGCCGGCCCAGGTCCACCCGGATGATACCGAGCGCAGCTTCGGCTGGCTCGATAGCTGGCAAGACGCGCCCGATGACCACGTCGTGCACGCCGGCTTGCCCGCGGGCCGCATCACCGATGATTCCGAGCAAGCTTTCTCTATCGCGCAGGCGGTGGTCGACGCCGGCGGCCTGACGCTTGACGCGGTCGTCCAAGGATTGGTCAGTTGGTACGACCGCTTTGGCGGCGACGACTCGCCCTATGTTGGTCCCAGCACTCGGCGCGGCATCAAGGCGCTGAAAGCCGGCGGAGATCCGCGGACGGCTGGTTTATGGGGCGATACCAACGGCGCGCCCATGCGCATTGCGCCCATCGGCTTGCTCCATCCCGGCGACATACCCGCCGCGGTGGCCGATACCGTGATTGTCTGCATGCCCACGCACTACACTCAGCCGGCCGTATCGGGCGCCTCTGCAGTGGCAGCGGCTGTGGCGGCGGCGATGGTTGAAGGCGTCTCGCTGGATGCGGTGATTGAGGCAGGCCGGCAAGGCGCGCAACTCGGCAGAGCGAAAGGGCGTCCCTGGTTCGGTTGCTTGGTGGATTTCAAGATTGATCAGGCGCTGGATATCGCCGCGAGCGGCGAGGACGACAGGACGCGCTTGCGCCGGATCTTCGATGAGGTCGGCGCGACCTTGAACGTGCCGGAGACCGTCGGCGCGGCATTTGGCTTGCTGGCGATGGCCGGGGGCGATCCCAAGCGGACGGCGGTTCTGGCCGCTAATCTGAGCGGCGATGCCGATACCATCGGCGCGATCGCCTGCGCCATGGCCGGCGCCTACGCCGGCTTCGAGGCGATTCCGGCCGAAGATATCGCGGTGCTGGAAAAAGACGAAGTCTTCCGCGCTTATGATGTGCGCGGCATCGCCGCCGGGCTGGAAGCGCTCATCAACGTATCAGCCAGCTGATGACTAAGCGACTTGTCACAGTTGGCGACCTGGTGGTCGATCTGCTGCTGGATGTGCGGCTGCCAGTCACGGCTGAGGACCATCAAATGTCGCCGACGCTGCTGCTCGAACCCGGCGGCGCTTGCAGCACCATCCTGGCGGCGCGCAATCTGGGTTTGGATGTTGCCGCGCTGGGCGCGGTCGGCGCTGATTTCCAGGGACGGATGCTGCTCGATATCATGGGGGAAGCCGGCGTCGACACGTCGGCGCTGTTGACGTCCGCGGGCAGTACCACGACGACTGTGGTCGCCCTCGCGGATCAGGCAGGCGGCGGGCATGTCTTCTTGGGCAACTACGGCAAGGGACCCGATATCGCGCTCACAGAGGCCGCGCATGAGCAATTGCAGCGTGCGGACACCGTCTTTATCTCGGGTTACTCCTTGGTTGAAGAGCGGCTGTGTCCGCTGGTCGACGGTGTTTTGGAGTTTGTCAATGACAGTCCGACGGCGCTATACGTGGATGTGGGACCGTTTATGAGCCAGTTGCCGCGCGAGCGGGTGGAGCGCGTCCTGGGTTTGACGGATGTCCTGCTGCTGACCGAAGACGAGATTCCCTTTGTCAGCGCTGGAGAAACCGGTATCAAAGCCTGCCGGCGATTGCTCGAACGCTATCCGTCCCTGCTGATTGTATTGAAGCTGGGGGAAAGCGGATGCCGGATAATGACGTCGGAGATTGATCGGCATTGCCCTGGTTTCCCGGTCGCCGTCGTCGATACTATTGGCGCAGGCGATGCCTACGCCGCAGCCTTCATCTGGTCTCGCGCCCAAGGCTACGCGCTGGCGGATTGTGGTACTATAGCCAACGCCATGGGTGCCGCAAGCGTCACAAAAGCGGGCGCCGGCCGCGGGGCGCCGACCTGCAGCGAGATACAGGCTTTGTTGGACAAGCACCAGACAGGATTACAACTCTCATGCTGAAGACCGTAGTTTTCGATACGCCGCGCGGCGATGCCCTGGTTGATATCACCGGGCAGGTGCAGCAGGTGATCGATGAAAGCGGCGTACAGGCCGGGCTCTGCGCCATCGTTGTTCCACATACTACCGCTGGCATCACCATCAATTCGGGACTTGACCCCGCCACGCCGAATGATATCTTGGCTGATCTCAAGCGGCTTGTGCCGACGCGCGTCGATTTCGAGCATCAGTACGACACGCCGGCCGATGCCGCCGGGCACATCAAAGCGACTTTGGTCGGGCATAGTGTGACGCTGGTGATCAAAGAGGGCAAATTGCTGCTCGGGCACTCGCAGAGCATCCTGTTCTGCGAATTCGACGGACCCCGCAAGCGCCGCGCCCAAGTCAAAATACTGGGAGGATAGCCATGCCACGCAAAATCATCATTGATACCGACCCGGGTGTTGACGACACCATGGCCATCTTCTTTGCCTTGTGCTCGCCCGAGCTGGAAGTGATCGGCTTGACCACGATCTTCGGCAATGTGCATGCCGAGCTCGCGACCAAAAATGCGCTGCGCTTGCTGGAAATCGCTGGCCGGACCGATATCCCGGTCGCCCCTGGCGCTGATAACCCGCTGACCGGTCCGTTCGAAGGTCCCGTTCCTTTTGTGCATGGCAGCGACGGCCAAGGCGATATGTTCCTGCCGGATCCGGCCGGCGCGCCTGCGGACATCAGCGCGGCGCAGTTTATCGTCGAGCAACTACGGGCGCGTCCCGGCGAGATCACGCTGGCGCCGGTCGGTCCCTTGACCAATATCGCGCTGGCGCTGCGCCTGGAGCCGCGCATCACCGAGTGGGTGGACCAGGTGGTGCTGATGGGCGGCAACGCGCTGGCGCCGGGCAATGCCAGCCCGGCCGGCGAAGCCAATATCCGCAACGATCCGGAAGCGGCCGATCTGGTATTCGGCGCCGACTGGCCCGTGACCATGGTGGGCTTGGACGCGACGCACAAGGTGCGCATGAGGCCCGAAGACATCGCCGAATACGAGACGCACGGCAATCCCATGTCCGACCATATCATCCGCATCCTGCCGCACTATCGCAACTACTTTGAATCAAACTATCCGGCGCAGGGCATCTTCGTGCACGATTCCAGCGCTATCGCCTACCTGCTCGATCCGTCGCTCTTCGAGACCAAGCGCTGGGCGATCCGCGTCGGTACGCAGGGCTTGGGACGGGGCAAGACCTGGCCCGCCTTCGGCAAGCACATTTTGCCGCCCTGGCAGAATCGGCCGTTGGTCAATGTCTGCGTCGGCGTCGATGGACCGCGCGTGGTAGCGCTGGAAGCCGCGCGCCTGCGGAAGGCCTAAAGGCGCGAGCTTCAGACTGGTATTGGGCGCGCCTGCCGCGCCATGGTCAGCTCCCGCATACGCTCGAAGACATCTACGCCTAGCTGATGGTAGATATGCAGCAGGTCGACCAGTACCCAGTTTTCACGGATCATGCCTCGTTCGCAGCGCCAGAAATCCAGGCTGCGGCGCAGCAGCTTCTGCCCGGCCGGCGCGATCCCCAGCCAGCCGTCGCCGACCAGCGTCGACTGACCGCCGGGCCAGGCAGTAAAGCCGACATATTCATCATCGCCGAACATGACGCTTTTTTCCAGGAAGGCGAAGCGATCGGGCATGGCATTCAGGAAAGGCTTTTGATGCCAGTTTCGAAAGCCGGAGACGCGCCGCATGGCGCCGATGCCGGCCGGTCCATACCACATCATCTTGGGATGCCAATAGCGATCCAGCTGCATTGCCTTGACGCCCTTGGGCGAGTTGCGCAGCGCTTTCAGCATATCCATCACCAGTTCTACGCTGGCATCTGCCTTTGCCTGATCATAAGGCGCGCTGACAATCCCGTCATTGGAAGCGGGGCCGGGGATTATCGCCCAATCCGGCGCTAAACTCGGCGTCATCGGCCAGGCAGCGGCTTGCATCATCAGGGCGGGAATATCCCAGAGCGCCTGCATCTCTACAATCTCGCCGTCGACGAAGCGGAAGAATTCGTGATAGCGCATCGCGACCAGATGCTGCGTCGGCGGAATGTCCAGCCAGGGCTGTTCAAAGACGCCGACATAGTGCCCGCCACAGCCGACCCAGTCGCCGCTCCACTGACCTGGAGAATGACCAGCCATTACAATGAAATCGCGCCGTTCCAGATCCGGGATGGCTTGAATCAGCGGCAGATAGACGCGCGCGACCAATTCCGCTGGTCCCTTGAGATCTTCGAAAGGAGAAGCCAGATGAACCTGGCAATCGCGAGCAAAGATTTCCTGCAATTGCTTGAGCAATTGCGCCGGCTCGATATCATACAAGGCGGCGCGCAAGATATTGACACGCTGCTTGTTAAGATTGTGAATGCTAGGATTATTGTTCATCGCGGTCCAGATTGATTGCCCGCCGGGCGGCGCTTAATCGCGAAAGATCTGCTGCATCACGGCGAACTCGTTGAAGAGCATCCATTCCGCCGCGATCGCGCCGTCGACAATTCTGTGCTGGGAAATGCCCCACATTTTGATGGTCCGTCCGGTCGGCTGCCCATAGATGCCATTGCCGCGATGCGAGCCGGCGATGCTCCAGCGCACCGCTGCCAGGTAGCCCTCGTCGTCATTGCCCATCCAGTAGATATCGTCGATTGTCAGCGCCAGATCGGGGAACATCGCCAAAATCGACAGGATATACGACTGATAATCGCCGCGCCCGCTGAAAGCGCGCCCGGTCGATCCTGTGAATTGCAGGGCAGGATGGTAGGCGCGCATGACCTCATTCAACATGCGCCGGTTCCAGATGTTGTGATAACTGCGCCGAATGAACTCCTCGACGTCAAAGCCCTTGGCATTGCTTGGCAGAAGGTATGCCGGCTTGACTTGCCCGGGCAGGCGTTCCCCTTCGCCGGCGGCTTCGCTGTCGGCGCCGCGCTCCATCATGTTGCCGAAGTCGCGCGCCAGCTCGCGCAGGTCAAAACCCAGTTGGCGGATCAGGCTGGCGGTATCGTAAATCACCCACTCGTTGAAGATCTCGTTTTCCAGCGATACACAGTTGGCGATGCACCAAAGCAGCACTTTTTTGCCGGTCGGCGGACCATAGCGCGAGAAGCCGGTGTTGCGCCCGCTGATCACCGTGCGGTGCGAGGTATGGAAGCCGCTGACATCGTCCCCGGCCCAGATGATCTCATCTGCATAGAGGCGGATATCGGGGAAGGCGTTAATGGTGTGAACCGTGTCGGCGACGATCTTCTCGCTGCCGTATTGCAAGCCATAGTCGTCGTAAACGCGCGAGTTATGCCGATAGGTGTCGTAGATATAGCCGATGTCTTTTTCTTCCCAGATCCGGTGGGTGATGCGCACGATATAGTCGATGATGTCGACATAGGCATCTTCAAAGCCGCGCATGCTTTGCCGGCGCTCATCGCCCGGATTCAGCAGCAAATTGTCCGTGCCGCCTTTTGCCGCCAGCGAGATTGAAAAGTCGGACGGCATCATTATGCCAGCGCGGCCGGCGCTGACGGCGTCGCTTGGCGAGTTTCGGCTGCCATTCGCTTCCCGCTCGTCCGCTGGGCTTTGCTTGTCGGCCATGGCTCGCCCTCTCATAAACCATTTTCATCGCGATAGTCGCGGTAGCGCTCGAATACGTCAATGCCCATCTGCATGAACACGTCGATCATGTCGATGTGGACCCAGTTGCTGGTCAACAGTTCGTCTTTTCGTTCCCAAAAGTCCATGATCCTCCAGCTTAAGGTTTGCCCCGTCGGCTCTTGACCTAGGAAGAAGCCATCATGAATCGCTATCAGGCTTGGCCAGCCACTGGATACGGCGAAGCGCCCTTCGGCGTAGCGGACATTGTGCGAGCCGCCCCAAGCCCCGCTTATCCCCCGCAGAAACTCGCTGTGAACGCGCTCCAGAAACTCTTGCAGATTGCGCGCGGTGCCGACCCCGCTGGGGCTATTCCAGAACATCCCCTCGTCCCAATACAGGGACATTGGTTGGTCTTTGCGCACCAAGCCAAAAAGCATCGACTCGATCAGGCGCAGGGTCTGCCGCGTTTCGGCAGGGTCTTGTAGGGTGTTCAAGATACCGCTGCCGAATTTCACCGCAGGTCGCAATCCTTCTATGGCCGGGGCGTCCCAGCCCAAGTGGAAGCCGCCTTGCTGCATTACATCAATTAGATCAAGCAGGAAATAGCTCTTGACGATTTTCCCCTCTTCCAGCGCCACGATTTCGCCGTAGCGTATCAGTGTGTTGTCCCCGGTGGCGGCAATACCCAGCCAATCGTTCGCAAACCTGCCTTCGAAGTGCCCGGTCGCGCTGACCCAATTCTGATCGCGAAAACTGCCAGCCAGCAGCAGGTTGCAGCGGCGTCGCAGATCCGGGAAGGCTTGGCGCAGGGGCATCCACAGTTTTTCAATCAGGCCATCGACCCCGCAAATGTCATTGAGCGGCTGTGGACCATGCCATTCTATATCTTTGTGGGTATAGGTTTTGACGACTTCCGGAAGTTCCTCCGCGCTCGAAGCGTCAAGCTCGCTCCAATACCGACGAATAGTCTCTCGATTGCGCTGGGCATTATGCACTGACAAGTTATCTCTCCTTTTCGTTAGATGCCGACAGTCAGCGTTTCATTTGTAGGCGCCTAGCCGGCGCGATGCAAAGATTGACGCGCCACGGTCCCGCAGTTAGCCCTTGACGGCGCCGGCCGCCAGGCCCTTCACCAGATGCTTTTGAAAGAACAAGATGACGACGATGATGGGAATGGTCGCCGAAACCGAAGCGGCGGCCGCCAAGGTCAATTGTGCTGGATCTTCCGCGCCGGTGTATCGCGAGATGGCGACGGGCAAGGTCCAATTGGTCTGCGTTAGAACGCGCACCAGCAAGAACTCATTATAGGCCAGCAGTAACGTGAAGAGAGCGGTCGAAATGATGCCAGGCCAGGCTACCGGCACGATCACATTGAGGAAGGAAGTCAAGCGGTTGGCGCCATCAACCATGGCCGATTCTTCCAGGTCTCTTGGCACTTCCATAAAGAAGCTGCGTAGCATCCAAATCGTGAAGGGCTGATTGACCGCGACCAGGGCGACGATGACCAGGATCTGCGTATCGAGCAAGTTCGTCAAAGAGCCGATCCAGAAATAAGGCAGCACGAATGCCAGGCGCGGCAAGGCGCGGAAAGCCAGCGCCGCGATGAGTATCACGACCGCGGCCATGCCGGCGTAGCGCGCCAGCGCATAACCCGCCAGGCAACCGATGCTGATCGAGGTGATGATGGTGAAGACTGTGACGACGATCGTGTTGATGAAGTAGTTGTAGTATTTCGCCATGTAGACCTGCTGCGGTATTGCCCAGAGCAGGACGCCGTAGCCGATCAAACCGCCGATGTAGATCCAGGCCGGGTTGACCGGGATGTAGCGGGCAAAGAGCATCAGGCAGGTGATTACAGCGGCGGCAATCAGGATGATGTAGCCGGCCGAAGAGCCGGCATCGGGCAGGGAGCGAATCCAGACTTCCTGGTAATTCTGCCAAGTGGGTTGGAATATGAGAATCGGCGCTCGCGAGAAGGCGTCTTTGAAAGTCTTGAAAGATTGCAAGGTCGTCCAGAAGAAGGGCACGAGACTGTACACAGCGAAGAGGGCGAGCACAATATGCACGAGGACGCGGCCCGGGCGGCTCGTTATTCGGTCCATTTTAGCGCTCCTCGATTTGCTCTTTGTACATGAGATAGAGGAAGGGGACGAGCACTACCATGATGCCGATAACAGTGATGATGGCCATGGCGTTGGCTTTGCCGAGGCGCTGCACCTGCATGGCGGTGAGGAAGGTGTAGGTCATGACGGTATCGGCTTTGAATTGCGGATTGAGCTCGGAGAGCACAAAGACGCTGTCGAAGACGCGGTAAGAATCCATAATCGAAAAGAGCAGGATGAAGATCGTCAAAGAACTCACGTAAGGAATGACGATATGACGGATCTTTTGCATGCGGGTCGCGCCGTCGATGGAGGCGGCTTCAAACATCTCAACGGGCAGGGTTTGGAAGCCGGCGAAATAGACGACGATGGTGAAGGGCGTTACATACCAGATGCCAAAAACGATGATCAGCGTCTTGACCGAGGTCTCGTTAACGCGGAAGCGCGCGCCGGTTATCTGTTGATACAGCCAGGTCAACAACCCGGATGGCTCCCAGAGCTGCTTGAACATGATGGTGCCGATGATCGGCACGATGATAAAAGGCAGCAGGAAAATGGAGAGATAGACGCCACGGACCAAGCCCGAGACTTGATCGAGGAAGAGCGCGACCACGAAGCCGATGACAACCCAGCTGGGCACGACGATTGCGATGTAGAGCGCGGTGAACTCGAAGGAGCGCCAGAAGCGCTGGTCCTCAAAGATCTCGATAAAATTGCGCAAACCGACAAATTCCGGTGAAGTGATGTTGCGGAAGGTCATATATTGAAAGCTGAGAAAAACCGCCATCAAAAGCGGCAGCACCATCAAAGCGAACATGATGACGATGCTGGGCGAGGCGAAGGCGAAAAAGGCGTTTCGTTTCATTTGCTTGAACCTTTACCGAGAGCGTGTGTGTTGATTCCACGCTCTCTAGATCGCCCCCAATATCAATAGGGGGCTTTGCTAGCCGTCAGGCGCCCGCGGCAGTCGCAACGGGGCGACCCGCCGGAGGCCGCCCCTACAAGGCTTGTCCGCTACTGACGCGAGCCACTGCCGTATTCTACCCCATCCCCCCAACCCCCTTGCCCCAGCGAGCTAGGGAAGGGGGAGCGCATGCTGCGAACTCCTTGCATAGCGTCGCTCGCAATGCCAATTCGCCTAATATTACACATCCCGCCGTAGAGTCACCCTTCCCCAGTTGACTGGGATACATCCCCCGTGAGGCGGGGGACCGAGGGGGCGCTGGCCGGGGATGGGGTAAAACCTGGGAAGCCATCCAGATTTCAGTAGCGGACAAGCCTAAGAAAATCGTTCGTATTGGGTTAGAGATCTCATGTCGAGAGCTGTCTGATAGCATTTCAACCGAAAAGGATGCGCCCCGCTCAAAGTCAAGTCTTGCGCTCTCGATTAACGGCAAAGCTGAAAATATCGTCGCGAGCGTAGTGACCGGTGACGTCGAGGGTCATTTGTTCCTCTAATATGCGCCGCGGGTCGAGATCGGCGTAGATGATGGTTTCTTCGCCAGCAACCGGCGCTGCCAGGTACTGGCCATCCGGACCGATGATGGCGCTGCCGCCATGCAAAAGGAGCGACTCCGGCTGGGCGCGCAAAGCATCGCTCAACTCGAGCTCCCTGGGAATATCGGCAACGGCGAGGATGCTGCCGGCGGCCAAGACAAAGGCGCGTCCCTCGAATGCGTAATGACGACTGGCGATCAGATGGCTCTCTTTCAGGGCTGGCCAAAGCGCCACATGAACGATCTCATTGCTGAGATGCAAGGCTTGCCGCGCATGCGGCATCCAATGTTCCCAACAGATCAAACCGCCAACACGACCGGCCGCCGTATCCGCGGCTTTCAAGCCGGCGCCGTCGCCTTGCGCCCAAAGCATCTGCTCGCTAAATGTCGGGCGCAGCTTGCGATGATGATTGACCAGTTCGCCATCCGCGTCAATGATGAGCAGGCTATTGTAGAGGCTGCGATTGCCGCGTCCCTTGAGCACGCGCTCGTTGATGCCCATCACGAGGACGACGGCAAGGTCCTTTGCCAGCGTCCGGATCCGCAGCAATTCCGGACCGTCGATCGTCATGCTGTTTTCGCAGAGCCGCGCATAGACGCGCTTGGTCGGCGCATGATCCCAGAGCGCGGCAGCGGGCGCATAATCCAGCCAAGCCGGGTAACCGGGGAACCAGGTTTCGCCCAGCGTGATGAGTTGCGCGCCGTTGCGAGCCGCTTCTCGAATGAGCGCGCAGCCTTTTTCCAAGCATCTGGGCAGATCATAATAGGGAGCGCGAGCCTGGATGATGGCGGCTCTGACTGCATTCGGCACGATCATGCTTTCCCGGCGGCTGTTCCCTGGACAGCTAGTCGCTATCGAGAACCGCGCGCACGCGAAATTGTTCGCCATCGCTATCGGGCGCGTTCGCGACCACATCGTCAAGCGGCAAAGCCTCGCCCGCCAAATCCGGGCGCAAAACGTTGGTCAGGGGCAGGACCGACGAGCTGGGATCGATATGTGACGTATCCAGTTCTTCGAGCTTCTGGAAGTAACCCAGTATAGCAGACAACTGCCGTTGATAGCGCGGGACGTCATCGTCGCTTAGATGGAGGCGAGCCAAATCGGCGATGGCGCGCACGTCTTCCGCCGAAAGAAGCGACTCTGACATAGCATGTCTCCAAAGCCGACAATCCGGATAATGCCGCCAGTGTAACATTGGAATCCACTAGATTGTAGCATCAGAATACCAGGGCAATCGCATCAAATTATTTTTTTTCGCCACAGAGGCGCCGAGAACACAGAGTTTAAGTTTTTTCAGGGCAGAACTTCTCTGGAATGACGTACAAATGGGTGAAATTGCTTGTCGCGGAATGCAAAACTTAAGTGAAACTCCACGTTTCCTACGAAATAAAAGATTTTTCTCAGTAATTCCAAGTAAGTCATGCAACGAAAGCGAGCCTTGTAAGGCTTGTCTGCTACTGACGCGAGCCACTGCCGTATTTTACCCCATCCCCCCAACCCCCTTGCCCCAGCGAGCTAGGGAAGGGGGAGCGCATGCTGCGAACTCCTTGCATAGCGTCGCTCGTAATGCCAATTCGCCTGATATTACACATCCCGCCGTAGAGTCACCCTTCCCCAGTTGACTGGGGAAGGGCCGGGGATGGGGTAAAACCTGGGAAGCCGTCCAGATTTCAGTATCGGATAAGCCTTACAGCCGTCCTATTTTAGGAATTGCATGACTTACTTGCAATTACTTCTGTGTTATGCGTCGGGTATTGCGGGAACGGGGCTGTGCAGGTACAGCCCCGTCCTGATTCGGCGTCGCTAGACAAGCGTTTGGACGCGGACCGGTTCCACGAAGCCCTTGAGGATTTTTTCCAGCGCCATGGTATGGCTGCAGACGCCGCGCTGCGCGAAAAACGAGGCGGTGCTGCTCCATTTGCCCTCATTGTAGGTGATGTGGTGGTTTTTGTTGTAACCCTCGAAAGAGCAGTCAAACGAGACGATGCGGATGCGGTCGCGCTGGTCCGAATAGCGCTTGGCTTTCTTGACGTCGCTGACGATATTCTGGCCCGGCGAATAGGGGACCGGGCGTCTTTTGAGCAGGGGTTTGAAGAGGTTCTCCAGCGCCATGATATGCGGGCAAATGGCGTATTTTTGGAAACCCGGGCAGGTACAGGACCAACTGTCGCCTTCGAGGCTCACGACGTAGGCGTTATTTTCACCGCGGAAAGCCACCGTCAAACGATTGAAAGTGGCGCGTTCGGGCTGGCTGGCGTATTCACTGGCTTTCTGAATCTTGTTGATCATGCTGGCATCCATTGTTGCCCCTTCTGCTAAGAGATGAACTGTCGGAAGAATAGAAAACGCGGCGCAACCTATTCGCTCTGCGCCGCGTTCGCTTTGTATTTTCGCAATGATAAATTGTCAATTGAAACGACAATCATTACCCTAATCCGTTAAGAACAGCCCCATGCCACTTATTTAATAAACCGCGAATTCCGGTAGCCTAGAAGGTTTATTATTTTGTGTGAGCGAGGTAGCCCAATTTCGTTGCCGCCGAGCGGCTGTGATTGCCAGACCTTCACATATCATGTGAAGACGAGTTTCCTCCTCTTGCGCGCTGATCATTTCTATACTTTTAAGTTTAAGTCAAGGTTAACCGGATGTCAAATGCGCCCCGGCTGTTGGGTGCATTTCAGAATATTGGTAATTAACCACCGAGGACACCGAGGGTCGCGTGGACACTGACCGGCAGCACCGAGATTTAAGCTCTTGCCTGCCAAAAAGGAGGCGATGTAGGGGCGTTTCGCTGAAACGCCCGCAAACAGAAATGATCTTTTGTATTTCTCTGTGCGCTCAGTAAAACCAATAAAGTAATGCAACGAAAGCGAGCCTTGTAGGGGCGACCAATCTGGTCGCCCGTTGCCGCCGCGACTTGTGGTTTCGGGCGACATGGTATGTCGCCCCTACAGATCGTTGCTTTAGCAAAATTTGCATGACTTACTTGCACTTACTTCTGTGGCTCTGTGGTGAAAAAATAATTTCTTGCAATTGCCCTGGAGGTCAAATCGGCCGGCGCTGTCTCATTGGCGGCTTGGCAGGCTGTATTCACCTCTCCGTGTCGCCCTCAGTTTCGCCGGCGCGGCGCTGTGGAGCGCCATCCGCCAGCAAACCCAGAGTCAAGGATTCCACGTATATGCAGTTCTGCCAGGGGATGGACATATCGGCCGCGGTATAAGGCTGTAGGGTCAACTCGACGTCCGCGCCGCGCAGCAAGGCCAAGGGCGTGGCTTGGTCGCGCTCGCCCATGACGACCTGGGCGCAAGCCGCCAGCGAATCGGCGACGCCGACCTGCGTCACCGTCATCGGATTGCCAAAGAGATCGTCCTTGCCCCGTTCGTCTTTGACAGGCTTGAAGCCGGCGACGCCGAGGGCGATGCCGCCGGTGCCGTAGCGGCCCGGGAGCAGCCAGCTGTCAGTCAATATGACGCCGATGTGCCGGCCGAGACGCTGCCGCAGTGCCGCGAAGACAGCCTCGGCGCTCTTAAAGGGGTCTTCCGGCAAGAGCACGACTTGCCCGCTGGGGATATTCGAACGATCCAGCCCGGCATTTGGCGATATGATGCCGCCCCGGGCGGTCAGGAGGAATCCCAGTCCGATGCCGCCAAAGACATGGTCGGCTTCGTCCAGCGCCAATTGGGCGACTGCCGCGGACATATTGAATCGCTTTGCCAGTTGACGGGCGCGGGGGCTGGCCTCGATGTCGTCCAGCTTGTAGATCCGCCCGGCGGCGATCGCCGCGTATTTGCTGGAAACGGCCAGCACATCGCCGTCTTGCAACTGCAGTTCGGCGCCCGCCAAGCCGTCCAGTATGGTCTCGATCAGATCAAAGGGTCCATCGCGTACCGGCGCTTGAATCGGGTAAACGGTGAGCGTTTCTGGCATCGTGCAAGTTTCTCGCTCGCTGGTCGAAATCGACCGTCATCTTAGCACAAGTCAAGAATCCTGTCAGCAAAATCTGCCTGAGCCGCGGCGTTATTCGGGCGCGATTGAGAGGATCAAAACGCGATCGCGGCTTCGCTGCGCCAAGGCGATCGCGCGTCCGTCGGGACTGAATGCCAGGTCATCAAGCGCGATCGGCAGATGGGCTGTCGGCGAATCGCTGTTCATGGGGTTGACAAAATGCAGTTGGGCTTGACCATTGGCGTCTTGGCTGGCAATTGCCAGCAGCATTTCTGCGCCCTCGACGACGCGCCGGCGGATGTCGAGCTGCGGCATAATCGCGCCGGCGCGGTGATAGAAGCGCAGATCTTGCCCGGTGCCGATATCGAGGAGATAGAGGCTGTCGCCATTGCTATAGAAGAAATCGGCCAGGTCCGCGCTGGGAGAAGCCCGAAGCAACCCCTCCCCAGCCATGCCAATCAAGGCTTTCGAGAACACCAGGCGACCGTCCGCGGCGTCATAAACCCAAAGCGCGGCGCGCCGGCTGGCGACGCTCTCGCCGGCCAGCGCCAGCCAGCGCCCGTTTGCGCTGAAAGCGATGTCGGTCAAGGGATAGGGAAAGGCGAATCGTAGCGATACCTCCGCGCCGGGGGCATCCCGGACATCATTGATCTTCCAGACGATGAGCTCGCCGCCGGGACCCGCCAGTTTGCTGTTCCCGCCGCCGCTGGCCGCTGCCAAAAAGCCCCCGTCCGGCGACCAGTCCAGCGCCCTCACGGCGCCCGGCAGCGACGGTGATAATTGCAGAAGCGTCGAGACTGATGCGTCTTCGGCGAGTGTGAGGACGGAGACGCGGCCGTCCTGCCCCCCGATTGCCAGCTTGTCTACGATTTTAACACCCGTCACATCTGCCACATCTGCCACATCTGCCACAGGGCTAAAGGCAAATGACGCAGCCGCGAATCCATCGGGCGAGTATCGGTACGCCGGTAGGGGATCAAATCCCGGATAACGATAGAACTGCAGGGCGCCGTCCGCGAGAAGTACCGCGAGCGATTGATTGCCGGGCGACCAGGCCACTTGCAGCGGATCGTCCGCCGGTATGACATGGGTCCTGTCCAGCCGATCCAGGCTGGCGCTGCTGATCATCATTGCCGCATCAGTTGGCGCCTCTTCCAGGGACTGGCCGCTCGCCGGCGCGCTTTCTTGACTGACTGGCGCGGCAAGCGGCTCCAGGTAATAGGCGTTGGCGTTGCGGTCGCTTTCGACTGTCCAGCCGATCACCCCGTTGACTTCAACCAGCCACCAGACAAAGGCGCCGTCGCAGGCCGGTCCGTCGAGCACCGCGTCCAGGACCTGGCGGGGCGGGATCTCGCCGATCTGCTGGGCGCTGAGTCCTGGTCCCGCGCGCAGGCGATTGGCGAGCGTCCGCGAGGCGACGCGCGCGCTCGTTTGGCCGATGTCAATTCGCGGTATCAGGAAGCCCCGATATAGCGGCGGGCAGAAGTGAACCGTGCCGCTGCTGGCTTTCGCTGGATCAAGGACGGGCAGGCGGCTGCAATCGCCAGCTAGCTCCAGCACGGAAAGGCTGACCCAACCCTGCCGAAAGAAGAGCCAGTCGCCGGCGAGATTCTGGCCTAAAACGGCATAGCTGTTTTCCGGCGAGATTCGTGCTACCTGTTTGTCGCGGGGGGCGCGCCGGACATTGACGGTGGCTTCTCGCGGTCGCAGATAGCAGCCGGTATTCGCGCCCGGCGCCACATTCACCAGCGGCATATTATAACAGGCGCCGCGCAATTCTATGGCCGACTCCGGGAGCCAACCGCGTTGGATTTGATACCAGAAACCCGTAGCGTCGCGCCCGATAACTTCCGCGCTTTCGTCAGCAGTCGCGCTAATCGTTCCATTGACCGATGCCGCCAGGCTAGGTCCGTCGTACAGGGGAACGCCGACGCCTTGAAAGGCGCAATTTTCGTCGGCGTCACGGGGTTTGGTCGAATTGCCGCTGCCGTCAGCTGGGCAGCCCAGGGCAAAGTCGCTGCGAATGACGCCGAAATCGCGCGGGCAGATATCTTCGCTGTCTGGCACGCCGTCTCCGTCTTCGTCCAGGAACAATGAACAGCCATCGACCGCCGCTGACCCGGCTTGCCGGGGGCAAGCATCGACGCCATTCGCGCTGCCGTCGCCATCGCTGTCGCCTCTGCTGGCTTGCGGGCAGCCCGGCGGATCGGCTTCGGGCAGCCCGGCAATGCTGGGGCAGACGTCCAGGTTATCGGCCAGGGAATCGCCGTCGCGGTCCCTGACGCTGGAGATGGACGTATAGATGAGACCGGCGCGCGCGTCTGCGCCATCGTCCGCGCATTGCTGCGTCATCGAGCCATCGGCGGAGACGTGCAACAGGACCTGCTGATCCCGGTCGATCAATCGCAGGCGGTAGACCTCGATGGCCTGCGGGAGCTGCAATCCTCTCATGGGACGACAGCCGAGGGCGGTCGTTCTCACGTCGGTCATCAGTGTATGTGACCAGTCTTGGGGGGCGGCGAGATGCGGCAGGGCGCGCCGCGCCGACGCAATGATATGCGCGGGGGTTTCGCTTTGCGCCCGGGCCATTGAGCAAAGCAAGCATGTCAGCAAAGCGATCAGTGCAGCGCGAGCCGCTGGGCGCCAGCGAAAAAGCATGCCGCGCCCGCGCGCGGCATGAGCGGCGCTGATTGCATAAACAGGGTTCACAGGGGCTTCCTCGGACAGTCTTTGCCTCTGCTATTGTAACAAAACTGCCGCACCTTGTTAGCCCTGCGTCGGTTTTATGTTCGATTCAATCGGGCTGGCCTGAAGCGCTTTGTCAAGCGGCGGCGCGATTGCTCTGATCGCGGACAGTCTACCCTGTATCAATGCGCTAAAGGCTGGTACATTTGCAGTTTATGCCAGGACCTTCAACGAGCCGGAAGCCAAGATGCCGCGTCTCCAGGACATTTATCGGGTAGACAATTATATCGACACATTCGCGCTTGGGCATTATGCGCGCGTGCTGGATGCCCTGGACCGCCGCAACGGTCAAATCATCGCCTTCAAAGTGATGCGGCCCGAACATCTTGACGCGGAGGGCGATACGCGTTGGGAATACCGCGCCTTTGGCAACGAAGCGCAGATTTTAGCCCGTTTATGGCACAGTCCGCATGTGGTCAAGCTCTACGACTGCGGCTATATCTCCGATCGCGCGGAAGCCCCGCGAGCCGGCGAGATCATATCCTACCAGAACAACATCCGCGGATTCGCGCAAGATATGGCGCAGTACGCGGTGGCGGGTTGGCGCCCCTATCTGTCGCTGGAGAATCTGCCGCGCAATCACAGTTTGTTCTACTTGATGAAACCGAACCGCCCTAACAGTCGCTGGCGCCTGCCGACCGAAGAGGGTTTGTCGCTGGCGGTGCAATTCAGCGAACTGCTGTCATTGGCGCATTCCCAGCAGATCGTCTATCTCGATCACAAGCTGGAGCACGTCTATTGGGACGGCGTACAATTGAAAGTGATCGATTTCAACAGCTCTCGTCAGCTGGGCGGCGATAAACCGGAGGAGCGAGGGCAATACCGCAAGGACTTGCACAATATGTGCGTGGGCGTCTTGTATACGCTCTTCACCGGCATGTCGCCGCAGTTGACCTCCCTGCGGCCACAGCCGAGCAGCCGCGACGCGGTAGAAGCGCGCTATCGCGATATCGACAGTCTCGATTTCAGCATGGAACCGAGCTTGAGCGAGGGCATCACGGATCTCTTGCAGCGCGGCGCGGCGCAAGAGTTGGAGTCGATTCGGGAATTCATCAACGGTTTGCAGCGCGTGGCGGCGCAGCACGGCTGGGACTTCCCCGATTATTATGCCAGCAACCCCAGTCGCCAGGCGCGGGAACAGATGCGCGCAGGTTTGCAGCGGCTGCGCGAGGGCCAAGAGCATGTGCGCGAGGCGCGCGATATCTTTCGCGAAGCCCTGATTCAGGACGAGATCAGCCAGGATCTGGAAGAAGAACTGCGGCGTCTGGTGCGGGTGATCAACGAGATGTTGAATCAGCGCGCGGTGCCGTAGGCGATTCACCACAGAGGCGCAGAGCGCACAGAGATTAGGGAAAAGCGACGCATTCGCGAGCGCAACTTCTTGAGCGTCCTTGGACAGCGAATTAATTCCGACATAGCTTGGGACGCTTTCGGCATTTAGCGTGACTCACCCTTAACACCGAGGGTGTTCGGCAGAATCAGATCGGCTGAATTGAGCGCCGGCTGCGCCGTCAGCAGTTGTTGCACGGTGGCTTGCTGGTCTTCCGGCAATGGCAAGGTGTTTCCCCGCCCGCCATCGCGGGCGAGTTTGGTCCCGGCTTGGGCGTCGGACTTGAAGGCGCGCCGGGCGGCTTTCAAACCGGTATCGGGCAATCCCATCCTCTTCATGACCGACAGCAATAGCCCGTCACGATCCAGTTGCAGGTCTTCGTAACGCAGCGCAGCGAGCGCCGCGCCGCTCTCAACCAGTTCCAGGTATTGCTCTAACATGAAGAGCCAGCCGATGGCGCGTCCCTCCAGTCCGCGGTAGCTCGCGATTGACGGCTGCGCCAGCCGCTCGATCTCCGCGCGCGGACAGCCATAATAGCTCGCTTGTTGATCAATCGCCTGCTCGCGCGGGTATCGCGCCGCCTCCGCAGCCCGCTTGACGCGCAGGCGATGGAAAGAAGCCAGCCAGTCAATGACATTTCGATACATGAACAGGTGGGCAGCCCCCGGCACCGCCTCGACATAAAGCCGCATGACAGCGGTGGCCTGGTTGCGAAACTTGATCACAATGCGCTGATGATCCTGTACGATGGCCGGGCGACAGAGCCAGCGCAGGCAAGCGCGCAGCAAGCCGCTGCGTTCTGCTGGCGGGAGGCCGCGCATTCTTACGAAATTGGTCAGCGCGTCCGGCTCGGATAGCGTGATCACGCCGTCGATTTCATTGAGCGCGCGAGCCAAAACGGTTGAACCGCAGCGACCGATATTGTGCAGGCAAAGCAGCGCCCTGTCATCGAAGGGGATAGCTCCGGCAAGTTCCAGGAAGTCGGCGTAGGGCAGCGCCACCAGAAATTCAGCTTTGTCGAATTGCGCCTGGTACATGAAAGGCGCGCCCGAGAGATCAATGTCAGCCGGCAGGGCGGTGAAAATCGCGCGTTCGCGAGCCTGGTCCAGGCAATAGAGCGTGATCTTAGGATCGTCCAGCAAGGACGCGGCGGCGATGGTGTCACCGGCGCTCCATTCAAAGTCGCCGAGCGAGGTGATAATGCCCATGTGCTCGCGGTGGCGACTATGAATACGCAGTTTGATGGCGGTCAAGATGGAGGCTCCTTGGCAGTTGCCGCGCGGCTGTGGAAGAGGCGCGCTTCGCTTTGGATGAACTCGATGGCGCTGGTGATGCCGGGATTGGGCGGCGTAGTCGGCGGCAGGTCATGAATAGCGCTGTCCGCGACGCGCGGGCTTTGGCGCAGGTCGACGCTGACCGCCCCGACCTGCCCGGCGCGGACATCCCGCAGGAAGAGGACGTTGCCGTCCATGCGGGTGCGTTCGGCGGGGGCCAGGCAGATTTGCAAGCGCGCGGGTCCCGAGTTTGGCTGTAGTGTCAGCCGGATGCTGGCATCTGCAAGCGACGGGGGGCGATAGCGCCAATCGTTGGCGCTGTCAACGAGCGCCATTGTCACTTGCGCGTCGACGCGCCTGCGGTTGCGGGCATCGAGAGCGCCTTCGATATTGGCGGCGTGGTAACCCATGCCATCAAGCGCGATCAACATCGAGCGCCCGCCGGTCTGTCGACAGTGGGGGGCGGCGCCGTGGCAGGCATTGCCCAGGTCGAGGATCAAGCGGCCGGGATCTTCGCCCGGCTTCAGGCGCTGCATGAAGGTGAAGAGCTGCGGCAGCAGGGCGATGTCTCCGCGCAAATTCGCGCTGTAGAGCAGGGACAAGCTCAGCGGTTCGTCCATTCCGCCTTCCGCTTTTCGATGAAGGCGCGCATGCCTTCCGCCTTGTCTTCCGAAGCGAAGGCGACGAGGAAATTGCGTCTTTCGTAGTCCAGACCCTCCCGCAGCGTCATCTCCTGGGCTTTGTTGATCGCTTCTTTGGTCAGCCTTGTCGCGACTTGCGAGCGCCCGGCGACTTTCCCCGCGATTGCTATGGCGACATCCATGTATTGATCGAGCGGCGCCACGCGGTTGACCAAACCGCTTTGCAATGCTTCAGCCGCGCTAAGCCTGCGGTCGGCGAGCATGATTTCCATCGCCAACGCCTTGCCGACCGCGCGCGTCAATCGCTGGGTGCCGCCGGCGCCGGGCAAAATGCCGAGGTTGATTTCCGGCTGGCCGAATACAGCTGTTTCCGAGGCGACAATCATGTCGCAGCTCATGGCGATTTCGCAGCCGCCGCCGAGGGCATAACCCGATACCGCGGCGATAATCGGCTTGTTGATTTGGCTGAGGTCGAAGGGGTCGGCCAGGGATCTTTCCATCAACATGTCAATATGCGTTTTGCCGTCCATCTCTTTGATATCGGCGCCGGCGGCGAAGGCTTTCTCGTCCCCGGCGACGATCAGCGCCCCGATGCCCGGGTCGTTATCCAACTCGCGCATGGCTCGCATTAATTCGCCCAGAAGTTGCGAATTGAGCGCGTTAAGGGCTTTGGGACGGTTCAATTGCACACGGCCCACGCCCTCGGCGGGGCGGTCTACCAGAATGTACTCATAGCTCATATATCGTTCCCGGTTCTGCTCCAACGCGGCATATACTAACATACCCGTCCGCAAGCTGTCATGCTCAGTTGGCTGCCGAGCAGAGCAATCGCACCAGATTTTTCTAACCACCGAGGACACCGAGGACACCGAGAAAAGCAGGAGAATAAAAGCGCTGGTCTTATTTCAAGTGGCTCTTTTGAACAGCAGATGAAGTTTCGCTGGCGACTTTGCCATATTCAGGCAAGGGATTTAGAGGAATAGTCGTCAAAACTTCCTAAACTCTGTCTCCTCTGCGGTTAAATTTTGGTTCTGGTGCGATTGCTCTGGCTGCCGAGCGTCACAAGAGCCGCCCTCGCGGTTCAATCCCTTGAAGAAACTCCAGGATTTGCCTCGCTCCGTCCTCGGCGCTGAAGCCGTCACGAGCCCAGTCCCAGCCCGATCCCGGAGCCTCGCCGACGCCCCCCGTTTTTAAGTCCGTCGCTTTCCAGAGGACCAGATGGTTCTCGGTGAAGGGCGCGTATCGCTGCGGATCGGAGGGGCCCATCATCATTACCGTGGCCGCCCCGGCCGCCGCCGCCAGGTGCGTCATGCCGGTGTCATTGCCGATATAACAGAGCGATCCCGCTGCCAGCGCCGCGATCTGGGCGAAGTTCAGTTGATTAACCCAGGCGATCGCCGGGGCGCTCAGGCGCTGGCCCAGGACGCCGACCGCTTCTTCGTCGCCGGGTCCGCCAATCAAGATTAGCGCCGCCGTCGTCTCCCGCGCCAGGCGATCAAGCAGATCGGCAAGTTGCGCCGGCGGGTAGCGTTTGCTGTCCATGGTCATGCCCGGGTTGCTGCCGCCGCCCGGGTGCGCGACTATGAAAGATCCGGAGACGGACTCCGCCTTCAATCGACGCCGGATATCATCTTGCGCGGCCGGATCGACCGGCAGGTTGGCATAGGCTTGGCAGGGCCGGCCGGCGATCGCGCTGATGACCCGCAGATAGATGGCGCTCTCGTGTTCGCGCGCCGCGGGATCCACCGGCACGCGCAGGTTGTATCCAAAGCCGCGCCCGGCGCTGTCCAAGCCCGCTCGCAGCGGTATGCCCGACAGGTACACCGCCATGCTCATCAAGGGCGAGCGCGTCAGTGAAATTGCCAGGTCGAAGCCCCCGGCGCGCAATTGCCTGAGGAATCGCAGAAACTCGCGGGGCGAGCGGGTGGGGAGGGCGGCTTCCCCGGTATCAATAAGCGCGTCAAGCGCGGGATGGTCCGCGATGGCCCGCGCCGACCATGATCCTGCGGAGAAGCTGATATGCGCTTGGGGAAATGCCTCGCGCAGCGCGCTAAGCGCGGCTGTCGCCATGACGACATCGCCGATGCAACAGGTCCGGATAACGATGATTCGCCGCGGCGTCGACGTCACATCGCGCTGCGGTATCAGGCGACCCAGCGCCGAATAGATCATTGGTCAAGCATCCGCGCCCAGCATCATCCGTGAAATGTAACCGATTGTCGCTGTCAAGCATAGAGCCGCTCGGCGGCAGCCAGAGCAATCGTATCAGATTATTCTAACCACCGAGGGCGCCGAGAACACCGAGAAAGGCAATGAAAATAAAAGCCCTCGTCTTTAAGTAGGACCAACAACGTCGTGCTAATGCACTCCAAAATTAAAGTCGGCGGGTCGCCCGCAAAACCTAGCCGTAACAGGTGGGCGAGCCTTGGCTCGCCCCTACGATCACCTAGGAAATTGTTGCATGACTTACTTGGACTTACTGAGAAATGCCTCATTTACTTTGTGTTCTTCGTGCCTTTGTGGTTGGCCATCGCGGAATGTCCCAGAAACACAAATGACATTAAAACCACAAAACTATTCACAACCGATTAAATCATGTTAAGGTCATGTTAATCCCATGTGAAGTTCTTTAGGTTGGGAGGGCTGTCATGGAGCTTGTACAGGCATTTGCTTATATTCGCCGCGACCGGCATTGTCTCAAGAAGATGGGCGAGATCGCCTTGTTTGTCGCGCTGTGTTTCATACCGGTCATCGGCTTGATCCCGCTCTGCGTCTTGCTCGGCTATCTTGCGGAGATCATCCACAATGTTTTGAATGACTATCCCCGGCCATTGCCGAAGTGGGACCACGTTGGCGAGGACGTCGGCAAGGGCGTTCATGTTTTGCTCGCGCTGGTCGTCTATCATCTGCCGCTGATCGTCGTTGCAGCCTTCCTCTATTCATACCGCTCGTCAATCGGCGTGAGCGTCTTTGGCGGCATTACCTATGTCGGAATCGTCAGCGCGCTGCTGCCCTTTCTATTCATTTATTTGCTTTTCGCCTGGACCCTCTTTACTATTGGGTTCGTCCGTTATGCCGATAGCTGGGATTCTGGCGAGTTCTACCGCCTGGGCATGATCCTTTCCACCATGCAAAGCAACGCCGCTTTGACCCTGCAATGGCTGGTCAGGGGGCTTGCGGCGAGCATCGCGCTCGCGCTCTTGCTGCCGGTCATCTTCTTGGGGGCTGTTCTGTTTGTGCCGGTATATGGATATCTGGCGGGGACCTACGGGCGCAGGCTGCGCGCGGCCAGGATGAGCTACCGCCAGGCTGCTTATTGAGCCTCGACGAGACGCCCCACCATTTTCCAGATTAAGGTGACATTTGGCAGTGATTGGTTTTGCGGCGATTGCTCTGAAATCAGCGCGCAATCTGTTGTAGCAGATTTTTCATGCTCGTATAATAGAAATAGATTTCCCTGCTTCATCTCCTAATGCTTGTCATATTGCTGTTAGGCGCCGCCACTGGAATCGTGGGTGGGTTAATCCAAATATAGTCCGTCTTATTGTTGCTGCTCGTCCTCATCCGCGCTCCGCAGGAGGACTGGCGCAGGAGATATCTTCGCAATGAAAGCGCTTCTTTTTGTCCGTTTTTTTGGGCTGGTTCTCTTCGGGTTCATCGGTTTGCACATTGGCGCTGAGCTCCCTGCATTCATAAACTTGACAAGGAACGAAGCATCTTTGGTCTTTTTGGCGCTCGGCGCGCTGGCCGGGTTGATCGGCGCGCCCTGGCTTAGCCTTTATCCATGGCGGCGCTTGCGAGGGGCGATCGCCGAAATGCCGGCGTCAACGCTTGTGCTGGCGATCGCGGGCGCTTTGACGGGCCTTTTGCTGGCTTTGATGCTCGCCTTCCCGCTTTCGCTCTTGGGCGGGCCTTTTGGCGCGGCGCTGCCCGCGCTTGTTTCCATCGGCTGCGGCTTGCTGGGCATGAGCATATTCGTCATGCGCTCGGGCGAGCTGCTTGATATTATCAGCGAGCGCGTCATCGGCCGGCAGCGCCGCTTCCATCCCATATCCTCTCGTCAGCTGCTGCTGGATACCAGCGTATTGATCGACGGTCGCATTGTAGAGATTGCGGAAACGGGTTTCATCGGCGGCACCTTGATCATTCCGCGTTTTGTACTGAGCGAATTGCACCGTGTGGCTGATTCCGCGGATCCTTTGCGGCGCAACCGCGGACGGCGCGGCTTGGCGAAGTTGAACGAATTGCAGCGCAATAACGATTTGCCTGTCAAGATCATTGATGACGATCCGGAAGAATTCGGCGAAGTTGACGCCAAACTGGTGGCGCTTTCAATTCAGGTCAACGCCTCTCTGGTGACGAACGACTTTAATCTGAACCAGGTTGCCGACGCTCAAGGGGTCGACGTGCTGAATATCAATGCGCTGGCCAATGCGGTGCGCTCGGTCTATATCCCCGGCGAGACCTTCGCCATCCGCATCATTCAGGAAGGCCGCGATCCCAATCAAGGCATTGGGTATCTGGATGACGGCACTATGGCGGTGGTGGAATCGGGCCAGAAGTATATGGATCGCAATGTCGGCGTCGAGGTTACCAAACTGATCAACCGCCCCACCGGGCGCATGATCTTCGCCGTGCCCGAGCGAGAAGGTCAGCGCTAGCAGCAGCCAGAGCGAATCCCATAGCGCATTCGCAGAATGGTCAAGAAATAAAACCATAATCTAACCACAGAGGGCACAAAGTTGAAGGTGTTTTGACGACTTTGCCTCTAAATCCGCCACCTGTATATTGCAAAGTTGCCAGCGAAACCACATATGTCGCTCAAAAGCATGTCTGAAATAAGACAAGGACATTGATTTTACTTGCTTTTCTCGGTGTCCTCGGTGGTTAGAAAAATCTGGTGCGATTGCTCTGTTCGCTAGCGAATCGGTGTGTCATCTTTAGGCGGCGTCTGCTACGATAGCCGCGTTATTATTGTGTTTGACCAAGGATGAAAGAGATTGAGATGACCGATGCAGCAAGCGGACGCGCCACGGGCGCCGAAGATGTCATTTGGGATTTGTCCGTCTTCTATCAGCGTGTGGACGCTCCCGAGCTTGAAGCCGATATCGCGCGCGTGAATGCGCTGGCGGAAGCCTTTCAGGAACGCTATCGCGGCAATCTCGACAAGATGAGCGCTGATGATTTTGTCGCAGCCTACGAAGCCATGGAGAGCATTTATGACTTAAGCGGACGGCTGGAATCATACGCCTTTTTGAACTTTTCCACCGATACCGGCGACGCAGCCTATCAGGCCTTCGTGGCGAGGATGCAAGACCTGCACGCCGTCCTCAGCCAGACCTTGGTCTTTTTTGAGCTGGAATGGAACGCGCTGGACGACGATCATGCTAAAGCGATTCTGGACGATCCCAAACTGGCGAAGTATCGCTATTTTCTGGAAGCGGAACGGCGCTACAAACCTTATCGGCTGACGGAGCCGGAAGAGCAGATCATTATTGAAAAGTCGGTGACGGGCAGCAGCGCCTGGGCGCGCTTTTTCACCCAATTGACCAGCGGATTCAGCTTCGAATGGATGGGCGACGAGGTCAATATGTCCTTCATCCTGAACAAACTGTATGACTCGGACCGCGACATGCGCGAGATGGCTTGGCGCAAAGTGACCGACAAGCTCGACGAGCGCTCGATGGAGCTGACCTTCATCTTCAATACGCTGGCGCTGGACAAGGCGAACAACGACAAGCGCCGCGGCTATGCGAGTTGGGTTTCCTCACGAAACTTGAGCAACAAAGCGGAGGACTCGGTGGTCGAGGCGCTGATCCAAAGCGTGACAGGCAACTACGCGCTGGTGGCGAGGCACTACAAACTCAAGCGGGCTTTGCTGGGCTATGAGGAACTCTATGATTACGACCGCTATGCGCCGCTCAATCTGAAGGAAAGCGAAGCCTTCTACCAGTGGGCTGAGGCGAAGGCGATCGTTTTAGGGGCTTTTGAGAAATTCAGCTTTCAGATGAAGGCGATTGCTCAGGAGTTCTTCGACGAGAGTCGCATCCACGCGCCGGTCAGCGCGGGCAAACGGGGCGGCGCCTTTGCTGCCCCGACAGTCGCCAGCGCCGCTCCCTATGTCTTTCTCAACTATCTGGGCAGCACGCGCGATGTCACGACTTTGGCGCATGAATTGGGTCACGGCATCCACATGGCGCTGTCGGGCAGGAAACACGGTCTCTTCGCCTTGTATACGCCGCTGACCACAGCCGAGATGGCCTCCACTTTCGCCGAGATGCTGGTCTTCCAGGATCTGATGGCGGCGGAAACGGATAGGGAGGTGCGGCTCTCGATGCTGGTGGGCAAGATTGAAGATACCTTCGCTACGGTGTTCCGGCAGATTTCCATGAATCGCTTCGAGGACAAGATGCACACAGCCCGCCGCTCGGAGGGCGAGTTGACCACCGAGCGGCTGAGTGAATTGTGGCTGGAAACACAGCGCGATATGTTCGGCGATAGCGTCTCCATCACCGAGGAATACGGGCTGTGGTGGAGCTATGTGCCGCACTTCTTGCATACGCCGGGTTATGTTTATGCTTATTCCTTCGGCGAATTGCTGGTATTGGCGCTGTATCGGATGTACCAGGACGAGGGCGAATCCTTCGTGCCAAAATACCTTGATTTGCTAGCCGCGGGCGATTCCGATTACCCGGACAGGCTGCTGGCCAAAATCGGCATCGATATCAATGATCCCGGCTTTTGGCAAAAAGGCATTGATGTGATCGAAGGCTGGATTGATCGGGCAGCGGCGCTGGCGCGGGAATTGTATCCGGACAGATTCGCTGACTGACCGTGGCAGGCCTGAACCGGCGGAAGGACGAGCGGATGACAGCGGGTTATTCCAGTACGCCGCTGCAAAAGAAGCTGGGCATTAAAAGCGGCTATCGGATGGCGCTGCTGGGCGCCCCCGCGCGTTACCGCGATCTGCTGGGCGATTTGCCCGCCGGCATAGCCATCGACGAGGCGCTATGCGGCGCGGGCTATGATTTCCTGCAGGCCTTTTATGTCGAACGCGCAGAGTATGAAGCGGCCTTCCCCGCGCTGAAAGCGGCGATACACAAAGACGGCATGATCTGGATCTCGTGGTACAAAAAAGCCGCCCGGGTGCCCACCGATATCACGGAAAACGTCGTGCGCGAGATTGCCTTGGCGGGCGGCTTGGTCGATGTCAAAGTCGCCGCGATCGATGCGCAGTGGTCGGGGCTGAAGCTGGTGTATCGGCGGCGGGATCGCTGAGGGCGCGTTGATGGGGGAGCTGCTCACGCTGGATGAGGCGCGGACGCTGCGCGACCAGTTGAAGCGCGGCGGACAGACGCTGGTCTTCACAAACGGGCATTTCGACTTGCTGCACGTGGGTCATCTGGATTATCTGGAAAAGGCGGCTGGCTTAGGCGACGCGCTCTTCGTCGGCCTCAATGGTGATGGCTCCTCGACGCGCTTGAAAGGAGTGGGACGGCCGGTTGTGCCGGCGGGGGAGCGCGCCCGCTTGCTGGCGGCGCTGCGTCCGGTTGATGCCGTGATCACCTTCGAAGAAGATCGGGCGGACAGATTGCTGCGCGCTTTGCAGCCGGAGATCTATGTCAAAGGCGGCGACTATGCGCATAAGGAATTGCCGGAGCGCGCCACTGTGGAAGCCTACGGCGGCAAGGTTGAGTTGGTTGATTACCTGCCCGGTCGCAGCACCAGCGAACTGATTCAGCGAATCCGCAAAATACCGGTGGAATAGCTGGATATCAATCCGTCTGCAGCGGCTCGCCTCTGATAATACACCCGACTTTTTCTTCCACTCTGGTCAGCCGTTCGATGGTCACAAGGTGATTCTTGTTTGACGCTTCCAGCAACTTCATCGCTTTGTCATCGACTTTTTGAATCTCTTTTTTCAATTCTTTCCGCTGGTCCTCCGCAGTCTTTCCTACTTGCTGGATGTCAGTTTTTAACTCTTTGCGCTGGTCCTCCGTAGTCTTTCCTACTTTTTGAATCTCTTTTTTCAATTCTTTCCGCTGGTCCTCCGCGGTCTTTCTCATTTGCTGGATGTCAGTTTTTAACTCTTTGCGGACTCCGTCAACTTTAGCGTCCAGTCGCAGCCAAAGCGCCAGCGCAGCGGCGACAGTGACCACAATCTGTAACATTGTGTCTGTCGATATGTTTTCCACGTATTCACTCTCCAAGTCACCAATGTAGATAATGATGCAGTTAGAAGAACTACAACCATTCTAACATAGTGCGGAGAGATTGTCCAATTTCAAGTTTTCGTAGGGTGAATTTCAATATTTTGGCAGATGTCCACAGGGCAATCGCTTCAAAAATGGTATCTTGTGGAGCAATGCAACGAACAAACTAAAAATTCACCACAGAGCCACAGAGCGCACAGAGAAATACAAAAGATCATTTCTGTTTGCGGGCGTTTCAGCGGGTCGCGTAGGTCGCGTAGACACTGACCGCCGACACTGACCGTCAAAGTCCCCTACATCGCCTCCTTTTTGGCAGGCAAGAGCTTAAATCTCGGTGCTGCCGGTCAGTGTCTACACGACCCTCGGTGTCCTCGGTGGTTAATTGCCAATAATCTGAAATACACCCGTTTTCGTAGAAAAGGATTGCTTTATTCAATCGGTTCTCGGCTCGGTTGCGGCACCAGCGAGCTGATTCAGAAAAACCGCAATTTGCCCTAAACAAAAGCGGGACCCCTGGTAGCGTCCCGTCTATGTCTATTGCTGAGGTTTTGAGCCGGTCTAGGTCAGGCGGTTGTAGAACTCCACGACTTGCTGGATATCGACGGGCGTCTGCACTTCGCCTTCTTGCGGCACGCGGTCCAGGGTGACGCGATAGTTGTCCTTGTCCACGACCAAATAGGGCGGGAAGTAGGCTGCTTGCTGCACCCATTCCTGAATGTGCACGTTCTTCTTCATCTTGTCGCTGACTTCCACGACATCGCCGGGCTTGACCTGATACGAAGGCAGGTTCACGCGCTGGCCATTGACCATGATATGGCCGTGGCCCACAATTTGCCGCGCCGCCCATATCGTTGCGCCCAGACCGGACTTGTAGACCACGTTGTCCAGACGCCGTTCCAGCAGGCTCAAGAGGTTGACGCCGGTGGGACCTGACATCAAGGCGGCTTTTTTGTAATAGTTGCGCATCTGGCGTTCGCGCACGTTGTAGATGAATGCCAGCTTCTGTTTTTCGTCCAACTGAATGGCGTAGTTGCTGCGCCGTCCGGAGCGGAAGGATTTCTCGCGTCCGTGCTCGCCAGGAGGGTAGGCGCGATCTTCCAGGATTTTCGAGTATTTCGGGCGGGGCACCAGCAGTTCACCGAAGCGGCGCTGTGGTTTCGCTTTTGGTCCGTGATATGAAGCCATACTTAGCAGTTTCCTCGTTTCGCAGCGGGTGTGTTAGACCCAACTGAATGCGGCGCTCAAAAGCCGAACTTGCAGAAATCGGCTGTTTATCCTAGCGGATTCTCGCCCAGACGCTAGGGTGAGTTTGCGGCAACGCCCGGGCAATCGTAGCAGATTTTTCTTAACCGCCGAGGAGGCCGAGAACGGCGAGCGGCTGTGCTTATTTACCCCCTAGGCCGGCATGTTTTCCAGGCGCGTCAGCCAGTAATGCACATCAAAGCCCTCGTCCCCGGTCAAGAAGCGCCAGAGCTTGATGCGATTGACGATTTCCAGGCGTCCGGAAGCTTCCTCGAACCAGGGTTCGCGCTGGCTGAGGATATCCTGGACGTTGTCTCGTCCGCGGGGACCGATGAATATCTCCTGGTGATCGCGATAGCCCCCGTCGAGATCATCGGTGTTCCAAAGTCGCAGTTGCCGCACGGCCGGGTTCAGGCGCAACTTGAACATGTAGCGGCGGCGGTTCGTCTGGTTCTGGCGGCCGCAATGCCAGATGCCGTGATGCAGGGCCAGGATCGAACCGGCTTTGCAGACCATGGGAATCTGGCCGCGCATATTCTGATAGGCGGCGATGTCGGCCTCGTTGACTTTGCGGAAGTGGCTGCCGGGCAACAGCAGCGTTCCGCCCATTTCCAGCGGCACATCGTGCGGGAAGTACATGATCTGAATGTCAAAATGGCTGCGCAGGTCGATGATGGAATCGGCATGCAGGCCTTGGGCCTTGCCCTCGTTGGGCTCGCGCACGTGGATGGCGTCGTGGTCGAAGAGCGGGTCTTCGCCCACCAGGCTTTGAATCAGCCCCTGGATCTGCGGCAGATCCAGCAACTCGCGGATGGCGCTGCCGTGATAGCATTGCGAAAGCGGGGTGCCGGCAGGCGAGCCTTTGATGGCGTTATTGTCGATATCGCGCATGACTTTGTCGTTGATCTCGTCCGGCGCCAGTTCGTCGAAGCGCAGGAAGCCGCGCGCCACAAACTCCGCCATTTGCTTTGACGTGAGCAGATATTGCTTGTCGATCATGCTTCCAAGACCTCCAGTTTCTCAAATACAAATCCATATTTCATGAAAGAAGTGCTGTATTCCTCGCCGGGATAAGGCGGGATAAGAATGGGATGCTGGATTAGCCGCCAGCCATCCAGCAGGGCGTCCAAGCCCGTTTCATAGGGCGCTTCGTTGTTGTCGCCCGTGGTGAATCGGTTTTTGCCCGTGCCGTCATAGATCGCCCAGCCAAGAACCCGGCTGTCCAAGGCGGAGGTGGACAGATACAGGGTTAGGACTTTCTGTCGCAACGAGTTATTCATGCATGCCTCGTCAAATGCGTAAATGAATCGTTGCGAATCATACCCCATGACCGCTTGTCAGGCAAACGATTGCTTGGCTCGTTTCCGTCATTTTGGCCTCCGGGACGTCAACGTCGCCGCAGTCGCAACTCGCTTGTTTTGCAAACCGCCGGGAGAAGGCTTGTTATTTGTGCGAGCGCGGGAGTCCTATTCGCCGGTTAGGCGCCGCGCGGCTGGTTTAGGAAAGGTCTCATCTAATCGTCGTCGATTTCTACATCAATGACGACTTTGGTATCGGGCAGGTCGGAGCGTTCACGGAAATAGCGGATCACCTCGTCGCCGATTACTTTGGCTTTGGCAGCCATCGCCGCGCTTTTCACCGCCCAGCCCACTATTGGGATGATGCCGACAACTTCGGTGATGACGCCGCCGGCGATGGCGCTGGCGACCGCGCCGCCCAGCACGGATAACAGGTTGTTCATGTCGAATGCGCTGATGCCGTAGGCGCTGGCGACCTGGTGAATCATGGCGGTATCCGCGGCGGTGAGGAAAAACGCGCTGCCGGGTATCCATCCGGTTAGCGCTGCGCCCGTCGTCCAATTGGCGACCAGCTTGCGCGCTTCGCGGTCGGCGTCTTGCAGACTTTTCGACATGCCAACTCTCCTTGGCTCGTGATATGGTCCTTACATATTTTATACGCAGGCGGGGCGGACTCGTTGCTGCGTGAACCAATCGCGGGTGTATTTCAATATTTTGGCCGATGTCCGCAGGGCAATCGCTTCAAAATGGTATCTAGTGGAACGATGCAACGAACAAACTGAAATTTGCCACAGAGGCACAGAGCGCACAGAGAAATACAAAAGATCATTTCTGTTTGCGGGCGTTTCAGCGGGTCCCCGGTGGTTAATTGCCAATAATCTGAAATGCGCGGGCCAATCGCAGGGCTATCGCGTTAATCTTGACCTTCGTGTATCCTAAGATGTTGGAATGGCGGTGATAGAAAGGCAAGGGACGATGGACGGCAAAGCGAATCGAATTATGGTCGTTGCCGCGAATCGAAATGACAGAAGCCGAATCGAGCGACTGCTCGGCGCGGAATACGAGCTTTCGATTTCCGCCAATGTCGTGTCTGCGCTGGATATGGCGGGACGATCGCCGGATATTGATCTCATGTTAGTTGCCGGTCCCTTGAACGATATGAGCGAATCCGAGTTGCTGGGGGCGATACAACAGTCGCCGGCCATTTTGCCCTTGCCGGTCATATTTGTCGCTGAAGCCGCGTCTCCCGAGGCAGTCGCGTCGGCGCTGCAGTCCGGCGCGGCCGACTATATTGCGGGCGCCTATGCCGACGAAGTCTTGCTCGCGCGGATCCGCTCCCGTCTCGCTGAGAAGGCGCTGATCGAGTCGCTGGAAACCTGCATCGCCGAATTGACCGAGACGGAAGAACTGCGCATGCGTTTGTTCCGCATGGCTTCGCACGATCTGAAGTCTCCGCTCAACAATATACGAATCGCGGAAGGCATCCTGCGCCTGGCTGCCGCGGAAAGCGGCGAGGTTGCGCATGCTTTGGACACGATTGGGCTGATGGTGGACAATATGAGCGACATCATCGGCAACTTTCTCGATATGATGGAAGTGCAGACCGGGAAACTGGAGCTGACGATAAAGCCGGTCAATTTGCGTGATGTACAGACAAACGTCGTTAACCAATATCGCTTTGCAGCCAAGAAAAAGAACATTAGCCTGGAACTTGGCGCAACGGACGGCTGGGTGCTCGCGGATCCACAGCGCTTGGTGCAAGCGCTGGCAAATCTGGTCAGCAACGCCATCAAATTCAGCCTTAATGACAGTAAAGTCACGATAAGCTCGGCGCGGCGAAAGGGATGCGGCGTCATCATCGTGGCGGATGACGGTCCCGGTATCCCGTCAGTCGAACGCGACAATCTCTTCAAGGAATACGGCAGGTTGAGCACGCGGCCGACCGGGGGCGAGTCGAGCAGCGGATTGGGCTTGTGGATCGTCAAGCAATTGATGTATGCCCAGAACGGTTCGGTCGGCGCGGAATTCCCCGAAAATGGCGGATCGCGTTTCTGGATATCCTTGCCGGCGTATTCGCCGGATACCTGTCTCGAGGTCGACAATGTCCGGGGGAAGAGGGCAGGTCTATTCTCCGCTAACAAAGAAGAAGCGGTTTCCGCGCGCGCGCAGGGATCGAACGATGACAGCGCAGGCGACGGATGAGACTTGTTCTGCTCAGCGATCAGATCCCTCCTGAAGGCGCCGGCGGAGCGGAGGCGGTCGTCTGGCGGCTGGCGCGGGGCTTGGCGGACAAGGGGCAGGACGTTCACGTCGTCGCCGCCACTCGGGGCGCATCGTTTGAAGAGATCCGCGACGGCGTCCCGACTTATCATATCCACAGCGCATATCCGGAGCGCTTCCGAGCTTGGCTGTCATTGTGGAACCCGGGCACGGCGGGTCCTTTGCGGGCTCTGCTGCGGCGCTTGCAGCCCCAGATCGTCAACGCGCATAATATTCATTTTTACCTCAGCTACCACGCGCTGAAAATCGCGCGAGAGGCCGGTGCCGCCACAGTCTTTAGCGCCCACGATGTCATGCCCTTCGCCTATTCCAAACTCCGCCACTTCACGGGGGGTCCGCGACAGATAAACACCCCCGAGGCCTATCGTCTGCCGCGCTTTTACAACTTGAAAAAGAATCGCTTTCGTTACAACCCCTGGCGCAATCGAGTCATCCGGCGCTATCTCAGCCATTATGTCGATCAGCGTACCGTACCAAGCCAGGCTATGGCGGAGGCTTTCAAGGTGAACAACCTACCGTCGGTCGACGTGGTTCACAATGGAATTGACCTTCGGGGATGGGCGGAGGCTGATCAAGCGGTGGTCAGGCAACTGCGGCGCCGCTACGACTTGGCTGGCAAACAGGTCATTCTAATCGCGGGGCGCTTGACCCCCGACAAAGGCACTGTGCCACTGCTGAAGGCGATGGACTTGCTTAAGGAGAAGCTGCCAGGGATGCGCCTGTTAGCATTGACGGCGCGCGACATCGACGCGCAGATCCCAGCGACTTATTCCCATCTAGGCCCGCTGATTCGCGCCGGAGGCTGGCTCAGCGGCGCGGAATTGCGCGCCGCTTATGACTTGGCGGATGTTATCGCCGTCCCTTCGGTGTATTTCGATCCCTTTCCTACGGTGAATCTGGAAGCGATGGCGTCCGGCAAAGCGGTCATTGCAACTTGTTTCGGCGGCTCTCCCGAGATCGTCATCGACGGCGAAACCGGCTTCATCGTCAATCCATTTGAGACAGCAACCTTGGCCGAGCGTTTGGGACGCTTGCTTGCAGACCGCGACTTGAGCCGCGAGATGGGGCGACGCGGACGGGCGCGCGTTCGCGAGCGCTTCACGCTGGACAAGCAGGTGGCGCAAATGCTGGCCATTTACGCGGCTGCGCGCGGCGATAGCCGGGGTCCTTGAGGAGAGTTCCATGAGACTGGATGATTTGCGGGTACACGCTTATCAACAGGCGAGCGACCTGGGAGGCGCGCAGGCAGCTCTGATGAACTGGGTGCGCGCGACTAGCCAAACCAAGTATTTGCACAAGGGCGATATCGGGCATCGCTTGTTCAACAGCTGCTATGGATATGACAAAACGGATGTCTTCCGCTACTGGACGGATGACGCGGGCGAGACCGCTGCTTTCGCCCTGCTTTACCCGCATTGGGAATCGTTTGACCTGCAAGTCGCGCCAAGGCTCATCGGCAGCGACAGGCATGCCGACTTGATCAGGTATTGCGAAGCCGAGACGCCCCGCCTCGGGCAAAAATACGACAAGACGATCAACAAGTTAGTGATTGAGCTGGGCAATTGTGACAGGGCGCATCAGGACTTCCTGGCGGACCGCGGCTACTCCAGGAGCAAGCACTGGTTCACCTTGACGCGGCACAATCTCGATCATTTTCCCGAAGCCGCGCTGCCGGCCGGCTTCCGCTTTCACGACGCGACTGTCGACGATGCCGAAAAACTGGCGGGTGTGCATAATCACAGCTTCACCAACAAATGGAATGCCAAATCTTACGGGGAGGTTTTTCGCTCGCCGCATTTGGAATACGAAATCGTTGTCGCCGCGCCGGACGGGCGCTTCGCCGCTTTCACCAATGTTTGGGTCGACGACCTGAATCGCTCGCTGCTCTTCGAGCCGGTGGGCACGCACTCGGACTTCCGCCGTCGCGGGCTGGGCAAGGCTTTGATGACTTATGCGCTCAAGCGCATGAAGGCGGCGCATGACCTGGCATGCGCCTATGTCTGCCACGAGCCGGCGGATAAGAATCCGGCTTCCGGCGCCTTGTACGCCTCGGTCGGTTTTCAAGAGCTGGACAAGATTTATGAATACGTCAAGCCCTTGAACTAGGGCGCCGCGCGATTCCGACAACCGGGCGCAAGCAGAGCAATCGCATCAGAATAAACATCACTGCAACTTACAACTTAGCCAAAGCAGGCTCAAATTTAACCACCGAGGACACCGAGGGTCGCGTAGACACTGACCGTCAACACCGAGAAAAGCAACGGAACATAGCTCATCTTATGTTTCAGGCTTGCTTTTCAGCTACAAATGAAGTTTCGCTGGCGACCTCGCCGTATTCAGATGACGGAATTAGAGGGAAAAGCGGACAAAGGTCCCTAAACTCGGTGCTCTCGGTGTCCTCGGTGGTGAAAAAATAATTTGATGCAAT
>JAPPMO010000017.1 GCA_028873975.1 Chloroflexota bacterium
GCCGCGCGTTAAACTGCTCGGACTGGGCTTTAAGGTCTTTGTTAAACTGCTCGGACTGGACTTTAAGGTCTTTGTTAAACTGCTCGCTTTGGGCGGCAATTTGCTCTTGCGTGGCTTTATGCTGGGCTTCAAGCCGAACAATATCGGATTTGCTCGCCAAGTAGGGGTTTTCCGCTGTCCGCGCGCTTTCCAAGCTGGAGACACGCTCAGTCAAGTCGCCAACTTGCTCGACAACCCGCGTCTGCGAGAACTGCTCCAGCGCCTCGACGCGCTGTTCCAAAATTGGGTCGTTTTCCGCCACGTCAATTTACCAAAAGCCTCTGACTCGATTAATTAGGGATTATAGACGTGGTTTGACTGAAACGCAACAGAGGCACAGAGAAATGCCTCATTTACTTTGTGTTCTTTGTGGTTGGTCATGCTTTCGACCGGGCAAGTAATCGCTTGACTTGCCAATAATCTGCAATGCGCCCGCGATGACATTTGCCGTGAACTTGAAGCGCTTAAACTGGTATAATCCATGCCATAAGGCAACGATTGGCGGAAGGAAAACCCATGCCCAAGAAGAACTTGATCGGCGGTGAATGGCGCGGCAGCGGCGATGTCATGGAAGTGCGCTTTCCCTATGACGGCAGCCCCGTTGACGCGGTATCGATGGCGAGCGCGGCGGACATGCACGACGCGATGGAGGCGGCTTTAGAAGGCTTCGCGCTCACGCGGGCGTTGCCCAGCCACAAACGCTCGGAGATTTTAGGGAATATGACGCGCTTGCTGGGCGAGCGCTTTGATGAAGTCGTCGAAGCCATGATCATGGAAGGCGGCAAGAACCGCAAAACCGCCGTCGGCGAGGCAGCCCGCGCTATGGAGACGCTTAAAGTATCCAGCGAAGAGGCGCGGCGCATCGGCGGCGAGGTCTTCAGCATCGACTGGACAGCCGCCGGCGAAAATCGTCAGGGCTTCACGCGGCGGGCGCCGATCGGCACGGTGCTCGGCATCACGCCTTTTAACTACCCGGTCAATCTGGCTTGTCACAAGATTGGTCCCGCCATCGCCGCCGGCAACCCGATCATCCTGAAACCGGCGGAAAAAACGCCGCTCTCGTCGGTGATCCTGGCGGAAATCGTATTGGAAGCCGGCTATCCGCCGGGCGCCTTCAGCATGTTGAATGCCTGGGGACCCGATGCCGAGATGATGGTGACCGATCCGCGCGTGGCCATGATCAGCTTCACCGGCGGCGGCAGCGTCGGCTGGATGCTCAAAAGCAAAGCCGGGCAGAAAAAGGTCGCGCTGGAACTGGGCGGCAACGCCGGCGTGATCGTGCATAATGACGCCGATCTGGCTGACGCGGCTGGTCAGGCGGCGGCGGGCGGCTTTGCCAATGCCGGGCAAAACTGCATTTCCGTGCAGCGCTTGTTGATCCAGCGCGATGTCTTTGAAGACTTCACCGATCTCTTTGTCGATGAGGTCAAGGCGCTCAAACTGGGCGATCCGCGCGATGCCGAGGTTGATGTTGGACCTATGATCAGCGTCCGCGATGCCGAACGCGCCGAAGCCTGGGTCAACGAAGCGGAGAAAGCGGGGGCGTCGGTCTTGTATGGCGGCGCCAGGGAGGGCGCGATGTTCCCGCCGACGGTGCTGACGGAAACCGCGCCCGACATGCGGGTGAATTGCGAAGAGGTCTTCGCCCCGGTGGTGACCCTCAGCCCCTACGAGGCTTGGGACGAGGCTGTGGCCGCCATCAACGACAGCCCCTATGGCTTGCAAGCGGGTGTCTTCACACAGGATGTCAAGCGAATCATGGATGCCTGGGAGCGCGTCGACGTAGGCGGCTTGCATATTAACAGCGTCTCGACCTTTCGCGTCGATCACATGCCTTATGGCGGCATCAAGGCATCGGGCTCTGGGCGCGAGGGCATCAAGTACGCCATTGAGGATATGACCGAGTTGCGGTTGATGACGTTGAATTTGGGCTGATATAATCGCCACAGAGACACAAGTAGAACCAATAAAGTCATGCAAATTTCGCTGAAGCAACAATCCGTGGGGGCGACAGACGGGCTGTGTCTACGCGCCCTACCATGTCGCCCGAAACCACAAGTCTCAGCGGCATCGGCGGCTGTTTTACGCTGGAAGAATTTGAAGACTTCCATCAGCGCAATTGGTTGCATGGTTTCGGCGATCGCGAACTCAATGTCGAGCCCGGCGGTCGCGGCATGGGCTACATCGGCGAAGGCAAGTACGCCTGCGGCGGCTTATAACGTCATCTCGACACTGTTCAACGGCATTCGGCTAGAATCAGTCAATCATGCGCATGTCCTCGAATATCAGTCCGTTTCCACGCTGTCAAAGAACTCGGGCGGCTTGGAGCCGATGAATGCGAGCACCTTGTCGATGTCGTAACCCACTTGCTCCAGAAAGCCGAGGATGTCGATGAGCACCCAGTTCTCCGCCAACTTATCCCCCTCGACGCGCCAGAAATCCATGTAGCGCAACTTGATTGGTTTTCCGCTGGCAGGGATGCCGAACCAGTCCCCGGTGTGGGTGGCATGCTGATAGCCGTGCGCGGCTACATAGTCCCCTTCAGCGATGCGGATCTCGTCGCGCGCCACTTTGTCGGGAATAGCATTGATGGCGGGCCTGCGCAACACCTCCTCGAACTCCTTGACGCCGCGCAGGGTGCCGATTCCCGCTGGACCGTACCAAGCCATGTCCTCGGTCCAAAACTCCTGCATAATCCCGAGCACGCTCTTGTTGAGGGCTACGTACAAACGTTCGATCAGTTCTTTGTTTTTTTCTTCTTTGCTTTTTTCACCAGACATATCTTCATCTCCTTCGGTCTTAGATTGATAAATGCCTTAACGTGAACAGCGCCGTCGAGAAAATGCCCGACCACATAATCGGGGTGGTCGCCTTTCAGGAGGGCTCCGAGCCGGGAGGCGTCGTCGATCATAGCCCCCTCCTTGATCTGCAGATGTTGCAGCCACTGTCTCACCTATCAGCTATCTGCTATCATTCGAGTTAGATTATAGCAGAATGGCGACGGATAGAGTTGCGGCTGCGATACACGAAAGCAATCTGGTCGGCACCGCGACCTGACCGTCGGACAAGCGACAATGACAGACGAGACAATAGCGTACACGGAGGTGAAAGGGATGAATATTGGAACAGGCAGTGCGGAGCGCCTGGTCTACGTTGGCGGGGAGTATGTTCCCGAAAACGAGGCTCGCATCTCTGTCTTCGACCATGTGGTGCTCTATGGCGACGCCGTCTTCGATACGGCCTGCGCATGGGGCGGCAAGGTGTTCAAACTGGACGAACATGTGGATCGGCTATTCGAATCTGCTCACGCTTTGAAGATTGAGGTCCCTCTCGACAAGGAAGGCGTGCGGGAGGTCGTTCTTGAGCTCATGAGGCGCAACAAGCTTGAGAATGCCTATATCAAAATAATTGTAACTCGCGGAGTGGGACGGATGCCCCTGATGAGTCCCTACAACTGCAGGCCGAATCTGATCGCCTTTGCCATCCCCTACCTCAGCCTCATAGACAGCGGCGTACAAGAGGAAGGTCTTAGGGCTGGCATATCATCCATGCGCAGGATCCCTTCAGAGTGCTTGGATTCAAAGATCAAGTGCTGCAATTACTTGAATCACATCCTGATGCGCATGGAGGCAAATGAGGCCGGGCTCGACGAGGCTATCGAGCTTGACATTGGCGGCTACGTTGCCGAGGCGCCGGGCTACAATGTGTTTGTAGTGAAGCAAGGCGTATTGCACACCCCAGGCGAGAACATCCTCGTCGGGGTGACAAGGCAGACGGTTATGGAGCTGGCGGCGGCGGAGGGAATGGAAACCGTAGTGGGCAGACTGACAGCCTTCGACCTTTACAACGCTGACGAGGTCTTCTTGACCAGTACAGCGGGCGGCATCTTTGCCGTCAGAGAGGTGGATGGGCGAACGATCGGTCGTGGCGGGCCAGGTCCGATCACGCAAATGCTGAATCAGAAGTATATGGAGCTTCTCGAAAGCGGCGTACAAAGCACGCCTGTATACCCGTGAGAGGCATAGGCTAGGAACTCAAGGCGCGATAGAACTCAGAGATTCTAGTGTTGAGGATGAGCGAGCATGCTCTCAGTCGGGATTGAAATACCTCATAAGGAAAGGAGTTCATCATGGGTATGCAGAATTTTGCTCCGGAATTTGAAACACCAGAGCAATACATCATTGATATTACTTACATCATTTGGGAAGAAGAGAATGTGGGACGCATTCGCGATTGGTATGCGCCCATCTGCCCGATACGGTCCCCGCATGGTGTTATGAACACGGCAGACGAGATACTCAATGAAACCTTGGAGCAGATGCACGTTTTTGCCAAGCGGAAACCACTGGCCGATGATGTCATCATCGGTGATAAGCCCAGCGGTTTCTATTCATCACATCGTGTCCGGTCCGTTGGCTGGCACTTGGGAGACAGCGCCTTGGGCCCCGCAACCGGACGCGCTTACCAAGGCTTGGGAATTGCCGACTGCCTTTGCCGCGACAACCAGGTCGTGGAGGAGTGGAAACTGCGCGACCACGCTTCATTTCTAATGCAGCTTGGCATTGATCCGGTTGAGCATGGCCTTTCCCTGGGGGTGAACAATCCCAAAGCGTATGCCATTGGCAATGAAGCAATGCGCCAGCGCTGGGCGGACGAAAATGGCTTGACTATCCTAGGTGATAAAGCCATCGCCAACCGCATGATTGACACATGCGACGCGCTGTGGAATGGGAAGCATCTCAACATTGTCCCTGAGCAATATGTGGCGGCGGCGCGGTTTGAAGGGCCAAGCGGTCATCTTAGCTACGGTCGAGAACCAGTAAGCAATATGGTTGCTAGCATAACAGCCTCTTTGCCGGACGGACGATTCGAGCCGCACCATCTCATCGTTCGCCAACAAAATGATCGGGCTGTTCGGGTAGCAATACGCTGGACTTTCTGCGGCAGCCACAGCGGACACGGTCCCTATGGAGCGCCAACGAATGCCCCCATAGCCATCCTGGGGATCTCCCATTTTGAATTACATGATGGTTTGATCGCAAGTGAGTGGATGGTGGCGGATGAAACAGCTATTTACGCCCAAATTGCCGCGTATCAGGAGATTTAGATGTATAGCCCCGTAGTGATATGGCTCGGATTATGGTGAATGTTATCAGGGTTTTCCCACCAGACATTCGCATCGGCTTCGTGCCGATCGCCCGCCCCACATTCGACCTGGATTTGGCGCGGGCTGTGACCGCGCAACTCTACGCCGCCCTTCAAAGCGCCGGATACTGGCTCGTCGGATCGCAGGAACTGGTCATGGACGGTCAGGCGATCGACGCGCGCATCGACGAACTGAAGGCGGCTGATATCGACATGATCTTGGTGGCGCAGGCTTCCTTTGCCGACAGCACGATGATCTTGCATCTGGCGCGGGCGATCCCCGCGCCGCTGCTGATGTGGGCTTTTCCCGAAGATCAGGTTGGCGGCCGGCTGCGCATCAATTCCTTTTGCGGCCTCAATCTGGCGGCGCATGGCTTGCGGCGGGCGGGAATCGGCTACGACTTCCGCTACGCCGCGCCTGAAGACCCGGGCGCGCTAGCGAAACTGAAGGATTTCGCCATCGCCGCCGCCGTCAAGTCGCGTTTGACAGGGACGCGCATCGGCCGCTTGGGAGAGCATCCCGACGGCTTTGATACCTGCCTGGTCAATCACGATGGACTGCGCGCTCGGCTTGGCCTGGAGGTTGTGGGCTATGAACTGGCGCCTTTTTTCGAGCGCGTCAAGGCTGCTGACCCGACGAAGGTGAAAGCCCTGGCTGATGCCATGTCTGGCGCGCTCGCCGGTTTCAGCGATGTCGATGCAGGAGCCGCAAAGGGCACGCTCCGCGCCTACCTGTCGCTGGAGGCGCTCGCGCGCGAGGAAAATCTCGCCGGCATGGCTGTGCGCTGCTGGCCCGAATTCTTCACGGACTTGGGATGCGCCGCTTGCGGGGCGATGTCGCTGCTCAGCGATGCGATGACGCCCTGCAGTTGCGAAGCCGATGTCAACGGGACCATCACACAACTGATTCTGGGTTGGATCAGCGGCGAGCCGGCTTTCGGCAGCGATATTGTCGCATTCGATGTCGACGCCGACGAAGCGACGCTCTGGCACTGTGGCTTGGCGCCGCTGTCTATGGCGGACGCCGATGCGCAGCCAGAGGCGACGATCCACTCCAACCGGCGCTTGCCGCTGCTGATGCAGTTTCCCTTGAAGCCGGGGCGCGTGACGATCGCTCGGCTGAGCGAGGCGACGGGCGAATTTCGCCTGGTGATTGGCGGCGGCGAAATGCTCAAGGCGCCGCCCGCTTTCACGGGCACGAGCGGCCGGATCCGCTTTGATTCGGGCGCGGCTGCCGTGATGGAGACGCTCTTGGGCCAGGGGCTGGAGCATCATGTGTCGATCAGCTATGGCGATCATCAAGCGGTTCTGGAATCGCTGGCGGGGATGCTGGGTTTGTCCGTTTTACGCCTGTGAAGCGCAGACGATATCTGCGGGGCGGTCGCCGAGGCCGCAGCTTTGTGTAAATCTGTAGTATAGGAGAAGAGAAGATGAAACGCTTTACCGCTTTGGTATTGCTCATTGCTGTTGCGCTGTCGCTGGGAGCGGCGGCGTTGGCGCAGGAGGCTGTCGAGATCAGCTTCATGTGTTTCCAGAACGGCAATGAATGCGAGGTCTATGACGATTTGCTGAGCCGCTTCAGCGAGGATAATCCCGGCATAGTCGTCAGTGTCGATACTGTGCCTTACAGCACGGTGCGCGACCAGTTGCGCGTCCAGGTTGAAGCGGGGCAGGCGCCCGATATGGCGCGCATCACGGATTTGGCTGGCATGGCCGGCGCCTACCTGGATTTGCGCCCATACTTGTCCGACCCGTCCGCAATCGAGGACAATTTCCCGGGGCCTATATTGGCTTCTTTGCGTCCCGAGGGTGATGACAGCGGCTTGTATGGCTATCCCATGGAAGCCGGGATCACGGGACCGTATGTCAACAAGACGCTTTTTGATCAGGCTGGCCTGGACATGCCGAGTGATGTCATGGACGAGCCGACCTGGGATGACTGGTTGGCGGCGCTGATTGAGGTTGCGGAAGCGACAGGCGTCCCCTACGCGATGTCGATAGACAACAAGGGGCACCGTTTTGCTGGTCCGGCCATGAGCCTGGGCGCTAACTTCTTCGATGACGAAGGCAACTTCGACTTGGCGGACGATGAGGGCTTCCGCGCTTTTGCCATGATCCTCAAGGACTTGATGGACGCGGGCAAGACGCCGGCCGAGACCTGGCTGGGCACCAGCCAGTATAGCGGCGCGGAGGATTACTTCATCAATGTCGAGACAGTCATGTACTTCAGCGGCAACTGGCAAATTGGCCGCTTCGCCGCCGATATCGGCGATGCCTTCGACTGGGTTGTTGTTCCGAATCCTTATGGACCGGGCGGCAGCACCGGTGTCGCTGGGGGCGCGGGGCTGGTTGGATATGCGCAAACGGAGCATCCAGAAGAAGTGGCAAAGGTTCTGGAATACCTGGCGCTGCCCGAGGTCTACAGCGAATTCTCGGCGCGTACGCTGCTAATCCCGGGTCATAGCGGTGTTGCCGCCATGGGCGTGGACTTTGATACCGACAGCGAAGCCGTGGCCGCCGCGCTCAACAACTACGCCCTGGAAGTGCCGAAGTTCCAGGATCAGGCGGTGGCGCTGGCTTATCATCCCTTGGCATTCGCTTATTTCGATGCCTCCAATACCCGCCTGGCGCAATACTTCGCCGGCGAATTGACGCTGGATGAGGCGATGAATCGTTTGCAAGAGCAGCTCGATGAAGCGGCGGCCAATATGGCGGCGGGTTAGTTTTTTGAGGTTTGACCGCGCAGGCGCGACTTAGGTTTCGCTGCGCGGTCGCCTATCGTCCAGTGAAGCATAGGAGAAAAGACATGAAACAGTTTACCACCCTATCCCTGCTCATCGCGCTGGTACTGTCGTTGGGAGCGGCGGCGCTGGCGCAAGACATGGTCGAGCTCGACTTCATGTGCTATGAGAATGGCAATGAATGCTCGGTGTATGACGACCTGCTCAGCCGCTTCAGCGAGGCCAATCCCGGCATCACGGTTGCGGTCAATACCGTGCCCTACACCACCGTGCGCGATCAGCTGCGCGTACAGGTCGAAGCGGGCCAAGCGCCGGACATCGCGCGCATCACCGATTTCGCCGGCATGGCTGGCTTCTACCTGGATTTGCGCCCGCTGATGGCGGATCCCGCGCTGTTGGAAGACAATGTGCCAGGGGCGATTTTGGCTGCCTTCCGCGACGATGGCGATATGGACGGCCTCTACGGCTTCCCGGACGCGGCGACGGTGACGGCGCCCTATGTCAACGCGACGCTCTTTGAACAGGCTGGCGTCGACATGCCCAGCGATGTCATGGACGAGCCAAGTTGGGAAGACTGGCTGGCGGCTTTGGACGAAGTCGCGGGCGCCACGGGCGTGCAGTATTCGATGGCCATCGACAACAAGGGCCATCGCTTCGCGGGACCGGCCATGAGCATGGGCGCGAATTTCTTCGATGAAGACGGCAACTTCGACCTGGAAGATGAAGACGGCTTCCGCGCCTTCGCCATGATCCTCAAGGACTTGATAGACGCGGGCAAGTCCCCGGCTGAAACTTGGCTGGGCACCGGCCAATACACCGGCGCGCAGGATTATTTCATCAATGTCGAGGCGGTGATGTACTTCAGCGGCAGTTGGCAGATCGGCCGCTTCTCAGCCGATATCGGCGACGCCTTTGATTGGCTCGTCGTGCCAAATCCCTACGGTCCAGGCGGCAGCACCGGCGTCGCTGGTGGCGCGGCCATCGTGGGCTATGCGGCGACGGAACATCCGGAAGCGGTAGCGGCGGTGATGGAATATCTCTTGCAGCCCGAAGTCTATGGCGAGTTCTCATCGCGCACGCTGGGCATCCCCGGCCACAAAGCGGTCGCGGAGATGGGCGTTGACTATCCCACGGCGACCGCGGCCGTGGCGGCGGCGCTGAATGGCTTCGCCTCCGAGGTGCCGAAGCTGCAAGACCAGGCGGTGGCGCTGAATCCGCATCCGCTGGCATTCGCTTACTACGACGCCTCGAATACGCGGCTGGCGCAGTACTTCGCCGGCGAATTGACGCTGGATGAGGCGATGTCGCGCTTGCAAGAGCAGCTCGACGAAGCGGCCGCTAATATGGAGGCGGGCGGGTAATCCTCAGCCCCAAACCCCCTTTGCCCCTCAGTCCCCCCGTTCTCGGGAAGCGGAATCACGAAGGGTAGAGGGGCTTTGGTCAATACCGATAGGGGGCTGCGCTCTAAGCAATGGAGTCAGAATTCCGCGAGTAGTAGCGACATGAACAGATTCATTGAAGGCTTCGTCAACATCTTTGACGGCGTTTTCAATCGCATACAGCAATTCACGGGCGTGACGGGCATGGCTTATGTTTTCGTCGCGCCCAATATGATTGTGTTTTCCGTCTTCGTGCTCTTCCCGATGGTGTTCAACTTTTTTTACACCTTCACCGGCAGCGACAAACTTTTCCTCGATCAGCGCCCTTATGTCGGCGCCGCCAACCTGGAACGCCTCTTTGATTGCGATGACTTCTTGCGTCCGGTCACCTGTGACGAAGATCTCTTCGCGGCGGCGGTGCTGAACACAGCCGGCTTCGTGGTCACGCAGGTTGCCGTCATGATCGGCGTCTCATTGATGACGGCGGTGGTGCTCAACGGGCGGATACGCGCGCGCGGCTTCTTCCGCAGCGTCTTCTTTTATCCGGTGCTGCTGTCGCCGATTGTTGTGGCGATGATCTGGCGCTGGATGCTGCAAGAGAACGGTTTGTTCAATGCGGTCGTAGTCGGGATGGGTGGGGAGAAACTGCGCTTCCTCACCGATCGCAATTGGGCGCGCTTCTGGGTGGTGATGGTCAGCGTCTGGTCATTGATGGGCTTTTATACGCTGATTCTGCTGGCCGGCTTGCAGGCGATTCCGGCGGATCTTTACGAAGCCGCCGCCATCGATGGCGCGAGCAGCTGGCATGCTTTCCGCTCGATCACCTTGCCGCTTCTGGCGCCCACGATGCTGGTGGTCATCGTCCTTTCCACGATACGCGCGGTGCAGATATTTGATGTCGTTTTCGCCTTCACCGGCGGCGGGCCCGGCTCGGCGACCTTGTATATCGTCCATTTCATCTACAACAACGGCTTCGCCAGCCCCTTCCGCGAATACGGCTTGGCGGCGGCGACCTCGCTGGTGATGGCGGCGGTGCTGATCGTGCTGACGATCATCCAGATCCGCATTCAGGGCACGGGCTTGGAAGAAGAGCGGGAAAGCAAAAGCAAGGCGCCGGCGCTGGCTCAGTTAAGTCAGGCTCTTGGCGGGTTTCGGGATGGTCTCACACGGCTGCTTGCTCCCCTTGTCGCACAGTTGCAAGCCCTTCTTGATTCCGTTGGCGGCTTTTTCGGCTGGATCTTCGCCACGGCCGGTCGGCGCGCTTTTTTCACTTACGGTTATCTCTTGCTGGGCGTCATCGTCATGTTTGGTCCTGTGCTGTGGCTGGTGATGTCGTCCTTCAAAAGCTCGGGCGATATTCAGCGCTTCCCCCCGCGCTTCTTGCCATATCACCAGGAACTGGTGGCGGTGGCAGGTTTCGATGAACCCCTGCCGCTCTACAAGGTCACGCTCGAGGACGGTACGACCGCGCAATTGGTGCAGAAAAGGCGCGTCGGCCTGGAAGCGCAGATGATCGACCCGGCGGACCCGGATGCCGATGTGATCAAAGTGAAGTTGAATGAGCGCGAACCCATTGAGAGCGTGCGCTTCAGCCTGGACAATTACAGCCGGGGCGTGGAGAGCTTTAATTTCTGGCGTTATCTTGCCAACAGCGTCACCGTCACCGCCTCGGCGACGATCTTGACCTTGTTCGTCAATAGCATGGCGGCTTTCGCGCTCAGCAAATACCGTTTCCGCGGTCGCGGGTTTATCTTCATGCTGATCATCAGCACCTTGATGGTGCCGCTATCGGTGATCCTGGTGCCGGCTTTCCTGTTGATCACGGCACTGGGTTGGAACAACCAGTTGATCGGCATCATCATCCCAACCATTGGCACGCCGACAGGGGTATTCCTGCTGCGCCAATACATGTTGACGATACCGGATGAATTACTCGATTCGGCGCGGATCGATGGCGCAAGCGAATGGCGGATCTATTGGCAGGTGATTCTGCCGCTGGCGGCGCCGGCGCTGGCGGTGCTGGCGATCTTCTCGACCATCTGGCGCTGGAACGATTTCCTCTGGCCCAAGATCGTGATGACCAGCAATGAGATGTTCACGCTGCAGGTTGGGCTGGAGACATTTCAGGGGGATTTGACGATACAGTGGGATTTGATCCTGGCGATGACGGTGCTGACGGCGCTGCCGATCACCTTTGTATTCGGTTTCTTGCAGAAGTACATCACGACAGGCATTGCGACGACCGGCATGAAATAGGCCTCTTGCTTGCGAGAGCGCGGCCCGCATCAGACGCAACCTTGTCAAAACAGTTGTCATCAACTTTTTATCCCCCGGGCAGCGATCGCCCCTGCAGTTCGACGTCGAAATTTGCATTACTTTCCTGGAGCCACTGAGAGTGTTAAACTTCGGAAAGTCGGTTTGACGGCGAATGTGATTCGTTTCGCGTTTGAAGCTTGACGGCGGCGTGACTTATGCGGGACAAGCCACCCAAGATCGTTGTCATCGGCGCGGGCAGCGCGATATTCGGGCTGGGCGCGCTTTCCACCATCATGCAGCATCCAGCCATGCGAGGCGCGGAACTCGCGCTCTGCGATATCAAGTCCGAGGGCTTGCGGGTCATTCATCAACTGGCGGAAAAGATGAACCGGGCTTGGCAAGCCGACATCCGCGTCAGCAGCTCGACCGAGCGCCGCGACTTGCTGCCCGATGCCGATTTCGTGCTGGTCTCGATCCAGGTCGGGCAGCGCGAGGACGTTTGGGAGTTGGACTGGCGCATCCCGCTGCGACATGGCCTTCGCCAACCCTACGCGGAAAATGGCGGACCCGGCTCCTTCGCGCATACGGCGCGCAACCTGCCGCTGATTATGGCGATCGCCCGCGATATGGAGGAGCTCTGCCCCGCAGCCTGGTATCTCAATCTGGTCAATCCGCTGATTCGCTTGACGACGGCCGTGCATCGCTATAGCAAAATCAAGGTTGTGGGTTTATGCCATCAGTTGCTTTGGGGCTATGCCATGGCGGCGACGGCGCTGGCGGATCGCTGGGATATTCAGACGCCAGAGGGCTTCCACGTCCACACCGACGCCTCCAATATAAGCGCTTTCCTTGCTGTGGCTCGGGAAGCGGTGAGGCATCTGGAAATCAAGGCGGCGGGCATCAATCATTTTTCCTGGGTTTATGAGATCCGCGACAAGCATACGGGCGAAGATCTCTACCCGGCATTGCGGGAGCGCTGGTTGAAGGATTTCCGCCAAGACTTTGAACCGCTTAGCCGCGAGATTTTTGCGATATACGGCTTGATGCCGACCGCGGGCGACAGTCATATGTGCGAGTATCTGCCTTGGGTCAGCGACCTGCTGCACAAGCCTTGGGAAAAGTATCATCTGAAACTGCAGAACTGGGATGGCAACCGCGCGCGCCGGGCGCGTCGGCGCAGGTTGGCGCGCGATATTGTGGGGGGGCGCGCCGATGTCGATGACCTGCGCGATCTCAGTCGCCATGGCATGCTGGACGAAGGCATCCCGGAAATGATCGAGGCTGTGCATTATGACCGGGCGCATCGGCATCAGCAGCTCAATCTGCCGAATCGGGGTACGATTCCCAACTTGCCGGAGGGGGCCATCGTTGAGGGGCCGGGACTGATTGACGGGGAGGGGTTTCGCGGCGAGCCTATGCCGCCGCTGCCGGCTGGCATCGCCGAATTGTGCCGGCGGGAGCTGGCGCTGAGCGAGTTGTATGTTGAGGCGGCTTATCGAGGCGACCGGGAGTTGGCGCTGCGTGCGATTTTGCTGGATCCGATGGTGACGGATATTGACATTGGTCGGGCGGTTTTGGATGATTTGTTGGCGGCGAATGCGGCGTATCTGCCGCAGTTTGGGTAGAATAATTTGACTGAGGCAGCTTGTAGTGGTAGATGAGGTTGCAGATGTCAAAAAACTTGAAACTAAAAGGAATTATTCGCAATATAAATTACGATCCCCAGGTGCGCACAAAACCACTTGAGCGAGTGCCCTTTGATGGATTTGATATTAATTCTGCGCCTGCTTCTGGGATCCTTGAGTTTGCTGACGATATATCATTTGGATATTCAAAATGGAATACACCTAAGCTAAGCCGCACATATCCTTCGGCGCGCATCTACAGAACATATCATCTGCAATCGAAACGAGTTACTGTTATCCCGGTTATCAAAGATGAAGGAAAGAACTCACCAAATAACGATCGCATCTCTTCAATGATTCTCGCGCGGATGAATTTGATGGGCATTTACATCATTCTGGCTTGGTACGAACGTGCTGAACCTCACCCAACACGCGCGAACAGGACAACAGATCATTTTTTCAATAATGAGTTTGTTTTGGAAAGAATTCGTGAAATAACACGCGCTCAAAAGTCTGCATTGCATTGGAATATGATGCACTTTGAGCGAGACTTTGAATACGTTTATCGGCAAGCTGTTGAGAGCTATCAGAGTGTTGGCAAGCGATACGGTCTTCAAATGCATTCAGCGGAAGATCACTTGGCGATTCTTGAGCAATATCTGGTTGATGGAAAGTTTAATTTGGAGGCCTTCGCCCGCTTCTCTTCAGCAAGGTCATCTGCTGCAGCAAAGCGGGAGGCCATGACTACACAGGACCTGGAAGAGCTGTTGGACGGAGACAAAGCCTATGTTGAGTTGGAAAATATACAGGGCGGAATATATCATCTGACGGCCGATGAGGTGTATTGGGAAGAAGGCCGACTTGTAATTCAAGAGTCAAAGAACACAACGAAAGGCAAAATACCGAGCTTGGGTGATGTTCAGGATGGTCTATGCAAAAACATTTTGTTCTACAGTATCGACGAACTTTACATTGGCGGAGAACCAATCGACTTCGTGACACGTATCAAGCTAACCGGTAATATTGAAGGTAGATTGAGATTGCCTGCGGAAGTCGCTCTCGTTGAAGAGTTCGTACGCGCGAATAAATTCACGCGGGCGACGAGGAACAATTTGCTCTTGTATAATATCGAAACGACTGAACACCCTGGCTTAAGCATAGAAATAGCGGGAAACTGATGAAGTCAGTTAAAAGCCCGCTGCGTTACCCCGGCGGCAAATCTCGCGCAATAAAACAAATCCTACAGCATGTGCCAGCCCACATGGAAGAATACCGCGAGCCTTTTATCGGTGGCGGCTCGGTTTTCCTGGCTGTCAGGCGCTTATTTGGTCGGCGGATCCGGCGTTATGTGATTAACGACTTGAACGATGACCTGATTCACTTTTGGCGGGCGGCGCAAGAAAATATTGACGGTCTAGCGCATAGTGTTCAGTCATTCAAAGACGGCTACGACGATGGTCGCGAGTTATGGCGCTTTCTGCATACGCCGGGGACGATGCGCACGGAGTTAGAACGAGCGGTCCGTTATTTTGTCCTGAATCGCATTACATTTTCTGGAGTCGTGGATTCTGGCGGCTACTCACAGTATGCTTTTGAGCGGCGCTTTACTCATTCTTCGATTGGCAGATTGTGGCGGCTAGAGCCAATGCTTAGAGAGGTTGAAATCTGCCACGGGGATTATGAACATATACTCAACAGTGAGAGCGAAAACGTCTTTATCTTTCTCGACCCGCCATATTGGAAGGCAACGCAGTCAAGACTCTATGGCGTCAACGGTGAGCTGCACACCGGCTTTGACCACGAGCGCTTTGCCGAGAATATGCGCCGCTGTCCGCACAAGTGGCTGATAACCTATGACGATTCGCCAAAGATACGCGACTTGTTCAGCTTTGCGAATATCAGCGAGTGGACGCTGCAATATGGCATGAACAATTATATGCAGGGCAAAGCGGAAAAGGGAAAAGAACTTTTCATCAAGAACTATTGATATTCCACGGAAGCTGTGGCCTTGTTGGGCGCGACAGTTTCGCGGAGGTATCAATATGTATAACATTTACCACTTTTTCGAGTCTCTGATTAAGGTGCGCCCGGAACTGGCAAGTGTCGCTAAGCTGCAGGAATATCACTTCAATTCAGTACCCTTAGCTTACCGTGACAACGCCACCTTTCCCTCTCTGATTCTGCGGATGCACAAAGGCTACCCCTGGCCTGGTGGTGAGTTTGTCGAGATAATTGATAGCGATTCTTACAATGTGCCGCCCTTTGAATCTCATATCCCAACTGGCGCTATGTCGTGCGACATGCTGGGACATGACAGAAAGACGAAAATATACAAGTCCATGCAAGCTGCCGGTGAAGTGCCGGGCTGGATTCATGAACGGCAGGTATATTATTTGATTCGAGGCAGAAACAATGGCAACAGCAAGATCTGCTTGGCGCATGGCAGATTCTTCGAGACTACAGTAAAGCCGAAATATGTAGTTCGACAAGCGCTTGAAGAAGTGTTCGCTGGCTGTGTGGAGGAGCAAGCGTTAAGCCAAGACCAATTTGATTTGCTGTGGCATAAATTGACCCAAGAGATATTCTCGGGTGAGGCGCGCCAAGTCAGCATAGGCGCCGTTGAAATCAGCCTTGGGATCAAAACCAATGCGAATCTAGGAGCGAATCTGTTGAGCCCCTTCTACTATCCAGAGCTGAACGACAATACGCTGAACTTCGTTATCCCCAACTATCCCGCTGACAAGCACGAGCACCAACTGCGTGAACTGCGCTGGACGCTTTCAACGCATATACTCAATCAGGGCGAGCAATTCAACATTTCCCATCCGCGCTGGGGCGACTTCTTCGTCCTGAGTTACGCCTTGTAAACCTAGCCAGCGCAATAGACAATGCGGCCCGTGCAAGTATCGAAAGGCTTCCCCAAATGAAAAAAGTATTCGTCGTTTACGCCACTGACAACGTGGGCACTGTTGTCTTGGAGCCGATACGGTCCGGCGACCATGTGACCTGCAACGGCGAACGCCGCGATATCGAGATTGTCGCGCATGACGATATCGCCTACGGGCACAAGATCGCGCTGATGGACATCGCCGCGGGCGACACGGTGCTCAAATACGGCTTGAGCATCGGCTCGGCCAGTTGTGATATTCGGGCTGGCGACCATGTGCACACGCACAATGTCGAGAGCAATCGCGGCCGCGGCGACCTCGCCGATCGTGGCGCGGTAAGCGCCGAGTAGTTTCAAATTGAATTGGACTTTTAGGAGAAAATGCTAATGGCTGAGTTTATGGGTTTCCTGCGTCCGAACGGAGATGTCGGGATACGCAATCATCTGTTGATCTTGTCGGGAACGGTCTACGCGAACGGCGTTGTGGAACGCGTGGCGGATACGATCCACGGCGCCCTGCCAATTACGCATGCCAACGGCCGCTGCCAGGTGGCGCCGGACTTGCGCGTCACGCGGCGCTACCTGGCGGGCACGGCCATGAATCCCAACGTCGGCGGGGTTGTCATCGTCGATCATTTCAAGGAAGAGGGCATGACGGCCGAAGACTTGGCCGATGATATCGCGCCCACGGGCAAGCTGATCGCCACAGTCAATATCCGCGGCGATGGCGGCTTTATCAGCGCGATAGAAAAGGCGACCCGCTATGCGCAGGACTTCGCGCGGCGGATCAGCCTGTATCAGCGCGAGGCGGCGCCAATGAGCAAAATCCTCTTTGGTACTGAATGCGGCACCTCGGATACCACATCCGGTTTGGGCAGCAATCCTGCCAACGGGCTGGCTGGCGAAATCTTGATCGCCCAAGGCGGTCGCATGTTGATGGCGGAATGCACCGAGTGGATGGGCTGCGAAACCTGGCTGACGGAGAAAGCGGCCAGCCCGGCCGTTGCCGAAGCGATTATCGCCGGCGTCCGGCACATGGAAAGCCGCGCCCTGGCCAGCGGCGAGGACATCCGCGGTTCACAGCCCACTGGCGACAATATGGCGGGCGGCTTGACGACCATCGAAGAAAAGTCCATGGGCGCCGTTAAGAAAATCGGCGATAGCCCCATCATCGAGTATCTGGAAATCGGCGAGGCGCCGACCCGGACTGATCCCGGCAATTACGTCATGTACGGACCGGGCATGGGCGCGGAAAGCATCAGCAGCATGGCGGCCGCCGGCTGCCAGGTGCTGACCTTCTGCACCGGCGGCGGGCATACCTCCAACCATCCCGTCATGCCGACGATCAAAGTGACCGCCAACCGTCAATCATTTGAGTTGATGCGCGACACGGTCGATGTCGACGTCAGTGGCGTTTTTCGTGACGAGATCACTTTGGCGGAAGCCGGACAGATTGTCTACGATGAGCTGGAGCGGGTCTGCAACGGCTATCTGACCAAGTCCGAGGCGCTGCGCGATAACAATAGTTTCGCGATTCATCGGGTGGGACCCAGTATTTAGCGCCCCATCCCCCCACAAGGGCAGAGCAATCGCATCACATCGCGCATTCGCAGAATGGTCAAGAAATCAAACCATAATCTAACTATAGAAGACACAGAAGTAAGTCCAACAAAGAAATGCAACAAATTGTAAGGTCAATGTAGGGGCGAGCCTTGGCTCGCCCACCGTTTCGCTTAGGTTTTGCGGGGGGAGCCATTCCAAGGATCAGAATACCCATGAAGTTACAGATTCCCTACGGTAATGGGAAAGCTAGTGCTGAACTACCAGAGGGTTACGCGGTTGAGTTTGTATTGCCGCGGGCACAACCAGCGGCCGCTGACCCGGCGGCTGCTGTTATGGGGGCGGTTTATAATCCGCTTGGCGATGTTGCGCCGCCGCGCGCCGGGCAAACAGTCGCCATCGCCATCAATGACAAGACGCGTCCCGTGCCGCATGAACATTTGCTGCCGCCAGTTTTGGCTGGGATGCGTCAGGCCGGCGTCCGCGATGAAGATCTGCTCTTTATCATCGCGACGGGGATGCACCCGCAAATGGACCCGGGGGAATTTCGGGCGATCTTGCCGGAGGACGCGCTGGAGACCTATCGGGTCGTCTGCCACGATGCGGCTGACGAAGCGAAACTGAGGCATCTCGGCCAGACAGCGCGCGGCACGCCTGTGTACATCAACAGCGATTACATGAACGCTGATTACCGCATCGCGATCGGCAACATTGAGCCGCATCAGTTTCAGGGTTTCTCCGGCGGCGTCAAAAGCGCGGCCATCGGCTTGGCCGGCGCGCGGACGATCAATCACAACCATGCCATGATGAGCCATCCCATGGCAAAGCTGGGCGAGTATGACGAAAATCCGGCCCGGCAGGATGTGGAAGAGATCGGCCGCATGATTGGCATCGACTTCGCCGTGAATGCCATCCTCGATACGGAAAAGCGGATCATCAAAGCGCTGGCCGGGGATCCCGAGGCGATCATGCGCCAGGGAATTCCGGCAGTGTGCCGGATTGCGCAGGCGCCAGTGGCGGCGCCATTCGATTTGATGATCGCGTCGCCGGGCGGTCATCCCAAGGATATCAACATTTATCAGTCGCAAAAGGGCTTGGCGCATGCCGCGTCGGTGACAAAGACAGGCGGATCGCTGATCTTGTGCGCAGCCTGTCCGGGGGGTAGCGGCAGCGCGGACTATGAAAGCTGGATGATGCAGCCGGGGATTCGCAGCCATCAGGATGTTATGGCGCATTTCGCGCGCGAGGGCTTCCGCGTGGGACGGCATAAGGCATTCCAAGTCTCGCGCGATGCGGCGCGGGTTCATACCACATTGGTGTCCGAGTTGGATGATGAGTTTGTGCGGAAACTCTTGCTGGAGCCGGGGGCGGATTTGCAGAGTGCGATTGACCGCGCGCTGGAGCAGTTGCCGAGGGAAGCGCGGATTGGGGTGATGCCGGCGGCGAATGCGACGATGCCGGTGATGCTAGAAGGATAGGAGAATTTGGTGGCTGATGCTGAATTGTCGCAGGCCGAAGCTGATGCGCTGTTGGGGATGGAGAAGCATCGTTTGAGCGACGACAAGATACCATTCCCTGCACCTGGACAGAATATAACTGTTGAGTTGCGTTCGACTGACAAACGCGAGGAGTCCCTGCTAGATGTTTGGCGCAGCGTCAAGAACCCGCGCAGAGCCAGATTCCAAATCCGCGCGAGACGAAATGTTGTTTTGGCTCGCATTGACCTCGGTGGCGCGTCTCATCGTAACCGCGAGAGCGAAGAGGACATTCCAGCGCCACATCTGCAACCTCTACCGAGAAGACTGGGGAGACAACTGGGCAGGTCCAGCTCCATCTGAGCATTTTACTGCGCTGGACGATTATCATAGGACTTTGAAGGACTTTATAGTTTACTGTAACATAACGGTTGCGCCAAAGTTTCAATGGGAACTGCTGTAATGATGGCAGAGTATCACGACCTTAAAGAGCGATACTTTTCCTGGCTCAAGGAAAAGACATTGCTTCAAAAGATCGAAGACTGGGTAGAAGTAACGACGCCCTTTCTTGATCGTCACAATGACTATATGCAAATCTACGTTCGGCGCTCTGAAACGGGATACCTGCTGTCAGATGACGGCTACACTATCAGCGATCTTGAAATGTGCGGTTGCCATCTGAACACGCCTAGACGGCAGAGCCTTCTAGCGAAAACGTTGAGAGGTTTTGGAGTGCAACGGGACGAGAAGAGTAACGAACTCTACGTCAACGCTAGCGACGCGAACTTCCCCCTGCGCAAGCATAATCTTATTCAAGCCATGCTCGCCGTCAACGGCCTCTTTTATCTGGCGAGCCCCCATATTCGCAGCTTCTTCCTAGAAGACGTCGAGTCGTGGCTGGAAGCTGCCAACATTCGTTTTACGCCGAGTCTGAAATTTACTGGCGCGAGTGGGTTAGATCACCAATTTCATTTCGTAATTCCCAAGTCAACGCTTCAGCCGGAGCGCATTCTGCTAGGGATCAATCGACCCGACCGAAGCAACGTCGAGCGTACGTTATTTGCTTGGGGGGATACCAAAGATAATCGCTCGCTCGGATCACGCGCTTATGCCATCCTCAATGACCAGGAAAAACCTTTTGCGGACAGTTTATCAAACGCATACAGAAATAGCGGGGTTGTTCCCGTCCCCTGGTCACAGCGCGAATCCGTGCGCGAAGAACTCTCCGCCTGATTGATGACCCTCAGCGCCGCGCGCGTCGTCATCGTCTGTTTCTTCTCACTCTGCATCATCTTCGGCATTCGCTTGTCCTTTTCGGTGTTCTTCGCCGAGTTCGTCTCTGCCGAGGGCTGGAGCAACGAGGCGGCGGCAACTGTATTCAGCCTCAACATGTTTGTCTTCGCGTTGACGGCGCCCTTCGCTGGCATGGCGCTGGATCGCTATGGTCCGCGGCTGGTTTTCGGCGTGGGCGTTCTGATGCTGGCTGCCGGATTGTGGTTGAGCAGCCGCGCTGATTCGCTGAACGATCTCCTGCTGGGGTATGGTCTCATTGGCGGGTTCGGCTTGGGGATCACGGGCTTGGGTCCCGTGGCCTCGGTTATCGCCGGCTGGACGGGTCCGGCGCGGCGCGGACGCGCCATCGGCGTCGCCTTTGCCGGCACTGGCCTGGGCTCGCTGGTTTTCGTCCCCTTGGCGAATCTGCTGATCGAGCAGTTCGCCTGGCGCAGCGCCTACCTAGTCCTGGCGCTGATATGCGCTTTCATCTTGTTGCCGTTGATGGTTATCGGGTTAAGACGTCCGCCGGCGCGGCCGGTAGATCACAAGGTCCGCGCGTCATCCGCTCCGGTATGGGGATCCCTGCTGCGGAACCCGGCCTTCTGGGCGCTGATGATTGCCGGGCTGACTGCCTTGGGTCCCGTGCGTAGCTTAACAGTACACCAGGTTGCTTATATGGAATCATTCGGCGTGATGCGGGAGACGGCGGCGAATGTAGTGGGCCTGGCGGGTTTCCTGACGACTTTTTCCTTCATCGGCTTGGGCTGGGTATCGGACCGTTTTGGTCGCATGGCCGCGTTCACGATTGGCGCGGCCGGGCTGATTGCCGCCGTAATGACGTTGCTGCTCTTGCGCGCCGACGTCTTGCTCTCCCTACTTGTTCTCTACGCGATTTTTTACGCCCTGGGCGAGGGCGCGCGCAGCAGCCAAACGACGGCATTGGCCAGCGACGTCTTTCACAAGCAAGGCTTGGGTCTGATCAACGGCTTGGTCGGCGGCATGTTTGGGCTGGGCGCGGCGCTGGGTCCCTGGATGGTCGGACGCCTGCGAGATGAGAGCGGAACTTATGACGGCGGGTTATTGATGATTGTGGCGATGGTCTTGGCGTCCATGCTGGCCTTCGGATACATCGTGTGGCAATCCGGCAAGTCCGCGCGCGTCTAAGCGCGGCGGAACGATTCTGCGAGCTCTTGGTGTTTTCTGGCATTTTCAGGGCGACCCGGCTGGTCACCCTTACAGTTCCTGTTTTGGTAGACTGTCTATAGATGCCGATAAGCGGGCAAGGTGAGAAACTCGGCGAAATCATCGGCGCGGATCATCTCATCGAATAGTTGCATCGCCAGTTGAAAATGGCCGCTTTTGAAACGTTCATCGCCGACCTCGCTACGAATGGCGTCCATTTCTTCCTCCAGTAATTGGCCGAACAAGTCCAATGTCAGCGGACGCCCGTCGGCCAGCGCCGCGTTGTGGTGCAGCCATTGCCAGACCTGCGCGCGGCTGATTTCCGCAGTGGCGGCGTCTTCCATGAGCGAGTAGAGCGGGACGCAGCCGTTGCCGCCCAGCCAGGCTTCCAGATACTGGATGCCGACCTTGAGGTTGAGGCGCACGCCGCCTTCGCTGATATCGCCGGCGCTGGGGCTGAGTAAATCTTCGGCGGAGACCAGGACATCTTCGCGCTGGCGATCGATTTGGTTCGCCCCCGGCATGTATTCGTCAAATACGTCAGTCGCGATCTGGACTAAACCGGGGTGCGCGACCCAGGTGCCGTCGTGGCCGTCTTTCGCCTCGCGCAGTTTATCGGCGCGCACTTTGTCCAGGGCGGCTTGATTGCGCTCCGGGTCGTCCCGGATAGGGATCTGAGCCGCCATGCCGCCCATGGCGTGGGCGCCGCGGCGATGGCAGACCTTGATGACGTGCAGGGTATAGTTGTGCATGAAGGGCACGGTCATGGTCACCTGCGCGCGGTCGGGCAAGAGATAATCGGCGTGATTGCGCAGTTTCTTGATATAGCTGAAGATATAGTCCCAGCGTCCGCAGTTCAGCCCGGCCGAGTGCTGGCGCAGTTCATAGAGGATTTCTTCCGCTTCGAAGACCGCCAGTATTGTTTCGATCAGCACGGTTGCTTTGATCGTGCCACGCGGGATGCCAAGGGCGTCTTGCGCGTGAATGAAGACATTGTTCCAAAGGCGCGCTTCCAGGTGACTTTCCAGCTTGGGCAGGTAGAAATAGGGACCGCTGCCGCGCGCCAGCGCGGGCCGGACGTTGTGAAAGAAATAAAGGCCGAAGTCGAACAGTCCGCCGGGGATCGCCACCCCGTCCACCAGGAACTGGCTTTCGTCGAGGTGCCAGCCGCGCGGTCGCACAAGCAGTGTGGCAGTTTGGTCATTGAGCTGGTAGAAGCGCCCGTCGGGGTTGGTGAAAGTGATGCTGCGGTCCACGGCGTCGCGCAGATTCACTTGTCCCGCGAGCATATTGTCCCAAGTCGGCGAATTGGCGTCTTCAAAGTCGGCCATGAATACGCGGGCCCCGCAGTTCAGCGCGTTGATCACCATCTTGCGGTCGGTAGGACCGGTGATTTCTACGCGGCGGTCCTGCAAGTCGGCCGGCGCCGGCGCGACGCGCCAGCTCCGGTCATCGCGGATGGCGGCTGTCTCCGGCAAAAAGTCGGGCAAGTGCCCGGCGTCGATGGCGGCTTGGCGTTCTTCGCGGGCTGCCAGCAATTCATCGCGGCGGGCGGTGAAGGACCGCGTCAGGCTGGCAAGGAAGTCGATGGCTTCGCGGCTGAGGATGGATGCGTATTCGGGTCGGATCTCGCCGCGGATCTCGACGTCGGCGGGGTGGTTTGGTTGGTTGGTCATTGTTTCTGTATCCTATCAGATGAAGTTTCTTCTGACCTAAAGTTCATGCGAGAAGATGCGCATATTGCCGCAATCCAGCGACAGTAACTACAAGGCTGTATTTTGTCAGATTCAAGAGATATTGTTCCACTGTGTAAGGCGGATTCTTTTTTCCGACGCGCGCGGTACGAACAGCAGAACAGAAAGTACCCGGTTCGAGATCCAAATGGTGGGCTAGGAAATCATCAGGCCGCTGAGCCTCAAGTCCAAAGTTCTTCAATACATCCTTCGGAAAGTCACCAAGGTCATTTGTCACAATTACGTCGCATTGACCAACGATTGCCGCAGCAACAACGTGGCGGTCGTCGGGGTCTTTCTCCAGTGGAATACATTCTATTAGATTCTCATATCCGGTAACCATTGCGCTGGGAATTGCATTAACCATCAAGTCACGGGTTCTTTCTAGGTTGACGAGCTCTAGATCGGGCCGATTTCTCAAAACTGCTTTGAGCCACTCCCTCTGCACGTCCGCTGACCACTTCGCACGGTACATCTTCGCTAGGGCAACCTCCATGCAGATATCGCGGATTGCTGCAGAGTAGAGCACGTTTGCATCTAGGAAAGCGGTATAACGGCTCCTAGAGATCATAGAGACCTAATTCTTCTGACAGAGCCACCAATTCATCCATCGCTGCGCGGCTTTGTCTTGCTGATTTCTCCTTATAAGCCATCAAGTCTTCCATCGTAATGCGTCGATGTGTGCCAACCTTACGAAAGCGAATCTTTCCCGATTCCAGTAGCTTGATGAGATAGGGTCGCGAGACGTTTAATATGTCTGCCGCTTCCATTGTCGTGAGTTCCGTATGATGTGGAATCATAGTTATACTGTGACCATCCGCCATTGCCTCCAATATGTCCTTGAGCAGTGCTACTGCTCCCGCAGGCAAAATGAGAGGTTCTTGGTCTTCAGCCTCAACAATACGCACTTGAAGCGGCTTATGTGCCCGAACGAACGGCACAATTCTCGCAGTGGCCTCTCGTGCGATTTGCGAGTCCTGTACGTTCGGCGGTGGATGTAATTGAGCAAGCATTTTCATTCTCCCGCTAATCGTAAATACAGTAAACCACACAAACGCAATAAACGCAATAAGCGAAATATATGCAACGGCGCGCGCTTATTCTGCTATTGGTGAACCGGGAATCACCGTGGGCGCAGAGCTGTATCCTGCAAAACGTCTTCAAACACATCCATGAACAGATCGACGTCTTCCCGCCCGAAGACCAGCGGCGGCTTGAGTTTGAGTACGTTATGATGCGGACCTTCGGTGCTGAGCAGGATGCCGCGATCTTTCATGCGCTCGACGATGTAGGTCGCTTCCCAATCGGCCGGCTCCAGCGTATTCGCGTCGCGAACGAGCTCAACGCCGAGGAAAAGTCCCGATCCGCGCGCCTGGCCGATGATCGGGTTCTCGCTTTGCAGGTCATGCAGGCGCGCCATCCAGTAGTTGCCGGTATTGAGCGCCTTGCGCTGCAGCTCCTCATCGGCGATGATGTTCAGAACTTCCAAGCCGATGGCGCAAGCGACCGGATTGCCGCCGAAGGTGTTGAAGTATTCCATGCCGTTGTTGAAGGCGGCGGCGATGGCCTGTGTGGTGATGACGGCGCCCAGCGGGTATCCATTGGCGATGGGCTTGCCCATAGTGACGATATCGGGCAGGACGCCGCTCAATTCGAAGGACCAGAAGTGGCTGCCGACGCGGCCGAAGCCGGTTTGCGCCTCGTCGGCGACGCAAAGGCCCCCGGCATCACGCGCGACGCGATAGGCGCGTTTGAGATATTCAGCCGGCAGCGGCATTTGACCGCCACAGCCCATGATGCCTTCGGCAAAAAAGGCGGCCAGTTGACCGCCGCGGGCTTGGATCGCCGCGACTTTTTCGCTCACGGAGCGGGAATAGAATTCACCGGACTTGGGATCGTAGCCTCGGACCGCGCCTCGATAGCCATCGGGCATGGTCGCGACTTGGACATGATCGGGCTTGCCGCGTCCGCCAGGTCCATTGAATTTGTAGGGACTGATGTCGATCAGCGCTGTGGTATGGCCGTGATAGGCCTGGTCAATGACGATGACGTCGCCCCCGCCGGTGTAGGCGCTGGCCAGGCGCAGCGCCAGTTCATTGGCTTCGCTGCCGCTATTGACGAAGAAACAGACCGAAAGCGGATCGGGCAAGGTCGCGGCAAGCGCCTCGGCGTATGTCAAGATGGTCTCGTGCAGATAGCGGGTATTGGTATTCAGAATCGCTGTCTGATCCTGCGCTGCCGCCACGATACGCGGATGATTGTGCCCGACATGCGGCACGTTGTTGACGCAATCGAGGTAGCGCTGCCCCTCGTGGTCGTAGAGGTATTGCATGAATCCGCCTTCGATCTGCAGTGGGTCTTGGTAGGAAAGGCTCAGCGCGGGATTCAACGAAGCGCTGCGGCGTTTCAAGAGCTCCCCCGATGACGGTCTCTCGGGCGCGGCGGTTTGAAACGGCAGTTGCAGAATCAGGTTGGGATCGGGCGACAGTGATGTATAGAGTCGGCGCAGCTTGGGGGAGCAGACCCCGGGAAAATTGTCTTCCCCCAGCAAGTCGATGATGATCTGAAAGTGCAAATGCGGGCTCCAGTTGCCGTTGCGCGGATAGTCGCCGATATGCCCCAGCAGGTCGCCGGCTGATACCGTTTGCCCCGGTTCCCAACGCTCGAGCGCCCCGGGAGACAGATGCCCGTACAGCGTGAAGAAACACAGATCCGCAGTTGGCTGATGTTTCAGTATCAGCGTGGGTCCGAAGTCTTGCTCGCTCTTGTGTTCCCGCACGCTGTGGATCATACCGGGCAAAGGCGCGTAAACGGGCGAATCGGCCCGCGCGAAGAGATCGACGCCCAAGTGGATCGCCCGGCGTTCGTGGTGGTCGACGGCGAACATGTCTTGCAGGTAAATCGGACGCGCTTCGTTGTAACGCCCGATGCCGATTCTGTGGCCGAGCTGCGCCCGCAAAGGCTCGGCGTAAGCGGCCGGGTCGGCCAGATCCCTCACCCGCGCCAAGAGCCGGCTGCTCATACCCAAGTCCAGTAAAGCGCTATTTTCCGTGTTGAGAGGAAAACCGAGAATCGGCGCGAATGACTGTCTCCGCAGCCAGTCTTGAATTTCTTCGCTCCTGGGGCAGGCGGAAAAGCCACAAGCGTCGCGGAAGAGATAATGCGCGTAATGCGGATGCAGGCCCCTCAATTTTTCCAGCAGATCCCAAGCGCCGCTTTCGCTGACGCTCAGGTGGCGGTTCTCCGGCTCGTTCTTTTGTTGATGCCAGGAGATGCAGACGCTGAGGCAGAGTCTAGCGGCGATCAGTGGGAAGAGCGCGCGGATCTCGGTTTCGCTAAGCGGAAAGACGCGGTGATAGGCGGCGATGACCGGCAGCGCTTTTTCCACGGGGCGCGGCGCATGCATCATGATGTATGCCAGCGCGACGGCCAGGTCCGTTACGGTTGGGCTGTAAACCATATCACCCCAGTCGATGAAGCCGACGACACTGGCTTCATCACCCGCGGCGCGGATCAAGATGTTGGTATCATTGGCGTCGTTGTAGACGAAGCTGCCCCGCAGGCCGGGGAGTATCGGCAGCACCTCGTCCCGGTATCGCTGCAGGAAATAGCCGAGGATGGCTTTTCTCGCTGGCGGCAGGTCCCGCCCGTATCGCGCTACCTCTTTGAAATTGCGGATGTTCCAGCGGTAGGCTTGCCGTTTTTCGTCGTGATCGAAGGTCTGCATCCGCGCGCTGAACCGGCCAAGCTGCCGTCCGATGTCGGCGAGCAGTTCGGCCGAATGCGGGCGGAAGTCGCTGAGGGGGATGCCGTCGATATAGCTCAGCAGGCGGGCGCGGTATTCGGCGCCGTTTTGGGCTTTGATGCGGATTGTGTCGGCGCCGTCCTTTGCCGGTATCACTTCCGGGATGATGTCCATCTCCGCGCGCAAATGATGCAGAGCCTTGGTCTGCAAGTCGAGGACGCTAGCGGAGACGCTGCTGTGGGCGATCTTAAAAACGTATTGCTCGCCGTTTGTCGCGCTTAGCTGGAAGTTGCGATCAAGCTCCGAGGGCAGCGCGTTTATTGATGTTGCTGTGATGCCGTAATGCCGCTGCAAGATGGCGCCGGCCTCATTGCTTGAGAAGGGCGGGCGGACGTTGGCTTCCATCGAGGACATGGCGGTCTTATCGACTCTAATTTAATGAACCGCAATTTGCGCTAGCCGAGCAAGTTTATTATTTTCTGTGAGTGCGCTAGCCCAAATTCGCCGCTTACGCGCCGGGCGGCTCTATGTGAACCTGCCGAGCCTGCTTCGCTAACTCAGCCGCACACGCTGGCCTCAACCAGCGAAGAGCGGCGTCGGAACCCCCTTCACGCCCGGCTGGTAGCTGAACAAGCTGCCCGCCAGCGGATACTGCTTCAACTGCTCGTCGGACATGGCTGTGCTTGCTGTGACGATATAGAGCGTATCCAAATCGGCGCCGGCGAAGGCGCAACTGGTGATATTAAGAGCAGGGATGGGTACGACCTGCAAGATCTCCCCGGCCGGCGAATAACGCGTGACGCGCGCGCCGCCGAAATGCGCCACCCACAGGCAATCCTCGCTGTCGGTTGTCATGCCATCGGGCACGCCATCGGTGTCCTTCGTGAACTCGGCGAAGAGGCGCTTGTTGCTCAGCGAGCCATCGGCGCCGATATCGAGGGCGTAGATCTTGCGCTTGATGCTGTCGGTGTGATAAATGATGCTGTTGTCGAGGCTGAAGGTCGGCCCGTTGCAGATGATATAATCCTCATCGACTTTGCTGACGCTCAAGTCGGGATCGAGGCGGTAGAGCGCGCCGGTTTCCGCGCTTTGATCGAGATCCATCGTGCCAGCCCAATAGCGTCCGCTCTTGTCGACCTTGCCGTCGTTGAAGCGATTATTCGGCAGCTGCGCCTCGGGCAGTTGAATGGGATCGACGGACAAGTTGTCGAAGTCGATGGCGACGAAGCCGTCTTTGATGGTCCCGACAAAACCGCCGCCCTGGCGCGGATTCAGGCTGGTCACTGCGAAGTCAAAGGTCCAGGTCTTCTTGGCGCCGTCGGCCAGCGAGTAGCGATGCGCCTGGTTGCGGTAGATATCGACCCAATAAACCGCATTTTCCGCCTCAACCCATACGGGACCTTCGCCCAATTGCGCCGGGATTTCCCAAGCGAGTTTTACTGCTGACATGTCAAGTCCTTTCACTTTGCCGCATTAGTTTACCAGTTCGTCACGCTGCCGTCAGCCCGCCGCAAGTGTTGCAGCTCGCTCATTTCGAAGGGATATTTGCCGAGGGCCTCGGGCTTGAACTCAATGCCCAAGCCCGGCGCTGTCGGCGGCAGCAGATAGCCATCCCGCCATTCGGGCTGGTTGATAATCAGATCGGGCAGGCTTTCGCCCGGGCGGCGCGGCAGTTCCTGCACAGCGAAGTTGGGCACGGACAAGCTGAGGTGAAGAAAGGCGGAGGTGGCGACGGGACCGATCGGATTGTGTACGGCCAGGTCAATGTAATGGGTCTCGCAGGCGGCGGCGATCTTCTTCGCCTCGGTCAAGCCGCCACAGATGCAAAGGTCCACGCGCGCGTAGTCGATCAGTTCTTCTTCGATCACCTGGCGGAATTCCCATTTGGAATTGTACTGCTCGCCCGCCGCCAGCGGCACGGTGCTGCGCCCGCGCAGGTTGCGGTAAGAGCCCGCGTTTTCAACGCGCAGGGGATCTTCGACGAAATAGGGACGGTATTGTTCGAGTTCCTGGCAGAGCCAGATGGCATCGGCGGGATTGAGCCGCGTATGCACGTCGAGCGCGATCTCGACCTCGTCGCCGAGGCTCCGGCGGATCGCTTCGCATTCTTGGATGGTCCGCAGCACAGCCGGGCGCGGTTCCAGGATCTTGCCCGGCAGATGGGCGAACCCCCATCGCAGCACTTTCCAGCCATCTGCGACCGATCGCTGGCAGCACTCGACCAATTCTTCGACGGTATCGCCCGTGTTGTGATTATAGGTTAGCACGCGGTCACGGACGCGGCCGCCCAGCAAATCGTAAACCGGCACGCCCAGCGCCTTGCCTTTGATATCCCAGAGGGCGATGTCGATGGCGGCGATGGCGGCGGTCAGAATGCGCTGCGCCGGGAAGAACCCGCCGCGGAAGAGCAATTGCCAGATATGCTCGCTGCGGAAGGGGTCTTGCCCGATGAGCAGGGGCTTGAAATGTTCGATGGCGCCTTGAACAGCCAGTTCGCGCCCGGTCATGCCGGATTCGCCGATGCCGCTGATGCCTTCATCGGTCTCGACCACGACGAAGCAGAAAGTGCGCCATTCTTTTGCCAGATAGACCTTGATATCGGTTATTTTCATGAGAAGCGCTCCCCTTTGTTTTCGACTTCAAGCAATCTTGAGCGGGCGACCCATCGCCGCGCGCGGGCACTGCGCTTCGGTCGCCTCTGTTTATGTAAACCGCGTCGCTCATGCGACGAGACGACTGGCAATTTTGACTGAGCGCGGCAAGCCTTTTCCGCTAATTCAAGCCGTAAAGGTCGCTGTATTTCCTTTCGAGGTAAGTCAGCAGCGGCGCGACGCGCAGATCTCCGCCTGTGGCGCTTTGCAGCAACTCGTTGACCGTATAGGCGCGGCCATGCTGGTAGATCGCCTCGGTCAGCCAGTCCAGCAGGCTGCCGTAGTCTCCCATAGCCAGCTTCTGATCGAGATCGGGCACATGCGCGCGCGCCGCTTCAAAGACCTGCGCCGCCATGATATTGCCGATGGTGTAGCAGGGGAAGTTGGCGAAGGTCCCGGCCGACCAATGCACGTCTTGCAGGACGCCGCGCCGGTCGTCGGGCGGGCTTAAGCCCAGGTATTCGTCCATCTTGGCCTTCCAGACTTCGGGCAATTCATCAACGGTGATCGAGCCGTCGAGCAGCGCCATCTCGATCTCGGTTCGCAGCATGATATGCAAATTGTAGGTCACTTCATCGGCTTCAACGCGAATGAGACTGGGGCGCACGCGATTGACCGCGCGATAGACCAGTTCGGCGTCGGCGGATCCCATTTGCTCTGGGAAGCAGTCGCGCAAGCGCCCGAAATGCAGCTTCCAGAAGGCGCGGCTGCGCCCGATCTGGTTTTCCCAGAGACGCGAGGAAAATTCATGCGCGCCGTAGCTGGCGCCGCCAACGGCGTATTGCCCCAGGAAATCGGTTGTCAAGGCGCTCCGCGTCAAGCTGGGCGAGATGTTCTGCTCGTAGAGGCCGTGACCGGCTTCGTGCAATGCCGCGAAGAGCGACATGGGCAGGTACTTGCTGTCGTAACGGGTGGTGATGCGCACGTCGTCCCGGGTGAATGACACTTCAAAGGGATGCGGCGCGATGTCGAGCCGTCCGCGCCCGAAGTCGAAACCGATCAGCGCCGCGAACTGGCGGCAAAGGCGCTCTTGACTGTCAATGTCATATTCCTGCTCCCAAAGATCCAGCGGCAAGGGCGCGTCCTCCGCGACGATCTTTTCCAGGAGCGGCAGGATGCCGGCTTTGAGTTCGCCGAAGAGCGCCTCCAAACTCGCGGCGGTCATGCCGGGCTCGAATTGAAAGATCAAGGCGTCAAAGGGGTGCTCGTCGTAGCCGATGGCCTCCGCCAACTCGATATTGAATGCCAGCATGCGCCGCAAGTAAGGTTTGAAGGCGGCGAAGTCGTTTTGATCTTTGGCTTGCGCCCAGACCGTTTCCGATTCGGGACTCAGCGCGGCGATGCGTCCTACCAAATCGGCCGGGATGCGCCGTTGGATCTCGTAATACCGGCGCGTCTGCTGCAAAGCCCGCGCCTGATAAATATCAAGTTCAACCCTTGCGCTTTCCTCCTCCGCCGCATCCAGCAGCCGCGCGGTCCTGTCACTTACGAACATGTCTTTGGCGAGTTTGCTCAGCGTCTCCAATTGGGCGCCGCGCGAGCGCGATCCGCCGGCCGGCATCTTCGCGCGCATATCCCACTTGAGCGTATTCAGGATGTTGAGCAGATCGTTGTATTCGGCAATATGCGCCGCCAGCGCTTCATAAGCCTTCATGCCATCTCCTTATTTCCAGGGAGTCCTGAGTGTCAACGACAGGACCCTTTATGCCTTGCAACAAATCGCAGGCTGAATGCAGGGGCGTTTGACGGTCAGTGTCTACGCGACCCGCCGAAACGCCCGCAAAATATATTCCTCTGTTGATTTTCTCTGCGCCCTCAGTACGACCAACAAAGTCATGCGACTCCAAAATAATAGTCGGCGGGTCGCCCGCAAAACTTGCGCTTACTGAGATTATTCTGACTAGATGACTCCATTGGAATCTGCCGATCCGCTTAGGTCAAGCCGCAAAGCGCCGCGGCTGAAACGCGGGCGACATTGCGCTCTCAACGAAGTACCTTGACTGGCTATATGGAACGGGCAGCGCCGCCGTCGACGCGCAAGGTGGCGCCGGTGATGTAACTGGCCGCCGGCGACAGCAGAAAAGCGCCCGCCGCGCCGAAATCGTCAATCGTGCCGTATCGTCCCAGCGGGATCCCCGCCCTGGCGCGCTCCTGCACTTCTTCTATGCTCATGCCCGTTTTCTGCGAGGTGACGGCGTCGAGCTGCGCCACGCGATCGGTGTCGATCCGCCCCGGGACGAGGTTGTTGAGGCGAATGCCGTCCCCCGCCAGTTCGTCCGCCAGCGTCTTGATCATGCCGGCCACGCCAGCGCGCATGATGGTGGACAAGCCCAGACGCGTAATCGGCTCCCGGACCGAACCGGAAGTGACGGTCAAGATCGATCCGCCGCTTGGCATGTGCGGGAGGGTCAGGCGGATCATGCGAAAGCTGCTGAAGAGCGTCAGCTCGAAAGCCGCTTGGAAGTCATCGTCGGTGACTTCCTTCAGGGTCTTGGCCGGCGGTCCGCCGGCATTCACCAAGAGGCAGTCGATCGCGCCCCAGGCCGCGACTGTTTTGTCCACCCAGGCTTGGATGTCTTCGGCGACTCGCACGTCGCAGGCGCTGGCCAAGGTCTCGACGCCGTAGTCGTCGGCGAGGGCGCGCGCGGCGGACCCGACATCGCTTTCGCTGCGGCTGCAGAGCGATACCTTTGCGCCGTTGGCGGCGAGGGCTTTGGCGACGCCATAACCCAAGCCTTTGCTTGATGCGGCCACCAGCGCGACTTTGTTTTGCAATCCCAGATCCATTTGTCTCACGTCCTTATCTATGGAGAGTCCTCGCGCCATTATATCGTTTCACTGCGAATTGTTCAGTGCTCAGGCTTGCTGGTAGTGTATCGAAGTCGGTTGAAACAAATTACAACAACCACCTGCCAGCCGGTAGGGATGATTTGCTGAAAGTCCCACGATTTTGACTGCGGCTTTTGTGGCGAAAAGCCCCGGCACGGTTACAGGTTGAGCTTGACTGTCGGATCGTCAATGCCGACGCGTTTCAGCAGCCAGGTGATCTCTTCTTCCGTGCCGGCGTCGATAGGATTAAACGGCGGTCGCGGCGTGGCATTGGCGATGGCGCCGCGCCGGCGCAGGAAGGCTTTGCGGATGGTCAGGTTGATCAGCGGTTGGTTCTCGTAGCGAATTAGCGGCAGGTATTTGTCGAAGATGGCTTCGGCTTCGCCCCGCCGCCCCGCCTTGAAGGCCTCGTAGACCGCGACCAGGATCTCGGTGAAGGCGAAGCCGGTCATCGTGCCAGAGGCGCCGCGATTCAGTTCCTCGAGCAAGAACATGCCGCCCAGTCCGCCGAAAATCTCGAACTTGTCCGTGTGCTGACGGATAGCGTCGATTTTCTGCATGAGCGGCGGATCCTCCAGTTTGAGATAGCGCGCGTCTGGAATGGATTCGGCGATTTTGCCCATGACCTCCGGCGACATGAAGACGTCGTTGACCGGCGGGAAGTCTTGCACCACGATGACGCCGTCGATGCTGTCGGCGATGCGGCTGTAGAGCACCAGGATAGCCGCGTCGGATTTGTCTTCCATGGGCGGCGGCGCGATCATCACGCCATCGGCGCCCGCGGCAAAAGCCGCCGCGCTCAGCTCGATGCAAGTTTCGAGCCGGCTGTGGCTGGTTCCCACCACGATCGGGATAGCGCCCGCGACCGTTTCGACTACGGTGTCCATAACAGCTTTGCGCTCATCGACGCTCAGCTTTGCCGCTTCGCCCATCACGCCCAGGATCGTCAAGCCCTGGGCGCCAATCTCCATTTGAAAGCGCGCGAGCTTCCTGAGGCTGTCATAATCGACCGAATAATCGGCATGAAAAGGGGTGGCCAGGATATTAAAGATTCCGGTAATTCTGCCTGCCATTTAGACGACTCCTATCATTTGCTTGCCGGCGATAAAGACCATTTCTATCTGCTCGAGCGCCTTCAGGTCAGCTAGCGGATCCCCCGCCATCACAATGATATCGGCATCCTTGCCCGTTGCCAGGCTGCCGAGTTTCTCGTCCAGCTTGCTGAGCCCCGCAGCGACGATGGTGGCGCTCCGCAGCGCGTCGTAATTGTCGCGCTTGATGCCGAGCTCGACCATGAAGGCCAGTTCCGGCGCCACGACATCGTGCCCGACGACCGGACTGCCGGCGTCGGTGCCAAAGGCGATAGTCACGCCGGCTGCCGCCGCCTTGATCAAGCCGTCGAAGCGCGCGCGGCCCGCGACGGCAGCCTGACGCTCGGCGATCTTCCACTCGGGAATATCGTATTGTCTGGCCAGGTCGGCTTGCGATTGCATCAACAGGGGCGCGAAGGTGGTGACGATCGGGATGTCTTTGTCGAGCAGCAGTTGAATGGTCTCGTCGCTCATGGAACCGCCGTGTTCGATCACGTCGACGCCGAATTCCGCCATGCGCCGGATGCAGGCCTCAAAGGTCGCGTGCGCCGTGATGGGCAACCCATTGCGATGCGCCTCGTCAATGACGGCATACAGTTCTTCGTCGGTGAACTCCAGCAGGTCGTGGCTGCCCATGATCTTGATCAAGTCGGCGCCGCGCTTGACCTGGTCGCGGACGGCGCGCCGCATTTCATCGGCGCCGCTGGCTTCCCGGCAGCACCAAAAGGTATGGCCCCCCGTCTGGACGATGGCTTCGCCGGCGATCAGCAGGCGCGGGCCCGGGAAGATGCCCTGTTCCACGGCTTGTTTGGCGAAGAAACTGCTCTGGTTCATACCCAGATCGCGCACCAGGGTGATGCCGGCTTTCAAACTTTTGATCATATTGCCGGCGCACTTGTAGGCGCTGATTTCGGGCGCGTCGTCCAGTGATTGCCGCGCCAGATCGTGTACGCCGTCCCAGGCCAGATGAGCGTGGGAATTTATCATGCCGGGCATGATGGTTTTGCCGCTGCAATCAAGGACTTGGGCTCCCGTTTCCCCCAGCTCGCTCATGCTGCCGACAGCTTTGATCGCCCCGCCGTCGATCTCGACGAAGCCGTCGGCGATGATCTCGTCGCCGCGGCAGGTCAAGACGCGCCCGCCGACCAGGACGCGATGCGGCGCGGGCATATCGAACATCGGCTTGATGATCTTTTCGAATCGCCATGCGGGCGCTTCTGGCATCCCTTGCCTCCTTCCGGCGCAGCTTACATATTGCTGGCAAGACTGCTGGGAGTGGTCAATATCAAGAATTTGGCTCTGTTCATGTAAATCAACCGCGGGCGCAGAAGTAGATTCAACTTAAGTAATGCAACAAATTGTAAGGTCAATGTAGGGGCGAGCCTTGGCTCGCCCAAAATCTCTAGCAGTAGCGGTGAGCGATTTACAGAGTCGCTCTTGCATCCACCCTGCGATTTCTTGCATTTCTTTGTTGGACTTACTGAGAGTCTTTTGATGAAATCCCGCCAAACATTATATCATCGGCATCTGCCATTGCCGACTGATTAGGCTGTCTTGACAAGGGTCTTCAGCCTCAGGCGACATCATTAGAATTCCAGACTGACCCGCGCCGCATCGGGGCGAACGAATTGCCCGTCGCCGGCGGCGCCGACAATTTGGCTGTCTTTGAAGACGGTCTTGCCGTTGACGATGGTGCGCTTGACCGCGCCCTTGAAGGTCATGCCGTCATAAAGCTTGTCGCAATCGCGCGCTTTGCTGAATAGCATATCGCGCCCGATGGTCGTTTCGTCATTTGGGTCGTAGATCACGAGATCGGCGGCAGCGCCGATGCCGATATGCCCGCGCTCGGGATAGACGCCGAAGCGCTTTGCGCCATTGGTCGCGACCAGGTCAACCGCCTTGTTGACGCTGATGCGCCCGCAGAGCGCTTCGTGCATCACGCCGAGCAGCAATTCTTCAACGCCGGGCGCGCCGGGCGGCGTCCCCCAGATATCGCTGCGGGCCCGTTCTTTTTCTTCGGCGGTGAAGGGCGAATGATCGGTGGTGATGGCCATGACCGTGCCATCGATGAGCGCCTCCCAAAGCGCGGCTTGATCGGCTGCTTTCCGCAGGGGCGGGTTGACTTTGGCATAAGGACCGACGCGCGCCAAATCTTCTTCCGTGAAGAACAAGTAATGCGGGCAGGTCTCGGCGCTGGCGGTGGACCCCGTGGCTTTGAAGCGGCGGAAAACCGCCAGAGGCTCGGCGCCGCTGAGATGCGCGATGTGCAAGTTGGCGCCGATGCTTTCGTTGAGCGTGAGCAGGGTGGCGATGGCCAGGGCTTCGACATGCGGCGGGCGCGATTCGCCGTGGGCTGGCACATCATTGCGCCCGGCCGCGACAAGCTGCCGGGTATGCCATTCCAGCAGTTGGTTGTTTTCGGCATGAACGGCGCAGACCAAGCCCGTCTCGGCGACTAACTCGAGCGCCTGATAGAGTTCGGGCGCTTCCGGCAGGCAAAGCCCTTCAAATTCGTCATCGCGGCCCTTGGGCGCGGATGTCATGAAAATCTTGAAGGCGATGGCGCCTTGATTGACCATAGCCGCGATTTCGCCGCGATCCAGCAGACCGGGCGCGCCATAGAGTCCAAAATTGACATACGAGTCCCGCTGCGCCAATGCCTTGCGCATGGCGAAGATCTCGCCAGTGGCGCAGCAGGGTTTGGAGATCGGCATCTCGAAGACGGTGGTCACGCCGCCGGCGGCGGCCGCCCGCGTTTCGGTGGAAAAATCGCCGCGCTGCGGATACGCCGGGGCGCGACAATGAAAGTGAATGTCAATGGCGCCCGGCAGCAGCAGTTTGCCGGAAGCGTCGATGGTCTCCTCCGCCGCGATCGAGGCGGAATCCGCCACCAGGGCAAGGATCACGCCGTCGCTGATGCCCAGGTCGAGGCGGGCGATGCCGCTTTCGAGAACGACTTCGGCGTTTTTGATCAAGGTATCTACATTCACAGTCTTTTCCTTGGGCAATGCTTGGGCAATGGCGAGTCGCTCAGTCCCCGCGGTAGAGCGTCCGCCGCAGAAAATCCAGCAGGATATTCGTGGTGGCTTGGTATTCCGCCAATTCAACATGCTCATCGGCGGCGTGAGCCGCTTCGTAGCTGCCGGGACCGAAGATGATCATATCGCCGCACGCCAGATCCATGAGATGTTTGGCGTCGCTGCCGGGCAGGTAGCCGATGGGACCCGGGTCCGTCCCCAGTTCCTCCCGCACACAGGACAAGAAGGTCCGCCCCAGTTCCGTATCCAGCCCCGAGTCGAACCAGCGGGAATATACAAACCCGTCGATGTCCGCTGTTGCCGGCGCAATATCAACCGCTTCGACCACGGCTTTTAATTCGGCGATGACCGCCTCGGGATCTTCGCGCGGGATCATGCGGCGATCGAGCATGATATGGCAGGCATCGGGCACGGCGTTGGCGGTGCTGCCCCCTTCGATCACACCGATGTTGCAAGTGGGAACGCCGACCACCGGGTGAACTCGATTCGCCAGATCCTTGTGATAATTCTCCAGCGCCGCGATCAATTTCGACATGGCGACGATGGCGTTGACGCCGCGATCGGGATTGGTGGCGTGCACGGCTTTGCCGTGCGTATGCACAGAAGCGCGCATGACGCCTTTGTGCGCGGTCGCGACTTTGTTGCCGGTCTGTTCGCCGACCACGATAAAGTCGCAGCTGGGCAGCTGTCCGTTATCCGCCAGCCACTTGGTGCCGAGTTGTCCACCGACTTCCTCCTCGGCGGCGGCGACCAGGATCAGCGTTCCGCGCAGCGCGTCTTGTTGGGCGGCATCAGCCATCGCCAGCATCATGGCTGCCAGGGGCGCTTTGTCGTCGATGCTGCCCTTGCCATAGAGCGCGCCATCCTTGACCAAGCCCGCGTAGGGATCGACATGCCATTTCTCGGCTTCGTTTTTGGCGATGGGTACGGTATCGATATGCGCATGCAGCATGATCACCGGGGACCCGTCGCCCAGCGTGGCGATGGCGTTGCGCGCCTCGGGTTTGGCCTCGGGCGCCGGGCTGCGCAGCTCGCAGCCGATGGCGCGCATTTCATCCGCGACAAAATCGGCGATAGCGCGGGTATCGCCCGGCGGGTTCGGGGAGGGGATCCGCACCAGTCGCTGCAGCAGTTGGACCCTGTCCATTATTTATCCCCGGAAAAGCGCGACTTGAGATCTCGAAAGCCCACGCTAAATCCCTTTGACGGACTTGTATTCTTCCAGTTCTTCCGGCGTATAGACTTGCATCAGTTCCAATTCGACGCCGCCGGCTTCTTGCTCCAGGAAGGCGACCCAGCCTTCGGGATGCACGTGGCTGCCTTTGACCTTGCAAGCGGCGCATTCTTTCAAGGCAGCGCCTTTGGCTTGGGCGTCCTCCAAGGCTTGGTCGATATCCGGCACAGCGTAACAGATATGATGCAAGCCTTCATAGCCGCGCTCCTTGATCCAGGCGTCGTAGCGACCGCCTTCGTCCATGGATTGGCATAACTGGTACTCGACATCGCCCACGTTGAAGATGGCGACGACATTGCGCGACTTGTCGTATTCGTGCACCTCGGCATCGTGCCCGACGCCGATGAAGTCTTGATAATGCCCCAAAGCGCCCCTGGCGTCAGATACCGCGAAAGCCATGTGTTTGATATATCGGCCTTCCATTCTTTACCCTCCCAAAAAACTTGTCATTTATCTTCAAATCGCTCCCAATGACTCAGATCGCGCCAGGTGATTTTCTTCCAGGCGCGCATGCCCGCGCGCGTCCCCTCTGCCTTGTGCCCGATACAGATGAACATCTCCGGCGAATAGCTGCCCGGCAAGTTCAGGATCACCTTGATCGCTTCCTTGCTGAAAGAAGTGACCGGACCCGAGGCCAAGCCAATGGCATGCGCCGCCAACATCATGGTCTGCGCGGCCGTGCCGACATCAATCAGCGAGGTGCGGTCGCTAAGCGTCATCCGGTGCTGCTCGATAATCGCCCAGTCGATGCAGATCAAGATCAGGACCGGGGCTTTTTGGAACATGCCCGGCGCCACCAGGCGGATCAATCGCCGCGTGCCCGGATCTTCCACGACGACGTAGCGAATCGGGCGCAGGTTGCCGCCAGTGGGCGCCCAGCGCGCCGCTTCCAGTATTGTTTCAACTTGCTCGCGCGCCACCGCTTCGTCCGTCATCTGGCGCACGACCCGGCGGGTTTTGATGTTGTTTAGAACATGCTCGCTCATGGCGAAGCGCCCTCCAATTCGCTATGGCGCAGCAGACAACCCGCCACTTCCCGGCAGAGCTGATCAAGGGCGCTTTTATAGGTCTCGACATCGGACATCGCCATGTGCATCTCGGGAATACGTTCAATGTTGTCTTGCAGGAACGCTTTGGACTTGTCGGAAGAACGTTCCAGCATCATCGCGCTCAGCCGTTCAGTCGCCGTCAGCAAGCGCAAGGGGCCGTAATGCGCCGGCTCGTCCATCTGTATTCGCGCCGAAGTGATCAGCAGCGCCAGCAACTCCACCGCTTCGGCCTCGGTTAGCACCCAGTTTTCACTCATAAGTTGGACTCCAGCATCTCGCTCATCCATAAGTTTTGCGACTCACAGGGTCGCGTAGACACCGCCCTTCATCGCTTGCCGCTCCGTTGCCCACGTATGCTCTATGCGCCGGCGTCGCTTGACATGCCCCATGCCATCAACTAGAATCGCCAAAATCTCTGCGATTGTCTACAATCTACAGACGACCGGATTATAGGAAGCGCTCGGTTCGCTGTCAAGTCCGCCGGATTCTCGCGGCTGGTCGTCATTCTTTGGCAGCCGGCCGCAGACGCGATAACAGCCACGGACTTGAACTGACATAATGAAACCGAATTTGCCGCAAATCAAAAATTTGTCCATCCGAGAGCAAACGCTCGACACCCTGCGGGAGGCCATCCTCACGGGCGAACTCAAGCCCGGTCATTCGCTGATCGAGATGGACTTGTCGCGGCAATTGGGCGTCAGCCGCGCCCCCATACGAGAAGCGCTGCGCATCCTCAACTCCGAGGGATTGATCGAGACGATTCCCTACCACGGCACCACGGTGCGGCGCTTGACGCGGACGGACATTGAAGAGATTTACAGTATGCGGAGCCTGCTGGAGAGCTTCGCGGTTGAAGAAGTTATACGAGCGCGGAATCCCGAGCAATTGCGGCGCCTGCGCGGCACTGTCGAAGACATGATATTGGCTGGCAGAGACAACAATATCAATCGGGTCAATATACTCGATCGCGATTTCCACGACGCTTTGATCGAGATGAGCGGGCATAGCCTGTTGCTGTCCATGTGGCAAACAGTGGCGATGAAAGTCCGTCAGGTGATGGCTCTGGTCAACCGGCGCAATACCGATCTCACGCAAATCGCCCGCAATCATCTGCCGCTGCTGGACGCGATGGAAGGCGGCGATATTCCGCGGGCTATCGAATTGTTGCGCGCCCATATCGCTACCGCCGGCGACCTGGTTGCCGAAGATTGGCAAAGCGACAGCGCGTCGGTCGGCGACGGATCATGAAGCGCGTCATCGTCACCGGCGCCAACGGTTTCGTCGGCGCCAATATCGTTGCAACGCTGGCGCAGGGCGGCTGGCTGGTTAGCGCCCTGGATTGGGCATTTGATAATCCCGCTGTCGCGACCTGGACTCACGATCGCGTTGAGCGCCTGCGAGCGAGCTGCGCCGATATGCCGTCGATCTCCGCCGACGCGCTGGTCCACGCGGCTTTTGTCACCGCTACCCCGGAAGAACGCGGAGAATCGCCGGAAGACAATCTGCGCGCCAACATCGAACCGCTCTTGCAAGTGATGGAATATGCCGAGGCGGAGGGAATCCAGCGTTGCGTCTTCATCAGTTCCAATGCCGTCTTTCGCCATACACCAGCGACGCCGATAGATGAAATGCGGCCGCCGGATCCGCTGGGCGTCTACGGCCTTGCCAAGACGATGATGGAGCGCACGGTCGCCACCATGCGTCATGCGCATTGCCGCGACATGGTCTGCGCGCGGCTTGGCGGCGTCTATGGCAGCTACGAATACCATCGTCCCACACGGCCCAAACTGAGCATGGTGGGTCAGATGATGCAGGACGCGCTGAGCAAGGGAGAGATCGTCGTATCCACGCCCGCTGAAAGACGGCAATGGACGCTTGCGGCGGATATCGGCCGGGCGATCGGCGCGCTGCTGCGCGCCGACTCGCTCAAGCATAGCTTGTATAATCTTGCCAGCGGCGAGCGCAAGACGGATCTGGCAATAGCCCGGATGATACAAGGTCTTGTTGAAGGCGCTGCGCTCCATTTTCCCTCGGCAAATGAATCGCTTGCCCGATCTCCGGCCAAGCTGGGTTGGCTGGACAACAGTCGCCTGCGGCGAGATACTGGTTTTGACGATTGGACGGCCATGAGCCAGGACACGCTAGGGACGGTGTTAGCGAGTCTTGCGGGACACTTATCCGATGCTTAAGGTCTTGCTGGCTGGTCTGGGCGTACGCGGTCGCCATTGGGCGCGGGTGATCACGGGGGACGCGCGCGCCGATTTGCTCGCTTACGTCGATACGGACGCGCGGGCTTGCCAGCGAGCGTGCGCTGAATTCGGGGATCGTCCAGCTTTTGCAAGCGTAGAAGCGGCGCTGAATTCGCTAGACGAGGTTGATGCCTTGGTGCTGGCGAACCCGCCGCTGGACCGCGAGGGCATCGTCCGCGCTGCAGCTGGCCGGGGCCTGCATCTGCTGATAGAAAAACCGCTGGCGTTGGATCTCGATGAAGCGAGGCGCTTGGTGGAAATAGCCGAAACCGGGGGCGTTTCGCTGATGGTGGGGCTGAATTTCCGTTATCTCGACGTCACAAAAGCGCTCAAGGGCTTGCTGAGGGACGAGCGGGTCGGCAAACCGGCTTTCGCCCGCTTCACCTACGAGCGCTGGCGCGATGGCCGGCGCGGCGATCTCAATGATTATCCCTTGACCATGCGGCATCCCATGCTTTGGGAGCAAAGCATTCATCATTTTGATCTGATGCGATATGTCTACGAGCAAGAACCGCTTCGGATCAGTTGCCGTGCCTGGAATCCCGACTGGAGTATGTACGCGCATGAGAGCAATGTGTCGGCTTTGATTGAGTTCGATGGCGGCATGATCGTCAATTATCACGGCCTCTGGCAAGGCAACTGGGCTGTGCCGGGCTTTGAATGGCGCAGCGAGTGCAGCGAGGGGATTATCACGCAGCGAGGACAATTCGGCCAGCTGTATTACGCGTCCCGCGATGACGAGAAATTGACGCCAGTGAGCCTGCCGCCGCATGAACGCTGGATCACGGAAACGCGCGCTCTGTTCGAGCGCTTTGTGAACCATGCGCTGGATGGCGCGGTCCTGGAATGCGGCGGGCGCGATCATCTGATGTCGCTGGCGATGCTGGAAGCTTGTATACGATCGAGCGAGCAAAAGTCAGCGGTTGATGTCAGGGATGTATGGCCCCCCATGTCAAACAGAGTCGAATGACGAACGGACAAGAATCATGAGCGAAACTTTTGTGGGCATTCAGATCGGCGCCATCAGCTTCATTGACGAAGGCGTCGAACAGGTTCTTGATATCCTGCAGGAAAAAGCGGGCGTCAACGCGCTATTGATCTCAGCCTTGAGCTGGAGCATCGGCAACGCCGGGCGCGCCGCCTTCGGCTTCCCCGATCACGGACTTCAGCAGCCGGACAATTTGCAGGGCGGGGCGATGTTCGCGCCCGACCCGCGCTACTATCAGAAAACGTTTATGAAGCGCTTCGCCGCGCCGGATCCGCTTTACAAAGGTTTCGATACCCTGGCGGATGTCATCCCGGCGGCGCGCAAACGCGGCCTGAGCGTTTACGCCTATTATTGCGAGACCTCGAGTTCGGGGATCCGCTCCATCTGGCAGCCCGGCTTCGAGCATTTTCTCGATCGCGATCATCTGGGACGTGTGGCGACCCGTCCCTCGCTACTGAATCCGGATTACAAAACCTGGTGGCATTCGGTCTTTTCCGATTGGCTGAACAACCACGATTTGCGCGGCGTTTTGTGGGGCATCGAACGGCAAAGCCCGCTCATGGATATCTTTCGCGGCGACAGCTCCACCGGCTTTGATTCATATTATGTGGCGGAGGCGCGCTCGCGCGGCATTGATGTGGAGCGCGCTTTGAGCGGCTATCGGGCGATCGACGATCTTCTTCGGCGCGTTCGCGCCGGCGATCGCCCCGAAGAAGGGGCTTTTGTCTTGCTTTTGCGCAATCTGTTGCATTATCCCGAGCTGCTGATGTGGGAGAAGATGTGGCTGGATTCGCATCATGCCTTTTATCGCGAGTTGCATGGCTTGGTAAAATTCTACGATCCGGGTTACGAGTTCGGCCTCGGCATTTGGCAGGTGATCAATACCTACAATCCTTACCTGCGCGCGCAATACGACCAGCGCGAATACGCGCCCTACGCCGACTGGTTCAAGCCGGTGCTCTATCACAGCCCGGCGGGCGCGCGCTTTGCGGATTTTGCGGCGTCGTGGCAAGCGGGCGTGCTGGCGGATGCGACGCCCGATGGCGCCTATCATGCGCTGGCGACGGTCTTGGGCTTGAACGATTTCATTTCCACGCGCGAGGCAGGACCGCTGGCGGGCTTCAATGCGGATTACGTCAGGCAATGGACCGCGCACTTGATCGCCGATACCGGGCGGCCCGTTTATCCGGGCATTGGGGTAGGCGTGGGGCATAGCGGCGCTTCCAAAGAGATCAGTCCACAAGAGATCCGGGAGGGTGTTCACGCCGGCTTCGACGGCGGCGCCAGCGGCGTCATGATCTCGCGCAATTATTCGGAAGCGGAATTGCGCAACTTGAAAGCGGTCGGCGACGCCCTGCGCGAACGCGGCCTGATCTAGGAGGACATAATGACCATAAGAGTGGGCACGATCGGCGCGAGCTTCGCGCGCCAGGCTTATCTGCCGGCGCTCAGCACGATCGGCGATGTCGAATTGGTGGCGATTGCCAGCGCGCGAATCGAGAGCGCGCAATCGGCGGCGGACAGCTTCGCGATCCCGCATGTCTACGACGATTGGCAGCGTATGATGGGCGAGCATCAGTTTGACTTGGTCTGTATCGCGACGCCGACGCTCTATCATGCCCCGATGACCCTTGCTGCCCTGCGGGCTGGCGCGCATGTCCTGTGCGAAAAGCCCATGGCGATGAACCAAGACGAATCGGCGAATATGCTGGCAACCGCCGAAACGCTCAACAAGCTGCATATTATCGGGCACGAACTGCGCTTCAATCCCAATCGCAGGAAGATCAAATCGCTGATCGAGTGCGGCTTCATCGGCCAGGTGCGGCATGCCAATATCGTCAATATCTCCGGCGCCTGGGGCGATCCCGCCGCGCGACCGGCCGGCGACTGGTGGTCGCGCGAGGACATGGGCGGCGGTCGGCTGGGCGCGAGCGGCTCGCACATGATAGACCTTCTGCGCTTTTGGCTCGGTGATATCGCTGCGATCAGCGGCCAAGTCTCAACCATCGTAGGCCAGCGATTTGACAGCGAGCGCGGCGCCGGTTGGCGGGCAACAGCCGACGATCAAAGCAGCTTCCTCATGGAGATGGAAAGCGGCGCGCTGTGTTCAGTGTTCTTGAGCGGCGCCGCGCGACACGGCATGGGCAATCAAACGCAGATCTTCGGGGCTGAAGGCACGATCACGCTGGCGGACAACGATGAACGACTGCTGGTTGCCAAAGCCGGCGAGGATTTCGTCGATATGAGCGAGCGCGACCCCAACGCCGATCTGGACGGCATCGGCCAGGGCATCTGGAATGTTTCCTTTGTCGCCTTGATGGACGAATTGACCGCTGCGATACGCGAAAAGCGCTCCCTGGGCTGGGGCGCGACCTTCGCCGACGGGCATCAATGTCAGATCGCCATGGACGCCGTCAGACAGAGCAGTGCCGAGAGACGGTGGCTAGACTTGTGATCGCGTTTATGGATGCGACTGCATCCAGTGTTATAATATGCTCAAATCAAGTCATACGAGGACGAACATGGTGATTGAGCGCGTCCGCCAGATGAGCGTCGAAGAATTCCTTGACTTTGCAGAAAACAGCGAGGATCGGTATGAATACATTGATGGCGAGCCACGTCAAATGACCGGAGGCAAGCTGAATCATTTTCGGATCATTCACCGGATTCAAGTCCTTCTTGAAAGTGGGCTGGCGGATAGCGAGTGCGAGGTAATTGCCTCTGGCATGTTCGTGAGAAGCGGATACGCGCGTCTATTAGCGCCGGATGTAAGCGTCGTCCGCGGCGAGCCGGAGACCGAGGCGAATACCCGTATTCTGCTCAATCCGATTCTGGTTGTGGAAGTCACATCTCCATCGTCAATCGAACATGGCCGAATCTCGAAGCGCGATTATTATCGCGACGTCGCTTCGATAGAGGCTTATCTCATCGTCGATCAGCACCGCGTGCTTGTCGAGTTGTATACGCGCAGTGAGACCGGCTGGCACATACAGTGCTTCTCCGACCTGGGCGACGAAGTCCCGCTGGCGGCGCTGGATTGCAGCCTGCCATTGCGGGACATTTACCAGCGAATCAGCTTTGACGAGGAACTGCCCGCGTCCGCTGAAGATGCTTGATCGAAAGAGGACGATCCAACAGGATCGCCCTCTTTGTCACTTATTTAATCAACCGCGATCTGCGGTAGCGCAAATTCGCCGGTTACGCGCCGATCGGATGTGTTTTGCCGCCGATGACAGGCGGGTAGCAAAGAGGCTACTCAGCTTCCAGCAGCGTCACCTCGCCCAGCGTCTCCAATTGCTCCTGGATTACGCTGGCATCGCCGACCACAACGATGATGAAGTCCTCGGGATGGATATAGCTGTTCGCGATATCCAGCACGTCATCCTTGGAAACATCTTTGATATAACCCAGCCACTTGTTGAGCCGGTCGAGTTCGACGCCGCGGATCTTGTAGGAGGCCACCGTTTCGACGAAGTCTTGATAAGTCTCGAGGCCGAAGACGAACTCCCCTACGATACCGTCGCGGGCGTCGTTGATCTCTTCGTCCGTCAGCGGCTCGGTCTGGATTCGCTCGATTTCCTTGAAGACTTCCTCGAGCGCGGGCGCGATCACATCGTTGCGGACCGCCGCCGAGACGACAAATCTCCCGGTATCGGCCGGGTAGCTGAAACCGGACCCAATGCTATAGGTGTAGCCCTTTTCCTCGCGGATGTTCTGCACCAGGCGGGAAGAAAAGGTGCCGCCCAGGACGTGGTTCATCACGCGCGCCGGGAAGTAATCGAGGCTGGCGCCTTGAATGCCGATATTGCCCAGCAGGAAATTGGCTTGTGTGCTGCCCGGGCGATCAACCAGCAGAATCCGCTGCCCGCTGCGCTCCGGCAGCGGCGGGTAAGTCACCGCCTCGGCGCTGCCTTCCCAGTTGGCGAAGTGCTGCTCCGCATAAGCCAGCCCTTCTTCGGTTGTGATGGCGCCGGCGATGATCAGCACGGCGTTATCCGGCTGGCGGCGCGATTCGTAGAAAGCGACCAGGTCGTCGCGCGTGATGGATTCCAGCGATTCGAAGGTCACCGCATTGCCATAGGGATGCCCCTCATAGAGCAGCCGGCCGAAGGTGCGCCCCGCGACATAGCCGGGTTCGGCCAGGCTGGCTTCCAGCGAGCTGACGCGCTGCGCCCGTTCGCGTTCAATTTCGTTTTCGGGGAAGTTGGCGTTGAGGGTCATGTCAGCAAGCAAGTCGAAGGCGAGATCCGCGTCTTCGATCAAAGCAAACACGCCGAGCGACATGCTGTCGCTGCCGGCTGAACTGCCGACGGCGCCGCCCACCTGCTCAATGGCGCCGGCGATGTCTTGGGCGCTTCGCGCCGCGGTGCCGCGCGTAATCAGGCTGCCAGTCATGCTTGCCAAGCCCGGCAAGTCCTGCGGCGCGGCGGTCGAGCCGCCTGCGAAGTAGACATCAAGCGAAATGATAGGCATGTTGGGTTGCTCGATGACGACCACTTCCAGGCCGTTGTCCAAGACATTCTCGCTGATGGTCGGGAAGCTGAATTCGTTTGAATCCAGGGGCGGCGGCGGTTCGCTCTGTTCGATGACGTAGCGATAATTCGGCGCCTGCTCGATCGCGTCTTCGGCGGCGTAAGGCACAACCTTTGGCGCCGGTTCCGCCTCGGAAAGCACCACATTGAAGACATGACGATCGCTATCTTCCAGATACTCGATGGCTACTCGCTGGACGTCCTCGCTGGCGACCGCTTCATAGCGATTGATGCCGGTGAATACCGCTTGCGGATCGCCGAAATAGTAATTCGCGCTTTGAATGCTGCTCGCCAAGCCCAATGCGGTCTCCAAGCCGAGTATGCCCCTGCTGCGTATGCCGGCGATCACTTTGTCAAGTTCTTCCTGCGGGACGCCTTCTTCGATGATCGTCCGCAGCTCTTCGTAGGCAGCCGCCTCCAGCTCCTCCAACTCCACGCCGAGGTTGGCCAGCAGGATGAAGGCGAATAGCCCCGGTCCCCGGTTGTCGATGATCCAGGCATCCGCTTGCAGCGCTTTGCCGGTATCGACCAGACGCTTCGCCAGGCGGCTGGAATCGCCAACGCTGAGCACGCGGGAGAGCAGATCCAGCGCCGGGAAGTCTTCGTGCGCCAGGGGGGGGATCTCGTATGCGACCAGCAGGGCCGGGATATTGATCAAGGGATCCTCAATGATGATGTACTCAGCCTCTTCCTGGTCCGCCAGCACAAACTCGGGCAACGCGGGCGGCTCGCCGCCGCGCGGGATGGGGGCGAAATACTCGTCAATGAGACTCTGCGTCTTGTCAAAGTCGATGTCGCCGGCAACAACCAAGGTGGCGTTGTTGGGAACGTAATAGCTGCGGTGGAAGGCGAGCACATCTTCCAGAGTCGCTTTATTGACGTCTTCAATGCTGCCGGCAATGGGTCGCTGATAGGGCTCATAGGAATAGGGCGTCGTGAGGAGGGCTCGCACCGCTGTGCCGTAAGGGCTGTTGTCGTAGCGCAGCTGTATTTCTTCAATGACAATGGCGCGCTGATTATCGAGGCTTTCCTGGGTGACATTCAAACCGCCCATGCGATCCGCCTCGACCCAAAGCGCCAGCGGCAGTTGATGCGAGGGCACCGTGTTGTAATAGCCGGTGACATCGGTGGCCGCAAAGGCGTTGGAAGAGCCGCCAACGCGCTCCAACAGGTGGTCCATCCTGCCGCTGGGCAAATGCGGCGAGCCCTCGAACATCAGATGTTCAAACAGATGGGAAAATCCGCTTTTGCCTGCGGGATCATTCGCGCCGCCAACCCGATACCAGATGTACGAGGCTGCGGTCGGCGCCGTGGTATCACGAGCCAGGATGACTTCCAAGCCGTTATCCAGCGTGTATTGCCGCAAATCCAGTTCTTGGTCCGCCGCCAGGCTGGCGCCGCCAATTGCCAACAGGCACAACATGAGAAAAACAAGGCGTTTCATGAGATGCTTCGTCTCCTTCCGGTTCATTACGATTATCTTAGCATGCAAGTTAATCCTTGCGCGGAGATTTCTATGCGGTTAAGGCAAGTCTTATACCTAGGCGGGTATCGTCAGCGATTCCAGGTCCCGCGGGTAGTAGGTCAGCATCTCGGCGCCGCTGTCCGTGACCAAGACGGTATCGGAATGCCGGAAACCGCCCAACTCCGGAATATATAATCCCGGCTCCACGGTGAAGACCATGCCGGCTTTGATTTTGGTATGATCGCCGTGATCGAGGAAGGGTCCTTCGTGATAGCGCAAGCCGATGGTATGCCCGCTGTGATGTTTCCAGTAGGGCATGAGTCCATGCTTGTCGAAATAGGCTCGCACTTCCAGGTCGACCGCGCTGCAGGGCAGCCCCGGCGCCAGCGCTTCCATGGCGATCGTCTGCAAATTGACCATGTGGTCAAACATGCGCTTTTGCTCGTCCGAGGGCGCGCCCAGGATCATGGTGCGCTCCAGTTCGCTGACATAACCCCAGATGGCCGCGCTGGCGCCGGTCACCAGCACATCGCCCTCCTGGAAGCTGATATTGCTGGTCAAAGCATGCGGGATGGCGGCGTTGCGGCCGATCTGGCCGCGATATCCGGCGATGGCGCCTTCGTAGTATGCGCTGTTGCCGCGCCAAATCGGCCCGATGCTGTCCAGCATCATGAGCGTGGCTTCGCCGCTGGCGCGCTGTGACACTTCGACCTCGCCAATGCCGACTTCCGTGTACTTTTGCAACAGTTTATGCGCCAGATTGCCCCATTTGCAGCTTTCCTTCAGCAGGGCGATCTCCGCCTCCGACTTGACCATCATCTGGTCTTCGATAGGCGCGCGGCAGTTGATTACCTCCCCGCCGGCAAGCTGAGAAAGCGGCTCGCCGCGATAACCGAAGATCCAGGGATAGCCGTCGCTGTCAGCGCCGAGCGCGCCCTCAATCCCCATGTCTTTGACCAGATCGGCCAGGACATGCATCGGGTGTTTGAGATCGGGATATTCGGGGTAGTGCGCGACGCGGTCGATGACGGACATGGAAGCCGCGTGTTCCAGTTCCAGGCGCGGCACGAGCAGCGCTCGCTGGCCCGAGCGGTTCATGACATAAGCCATGGGACGCTCGGTGGGGATGAAGGCGAAGCCGGTGTAATACTTGATGTAGTCGGCGTCGAAGAGGACCAAGCCGCTGAGGCCGAGCTCGTCAATAATCTCTTGCAAGCGCTCGTTGCGCTGTCCGTATTCCGCGTCGCTGATTTTGAGTTGAGTGCTGGTAAGGGGCATGGCTTGCCTCCACTGATTCCGCTGCAGGATGCGCGGCATTATAGCCCAGGCGGACGCGGTGCAAGAAGGGGTGAATGGCGCTGCTTAGGGGGGTGGATTTATGAGGCGAACAGCTTGGTCAGCTCAAGCTCAAAGCCGGGCAGAACACCCTCGCCGGAGAGGCTGCCTTCGACGTCGATGACTTCGCTTTGGATCTCGCCATTTGCATCAAGCCGGCAGACTTCGACGCTCTCTGAATCGGGGATGACGATCCAGACCAGTTGACTGCCGTTTTTGAGATATTTGGGCAGTTTGCGATGAGTCCAGTCAAGTGGATTGCAGAACGATGCGATTTCAACGGCTATATCAGGCATCCTCGCGGCGTACTTCTTGGCTAAAGGGTATTGTACGCGCTCCTTTCGTGTGAAAGCGGCGCTCGGCCCGAACAGCGTCCATCGATCATTGGGCGGGTGATAACCGCAACGCGCCGTGACCAAGCCTAGGGATAAACGCTCGTTTGCGTCGAACAAATGAAATCCCATTTGGGCAGCCAAAACTCCGTGCTGGAAACCAGCGAGTGGGAATTCGAAGAGTTGACCATCGAGCAGTTCGAATCGCTTGTCATCATTTTCCGGCCGGTGCACGATTTCCCAAACATCATCGATGTCATATTTTCCTTGCCAGATTTTCATGGTCATGCTGTGCGACATAATTCTTTGCCTTTCATCCTCGAGCGCGCCTAGCCGGCTTGAGCCGCCCGCCACTCAGCCATCGTCTTGCCGCCCTTGCTCTTGTTGCAATGCGTACAGAGCAGCTGCAAGTTCTCGTAGTGGTCGCTGCCGCCTTGGACGCGCGGCAGGATATGGTCGACTTCCATGACCTTGAAGGGAAAATGCGTGTCGCAGCCGGCGCAGACACCTTCCTGCTCACCATAGAGGCGGTGGCGGTGCGTGCGATAATTGGGCAGCTTGCCCATGTCACTGCGCAGCGGCGGATCATCGCGGACGATGACGCCGCCCCAAAGCGCGCCGCGGTCGTCGCGGATGCGCTGGTCGACCAGCTTGACCGCTAGTGGCGACAGGTCGATGCCGGCCCAGTCGCGGTTCAAGCGGTCGGCTGCGACCAGCGTCGTCGCGCAGCCGCAGAAGGGGTCGAAGACGATATCGCCTTCGTTGCTGGAGATTTCGACGATGCGTTCCAGCAGGGCAAGCGGCTTTTGCGTGGGGTAGCCAGTGCGTTCCCGGGCTTGTGATTGAATGGGCTTTAAGTCCGACCAAACAGAACCAAGCGGCGCCCCCTTCTGTTCGTCCAGGTAGCGTTTCTGGCGGGGAACAGCGCCTGGCTTCGCTTGGACAACGATGCCTTCTTCGTAGGCTTTCTGCATCCTCTCTTTTTCCCAACGCCAGACCCGTTCAACGCCAAGAAACTCATAAGTCAGATTGGGTCTGTTTCGATTTGGATTTACAAGGTCGCCTAATGTATAGCGCCGTCCTGTTTCTTCTTCGACATGTTTATAGAACTTGTCCACATAATCTGGATCATACGGAGCATATTGCCGATTCCATGTCCACTTTTCAGATTTTGAGTAGCGAAACAGGATGTCGTGGTTGTTGGGCAAGTTCTTGCTCGTGAGCCCTTTTGCGTTTGTCCGCTTCCAAACAATCGTATTGCGATAGTTGCGCGCCCCAAATACCGCATCCATCAGCAGCTTGAGATAATGGCTGGCAGTGTCGTCGCAATGCAGATAGATGCTGCCCGTCGGCTTCAAGATGCGCCGCATTTCTATTAGACGCACCGCCATCATGATGAGATAGCTCATCATGCTCTTGCCGTGGGTCTGGCGCGCGGCGTCAATCACGGCGTATGCGGCGGGACTGCGCTCCGCCAGTTCGCCATGTTCGTAGACGTCGATGTCGGAGAGCGTCCAGGTGTCTTTGAAGGCGGCGCCGGCCGCTTGGCTGCCGATGGGCGCGGCGTAGTCCTCGTTGGAGTTGAAGGGCGGGTCGAGGTAGATGAGGTCGACGCAGCCGCTGTTGAGGCCGCGCATGACGGGCAGGTTGTCGCCGGTCCAGACTGTGCCGCTGGCAAAATTGGCTTGGCTCATGTCATTTACAGCACCGGCGCGCCAGCCTCCCGCTTGATGAACTGACCCGCGCTTTTGCTTGCGCGCTTGCTTCGTATCATGAAAATAGCACGGACAGCTCGAGCTCAAAGCCGGGCAGGACTTCTTCACCAGAGAGACTGCCGTCCGCGCCAATGAATTCGCTTTGGACATTGCCATCGCCATCAAGCCGGCAGACTTCCGCGGACTTCTTTTTCGGAATTACAATCCACACCAGCTGGGTGCCGTGATTCAGATAGATGGCCGCTTTGCGTCTCAATTCCGCCAGTGTGTTGCTAGGCGACTGCACTTCAACAGCAATGTCGGGCATAAGGGGCGCCCATTTCTTGAATTCGCGTTCCGGGGCGCGTTTGATGCTTGTGAAAGCTACATCAGGGGAGAGCACGATGCTACGGTCGTCGGCCGGGTAAAATCCTGCGTCCACTGTAGGATGGCCTAAACTTCGCTTTGGGTCATAGAGTCGGAAATAATGATAAATCTCACCAGCTAGCGTTCCATGCTCCCAACCCGGTGGCGCCATTTCAATGATTTCCCCATTGATCAACTCAAAGTGTTTATCGACGTTTTCTGGCTGGTTGACGAAGCGCCAAAACTCGTCCACATCGAAAACGCGCTCTTTAACTTCCATTGCTGCCTCCAGCGCTCAAGGGAAGATCATGATTATCATAGCATGTGGCTAGGCGCGTTTCAAAAGTTCGTGGAGCATGACAAGCAAGGGGCAGCACAGTTGTCCCCTTGCTTATTCGTTCTCGACCGACGCGCGCTACAGCACCGGCGCGCCAGCCTCCCGCTTGATGAACTGCCCGGCGCCATTGCTGCCCAGCCAGGTCTCGCCATCGACCAGCTTCACCCCCCGCTGATAAACCTGTACCGGCATCCCTTTGACGGTCATGCCTTCGTAGCAGTTGTAATCGACGCGCATGTGGTGCGTGGCCGCGCTGATGCTGTGTTCCTTCTGCGGATCCCATACCAGAAGATCAGCGTCCGAACCCACGGCGATGGTGCCTTTGCGCGGGTACATGCCGAAGACGCGCGCCGGGTTCGTGCAATGCAGTTCCACAAAGCGCGAGGGCGAGAGCTTCCCGCTGTTGACGCCGGCCTGCCACATCACCATCATGCGGTCTTCCAGCCCGGGCATGCCGTTGGGGATCTTGGCGAAATTGCCCAAGCCCAGCTCTTTGCCCGGCCGGCGATAAGACGGGTCTTGTTTTTCGTAGCTGGTCCAATCCGTTCCGCCGGTCCGCTCATTCCATTCTGCCCAGGGACCGTGCCCGCCGTCATACCAGAAATCGCAATGGTCGGTGCTGACGATCTGCAGCGTGCCATCGCGGACGGCTTGCCAAAGGATGCCGTGATCATGCACAGTTCGGATCGGCGGAGAGCAGACGTACTTCGACCCTTCGAACCCGGGCAGCGCCATGTGATCGTCGACGGTGAGGAAGAAGTACTGCACGCAGGTCTCGCCCATGACGGGATAGCCCAGCGCGCGTCCGCGCCGCAGCGCTTCAATGGCCGGTTCGCAGGTCATGTGCACCACATAAAGCGGGCAGCCGGTCATGCCGGACATGACCACGGCGCGGTTGGTGGCTTCGCCTTCGATCTCCGGCGGGCGCGACGCGGCGTGATAAACCGGGTCGGTTTTGCCTTCCGCCAGCAGCGCCGGCGTCAGCGCCGCCTCGACATCGCCATTTTCGGCGTGGACCATGACGATCATGCCGTTGTCGGCGGCCACGCGCATGGTGTTGAACAAGGTCGCGTCGTCAATTTGGAAGACATTCTTGTAAGCCATGAAGAGCTTCAAGCTGGTGATGCCCTCGTCGAGCATGGTCGGGATTTCTTCCATGACAGCGTCGTTGAGGTCGGTGACCGCCATGTGGAAGGCATAGTCGATCTGGGCGAGATGCTCGGATTTCGCCCGCCAGGTCTCCAGCCCGTCGCGCAGGCTGCCGCCGATGGGCTGCACCACGAAGTCGATATGCGTGGTGGTGCCGCCGAAAGCCGCCGCCTTATGCCCGACATCAAAGTCGTCATTGCTGATGGTGCCGCCGAAGGGCAGGTCGAGGTGGGTGTGCACGTCGATGCCGCCGGGCAGCAGATACTTGCCCGCGCAGTCAACGACTTCGTGATTGTCGCCTTTGAGGTCGCGGCCGATCAGCGTGACGATCTCGCCTTCGACCAGGACATCGGCGCGGACCTGGTCGCTGGCGGTGATGATGGTTCCGTTCACAAATAATGTTCCCATTTTCTTCTCCTTAGTGAGTGCGCTAGCTAGAAGGAAATACCCCTATATATCTCTGCCAATGGCAAGTCGCAACCCAGCGCCGCCAGCGGGATGACGGCATCCAGGCCCGTGTATGAATGGGTCTGCCAGCCGCTTGCGCCGCGCGCACAAACTTCTACAAGCGCCTCATACTGGTCAATGACCAGAATCACTTGCAGCGACTTGATGCTTTGATAATAGCGCAGCTTGCTGCCGCGGTCATAATCCATCGAGGAAGGCGAAGTCACCTCGGCGACCAGAAGGGGGTTAAACAGGTTCAACGAGCGCTCATCGGTTTCCGGCGCGCCGCAGACGACGCTTACGTCGGGATAGAGATAGCGCGTAGGGCTGACGCTGTGGCGCACATGCCCGGCATGTACTTGGCAACCGCTTCGGCTCAGGCGCTGCCAGAGCGCGACGATCGTATTTACAATGAGTGAATCGTGATTGACTGTCCCACCCGTCATCGGAACTACCTCGCCGTCAATGTATTCGTTCTTGTATTCGCTGGCTTCATCAAAGGCGAAGTACTCTTCGACGGTCATCTGGCGGATGCGTTCGACAACCATGATTCCGTATGCCCTCCCTGAACTGATTTTGCGCCCTAGCGAAATGCCGGGATGATCTTCTCGCCGTATTCTGCCACGATGCGCTCTTCTTCACCACACATCAGATAGATGTTGAACTGCGTCACGCCGGCTGCTTCCAGGTCCTTCAGCTTGGCGATGTGGTCGTCGACGCTGCCCAGGATGCCAAAGGCGTCGACGATGTCTTCCGTGATAAAGTCGAGATGGTCCGCGTCCTTGTCGGCGTGTTCCTTGTAGTCGTAACCCTTGCGTCCTTCAATGTAGGCGGTCAAGCTCTCGGGTATATCCGGGCTGTCCATGCCATAGCGCTCGACGATATCCGCCACATGATTGCCCACCATGGCCGGGAACCAGCGCGTTTGTTCCCGCGCCTTGTCCATATCCCCGATCCAAACCGGCGCCGCCGACATGATCTGATAATTCGACATATCTTTTCCCGCTGCTTCGCCGTCAGCGATCGCCTGCTGGGAGAACCACTTGACCAAGCCCGGGTCTGCCAGCTGAATCACCAAGCCATCGCCAGAGCGACCCGCGCCCGCCAGCGCTTTGGGTCCATAAGCCGCGATCCAGATCGGGATTTCATAGCCATTGGCCCAGGGGAACCGCGCCGATGTGTCATCGTAAGCGACCTCGTCGCCGCGGACCAATCCGCGCAGGACATCGGCAAATCGTTCCATATTGGCGACGGTCATGGGCTTTTTGCCCAGCATGCGCCGCGAGCTGTCGCCGCGGCCGATGCCGATCTCGATGCGGTTGCCGCTTTGCACAGCCAGCGTGGCGTACATGCTGGCCGCCACAGACCATTCCCGCACGCCCGGATTGGTCACCAGCGGTCCGTAGATCATGTCCTCGGTCTGCGCCATGCACAATGCCATGGTCAAATAACATTCGCGCCACAGCACATGCGAATCGAAGAACCAGCCGTATTTGAATCCGGCGACTTCCGCTTGCTTGCACAGCGCCACCGTGCGCTTGGGAGAAATATCGCCTTTGAATGTGATGCCGAAGTCCATTTTTCGCTCCTTTTTTTTGAATGCCCTCAGCCCCGGCCGCTTCCCCCCATGAAGAAGCTAAAAATGTCGCCGATCCAGGTGGCTTACAGCTGCGCGGCGCGCGCTACGTCGGTTGGCAATATGGGGTGTCCTTTCTTCGGCGCTTCACATGAATCTGAGACTGTTCTTCATGTTCTCCGGAGTTTCGCTGCGGTGGAGGTTTTCCAGGGCATTGACGGCATAACCGATGCCGAGATTGCTGTTGGGAAAATAGGCGATGCCATTGTGTTCAAAACTGAAGAAAGACGGATCGGTGAAGTCCGAATCTTCTGTACAGAGTACCCGACCAGCTTCTGCGGCAAAACTCAGTTGTCTCAGATCGCCAATCTTTAGCATCTTTTCGTCGCGCGCTGCCAGGGCATCTATCCCGCGCTCCCGTAATTGCTTTGCTATTTCGGGATCCATGTTTTCATCCAGGTAAAAGCGTAATCTGCTCTGGGACAAGACCTTCCGCCTTCCAACGCTCGTCAAAGCAGCTGACATATTCAATTTCGCTGTCGATCTCGGTCGAGCGCTCGTGATAATAGGCCAATGCGCCAAATACCTGATCAAGTGATAGATCATATTTTTCGGCGATAAGTTCGGGCTCATTCACTCCGTAACGCCACTCCACGACAATATCCGCCACGCGCAAGCGTGTGCCGTCAATACACGGGCTGCCGTGATGTTGGTCGGTGTTACGGCTGATAAGAGTCAGGCTTTCAATGCTTGCTTCTTCGGGCTCGTCAATGAGTACTCGAGATGCCACTGCCGCTTCCGGCCCTTCCGATTTCAAACGTTCGTCGAAGCGCAAGTCTTCAGCGATATCGGCATCGATCTCCGACTTATGTTGGTGATAATAAGCAATCGCCGCATAGACCTGCGCCGGGGTCGCTTTGTATCGCTCGGCGATTTCCTCCGGCGATGCGCTCCTTTCACTATATTGATAGTCAAAGACGATGCGCTTCACTTTCAGCCCACGGCCGATGATAGTCGGTCGCCCCCTGCGACAGCCGGGCCTGCGCCAAATCAAATTGATGCTTTCAATTACGCGCGCCATGTCATACTCCGCTTTCTTCTGTAATTCTGTCCGGCCCTAGCGGAACTCGACAAGGTTTCTCATTTCGGACGCATCCTTGTCGTCAGCAAGTTCGCGCAGACTTCGTACCATGTAGCCAATATCGCGTTGACCCTTCTCGAAGAATACTATCCCGGCATGTTGCGCGCCCGCTCGCGCCATCCTCACGTAATCGGCGTCGCGAGTACAAATCACGCGCTTTTCTTCCGTGGCTAATTCCAGCAAGTTTGGGTCGCCCTCGCCAAATATCTCCAATTCATGTACCGACGAGACATCAATGCCACTCGCTTTTAATTGCCGGGCTACGCTAGGCGGCATGTTTTCATCTATGAAATAGCTAACTTGGTTGGCGTCCAAGCGTCTCGCCTTTCACATGTCGAATGTAGTCGTCGTCTTTCTGTATGTCCTTGTCGATTTCTTCCTTGTGCTCGTAATAGTACGCCAATGCGGCATACACGCCGCCAACCGGGATTTCATAGATTGCGGCGATCTTTTCCGGGTCTGCCTCGCCGTGTTGCCGCTCCATAACGATGTCCATGACTCGCAGACCCGTGCCAACCAAGCAGGGACGCCCGCCACGCACATTCGGGTCACGGTAAATCAAATTGATGCTTTCTATGGTCTTCATGGCTGCCTCCAGAAGCGGGCGACCGGATTGATCGCCCTGTTTGCCTATAGCGCGTCGCTTATGCAACGAGAACGCTTGCGATTTTGCGTGAGCGGGACATTCCTGTGACCTTATCGCCGGTTACGCGCCGAGCGGCTGCAATCGGCCTATGGCGCATGCTCCCTGCCGCAACGCTCCAGGGCGCGCTGCGCCGCGCGCACATTGATCTTGGGCGCCACGTCTCGATAAAAGCGCGCGGCGATGTTTTCCACGGCGGCTTGCCCCGCCGTGGAAACATCGCTCAGGTCGAGCGTGTAATCCGCCGCCTCCAGCCCTTCGATCGGTTCCAGGGTGATCTCTACCACATTTTCCCGACGGACCCGTTCCAGCTTCTTTCGGCGCTTGTCAGCCGCTTTCGCCTTGGCTGATTCTCCGATGCCGCCGTACCAGTCACAGAGTTGCGCTTCCATCTCGACCGCGTAGCTGAGGATCGCGCCGAAGGTGTTCAGTGATGACATGGACAACCCTATACCCATCTTTCAATGACGATCTTGCGCTCGGTATAAAACTCGATCGAATCCATGCCCTGTCCGTGGAGATCGCCGAAGAAAGAATCCTTTTGTCCGCCGAAGGGGAAGGATGCCGAAGGCGCCGCCACACCGATGTTGACGCCGATATTGCCGGCATTCACGTTGTACTTGAACTCGCGCGCGTTTTTGCCGTTGCTGGTGAAGATGCTGGCGGCATTGCCATAGCGGCTCTGGTTGATGATATCGACAGCGTCGTCAAAGCTGTCGGCTTTCATCAGCGCCAGGACCGGACCGAAGACCTCTTCATCCGCCATAGTCGTATTGGGCTGAACGTCCGCGATCAAGGTGGGACCGACCCAGGACCCGTTCTCAAAGCCGTCGACAGTGTAGTCGCGCCCGTCTACAACCAGGTCCGCGCCCTCCGTCGCGCTCTGCGCGATCATGGATTCGATGCGTTCCTTGGCGCTGTCGCTGATGACCGTACCCATCTGCGTGCTTTCATCCAAGCCATAGCCGACCTTGAGGTTGGCGACCTGTTTTGCCAGCTCGTCTTTCAGGGCATCGTAGGCATCGCCGACGCCAACCGCCACGGCAGCAGCCAGGCAGCGTTGACCGGCGCAGCCGTAGGCCGCGCCCAGGATGTTTCGGACGCTGGCTTCGATATCGGCGTCGGGCATCACAGCGATGTAATTCTTGGCGCCGCCCTGCGCTTGCACGCGCTTGCCGTTGCGGGTGCAGGTCTCGTAAATGATCTTGGCCACCGCGCTTGAGCCAACGAAGGAGACGCCCGTGACATCGGGATGCTCCATCAGCGCCGTCGCCGACGGCACAGCGCCATTCACTAAATTGACCACGCCTTCGGGCAAGTCCAATTCGTCGAGCATTTCGAACAGGAATTCCGTGCTCAAGGGCGTCTGCGGCGATGGTTTCAAAATGAAGGTATTGCCGCAGGTGATGGCTGTCGGCAAGAACCAAAGCGGCACCATAAAGGGAAAATTGAAAGGGGTAATGGCGGCGAAGACGCCAGCCGGCTGGCGCACGGTGGTCTCGTCAATGCCGGAGCTGATATCTTCCAAGCCATCGCTGCGCATGAGCACCGGCACGCTCATGGCGAAGTCGATGCTTTCGATGCCGCGGCGGACTTCACCGCGCGCTTCGTCCATGGTCTTGCCGTGTTCCTTGACGACAATGCGCGAGATCGCTTCAAAGTTGTCCTCGACCATGACTTTGAAATGGTGCATGTACTGCGCGCGCACGAGGACGGGCGTGCTGCGCCATTCGTCGAAAGCCGCTTTGGCGGCGCGCACAGCCAGATCAACATCCGCCGCGCTGGAATCCGGACAGTCGGCGAGATGCTCGCAAGTCGCCGGGTCATGCACCGGCAGCAAAGCCGCCGCGCCGGACTCGGCCCATTCGCCGTCAATATAGTTCTTGATGGTCCTGCTCATGAATCGCTCCTCACACTAAGCTGCTTTACTTTTGGCAACATTATGTCGCCCGATTGAAAAGTTGGATACGCCATGCAGCTATTGTACAATGGTTTATTGGCAAAATCCGTAGATTCTTGGCATCCCGGGCGGCATCGCAGACAGTTGGCAGGTCGCATGGCTAGACCTTGAAATCGCGCGCCGAGCCAAAGCATATTTTGTACAAAGTGTAGCAAATTTACCCTATTTATTAGACAGTTTGTTGGAATGTGTTATACTATAGGCGATTTTTCGAGTGTCATGCAAGAGCCAAAGCAATTGGCGAGAGTATTGAGCGCATCGATAACGAATAACGGGAGAACATGGATGAGCAACTCGGCAGCGATTCTTGAACGCTACCAGCAAGTGATGTTCCCGGCGGCAAGTCCCTATCACGGCGACAGCCCGCTGGTGGTTGATCACGCCAAAGATCAATACATCTGGGATGTTGACGGGCTGCGTTACCTGGACTTCTTCGGCGGCATTTTGACGGTCTCGGTGGGTCATTGCAATGACGAAATCACCGAACGGACCATCGCCCAGCTGCAAAAGGTCCAGCATACCTCCACCATCTATGTCAACGAGAGCATGGTCGCCCTGGCGGAAAAAGTGGCTGCCCTGACCCCGGGCCGCCTGGCTAAGTGCTTCTTCACCAACAGCGGCACCGAAGCCAACGAGACCGCCGTGCTCGCTGCGCGGATGTATACCGGCAATCCCGTCATCATCACCCTGCGCCACGCCTATTCGGGACGCTCGATGCTGGCGATGAGCCTGTCCGCGCAGGGACCCTGGCGCTTGGGCGGGGTAGTCGATCCCTATGTCAAGCATGTGCGCAATCCCTATACTTTGCGCGCGCCGGCCGGCTTGACGGCGGAACAAGTAGTCGATCTTTGTGTGGCGGATCTGGAAGAAACCATCGCCACCTCTACCGAAGGGCGCATCGCCGCTTTCATGGCTGAACCGATTCAGGGCGCTGGCGGGTTCATTGTCCCGCCCGCCGACTATTTCAAACGCATCTTGCCCATCGTGCGGGAAGCTGGCGGCGTCTTCATCTCCGATGAAGTGCAGACCGGTTGGGGGCGCACCGGCGGCAAGTGGTTCGGCATTGAACAATGGGGCGTCGAGCCGGATATCATGACCTTCGCCAAAGGCATGGGCAATGGCAGCCCCATCGGCTGCACCATCGCCACGCCGGAAATCGCCGATGCCGTGGGTGGCTTGACCTTCTCGACATTTGGCGGCAACCCGGTCACCATGGCGACCACACTAGCGACCATTGAATACATGGAAGCGCGCGATACGCCGAGCAACTGCGCGGTCCAGGGCGCGCGAATGGCGGAAAAACTGGGCGAGTTCGCCGCCGAGTTTCCCATCATTGGCGAGGCCCGCGGCATGGGGCTGATGCAAGCGCTGGAAATCGTCAAGGCAGGCGGCATTGAGCCGGACGCGGCGCGTACCGCCGCTTTTGTTGATACCTGCAAGGATATGGGCTTGCTGCTGGGCAAGGGCGGCTTATACGGGAACGTCGTGCGCATCGCCCCGCACCTGAATGTGACGGCGGAGGACATGGACGCGGCGATGGATATTATTGGACGCGCTTTGATCGAGGTGTCATAGCTGTATTGCCGCCTCGAGCAGGCTTTCAGCGCGGACGGCAATTCGGCAGCCATACAAGGGAATGAATCTGGCTGGGATCGGCATCTCGACAGGGCAAGACCAAAAACTGATGAGACTTGAGCGAAACAACTGTTTATGGCCGTAACTTTCGGGGTAACAGCGTCACCAGGGATCTGGACGCGGAGATTCAGACAACCGCTTCTGCTGGGCTTGACCCTTGTCGCGCTCGGCTTGGTACTCGGCTTGCTGGCGCAATATAACAGTTCAAGTTTTGACGATGCCATACAAGCAGAGTCGACATTGGGTCGCTTGGCGATCTGGATGGCGGCGCAAAGCGAAAAAGATCCCGAGGAAATCCGCTCGCCCCTGGCGCAATACGCTGATCATTGGGCGGATGAACTCGGCGCCGAAGCATTAGATCCTGCTGTCTTGTTCAACAGCATAAGCAATATGCGCGGCGCCTACCTCGGTTTGATCGCGCTAATCTTGCTGATTGCATTAGCGGCGCAATTCGCTCGACCGCTGGCCGCGCAAAAGATCTATTTCGCGGCGCTTCTGCTATTGGATGCCCTGCTGTTTTTGATACCGGCCCTCGAGGGCAGCAGCGAGCTGGCGCGGCTCTTGCTGGCGATGCTGGCTGTGCTGGCGGCGCTGGCGCTTTCGCCGGGCAAGATCGGCCGCGTTGCCGGATTCTTCCTGGCGCTCTCGCTGCTTATGCTGGGCTGGGAGGCCAGCAAGTCCTTCGCCGATGCCGTCAATTACAAGCTGCTGCTGCCGCAGGCGAGCTGGTCCTATGAACGCCGCCCGTCGTTGGATGAGGCATTGCTGGCTCTTGCAGCGGGTGAGATTGATGTCGTCGTGGCCGATCGCAAAGATCTTGACGATCTCATGCCCCCGCACCCGCCGCAAGAAGCGGGCAGGGGCGCTTCGGCGGATCGCCCGCTGCCTTGGGTCAACCTGCGCTATATGAAGACGCTGGATCGCGCGCAAGGCTTTGCATTCTTGCCGATCGCGCCGGCTTTCCCGGGGCGCTTGAGCCTGGCGGTCCGCGCGGAAGACGCGGAGGAATTAAGCGCCGTTCGCGCGATCATGGACCGCAAGATCGCGACAGTCGAGAGCGATTTCGCCGATGTCAAGTTCCTTAACCTGCCGCGCAACCTGGTGCTGCTTGACTTGAAGATTCTGAATGATCTCAACCTGCCGCATTTGCAGATGATCGCCGAAGCGTTCCTGCAACCGGCTCGGCGCAATGGCGAGTTTTTGCTGCTGCGCATTTTGAGCGACGCCGGCCTGTACACGTTCAGCGAGGCTTTATTGGGTTTCATTTTTGGCGCGGTATTGGGTTTCGCCCTCGGTTCGCTATTCGCCCATTCCCGCTTGCTGGAACGGGGCTTGCTGCCTTATGTGGTGGCGTCGCAGACGGTGCCGATTCTGGCGATTGCGCCCATGGTGGTGATCTGGCTGGGCGCGAGTCAATTGTCCGTCGCGGTGATCGCAGCCTACTTGACCTTCTTCCCGGTCACGATCAACACGCTGCGCGGCTTGGGTTCGCCGGACCCGGCACAGATCGAGTTGATGCGCTCCTACGCCGCAAGCCGCTGGACTATCATGTGGAAGCTGCGCTTCCCCGCCGCTTTGCCATATATCTTTACCGCCTTGAAAGTCTCCGCCACGGCCAGCGTTGTCGGCGCCATCATCGGCGAATTGCCCTCGGGCATTGGCGAAGGCCTGGGACGCGCCATTCTCGATTTCAGTTCCGATTACAGTATGATCTCGACGCCAAAACTCTGGGCTTCCATTGTCATGGCCGCGGCTGTGGGCATTCTGTTTTTTGTGGCGGTCAACCTGACCGAGCGTTTTGTGCTGCGCTTTCGCATCCGACCACTGGACTTGGAGTAGAGCAAGGCCATGACAGCTGAGCAAGGCGTCGCCATCGCGGCACAGGGCATCAACAAGATCTTCAACCCGGGCGCGGACGAAGAGCTGATCGCTTTGCAAGACATCAACCTGAACGTTGAGAGCGGGGAATTCATCTCGTTGATCGGTCCTTCCGGCTGCGGAAAATCGACGCTGATGCGGCTGGTGGGCGACTTGCTGCAGCCCACCTCCGGCGACTTGCTGGTCAATGGCAAATCACCTCGCGCCGCTCGGCTGGATCGCGATTACGGCATGGTCTTTCAGGCGGCAACGCTCTACGATTGGCGCAGCGTAACCAAGAATGTGCAATTGCCGCTGGAGGTTATGGGATACGCCAAAGACGAACGGCAAAAGCGCACGCGAGAAATGCTGGAAATGGTCGAATTGGGCGCCTTCGCCGAGCATTATCCCTGGCAGCTTTCCGGGGGCATGCAGCAGCGCGTTTCCATCGCCCGGGCTCTCGCCTTTGATCCTTCAATCCTGCTGATGGATGAACCCTTCGGCGCGCTCGACGAGTTCACCCGCGAGCGCATGAACCTGGAGTTGCTGCGAATCTGGGAACAGACCGGCAAGACAGTCATTTTCGTTACGCATAGCATTTCCGAGGCGATCTTCCTGTCCAACCGCGTCGTCGTGATGTCGCCGCGGCCCGGGCGCATCACAAAAATTGTCAGCAACGACCTGCCTTATCCGCGTGATTTCACGACGCGCAGCGATCCCGCTTATCATAAAATGCTGTCCGAGGTCCGCGAGTTGCTGCGCGACGCGATCGGCTCGGGCTCGCAGCCCCATGAGGAATAGAGATGGCGCTTGCCAACGAAAAGGCCCCCTCATTGACGCAGCGAATCAATCGCCGGCTGCGCTATTACAGCCCGACGATCGCTGTGGCTCTGGGCGTCATCGTATTGTGGGAAGTCATCGTTCTGCTCTTCGATATTCAGCAATTCCTCTTGCCCAAACCCTCGGCTATCTTCAGCGAGTTCATGCTCCAGGTCAACTTGTGGCTGGCGCCGGACGAGGGATCCTTGCTCTTTGAAGCCAGCGGGGCGACATTTTGGGAGGCTTTTGGCGGCTTTGTCATCGGCTGCGGGGGCGGCATCCTGATGGCGCTTATCACCGCGCGCTGGACCATCATCAGCGAAGCGACCATGCCCTTCGCCATCGCCGCCAATTCGGTGCCGATCATCGCCTTCGCGCCCATCATGAACAACTGGTTCGGCATCACCAACCCGGCTTCCAAGATGGCGATTGTCGCCATCATCGTTTTCTTCCCCACCATGATCAACACCGTGCGCGGCTTGACGCTGGTCGACGCCGGGCAACTGGAATTGATGCAATCCTACGCGGCGACGCCAGCCCGCATCATGTTCAGCTTGCGCATCCCCAACGCCCTGCCTTTCATTTTCAGCGCCTTGCGTCTGGCCAGCGCCCTGAGCTTGATCGGCGCGGTGGTCGCGGAATTCTTCGGGGGACCGCGCGCGACCCTGGGCGTTTATATCACGCAGGAAGCCGGAGCCTTCGATTTCGCCAAAGCCTGGACGGCCATCATGATGGCGTCGATCATCGGCATCGCTTTCTATCTGGCCGTGCTGCTTGCCGAGCGGCGGCTGATGCCCTGGCACGCGTCCTTGCGCGTGGCGGGATAGGGCAAGGTCTACTTTAGGTTTGGCCCGTGATTTCGGTATAATGAGGCCGATCACGGTTGTGCATTGGTTTAATGTTCAAGGAGGTAATCCGTAATGCGCAAAAGAGTTGCTTTACTTGTTGTACTGGTTATTTTGGTTGGGGTCTCCGTCACGACGGCGGATGGCCATCTGACCCCCGTCAAGCTGCAGTTGCAGTGGGTGGCGCAATCGCAATTCGCCGGCTACTTCGCCGCCGTTGACCTCGGCTTCTACGAAGACGAAGGCTTGGATGTCACCATTCTGGAAGGCGCGGTCGAGATCGTGCCGCAGCAGGTTGTGGCATCGGGCGGCGCCGAATTCGGCCTGGCTTGGGTGCCCAAGGTGCTGGAATCCAACGAGCGCGGCGCCGATCTGGTTAATATCGCCCAGGTATTCCAGCGCAGCGGCACGCTCGAAGTCTCCTTCGTCGATACCGGCATCGAATCGGTCGACGACTTCGCCGGCATGCGCATCGGCACCTGGGGCTTCGGCAACGAACACGAGCTCTTCGCCGCCATGCGCGCGGTCGATATCGACCCGGAAAACGCCGATGACGTCACCGTCATCCAGCAGCCCTTCGATATGTCCCTGCTGCTCAATGGCGAGTTGGACGCCGCGCAAGCCATGACCTACAACGAATACGCGCAGGTCCTGGAAGCGGTCAATCCCGATACCGGCGAGCTCTACCAGCCGGAAGACCTGAACGTGATCGACTTCAACGATGTCGGCACAGCCATGCTGCAGGATCACGTCTTCGTCAACGCCGATTGGCTGGCGCAAGAGGGCAACGAAGATATCGCCGTCGCCTTCCTCAAAGCCAGCTTCCGCGGCTGGATCCACTGCCGCGACAATCCCGATGAATGCGTCGGCATCGTGCTGGACAACGGCTCCACGCTGGGCGAGAGCCACCAGACCTGGCAGCTGAACGAGATCAGCAAGTTGATCTGGCCCTCGCCAGCTGGCATCGGCATCATGGACGAGGCGCTCTGGGCACAGACCGTAGCCGTTTCAATTGAAGGTCTGGTCCTCAGCGAAGAGCCGGGCATGGATGCCTACCGCAGCGACCTGGCTCAGGCGGCGCTGGATTCGCTGGCCATGGATGGCATGGATGTCACCGGCGACATGTGGCAGCCAGTCGAGGTCATGCTACGTCCCGGCGGCGAGTAAGTTTCAAAGTCGCGCAACTTGTGAAGAAATTGTAAGGGCGGCTCGGTGAGACTCCGTTGAAATACTGCCCCCATCCCCCGGCCCCTTACCCCCAAAATGAGGGAAGGGGAGCTCTCTGAACCCTACTAAGTCGTTAAAGCCCCTCCCTCTCGGGGAGGGGTTTGGGGTGGGGGTTTATGCGATTTTCAACACCGTCCGGTGAGCGGAAAATTGGGTATTTGTCGCGTCATCAACTCCCGTGCATAGCCCGCTTCCGCGCCAGCATCCGCTCCCGCGCTTCCGGGCTGCCATCGTGGCTGGTGCCGAACCAGTGGTCGAAGGGCATGCCCATCTCGCCGTAGTTGCACTCGAAATAGCGGTGATGCAGCGAATGGTAGTAGGAGGCGCCCGAGGGGACCTTCACCCCGTCTTTGACCACGAACTCATCAAAGCCGCCATGACCCAGAATGGCGGCGAAAGTGGCGTGCTGCCCATTCATCATCATGTGGATGGGATGCGAAGCCACGACCCAGTGGATCAACATGCAGGTGTAGTAAAGCAGGTGCTCGATCGGGTGCATGGACAAGCCAGACCAGGGCCCGATGTCGATATTCTTGTGGTGCACATAATGGGCGATCTTGTAGAAGAACTTCACATGCAGCAAGCGGTGCGCCCAGTAGAAGTGGAAATCCCGCCAGAGCGGCACGAGCAAGAGAATCACAATAAACCAGAGCGGCTGCTGGCGCGGGTCCGCGAAGGGGATGATGCCATTGGCATAAGCCCAGAGCATCACTACTTCGAAGCCGGTCCAAATCGTGCCAGCGCTGGCGCTGCTCCAAAAAGCATTGTCGCGAACCTGGTCGTTCCAGAGGAATTTTTTGTTTTTGCTCATCCAGTGCGGCGACCACTTGTATTGATAACCCTGCGACTTCTGTGACCAGAGGCGCATGTGCAATACGGTCGCCAAGGCAATCAGCATGACCTGATTTCGGATGAAGACCTCGAGAATCCAGCCGGCGCGGAATTCAGTCATGCGCACCATTTCCGGCGTCAGGAACAGCCAGGTCGCGGTCGCCACGATCATATAAATGAGATTCATGGGCCAGATATAGTCTTTGACCCACTTGGCGATCGCCCGCGGATTCGGCGGCCAAGTGAATACGGGATTCGGCAGGGCGATGTCTTTGTCCGGTTTCCAATAGCCGCGCTCGTCACGCGGCATGCCGTCGACTAAGCCGTCTCTTTCCGCGCTTATATTTGCCATCGTAATTTAGCCTCAAGATCCATAAACCTGTTTTGACTTCAAGTGTAGCGTACAGCCGCGACGAGCGTCAACTTGCATTGACAAAGGCTAAGGCAGTAGTTTCAAATTATTGTTGGGAATCAGGTGCCAGAATAGCCTGTGCGCAGGTCTACCAGACTGCGGAGTTCAGAATAAGGCCGAAGATCGAGCAGCTATCACGTTCAGAGCAGAAACAATCAGCGGCCGGTATCCTGCGCTTTTTTAGAAAACAAAAGCGCTTCTTCCGCTGGTCGTAGTGATCGCGAGGGCGGGGTATAGGTAGCAGACCGCGGATCACTATTCTTCGAGCTGCCAGACGCCACTGGCAGACCCCCGTAGTCATCAGCAGTTATTGTATTTCGTCTTTGTTGGTTTGTCTGTGATTTCTTCTCACTCATTTTGCGCCTCGTTCGTAATGAAAAAGCTATTCCTGGATAAGATGCCCCAGTCAGCGATGCCCGGTACTTCTATATGATATTCGTAATTGTATAGTCCCTTATGTTATGGCGCATTACAGCCGATCATAATCTATCTGTATTTCGTTTCTAATTCGACCAGTTATTTTAGGATGATGTTGAAGAGTACGTTGGCGGTGCATTTCCGCCCTCGGACACGCCCCCCGATACATACTCAACTCCCGTGCATGGCGCGCATCCTGGCCAGCATCTTCTCACGCGCTTCTGGAGAGCCATCGCAGTTGGTGCCAAAGAGGTGATCAAAGGGCACAGTCGGTTCGCCGTAATTGCACTCGAAAAAACGGTGATGCAGCGAATGCCAATAGTTGCCATAAGACGAGATCGTCACGCCGTCTTTGATGACAATTTCCTCGAAACCGCCATGCCCCACTATGGAGCCGAAGGTTACAAATTGCCCTTGGAAGATCATGTTCAGCGGATGCGCGCCGATTAGGGGATGGATCAACATGCTGGCGTACATGAATACATGTTCGATCGGGTGCTGCGACACGCCGGACCAGGGTCCGACATCAATGTTCCGGTGATGCACATGATGCACGAGCTTGTACATGAACCTGGTGTGGAGAAAGCGGTGCGCCCAATAGAAATACAAGTTGTACCAGAGCGGGGCGAGGAAAAGGATCAGAACGAAGCTGACCGGATGCTCGCGCGGGTCTATGTAGGGGATGTGGCCCTTGGCATAAGCCCAGAGCAAAACGACCTCAAATGCCGTCCAGATCGTGCCCGCGCTGGCAATGCTCCAGAACATATTGTCTCGTACCTGATCGTTCCAGAGAAATTTACGGCTTTTGCCCATCCAATTCAGCGACCACTTGTACTGATAGCCCTGCGCCTTCTGCGTCCACATGCGAACGTGCAAGACCGTCGCCAAGGCGATCAGCATAAGCTGGTTGCGCAGAAAAATTTCCAGCATCCAGCCGGGGCGGAATTCGGTCATGCGCGACATCTCCGGCGTCAGGTAGAGCCAAGTCAGAACCGCCACAATCATGTAGAAGAGCGTGAAGGGCCACAGGTATTCCTTCAGCCATTTGGCCGCGTCAAGCGGTTTGGGCGGCCAGGAAAAGACCGGATTGGGCGCGCCGATGTCTTTATCCGGCCGCCAATAGCCGCGCTCATCCCGCGGCATGCCGTCAACAAGTCCTTCTCTTTCCGCGCTTATATTTGTCATGACATTCGCCCAGCTATCAATCTACAATTTACAATATCCTGTGAGTGTACAGCAGTGTTTCGCCGAAGCCAAATTCTCAACGACTTGTAAGTGTCTATGTCGATGGATTTGTCTCTGTACCGAGTATGTCGCGCGGTATTTTGCCACAGAAGTAAATCCAAGTAAGTCGTGCAACGAAAAGTGAGCCATGTAGGGGCGACCAATCTGGTCGCCCGCTGCTGCCGCGACTTGTGGTTTCGGGCGACATGGTATGTCGCCCCTACAAGGCTTGTCCGCTACTAA
>JAPPMO010000046.1 GCA_028873975.1 Chloroflexota bacterium
TAATCAGTCCAATTTCGTACCATGTCAGTCGCCACATTTTGATGCAATTGCCCTGTAGCCGCCGCGTCTATGCTGTCGCCAGTTGCGTCAAAACTTGCAGGAGGCGGTCGACCTGATTTGGCGTGCCTGCGCTGATGCGAATATGGTCTTCCAGGCGCGGCTTGTTGTAATAGCGCACGATGATGCCAGCCCGCGCCAGGCGATCGCGGAAGTCCTGGGCGGACATGCCGATGACGCGATTGAGCACGAAGTTGGACTGGCTCGGATAGGGCGACAGCATCGGCAATTCGGCGAAAGCGATTTCCATGCGCGCCCGCTCTTTGACCAGTGTTTCGACCCGGGTCATCAAGAAATCGACGTCTTGCAGCGACGCCCGGGCGGCGATATCGGCTGCCAAGTTGACATTATAGGGCTGTTTGATCTTCCAGAGCTGCGGCATGAGCTCGCTCGGGAAGACGCCATAGCCGACGCGCAAGCCGGCCAGCCCCGCCCACTTGCTCATGGTGCGCAAGACGATGAGGTTGGGCGCGTCGCCGGCGCGGGCGACCAAACTTTCCCTCTCGGCGAACTCGATATAGGCTTCGTCGACCACGATGGTCGTCGGCAACTCGAGCAGGCGGTCAATGTCGCCGGCGTCGATCATGTCCCCGCTGGGGTTGTTGGGCGAACAGAGGAAAACTAATTTGGCGTCATGCCGCCGCACGGCGCTTTCAATCTCATCCGCATCAAGCGAGAAATCCGCGCGGCGGTACACATCAACCACCCGACCGTGATAGAGCGGCGCGTCAAAGCCGTACATGGCGAAGGTCGGGGGCGTGTTAATGACGACATCGCCCGGCTCGATGAAAAGCTGCAAAATGATCTCGATCAGCTCATCAGCGCCGGCGCCGCAAAGAATCCGCTCTTTGGAAATGCCGGAAACGCCGATGTATTCCGCCAGCATCTCGCGCAGGCGGCTCGATTCGGGATCGGGATAAACATTTATATGCCGCAGATTCGCCAGCGCTTCCCTGACGCGTGGGGAGGGACCAAAGGGGTTTTCGTTGGCGTCCAGCTTGATCAAGTCGCGGACGTCCATGCCCAGTCGCTCGGCAAAGACATCGAGCGACGTGGTCGGCGTATAGGCGCTCATGGACTCGATATCGCGGCGGATGCGCGCCTTTTCGCTCATGGCGCGTCCCGCTCTCGGCGCAGCCTTGCCGCCGCCGCATGGGCCGTCAGGCCTTCGGCTTTTGCCAGGGTCTCGGCCGATCGGCTGAGCGCCAGCGCGCTGGCTCTGTCGAGCGCGATCAAGCTGGTCACTTTGACGAAGTGCAGCAGATTCAAGGGCGAGGCGAAACGAGCCGTGCCGCCGGTGGGCATGACATGGCTGGGTCCCGCGACATAGTCGCCCAGCACCTCGTATGAGTGTTCGCCAAGAAAGATGCCGCCAGCGTTACGCACTTGGCCGATCCAGGACCAGGGATCGGCGACCAGCAGACAGAGGTGCTCGGCGGCATAGTCATTGGCAAGCTGAAAAGCCTCGTCCAGATCGGCGGTGACGACGGCGCCGCAGCGCTTGGCCATCGCTTCAAAGACGATGTCTTGTCTATCGAGGTCCGCAACCTGCTTTGAAATCTCTTTTCGCACCGCTTCGGCCAAAGCCCGGCTCGGCGTCAACAAAATCGCCGAAGCCAGCACATCGTGTTCCGCTTGCGCCAGGAGATCCGCCGCCGCGAGCTTGGGATCGGCGCTTTCATCAGCGATGACCAGCGTCTCGGTCGGTCCCAGCAAGCCATCAATGCCGACATCGCCGTAGACTTGCTGCTTGGCAAGCGTGACAAAGAGGTTGCCCGCGCCGACGATCGTGGCGACGCGCGGGACGGTTTCGCTGCCATAAGCCATGGCGGCGATCGCTTGAGCGCCGCCGATGCGGTAGAGTTTCTCCACACCGGCGATGGCCGCCGCCGCCAGGATGGCCGGATGGATGTCGCCGGCGCCGCTGCCGGGCGGCGTACAGACGACGATCTCCGGCACCCCCGCCACCTGGGCGGGGATGACGCTCATCAGCAGCGAAGACGGCAGCGGCGCCGTGCCGCCGGGCACGTAGACGCCGACCGAATCGACCGCCCGGGTCAGTTGGCCCAGCGCTCCCTCTTCCCCGGCGTCGATCCAACTGCTGATCGGCTGCTTCTCGTGGAAGCTGCGTATCCGGGCGGCAGCCCCTTCCAGCGCGCCGCGCAGTTCCGGCGCGATCGTTCGCAGAGCCTCGTTCATCTCGTCCGGCGACAGTTCCAAGCGATCCAGGCTGATGTTGTCAATCTTGCGGTTCCACTCGCGGATCGCTCTATCGCCACGCTCGCGCACGCCCCGGATGATGCGGCGCACCGCTTCCTCGGGCATGATCCGCTGGCCAAAGATCGAAACCGAGCGCTCAATGAGCGCCTCGGGCACGTCGATATCGCGCAGGGAATGCCGCTTCAGGATGCCGCGCTTTGCCGCATCCACATCGGTGAAGATAGGCCATGGGGCCTCGCCACTCATGAATTTGCTCCGTTTTGATCGAGAATGACGGTGATTTTATCAGGTCGGTCGGGATTCTCAACGGCTAAGCAGTGTATCCTTTTCGGTTGATTTCACCACAGGTCACGTAGACACTGACCGTCAAGACACGAAGGACACAAAGCAAATAATTCTCGGCGGTTGAGAAAAATCTGGCGCGATTGCTCTGAAGCAGGGCGTCAATATGGCCTGGCATAAGCTATAATCGCGCTGCCCTTTGCACAGGAATCGAACCAGAGGGCTGAATGGCGGCGCCAGCATGGACGCATACGCGGGTCTGAAGCCCTATTACGGCGACATCCACAATCACTGCGCCTTGAGTTACGGCAAAGGCAGGCTGGACGAGGCCCTGCACAATGCCCGCTTGCAACTGGATTTCGTCAGCGTCACATTGCACGGGCACTGGGACGACATGCCCAGGGGCGAGCCGCGCCTCGACTATCTGGTCGATTATCATCAACGCGGTTTCGAGCGGGCCGGCGCCGCCTGGAGCGATTATCTTCGGGCGATGGATGCGGCGAACAGCGCAGGCCAGTTCGTCACTTTCCCCAGCTTCGAATGGCATTCCATGCGCTATGGCGATCACTGCGTCTATTTCCGTGATATTGCCACGCCGGAGATCTTTCACGCGGCGCATCTCGAAGAACTGCGCGCGCGCCTGCGGCGGCATCCGCATCCCAGCCTGCTCATCCCCCATCATATCGGATACAAACAGGGCTACCGCGGCATCAATTGGAGCAGCTTTAGCAGCGAATTGTCCCCGGTCGTGGAAATCATGTCCTTCCACGGCGCTTCGGAATCGACTGACGCGGAGCCGGCCTATCTGCATGCCATGGGTCCGCGGGACCAAAGAAGCACTGTACAGCACGGACTTGAACTCGGGCATGTATTCGGCTTCATCGGATCGAGCGATGATCACAGCGCGCACCCGGGCAACTACGGTTATGGGCTGGCGGCGGTATGGGCGGAGGACTTAAGTCGCGCAGCCATTTGGGAGGCTATCTGTCGCCGGCGAACCTATGCGCTCACCGGGGACCGCATCGGGCTGCGATTCGCGCTCAACGGCGCGCCTATGGGCGCGGTCCTGCCTTACAGCCATGAACGCAGCATCGAGGTAGCGGTAGACGCCGCCTCGACGATCGACGCGATTGATATCTTGCGCAACAACCGCGTCATTCATCGGGAAACGATCGCGCCCGAAATCTATGCTGGAAGCGGTCCATGCAAGCTGCGGCTGGAATTGGGCTGGGGCGAGCGCGAGTCATTGACCGATTGGGACGTGGAACTTTGGGTAGAAGGCGGCGAACTACTGGGAGTCGAGCCGCATTTGCGCGGCAAGGATATTGCCAGGCCCGACCTCGAAGACGGCGATTCCTGCGTTTGGAGCCATCTCTTTGTGAATGACGACGGTATCCTGCGGTTACGGACGCGCAGTCCTCGCAATGCCACCGTCCGCAGCGCGGCCACGCAAGCCCTGACCCTGCATATTGACGGTGGATTAGGCGCGGAGATACATGCTAGAATCAACGGTGTTTCCGTGGCGCTTCCTTTGGTGGAATTAGCCCGGGGCGCGCGGTCCTTCTATACCGGCAGCTTTGTCGCGCCGGCCTTCGTTTTTCATCAGGCGGCGCCGCAGCGGGACTGCCAGCGGCGGGTCAGCCTGGCGCATGAATCGGACGGGAGCAGCCGCGACTGGTATTATGCGCGCCTGCGCCAGCGCAACGGTCAATGGGCTTGGAGTTCGCCGATTTGGGTTGACCGCGTCGCCCAGTAATATTTGGAAGGTACTCCCTCGGTTCCATCCGAATGGAGATGCTCAATGTCGCAAATCAGTGTGGAAAGGATGACACCGCTGGAAAACCTTCATTTTTGTTCGATTTGACGCTTTCAATGAAAGGAATTTAGCAATGCGTAAACTTATCCTGCTCTTGCTGGTGCTTGTCCTTGCCATCCCGGCTGGCCTGGCATTGGCGGATGGCCACGAATTCGATTGCGGCACAGACGAAGAAGTGACCATCAAGTTCTTCGGCGACCCGGTTGGCAGCCATCCCGTTGGAGAAGACAACATCATCTCCGCTTTTAAGGAAGTCTGCCCCAATATCACCGTCGAGCGTAACGAAGGCGCCGCCAACGTCACCGACCTGATCGCCTTCTACCTCACGGCTTTTGAGGCGGAAAGCAGCGACCTTGACGTCATTCGCGTGGACGTCATTTGGCCCGGCCAGTTGGCGGAGCACCTGATCGACTTGAATGGCATCGCACCGCAATCTCATATTGACGCCCAATTGCCAGCGCTAATCCAAAACGATACCGTTGACGGTCGCTTGGTGGCTCTGCCGATGCGAATCGGTTTTGGCATGCTCTACTACCGTACCGACTTGCTGGAGAAGTACGGCTACGACGCCCCGCCCGCCACCTGGGACGAGCTGGAAGAAATGGCTGCGGCTATCCAAGCCGGCGAACGCGCCGAAGGCAACGATGAATTCTGGGGATTTGTCTGGCAAGGCAACGCCTACGAAGGGCTGACCTGCGACGCGCTGGAATGGCACGTCTCCGCCACTGGCGAGAACTTCCTGCAGAGCGACGGCGCCATCAGCGCCCTCAGCGACGCTGCTGTTGAAATGTACGAACAAGCCGCCGGCTGGGTCGGCACCATCAGCCCGCCGGGCGTCGTCGGCTATCAGGAAGAAGATTCCCGCGCTGTCTGGCACGCCGGCAATGCCGCTTTCATGCGCAACTGGCCCTACGCCTATGTTCTCAGCGGACAAAGCGAAGACATCCCCGGCTTTGATGTGGCGCCCCTGCCCGCTGGCGATTCCGGCCATGGCGCCTCGACCCTCGGCGGCTGGCATATCGGCGTCTCCAAGTATTCGGAGCATCCGGAAGCGGCCTCAGCTTTCGCCATCTTTTTCACCAGCGTCGCCAGCCAAAAGGGCTACGCCCTTGATACCACATCGCCGCCTGCTGCCCTTGAGCTTTATGCCGATCCCGATGTTCAGGCGGCAATGCCTTTCGCCAGCCCCGACCTGGTCGAAATCACTTCCGCGCGGCCTTCGACATTCTCGAAGGATCGCTATAACGCCGTATCCACCCTCTACTTCAACGCCGTCCATTCCATCCTGACCGGGGAAGAAGACGCCGAGGTAGCGCTGGAACTGCTCGAACTGGATTTGGCCGATCTCTTGGGTCAATAAAGCTAGCTCAAGTCTATTCCGCGAGGATCCCGCAGCTGCGGGATCCTCCCTTCCCTTCAGCGTTTATTGGAATCGCAATGTCCTACGCTGCAGATCCCGCTCAAAATAAATTACAGATTTCCGCGGTCAGCCTCGCCATGATGGCGATTGGCGCGCTGGCTATCGTCTTTTTTATTCTGACAGTCGCCAATGATGAAGCCATTCAACTGGCATTGAATTGGACGCCATCGGAGGAAGACCCGCAGGTGCCGTCATTCTTGCTGATATATCTCGAACGCTTTGGCATCATCGTCTCGGCGCTCTTCGCGTTTTTGGGCGCCGCCTTCATCGTGATCGGCCGACGGCTGCGGGGCGGCAATATCCGCGTCGCCTATTGGGCCCGCATCGCAATCCTGTGGCTGGGCATGGGGCTTGCTGCCTATATCGCGCTCACCGTTTTCAACTTCGTCAACAGCGCCGCGATGGACCGGGAAGCGGTTGACCTGGCTGGCATGAGCGCCGCCATCGCGCCGGCGGCAATTGTCACGCTGATTGCCTTCGGGCTCTGGTATTGGTTCGACCGCAATATAGATCGGCTGTTCAGGGGCGAAGACTCCCTGCGCGGCCGCGAAACGCGCCTGGCTTGGAACTTGCTCATTCCGACGCTGACCATTTTCGTCCTGGTGGCCGCGCGTCCGCTCGAGCAAACTTTCGTCCGCAGCTTGACCGACAAGCGCTTCGCCGGGGGCGCGGTCCCGCAATTCGTCGGGCTGGAGAATTATCTCAACCTGCTGACCTTCCGCATTGACACCGTCGCCTGCCGCAAGAGCGTCACGGACGGACCTTGCGACACGCGAGCCAATGGCAGCATTCGCTGGGAATCGATCGACCGCGAATTGCTCCGCGCCGGTTATCGGACTATTGTCAACATACCAGTCGGCGGCGACCAATCGGCGGCGATTAGCGGCTTGGACGACGACTTCATCGAAGCGATCATTACGACCGTCATCTTCACGGTCATCTCTGTCGCGCTGGAATTGCTTATCGGCCTGTTCATGGCGATGGTCGTCAATTCCAAGTTCCGCGGGCGCGGGGCGATGCGCGCCGTCATGCTGGTGCCCTGGGCGATCCCGACGGTGATCTCGGCGCGCCTCTGGGAGCTGATGCTCAAAGACACCAGCGCCGGCATCTTCAACAAGATTCTGCTGGACCTGAACGCCATCGAAGCGCCGCTGGCTTGGCTCTCCGATCCATCATTGCAGATTCCTACCGCCATCATCGTCGACGTCTGGAAGACGGCGCCCTTCATGGCGCTGCTGCTGCTGGCCGGCTTGCAAGTGATACCGGGCGATCTCTACGAAGCCGCTTCGGTCGATGGCGCCAATCCGATCCGCCGCTTCTTCTCGATCACGCTGCCCCTGCTGCGCCCCGCCATCGCCATCGCCCTCATCTTTCGCACCCTGGACGCCCTGCGCGTCTTCGACCTTTTCAATGTGCTATTCGGACGGCAGCAGCTTTCAATGGCGACCTACAACTTCGAAACGCTTGTCAGCAATCAGCAGGATGGCTACGCTTCCGCCATCAGCGTGATTATTTTCATCTTCATCTCGGTCTTCGCCTTCATTTACGTGCGCCTCTTGAATGTGGAGTCCTGATATGGAACGGACAAGCCCGGGAGTCAAGCGCATTTTCGGCATGACTCCTAAAGAATTAAGGGGGCGGTTGCAGCAAGCTCTGCTCTATGTCCTGGTGATAATCGTCGCGGTTTACGCGCTCTTCCCCTTCTATTGGGCGTTCGCCACTTCCTTCAAAACCGAGAACGAGATGTTCCAAACCGCCAGTTACCTGCCGCGCAATCCCACCTTGCAGAACTACCAATACGTCTTTCGGGGCGGCTCATTCTTGTTGGCGCTGCGCAATTCCGCGCTGGTCTCTTCTGCGGCGTCGATATTCGCGCTGGTGGCCGGTTCCTTCGCCGCCTACGCGCTGGGCCGGCTGCGCTTCCGCGGGCGCGTCGTCCTGCTCTATGTCGTGCTCTCCATGACCATGTTCCCAGCCATCTCGATCTTGTCGGGCTTGTACACCATCGTCCGCCAGCTTGGTTTCTTCGGCACCGGCTTGTCCCTGCTGGTGACCTATCCCGTTTTCACCCTGCCTTTCACCGTCTGGGTCTTGACCAGCTTCTTCAAGGGCTTGCCGGCCGAGATCGAACAGGCGGCCACGGTCGATGGCTGCACGCCTTTCCAGACCTTCCGCCTGATCCTGCTGCCGCTGACCGCGCCCGCCCTGGTCACGACTGGTTTGCTGGCTTTTGTGCAATCCTGGAATGAATACTTGTTCGCCCTTAACTTCACCGCTACTAATCCCTCGGCGCAAACGGTGCCTGTGGCGCTGGCTTTGTTCTCGGGCGAATTCTCCGAGCAAGAACCCATCGCCGAGATCATGGCGGCAGCCATGGTCGTCACGATTCCATTGGTCGCGCTGGTCTTGTTTTTCCAGAACCGCATCGTGGAAGGCTTGACGGCGGGCGCGGTCAAGGGATAGCTGCCTCAGATTGCCATGCGCCTTTTGCATTTCAGTCCAATTATGCTATAATCTTGGTTGTGCGGAACGCTCAAGGTGAGCAGTGCGTTTTCTTGGGCGTTGCCGTCGCTGCGTCCGCTTGAATCGAAAGGAATCATCATGAACGATGCCATCCGCCGTCTTGTTCCTTTAATGTTACGATATATTTGGGGGGGGGGGGGGGGGGGGGGGGGGGGGGGGGGGG
>JAPPMO010000044.1 GCA_028873975.1 Chloroflexota bacterium
GGGATGGGGTAGAATACGGCAGTGGCTCGCGTCAGTAGCGGACAAGCCTTACAGCCGCCCTATTTCCAGGAATTGCATGACTTACTTGCGCTTACTCTGAAGCCGCTATAATCGAGAGTCTATTGAAACGCTTATTGAATAAGCAGTGAACGGACAAATCGGTTATGACAGGCTGATCGCGGTCGCGCATTCGCGTTTATTCCAGGTTCACTTTGGCTTCGAGTCTCGGTAAGATGCTTGTGAATAGAAATGCAGAGGTAAAAATGCCAAGTCAGTTTCAGTGGGACGATCCCTTTCTGCTAGAAGATCAGTTGAGCGAAGAAGAGCGCATGGCGCGGGATCTGGCTCGGGGGTATTGCCAGAAAAAGCTCATGCCGCGTATTTTGGGCGCCAACCGCAGCGAGACCTTCGACCGGGCAATTTATTACGAGATGGCGGAGCTGGGCATGTTGGGGGCGACGCTGCCCGAAGAGCATGGCGGCGCCGGCTTAGGCTACGTCTCTTACGGGCTCATCGCCCGTGAAATTGAACGCGTCGACAGCGGCTATCGCAGCGCCATGAGCGTGCAGAGCTCGCTTGTGATGTATCCCATTTATGCTTATGGGACAGACGCGCAGAGAGAGAAATACCTGCCAAAGTTGGTCGCGGGCGAATGGATCGGCTGCTTTGGATTGACCGAAGCGAATCATGGCAGCGACCCCGGCGCTATGGAAACGCGCGCGACAAAAGTTGACGGCGGATGGATTATACACGGCAGCAAAATGTGGATCACCAATTCTCCGATTGCGGACGTTTTCGTCGTCTGGGCGAAAGCTTACGGAGACAATAGGAGCGGCGACGGACTTATCCGCGGGTTCATCCTGGAGCGCGGCATGGATGGTCTGTCGGCGCCGGCAATCGAGGGCAAATTCAGTTTGCGAGCCAGCAGCACCGGCGAAATCGTGATTGACGAGGTTTATGTTCCGGACGAGAATCTGTTGCCCGGGGCAAGCGGCTTGAAAGGTCCCTTCGGCTGTTTGAACCGCGCCCGCTATGGCATCGCCTGGGGCGCGCTCGGCGCGGCGGAGTTCTGCTGGCATGCGGCGCGCAGATATACGCTGGATCGGGCACAGTTTGGCCGTCCATTGGCGGCGAATCAACTGATTCAGTTCAAACTGGCGAATATGATGACGGACATCACGCTCGGTCTGCAAGGCGCGCTGCGCGTCGGGCGCTTATGGGAAGCGGGCCAGGCAAGTCCCGAGATGATCTCCCTGGTCAAGCGCAATTCTTGCGGGGTGGCGCTGGACATTGCCCGGGCGTCCCGCGATATGCACGGCGGCAACGGCATCTCGGACGAGTTTCACGTTATCCGCCATGTGATGAACCTGGAAGCCGTCAACACCTACGAAGGCACAAGCGACATTCATGCCCTGATACTTGGGCGGGCGCAGACGGGCATCCAGGCTTTCATGTGACTTCGCCGGCGTTTGGAGCGCGCTCAAGCGCAAGTATAATGGCGCTTGTCATCGCATGAGAAAGCACAAAGACTTGATCGCGGAGCGGATATGTCGGCGAATCGAAACTTGCAGCAAGCGAAAACAAACAAAAAAGACGAGTTCTACACTCAGCTTGTCGATATCGAAAATGAACTCCGTCATTACGCGGAGCATTTCCGCGGGAAGGTCGTCTATTGCAACTGCGATGATCCGCGCGTGAGCAATTTCTTCCATTACTTCGCCTACAACTTCCGCGTACTCGGCTTGAAGAAACTGATTACGACCTGTTACAAGAATCAGCAGATGGATATGTTCAGCCAGCACGACGCCGAAAAGGCTATCTGGCTGGAATACGATGGGACGGAGAACAAGACCGGCGTGCCCTCAGTCGAAGACATCGGCATCCACTATCTCGAAGGCGATGGCGATTTTCGAAGCGCGGAATGTATCGAGCTGCTCAAGGGGGCCGACATCGTGGTTACGAACCCGCCTTTTTCGCTGTTTCGGGAGTATGTGGCTACTTTGATTGAGTACGACAAGCAGTTTCTGATTATTGGTCATCAGAACGCAATAAAGTATAAGGAGATTTTCCCGCTGATTAAAGAGGACAAATTGTGGCTTGGGATTACTCCTCGCGGAAAGGACATGCTTTTTGATGTGCCAACGGACTACGCGAAAGAATTGGTCGAGACCAAAAAAGAGGGCAGCGCCTATCGTATCGTCGACGGCGTCGTTTACGGCCGGCTGGGGAGCGCCTGCTGGTACACGAATCTGGACTACAAGCAAAGGCATGAAGAACTGATTTTATACAAGCGGTATTCCCCGGCCGAATATCCCAAGTATGACAATTATGATGCTATTGAGGTGTCGAAAGTCGTCGAGATTCCGATGGATTGGGATGGGGCGATGGGCGTGCCGATTACTTTCCTGAACAAACACAATCCTAACCATTTTGAGATTGATGGCTTATGTTGGCTTCTCCTCAAAGAAATGAAAGCCTCAGAAAGTATGTTCAAAATCAATGGCAAACGAAAATATCGCAGGATCGTCATTCGGCGCAGGAATGGGGTGTGATGATGACAGGTAGTTGGTACTCAAAACCGCTGATGAGGGATGCAAAAGGAAATGATGCATTGTCTTGGTTCAAATATTGGCGGCCGCCAATAGAAACCCTGATGAACGGATCGCCGGACAACTATTTTGCCGCGTTACATTTGATGTACCCGCCTATGGACAGGGTATACCAATTAGACAAAAAGAAAGGAAGGAATGAATATGACATAAAGGATGTGTGGAAACATTTTTTCCCAAAGGGCGAAGATGTTCGCGAAGAAACTTACGATAAAATGATGAGCGAAATTGGGGATAAATTGAGAAATGGATTAGCGCACGACGGGCATATCAGGGATGGGGTGTGCTTAATAAGCGGTATGCGCCTCAACTTACAGTCTAATAGCTCGGTTGGTATTATATCTGCCGAACAAACTAATCCAATCTTACCATTAGGGGATAATGAGGTTATTGTAGATATTAAACTTATATGGGATACGATAAGAAATAAGATTGACAACTACTATACATCAAGCGGGTATCTTATAAATCATTACATGCAAGATTGGTTAGTAGCAATACTCAATGCTCACGGCGAACAAGAGAGAGTGAAAGCAGTTGATAACACATTAAAAAAGATGGTGGAATTAGGGATTATCAAGATGTTAACCGATGAAAATCAAACCTCATAACCTCACCGTCCGCGCTATCGTCGCCGGCTATCGTGACGAATGCGGCGTGGTCGGCTATGGCGGGCAAGCTCGGCAGATTCTATGTCAGAGGCGACAGAAAATATGCGCGGATTGTTATTAGCCGGAAGGTGTAGGGGACGAGTCACCGGCTCGCCCCTACGGGTTAAGCGATTGTTTACGCGCTCGTCGCCGGCTATCGTGACGAATGCGGCGTGGTCGGCTATGGCGGGCAAGCTCGGCAGATTCTATGTCAGAGGCGACAGAAAATATGCGCGGATTGTTATTAGCCGGAAGGTGTAGGGGACGAGTCACCGGCTCGCCCCTACGGGTTAAGCGATTGTTTACGCGCTCGTCGCCGGCTATCGTGACGATGGCGAGGGTGGCGTGGTCGGCTACGGCGGGCAAGCTCGGCAGATTCTATGTCAGAGGCGACAGAAAATACGCGCGGATTGTTATTAGCCGGAAGGTGTAGGGGCGAGCCGACGGCTCGTCCCGCGCACGGCATCCTACTGTCTTCGGCGGATAGTACGACGGAGTAAATTCACTTGCAACGGCGCCGTTCAAAACGACTTTACCGCCACGACTATGCCCAGGGCTTGTACTTTGTCACAGTCTGTTCATACAGACTGGCGCATCTCTTTGGGGAAATTGTAGATGGCGAATTGCTGCCAAGTCAGGCGGGAAAGCTTGTAGCCAAGGAATGGCAGCAGACCGCCACGGTCAGGCCTGCGGTTGAACTTGATCTCTTTGTTGTCATGCCCAATCATTTCCACGGGCTGATCGCAATCTCGGATGAGGCCTCGTATGGACAGGCAGTTGGCAAAGGGATGCGCCCGAACTCGCTCGGCGCGATCATGGCGCAATTCAAATCCATAGTGACCAAGCAATGCCGGTCGCTGGGAATAGGCCGGCAAACACCCATCTGGCAACGGGGCTATTACGACCATATTGTTCGAAACGAGCGCGCGTTGAACCAGATTAGGCAATACATATTGTCTAACCCGCTACGATGGCGGGAAGATCGGTTCAATGAGTGATGAGAGCTTGAGTCGGTCGCGGGACGAGCCACCGGCTCGCCCCTACGGGTTAAGCGATTGTTTACACGAGCTCGTCGCCGGCTATCGTGACGATGGCGAGGGTGGCGTGGTTGGCTATGGCGGGGCGCTGGATATTCGCCCGCCTTCATTGACAATGCGACTAGAACGGATACACTGTGTATGATAGACTGGCCCAGGGTTTGCAAGCATGGAAACTTACACTGTTGAAAAAGCTCAAAATAGCCTGAACGAACTGCTTTCGGAGGCGCATAAAGGCAAGACTGTCTTAATCGCGGCGGATAATGGCTGGGCGGTAAAGCTCGTTCCAACCCCGATTAGGGCAAGGAAGCCGCGCAAAGCCGGCAGCGCCCGCGGACAAGTATGGATGTCCGACGATTTTGATGACCCTCTCGAAGACTTCGTCGACTATATGGAATGAATTTCCTGCTTGATACGCATGCCTTTCTTTGGTTTGTAAACGACCATTTTTCTCTTAGCGTGACAGCGAAAGGCATCATTGAGGATCAGCAAAGCTTCGTCTATCTCAGCGCTGCCAGCATCTGGGAGATGGCGATAAAGTCCAGCTTGGAAAAGCTTGCCGTGCCCGTTTCTCTGCAACAGTTTGTCGAAACGCATATCTCCGAGAATGAATTTAGCGTCCTGCAAATTACGGCGGAACATGCGGAGGAAGTGGCAAAGCTTCCCTTCCCAAAATCAGGACATCGAGATCCCTTCGACCGCATGATCATCGCGCAAGCGATTTGCCATGACTTGACAATCATCACCCGCGACGCTGCCTTCAGTGATTACCCGATCCGCCGCCTCTGGTAGCTTCGCCCAGGAGTCATGAGCCCTCCGCCCGAAATCACAATTTGCCAAAAGACCCGAAATAATTTAGGTTCTGTTGACATTCTATCTTAAGCATATCAGTATGCCGACAAGGCGCGGAAATCCGAGATAAGATGTAATGAAAATCCAACAGTTAGGCCTCACCGTCCGCGAGCTCGTCGCCGGCTACCATGACGATGGCGATAGCGGCGTGGTCGGCTATGGCGGGGCGCTCGATATCCGCCCGCCCTTCCAGCGCGAGTTCATCTACGATGAGAAAGAGCGCAACGCCGTCATCAACTCTATTCTCAAGGGCTTCCCGCTCAATATCATGTACTGGGCGGACCGCGAGGACGGCACTTACGAGATTATTGACGGTCAGCAGCGCACGATTTCCATCGCGCAATATGTGGCGGAAAAGCCGGGCTTTTCGTTCAAGGGGCTGGGCTTTGACAATCAGCAATCCGACATTAAGGAGAAAATACTCAATTACGAGTTAATGGTTTATGTGTGCAGTGGCACGGATAGCGAGAAGCTGGAATGGTTTGAGATCATCAACATCGCGGGGAAGCAGCTGTCGAATCAAGAATTGCTGAATGCAATTTACTCGGGACCCTGGGTTACAAACGCCAAGCGCTATTTCAGCAAGCGCGGCTGCCCAGCCTATCAAATCGGCCGAGACTATCTAAGAAATTCGGTAAAGGTTGAACGGCAAGAATACTTGGAAACGGCAATCAAGTGGATTAGCGAGAACGGCATCAAAGAATATATGCGGACTCATCAATATAAAGAGAGCGCGGCGCTCCTCTGGGAATATTTTCAAGCTGTCATTGACTGGATAAATGCAATCTTTAGGACCTATCGCAACTCTATGAAAGGCGTGGATTGGGGCGGTTTGTACAACAAATACAAAGACTGTGAAATCGACCCCGTGAAGATTGAAGCCGAAGTTGAGATATTGCTTGATGATGAAGAGGTACAGCGTGAATCGGGCATATATCCATATATCCTCACCCGTGAAGAAAAGCATCTGAACCTTCGCGCCTTTGACGCTCGCATGAAGCGTAGATTCTATCGGAAACAGAACGGCGTCTGCGCGCTCTGCAAAGAGGAATTTGATATATCCGAAATGGAAGCTGACCACAAAAAGCCCTGGTCAGAAGGGGGCAAAACAATCGAAGAAAACTGTCAAATGCTCTGCCGCAGGTGCAATCGAGAGAAGTCATCGAAATAACGAACATTAATAGACATCTAAAGCGAAGAGGTGATATTATGACCAGCAAAAGTTTCCAAGTGCCAAACATCGGCTGCGCCGGCTGCGTCGCAGCAATCAAAACGGAGTTGGAAGATCTCTCCGGCGTGCAAACCGTCAGCGGCGATCTGCCCAGCAAAACCATCCAGATTGAGTTCGAGACGCCCGCCACCTGGGACAACATCGTCGCAACGCTTAAAGACATCGACTACCCGCCGGCAGACAGTTAAGCGCCGGGGAGCAGATGCCCCTTTCCACAACCGAGGTCAAACGGAAAGCGCGCGAGCTCGGATTCAACCTTTGCGGCCTGACACCCGCGGCGCCCTCGCCGACGCTGGCGGCATACCTGCGTTGGATCCAACAAGGCATGCAAGGCGACATGCGCTATATGGCGCGGGCGGATCGCGTCCGGCGGCGGCAAGACCCGCGAGAAATCCTGCCGAAGGCGAAGTCGCTGATCCTGGTCGGCATGGACTATTACGCGCGCTACGCGGAGGACGAGGTCCTTGAGGATCCCGCGCGCGGGCGCATCGCCGCCTATGCCTGGGGCCTGGACTATCATCGGGTGCTGGAGCTGCGGCTGCGGCAATTCGCCGAGTGGCTGGCGGAGGAAGCCGGGCGGGCGATCGCGCAGAAGGTCTTTGTCGACACCGGCGCCATCCTGGAGCGCAGCCATGCCCAGCAAGCCAGCATGGGTTTCATCGGCAAGAATACCATGCTGATCCACCCGCGGCGGGGCAGCTATTTCTTCATCGGCGAGATCCTCAGTTCGCTGGAATTTGACGATTACGACGAGCCGCATCGCGAGAGCATGTGCGGCAGCTGTACGCGCTGCCTGCAGGCTTGCCCGACCGATGCTTTTCCCGCTCCTTTCGTGCTGGATTCGCGCTTGTGCATCAGCTATCACACCATCGAGAACAAGGGCTGGATCGACCGCGACCTGCGCGGGCAATTCGGCAACTGGATCTTCGGCTGCGACATTTGCCAGGAGGTCTGCCCTTTCCAGCGCTTCGCCGAAGAAACCGACGAGGTCGCCTTCTTGCCCTTCGACATGGACCGCGTCGCTCCGAAGCTGACCGATATTCTGATGTCCAACGACGATAGCTTCCGCGCCATGTTCAGGCGGACGCCGGTCGAGCGCATCAAGCGCGAGCGGCTGGTGCGCAATGCTTGCGTGGCCGCGGGCAACTGGAAGAACGAAGTCGTCATTCCTCATCTGATTCAACTGCTCTACGACGAGAGCGCGTTGGTGCGGGGGCACGCGGCCTGGGCGCTGTGGCGGACGATGGAACTGGATAGCAGCAAGCTGCTGACCGACCTCCACCGGCGCGAGGAGGATGCGCGGGTGCGGGGCGAGGTGGAGGCGCTGTTGGAGTAGGCAATTATCCCCAGCCCGAACCATGCCCTCTCGGTCTCCCGCTGTCGGCTGAGGGCAGGACAGGTTTACATCGGGCGCGTTTCCACCGCAAATCCAGATTTATTTTGGTGATTTCGGGCGACCTGATAGGTCGCCCCTACAAGGCTTGTCCGCTACTGGGTCATGCTGACGCGCTTTTTCTACCCCATCCCCCGGCCCCTTCCCCGAAGCATCAGGGAAGGGGAGCTAAACTTGGCGGATTTCGTAATAATTTGTTGATTTTCGCAAGGACCGCCATCTTTTTTGTATCGATTCGGTATTGTCCTGGTTTCCATTAGGTACAATTTGCAGTATCGGACAAGCCTTACAATTCTCGCCATCAATGAATCTTGTAGGGGTCAGCTATTAGCTGACCCGCCGCTATCGTAGCGCGTTACTTCAAACCTGTCCTGTCCTCAGCTCGTTTTGGTGTGATAGGGGCGTTATTTCGGCAAGGTCTGTTAGGCCCCCCCTGCGAACGTATCGTCAATCGAAACTCAGATCCGGATATTGCCGATGCCAGTCGGTGGCGTCTTGGTAGGCTTTGGCGACAGCGAGGGTTTCCGCCTCGTGATAGAGGCCGCCGATGAAGGAGATGCTGGTGGGCGTGCCTTTGTCGCTGAAGCCGTTGGGCAGGACCACGGTGGGATGCCCGGTGAAGTTGGTGATGGGCAGGACGTTTGCGCCCTGGCTGGGCGCGATGAAGACATCGACCTCGGTCATGACGCGGGCCATGTCCCGCATCAGCAGCGCCCGGAGGCGGTTGGCGTTGATGTACTCGACGGCGGGGATGAAGCGGGCGGCGCGGAAGATGTTGGGCCAGGCGCTGTCATCCTGGCGCGCCATCGTGTCGACCGAGCCATCGCGCGTGATCTGATCGAAGGCGGCGGCGGCTTCGGCAGCCAGAATCGTCCATAGTCCGCCGGTATCCCGCTGCGGCAGCTCGACCGGGATCAGCTCGAAGCCGGCCTCGCGCATGAGCTCGAGCGCTGCCAGGCTGTTGCGCAGGGTCGCCTGGATGCAGGCGGTCTGATCGGCGTCTTTGTCCGCCAGCGCCGAATCATCCAATTGGAAGCCCTGCTCCAGATAGCCGACGCGCAGCGACCCCGGATCGAGGGCCGGATCCCAAGTAAAGGGCTCGGGAGTGATGGTCAGGTCATGGCCATCGGGACCGTAGATGGCGCTGAAAACGAGGGCGCAATCTTCGACCGAGCGGCACATGGGACCGATCTTGTCCATGCTCCAACTGAGAGCCATGGCACCGTAGCGGCTGACGCGGCCGAAGGTGGGACGCAAGCCGCTGGTTCCGCAGCGGGTCGAGGGCGAGACGATGCTGCCCAGGGTCTCGGTGCCGATGGAGAAGCCGACCAAGCCGGCGGCGGTCGCCGCGCCGGGACCGGCCGATGAGCCGCTGCTGCCCTCGCTGACATCCCAGGGGTTGCGCGTCATGCCGCCGTACCAGACATCGCCGTTGGCCAGCGCGCCCAGGGTCAGCTTGGCGACCAGCACAGCGCCGGCTGCTTCCAGACGCTGGACGACTGTGGCGTCGAGATCGATGACCTGGTCCTTGTAGGGCATGGCGCCCCACTGGGTGGGGTAGCCGCGCGTCGCCAGCAGGTCCTTGGCGCCCCAGGGGATGCCATGCAGGGGACCGCGGTAGCGGCCGCGCGCGATCTCGGCGTCGGCGCGGGTCGCCTGGGAGATGGCGATCTCTTCGGTGTAGGAGGCGACGCACTTGAGGGCGGGATCGTAGCGCTTGAGCCGCGCCAGGTACATCTCGGTCAGCTCGAGCGATGTGACCTGGCGACTGCGAATGAGCTCGGCCAGCTGTGTGACGGGATAGAAGGCGGCCTCTTCGAGGTTGTCGGGGCGCGTCACGGCGGGCTGCGGACTGATGGCGTACGTTCGCGGGACGGGCGCGGGCGCGGGATCGGCGACATTGACATTGAAGTTGAGCGCCATAGGCACACTGTTGTCGAGGTCGGCGGCGCGGATGGCGGCGTATTGCTCGCGGCGTCCGTTGAGGATCTCGAGCATTTGAGCCTGTTGTTCGGGTGTAAAGTCGAGGTCGAGCAGGGTTTGGGCGGCGGCGATTTGGTCTGGGGTGATGGGGGTGGAGGGTTGGGTCATGGGTGGGTCCTTGGGCTTGTGTGGGTTGGTAGTTTGGATTTTAACTACAGAGGGCGCAGAGCGCACAGAGATTAGGGCAGCGTGGGTGGGCTGTGGGGTGGCGGGTGGGTGGTTGCTGGTTGACCTGCAAATGTGCTGATAAAACGTGCCAAGCGAATTGGAATCAATAAAGGACATATCAACGCGATATTGATCTATCCAGATCCTTCGCTTCGCCATCGTTTGAGTACCTCTGGGAATAGAACATCGCGCCAGTCCTCTTTCCACTCAGTAAAGGATTCCACACTTTTGGATTGGGGCTCAGGATTAGGTTTTCGCATTTGCACAGCAGACGGTAGTATGATTGCATCTCCGATTACGATACATTCTCCGTCTCCGAGACTAGGCAACGACTCTGTCACTGAACTAAAGTTGTCGGGCAAGAGCCTCTTCACATAGTTCTGATCATTAACATTCGTCAACCTTAGAGCGACAAAATTGCTGCACTGTGCAAAGATCGTCTCAGAAACCTCGGACGGACGCTGACTAACCACCATTAGGCTTAGGCCATACTTTCTTCCTTCCTTTGCAATTCGCTCAATTGACTTTCGTGAAGGCCTATATGCAACATTCTCATTCTGTGGCACATAATTATGTGCTTCTTCGCATACAATCATGACCGGTACGTCATTCTCGCTATTATTGGCATTCCGCAGCTTCGTATAGTGGAAGCAAAAGTCAAATACGACTCGCGATATCAGGCTGACAGTTATGCTCAGTACCTCAAATGGCACACCACTTAGATCTATGACTGTTACGTTTGAACGATCAACATATCCTAGATAGTGGCGCAGGAATTGTAGAAAGTCGGCAGATTTGTATTCGCTATTGTCTTCTTTAGTTGGAGACAATAAGAAATCCAGTCTCCTGTCTGCTAATCGCGTTTCTAGTCTTGACACAAACCGATTAAACTCGCCGAAGAACGGGCCGTTTGTAGCTTTCCTCTCCTTTGCCGTTGAACTTGGAACAAATTGAAAAATTTCGTCAAAATATAGATTTGGATCGCGAATTAATTCTCCATCTGCCCGCTTCGGCAGTCCTTCGTCATCCCGTCTCCCTATGACTTCCCGGTTTATATTCTCGATGAATTTGCAGACCTCTCTAATAGAAAAATATACCGGGGTGTCATATGTAACTGTATCCTTTATCTCGGGATTATGGCGTTGTTTGTTCATAACAACAGCTCTTTTGAATTGCGAGACCTGGTTATGGGAATTCGCTTCATTGCTCTCGATGAAAAGCGACTCGAGTTCTTCTGAATTCATAAGCCAGTAAGGTAACTTAAGCTTATCCGCGGAAAGAACATTCAGTGAAAAACTACCTTTATCATCTAGCGAAAATGCCGCTTCATATTCTGAGTGCAAGTCGAATATGATGATATGTGAATTGTTCGGATTGCAGAAACGCGTGTTTGTAGCTTCTTCGCTAATTCCAACCACACTCTGCAGTAACTTTGCAACTGTACAAGACTTACCGCTACCGGTAGAACCCACTACAGCTATGTGCTTTCCGAAAAACTTATTACCATCAAGTCGGACTTCAACAGACTGGTTCCTGGATAGAGTTCCCATTGCGAAATCGTAAGCTGGGTTTTCAGTAAAAATGTGATCTATGATATTCTTGTCAAGAATATAAGCTGGCTCAAGCGGGACAGGCAGCAGTGCACCACCTCGGCTGAAGTTATCCCTGTCATCAAGTGTACCAATCGGTTGACATTCAATTAGAAATCTCCATTTAGGTTTATCGTCGTCAGATTTCAACCCTGTTATGTTAGCAATTGTCGCAACTACAAAATCTCTATTGCCCTGTGCAATTGATACATGGTCTCCAACTCGTAGATCGCTTTTGTGCTCCTCGAATACTGTTTGTGCAGATTTACCGCCAATCTCTGAGATTTCAAGAGTGATTAGGCCGGACGTACTCTTCAAAACGTAGCCGAACTGATCTTTATCTGATGACATCTGACAGTCCTAACAGGAATTTGAGTTCGTCAAAAGATTCGACAGGAATAGATTCAATTTCGACATCTTGTTCCCACACATCAAACTTCGCTTCGCTGACGATATACATATCATCAAATCCTTTATGCTGCAAAGCATTATGCGATTCACTATGACAAGTAATCCTGATATGGAATTCTGCCTGTACTTGGCTACCACTTATGATGCGAGTAACTGGCTGTCTATAGAAATGGTCTTGATCAAATTGATCGCTGATTTCCATACCAGTTGTAAACTTAATTCCCTTTTGATGCAGCCTCTGGCGGATTTCCAGGAAAAGATTCGCGTCGCAGTCCAAGCAAAAGGTTGGCGGTTTTTCGTGATTAGGCTTGAAATGATACTTAGCAATGAAATCCTGAACAAACAGGACTATCTCCTTGTCGAACTCGGCAATTGTACTCTGAGGGACTAGCAGACATCTATTTCTTGAATTTTTAGATAAGTTGGTTTTCAACTGTTCTCGTCTAGTGCGAAGAATTGATTCACGAGTCTTAAGTGCAAGGGTCCACCTTGAAATTGCAGTTTTACGAATACTTTCCAAGGCTTCCAGAAACTCCGGCTTAGAGACAGTTCTAGATGAGACATTCTGTTTAATGCTCCTGTCTACGATTGCGTTTATCGCATTAGGATAGAAGAGCGTTTCGATACTATCGGTCGGCAAAGACGTAGACTTGAATGCCTCTACTACTTCCTTCTTGAGTTCATCAAGTGAAGGACCAAACTCTAGTGCACACACTTTTTGAAAGGACTGTCCATCAAAGTCAACTGCGTCAATCTTTTCGTTCAATTTTTTGAAGCGCTTGGAACTTCGTGCGCTATCAATTTCACAATTCGTAACATTGCGAGGTGCGGGCTGAGACTGTGGAACATGAATGAAGAGCTTATACCTGATTTTCGGGGAACCGCAAGAAACATAATGATCTATCATCTGAAGCAAGGGCTTATGAATCAAGCTTGGTGAATAAGCTTCACGGCTTTCATGATACTTGCATTGAATTGCTTCAACTGAACCATCTTCGAATGTCAGGTCAATGTCTTCGACGATTCCTTCAATGGTTACGGCTGTAGCATTATCTTTAGTCAAGATTTCCAGTAAGGTCTTGTTGAACTGGTATAAGAATCCTTGAATGGCAAACTTTGCGCCTGACGGCATGGTCTCTCCTAGTGATGAGATTCTGGACGAATGACAGACAGACAGACAGACGCATTCTACGTCAATTATCGGTGGAATACTATGCGATGCTTTTCCCACGCAAGCGCAGCGAGTTCGTTACCACAAACACGCTCGAGAAGGCCATTGCAGCCGCGGCGAACATGGGCAGCAGGCCGCCCAGCATGGCGACCGGAATCAGCACGATATTGTAGATAAAAGCCCAGAAGAGGTTCTGGTAAATCGCGCGCATGGTACGGCGGCTGAGATCCAGGGCGGCGACGACGGCTGTCAGGTCGCCGCTGACCAGGGTGACATCCCCCGCTTCGATGGCGATGTCCGTGCCGGTGCCGATTGCGAAGCCGACATCGGCGCTCGCCAGCGCCGGCGCGTCGTTGATGCCGTCGCCGACCATGCCGACGACTTCGCCTTGGTCTTGCAGCTGCTTGACGACCGCCGCTTTGTCGGCTGGCAGCACATCGGCGTAAACGCGCGTGATGCCGACTTCCTGCGCGATCGCTTGAGCCGTGCCTTCGTTGTCGCCGGTGATCATTGCCACTTCGAGGCCGCGCGCATTGAGCGCCGCGATGGCCCCGCGCGAGCTGGGCTTGAGCGGGTCGCCGATGCCCAGCGCGCCGATCATCTCGCCGTCGACGGCGACGAGGGCGACGGTGCGCGCCCCGCGCGTCAGGCGGCTGATGTCTTCATCCAGCGCCGATGTATTGACGCTGTTTTCCCGCATCAATTTGGCGTTGCCGACGAGTACCGTTCGTCCGGCGATGGCTGCGCGAAGGCCGCGGCCGGGCAGCGCCTCGAAGCTGTCGAGCGGCAGCGGGTCAATCGCTTCCGCCTCTGCCTTGGCGAGCGCGGCGGCGGCCAGGGGATGTTCGCTGCCGGCTTCGGCGGATGCGGCGAAGCGCAGGACGGACTCGGCGTCGCTGCCCGGCCGGGCGATGACGTCGGTGACGCTGGGCTGGCCGGCGGTGATGGTGCCGGTTTTGTCCAGCAGAATGACGCCCAGGGCTTTTGTTCTTTCCAGCGCCTCGCTATTGCGGAAGAGGATGCCGGATTCCGCGCCGCGTCCCGTGCCGACCATGATGGCGGTGGGCGTGGCCAGCCCCAGCGCGCAGGGGCAGGCGATCACCAGCACGGCGATCATGTTGAGGATCGCCGTCGGCAGGTCCGCGCCGCCGCCATTGCCAATCGTGAGCCAGCCGACAAGCGTGATGATGGCGAGGGCGATGACGAGGGGCACAAAGTAGGCGGAGACGCGGTCGGCAATCGCTTGAATGGGCGCTTTGCTGCCTTGCGCCGCTTCCACCAGGCGGATGATCTGCCCCAGGACGGTGTCCTTGCCGACGCGTTGGGCTTCGGCGATCAAGCGTCCGCGCTGATTGACCGTGCCGGCGATGAGCTCGTCGCCGGTTTTCTTGTTCGCCGGCATACTCTCGCCGCTGAGCATGGACTCGTCGACCGAGGAGCGGCCCTCGGTCACGATGGCGTCGACCGGGATGCGTTCGCCCGGCTTGATCAACAGCAGGTCGCCCGGAGCGACTTCGTCGATGGGAATCGACTTCTCTTTGCCGTCGCTGAGCAGGGTGGCTGTTTTCGGCCTCAGCCCGATCAGCTTCTTGATGGCGGCGCTGGTGCGGCCCTTGGCTCGCGCTTCCAGCAGCTTGCCCAGGGTGACCAGGGTGAGAATGACGGCGGCGGATTCGAAATAGTCGGACTTGCCGACGACATCGCTGAAATCGAACAGGATGCCCAGGAGGACGATGATGCCGTAGACGTAAGCCGCTATGGCGCCCATCGCCACCAGCAGGTCCATATTGGCGCTGCGGTTGCGCAGAGACTTGATGGCGCCGCGCAGGTATTGCCGTCCCAGTATCAGCAGGACCGGCGTCGCCAGCGCCCCGAAGATGAAGAGCCACAGGTCATGCCTCAGCCAGGGGAAGCTATCCATGATAAAGGGCGCTTGGTGGATGAAATGGCGCGTCATGCTGAGGATCGTCAGCGGGATGGTGAAGACCGCGCCGATTTTTACCAGGCGTGTTTGGCGGTCGATTTCGGCTTGGCGGGCGGCCGCTTCGTGGTCTTCGGCGGCATGTGATTGGGATGCGTCGATGACGCCATAGCCGGCGCGCTCGACAGCCTCTACCAGGTCGCGGCGGCGCGCCGCGCCGGGCAGATAAGACACGGTCGCCTTTTCGCTGGCGAGGTTGACGTCGGCGCTGATGACGCCGTCGGTTTTGCTCAAAGCGCGGGAGACATTCTTCTGGCACATGGCGCAGGTCATGCCGGTGATGGGCAGGTCGATGACGGCGGCGGCGACTCCGTAGCCGGCTGCTTCCAGCCGCTGGATGAGCGCGCCGGTCTGGAGGCGGTCGGCGTCGTAAGCGACCGTGGCTTTTTCCGTCGCCAGGTTGACCGAGACATCGGCGACGCCGTCGGCGCGTTTGAGGCTGCGCTCGACATTTTTGACGCAGATGGCGCAGGTCATACCGGTAACCGGCAGTGTAATCTGTTTGCTCCTCATGCCTGGGGTCTCCGTCTTAATCTTAACTGTTGATCAGTTTGAGAATCTTCTGCAAATCGCCCACAGCGCCGGCTGGATCTTCGCTCATCTCCGCTTGCAGCGTGTTTTCGATGTAGCAATCGAAAAGATGATTGATCAAGCTGCTCATGCCCTTCTCGATCGTGCGGGCGCGCAGGACCCGCTCTTCACAGCTGCCGGCGTCGGCGGCGATCAAGTCTTCCAGCGCCTTGAGTTGTCCCTGAACGCGCTTGATGCGGTTGATGGTCTTGCTATTATGCGCCTCGCGGGTTGATTCTATCATTGCGCGCTCCTTATACCCATACCCCTATAGGTATAAGGTATCATGACAATCATCGAATCGCAATTCTTGGGTCTCGCGCATCAGGGTAATCGCATCAAAATAAACATACGCTGGGAGAAGCTCTATACAGACTTAAAACTAACCACAGAGACACAGAAGTAAAACCAATAAAGTAATGCAACGAAAGCGAGCCTTGTAGGGGCGACCAATCTGGTCGCCCGTTGCCGCCGCGACTTGTGGTTTCGGGCGACATGGTATGTCGCCCCTACAGATCGTTGCTTTAGCAAAATTTGCATGACTTACTTGCACTTACTGAGAGCACAGAGAAAAAAATTCATTTCTAAGGAAACGTGGAATTTCACTTCAATTATGGATTCCGCGACAAGCAATTTCACCCATTTGTACATCATTCAAGAGGAGTTCTGCCCTGAAAAAACTTAAACTCTGTGTCGGCGGGCTGTGTCTACGCGCCCCTCGGCGCCTCTTTGGTGGAAAAAAATTTGATGCAATTGCCCTGTCGCGCGTATTCAGTGTTCGTAAGGGATGAGGGGCACGGCGCTGCAATTGCCGCCGGTGACCGTGGCGTCAATGCGGATCCAGACCTGGTCGGCCAGCTTCCACCAAAGCAAGTCGTCAGCGCCGATAGCGCGGGCCATGGGATCGGCGCTTTCCCGATGTGCCATGACGGCGATGACGGGCGCCTCCGGATCGGGATGGGAGCGGATGTTGGCGCCAAAGGCGCCGGCTGTGATCTTGCAAGGCGCGTCGAGGGAGATCCCCTCCAGGGGACTTTGACCGTCGCCGGGGCGCCTTTCTATGATCGTGTAGGGATCCAAGCCGACGCGCGTGGGATAGTGGAGCGCGGCGATCGGCAAGCTGAGCATGCTCCCGTAGTCATAGGCGCTGGGCGGCGCGGGGACCCCCGCGTACATGGGACTGCCGTCTTCGGCGAGTTCCAGCGGGATCTGTGTATAGAAACCGCTTTTCACGACGACCCTTGCCGCCGAGACGTTGATTGACGCCTCGCCGTCCAGGACATAGATTGACATGCCGGCGTCGATCTGGGCTTGCAGGAAGGCGGCGCCATTGAGGCGAATATCAAGGCCATTGAGCCAAAACTGGCGCGGCGGCTGGAAGCGATTCGACTGCAAGAGAATTCCGCTGTCGGGGGCGGCCGCGCAGGGCGCGTCGTCTAGGCCGGTGCGGAAGTCGAAGGCTTGCCAGGGGAACCAGAGCGGCAAGCCCGCGTTTGCGCGCGGGGCGCTTTGCAGCAGGTCGATATCACCCGCCGCCAGTTCGCGGCTGATCCAACCGATTTCTTCCGGGTTGACGTAGGCTTGAATCCAGGCGCCGTCTTCATTGAGTCTGACCGCTTTGAGGCTCGCGCGCTGGGCGATTGTTCTGATGACCTGGGCGCCGGTATTGGGTTCGGCGCGCAGGTTGGCGCCCTGGGTTGCCGTCACCGTGATGTCCAGCAAGGGCGCGGGTAGCGAGGCTGGAGGCGGCGGGAAGAGCGCGACATCGCCAAAGGCGAGCAAGGCGGCGGTCTGGGCTTCCAGGCTGTCGGGGGCATAAGCCGAGAACAAGATACGCGCCGTTCCCCAGGTCTTGTCCTCGCTGCTGACGCTAAACCAGTCGACGCTGTTCGATGCGGTTTGGTGGCCGGGCTGGCGGAAGGCTGCAGTTGGGACATCAGGCAGCCATGCCAGCGAAACGGTGGGATGGCCAAAGCAGATTGAGTTAATCTCCTGCTCGGCGCAGGCGCTGGAGACGCTGGCTATTGCCCGGTCCTGCAAAGCCGGGCAGGAATTGTTTTGCGCAGTGGCGGCTGTGGCCAGTAAAGATAGAATCAAGCTAACCAGAAGCAGTCTCATCTGCGTGAAGCCTCATCGCGGGCGGGGAACCCCGGCACCGACGGTATTTGGGAGCGGGCGAAATTATATCCGTTCATATAACTCCAGCAGGACACCGGAAGCGCTGGCGGGATGAACGAAGGCATAGCGCCTGCCGTCTCGTTCGCGGGCGACCTGGTTGATCAATTCAACGCCGCTAGCGCGCAAGGCTTGCAGCGCCTTATCGAGATCCGGCACTTCCAGGCAGACATGGTGCAGGCCGGGTCCGCGCTTGGCGAGGTATCTGGCGACGCCGCTATCGTCCGCGGTCGGCTGAATCAATTCGAGACGGGAATCGCCCAGGTCGAGAAAGGCGACATCGACCGCCTCGCCGGTGATGGATTGCGTCGCCCCGGCGCGGGCCAGCCCGAGGGCGCCGCACCAGAAACCCAGCGCCTCATCGAGGTCCTCAACTACCACTGCCAGGTGATTCAAGCTGATATCGGGCATGTGACGCGCTCTTCCATGAGACGGGTGATGCTCGTCAATTGAATGTTATAATAACAAGTGCAAACTGCAAAACTGATACGTGACGAATGTGGAGCCGGGCAATCGCACCAAAATGAACATGCACTACAATGAAGACAATACAAACTTAAATATCGCAACAGAAGCAAGTGCAAGAAAGTCATGCAAAAAAAGCGAGCCTTGTAGGAGCGACCAATCTGGTCGCCCATTGCCGCTGCGACTTGTGGTTTCGGGCGACATGGTATGTCGCCCCTACAGATCGTTGCTTTAGCAAAATTTGCATTTCTTTCTTGGAATTGCCGAGAGCATAGAGAAAAACCAACAGGGGAAACAATTTTGCGGGCGACCCGGCGCCGCGCGTAGACACTGCGGGACGATCGCCCCTACCGTCGGCTATTATTATGGATGCAATTGCACTGGCATGTGGAGGGAGATGCAGATGGTTCCAGCTCCTTTGAGCCTAACGATGAGCGAAGAACACGAGCTGCTGCTGGCGGCGGTGAGAGATTTTGCCCGGCGCGAAATCGCGCCCATCGCAGCCCAGTTCGATGAATCGGGCGAGTTTCCGCTGGAGACGGCGCGCAAGATGGGCGAAATGGGATTGATGGGCATTGAGATGCCGGAGGCATACGGCGGGGCCGGCATGGACACGCTGGCGCATGCCCTGACCATGATCGAAATCGCCAAGGCAGATGCCAGCCATAGCACGATCATGAGCGTGCATAATTCGCTCTATTGTTATCCGATCCTGGTCTTCGGGAGCGAGCGGCAAAAGCGGGAGTGGATCAGGCCGGTGGCCAGCGGCGAGCAGATCGGCGCTTACAGCTTGACCGAGCCGATGTCGGGCAGCGACGCCGGCAATATGGCGAGCCGAGCCAGGCTGAACGACGCGGGCAGTCACTATATTATCAATGGGCGCAAGAGCTGGGTGACCAGCGGTCCGGTGGCCGATCGCCTGATTTTGTTCACCATGACCGCCGCCGACGCCAAACATCGCGGCATCACGGCCTTTCTCATTGATACGAGCCTGCCGGGCTTCAGCCGCGGCAAGGTCGAACCGAAGCTGGGCATCCGCGCCAGCGCCACCAGCGAGATCATCTTCGAGGATTACGCATGTCCGGTCGAGCATGTGCTGGGGGAAGCGGGACAAGGCTTCAAGATCGCGATGACGGTTTTGGACGCGGGGCGCATCGGCATCGCGGCGCAAGCGCTGGGCATTGCCGAGGCGGCTTATGAAGCCGCGCTGGACTATGCCCGGGAGCGCGAAGCCTTCGGCGCGCCGATCGGCAGCTTTCAAATGATCCAACAGAAGATCGCCGATATGAAAACGCGCATCGAAGCGAGCCGGGCCCTGCTCTATCAAGCCATCCTCGCCAAGGAGCGGGCAATGGCGGTCGGGGCGCGCTATACCAGCGAAGCGAGCATGGCAAAGCTGTTTTGCAGCGAAACCGCGGCTTATGTGACCGACGAGGCGATTCAGATCCACGGTGGCATGGGCTACAGCAAAGAGCTGCCGGTGGAGCGCTATTACCGCGACGCGCGCATCACGCGGATTTATGAAGGCACAAGCGAGATCCAGCGCATGGTTATCGCGCGTGAGGAATTGGGGTTGAGATGAAGGTTGAGATGATGAGAGCAGCGACATTAAAGGCGCACGGGGGTCCCGAGGTCGTCGCGTATCGTGAAGATTTGCCGATTCCCGAGCCGGGAAGCGGCGAAGCGCGCGTCAAGATCAAAGCGGCGGCGCTAAACCGCCTGGACCTGTTTGTGCGCGCGGGTTGGAAGGGACTGGAACTCGACTTCCCGCATGTGATATGTGCGGATGGCGCGGGCGTGGTCGACGCCCTGGGCGACGGCGCGAATCAGTTCGCCGTGGGGGACCGCGTCTGTATTGATCCCACAATCGTTCAACCGGGGGATCCGGCTTTGCACACGGGATTGGAAAACCAGACGCGCATCTCCATTCTCGGCGAGCACACCAGCGGCACGGCGGCGGAATACGCGGTCTTGCCACAGCGCAACTTGATGCGCATGCCGGAGGGATTCGATTTTGGCGAGGCGGCGGCGGCAGGCCTGGTCGGCGTGACGGCCTGGCATTCCTTGATCACGCGCGGCGGACTTCAGGTCGGCGAATCCGTTTTGATAGTGGGCGCCGGCGGCGGCGTCAACAGCATCAGCATCCAGATTGCCAAGCTGGCGGGCACCAAGGTCTATGTCGTCGGCAGCAATGCGGAAAAATGCCGGCAAGCCGAAGCGCTGGGCGCGGACGCGACGATCAATCGCGAAGAAGAAGCGCAGTGGTCGCGAGCCATCTACAAACTGACGGGACGGCGCGGCGTCGATGTGGTGGTGGATAACGCGGGCGCGGCGACTTTGAGCCAGAGCATGCGCGCCTGTCGCATCGGCGGGCGGATTCTGGTCGTCGGGGGCACGAGCGGGTATCGCTACGAGATGAATGTAGCGCAGCTCTTCGCGCGGCAGATCGCGCTTATCGGCAGCACGATGGGACCCCACCGCGATTATATGGCGGTCATGGATCAAGTCTTCGCGGGGAGGCTGCAAGCGGTGATCGGCGCGCGCCTGCCCTTGAGCGAGGCGCGTCAGGGGCAAGAAATGCTGGCGGAGAATGCGGTCTTTGGAAAGGTGGTGCTGGAGCTTTAAGTTTAGCTCCATCGGACCGGGCAATCCTTGCGAAATCAACATGCGCGGAATGCGGGGATTCAAAACCAACATTCACCACAGTCGCTCGGCGGCAACGAATTTGGGCTACCGCGCTCACACAAAAAATTAAACTTGCTCGGCTACCGCAGATCGCGGTTCATTAAAAAAGAGGCACAGAAGTAAGACCAAGAATGAAATGCGAATTTTGCTAAAGCAACGATCTGTAAGGCTTGTCCGCTACTGAAATCTGGACGGCTTCACAGGTTTTACCCCATCCCCGGCCAGCGCCCCCTCGGTCCCCCGCCTCACGGGGGATGTATCCCAGTCAACTGGGGAAGGGTGACTCGTCATCGAAATTGGGATTTTACTTGCTGAAAGACGCGAAAATGAACATAAAATCCCATCTTCTAATGGAGCGCTCCCCCTCTCCGATGCTTCGGGGGGGGGGAGCGGACATGTTTTTGATAGGTATGATTTCTCGGCAATTTCTGATTTATTTTGGTGATTTCGGGCGACTCACCGAGTCGCCCCTACCAGTTTCAGACATAAATAATACCGGTAGGGGTCAGCCGGTGGAGTCTGTTGAAAAAGCACTAAAACCCCCACCCCAAGCCCATGCCCCCTCGGTCCCCGCTGTCGGGGGATGTTTCCCATAAAGAGGGAGGGGCTTTAGCGGCTTATTAGGGTTCAGAAAGCTCCCCTTCCCTCATTTTGGGGCAAGGGGCCGGGGGATGGGGGCAGTATTTCAACAACGTGCGCCGGGGCGCCCCTACCGCTGGCAATTATTTTGGCGTGCATTAGCATGACTTTGTTGGTTTTACTTCATGTGGTGAATTCAAACAGTATTTAGCGATGGCATTTGACGGCGCTGTAATCTACCAGGTAGCAGGCGATCTGGGCTTTGAGAATCTCAACCGGGTGGCGCGGCGGGCAGGGGTCATGAGCGTCTTGCAGGTTACCGCCTATTATTTCGGGCGGCGGGCGCGCCATTCGGTGGCGCGCGTGATCGAATATCAACTGGGAGAGGTCGAGATGCTGCTGGTTTACGAAGGTTTCAATCGGCACAAGCCGCTGCGGCTGAGCGTGCCGAAAGACCGTCTGGAGAAGCTGGTACGGGCGCTGCGCCAGGCGAAATTCGATACGCTGAGCGATCAAGACGGATTGTCGTTCAGCGATCGCAGCCTCTGGCTGATACAACGCGCAGCCGGCACTTACAGCCACAGCGTCATCGTGGCGCCGGACAAACCGCAACTGCCCTGGTCGTCGATCGTCAACGCCATCGACGATTACCTGCCGGGGGCCATCCGCGAAGTGCCGTTGAGGAACTGAGAAGGACGGGCGATGTCGCAAATGGACATGCAAGAGGTGGAAGTCAAGCTGTATACGCCGGATCTGGCGCTGGTGCAGCGGGCGCTGGAAGCCGCCGGCGCGGTCTTGAAATCGCCGCGGGTCTTCGAGCGCAACCTGCGCTACGAGAATGCGGCGGGCACGCTGACGGCGGGGGGCATCGTCTTGCGGCTGCGGCAGGATGCGGAGGCCAAGCTGACCTATAAATCGGGAGAAAGCAGCGAGGGCGGCATCTTCAGGCGCTTCGAGGCCGAAGTCGTCGTCAGCGACTTTGAGACGATGGATGTGATCCTGCGGCGGCTGGGCTATGAAGTGGCGCTGGTTTACGAGAAATACCGGACGACTTACGCGCTGGGGGAGGCCGAGATCGTGCTGGATGAGTTGCCCTACGGGAATTTCACCGAGATCGAGGCCGATGCGGAGGAGATTGAGCGGGTAATAGGGATGTTGGGCTTGGGCGGGCATCGGCGGATGAGCGGGAGTTATACGGAGATATTCGCCGAGTTGAAGAGGAGGCTGGGGCTGGACATGCGGGATTTGAGTTTTGAGGGTTTTGCGGGTGTGGATGTGGGGGATTGGGTTTAGCCACAGAGGCACAGAAGTAGTTACAAGTAAGTCATGCAAAAAAATCTAAACACAGAGAACACAGAGCGCACAGAGAAAACCAACAAAGGAATATATTTTGCGGGCGTTTCAGCGAAACGCCCCTACAATTCGAAAATAATTCGGATTTCAATTACTTTGTTGAATCTACTGAGGGCACAGAGAAAATTAGATGTAGGGGCGAGCCTTGGCTCGCTCATTGATTTATGCACCGAGGGCAGCAAGAGCATCGAGAAAAACCAACAGGGGAATGTATTTTGCGGGCGTTTCAGCGAAACGCCCCTACAACTCGTCGCTTTTTCAGATTCTCATTACTTTCTTGGAACTACTTCAGTGTCTCTTATTTAATGAACCGCGATCTGCGGTAGCGAGCAAGTTTATTATTTTGTGTGAGCGCGGTAGCCCAAATTCGCCGGTTACGCGCCGAGCGGCTGTGGCGCGGGCTTGTGTCTGCAGGACCGGCTTCTCAACTGACTTTCCTCTATATTTCAACGGGCCTGCCCCCTATACTGGATGGCTGTTTTGCCGACGTGTAGCAAACCCATCGCTCGCAGACGGTGTTACAATTGACGGAGAAAACAGCAAGTCCGATACCGCAAACACAGCAGACGGAGACCCGTATATGAGCATCAGCCCCAAGATCGAGCAGTTGCGCGCCAAGCGCGCCCGGAGCCAGCTGGGCGGCGGCGAGGCGCGGATCAAGCGGCAGCACGATCAAGGCAAGAAGACCGCGCGCGAACGCCTGGACATGCTGCTTGATCCCGGCAGCTTCCGCGAGGTTGACGCCTTTGTACATCATCACAACAACAAGTTCGGGCTGGAAAAGAACAAGCCGCTCAGCGACAGCGTCGTGACCGGCTGGGGCACGATCGACGGCCGGCTGGTTTATGTCTATTCGCAAGACTTCACCGTCATGGGCGGCAGCTTGAGCGAGGCGCATGCGGAGAAGATCCTCAAGATCATGGATATGGCGATCAAGGTGGGGGCGCCGGTCATCGGCTTGAATGACAGCGGCGGCGCGCGGATTCAAGAAGGCGTCGAGAGCCTGGGCGGTTATGCTGATATTTTCCTGCAGAACACGCTGGCGAGCGGCGTCATTCCCCAGATCAGCGTGATCATGGGACCCTGCGCCGGCGGCGCCGTCTATAGCCCGGCGCTGACTGACTACATCATCATGGTCAAGGACAGCAGTTATATGTTCATCACGGGACCAGACGTGGTCAAGCAAGTGCTCAATGAAGATGTCAGTTTTGAGGATTTGGGCGGGGCGTCGGTGCATGCCAGCAAGAGCGGCGTTTGTCATTTTGTGGCGGATGACGAAGCGCAATCGCTGATTTTGGCGCGCGAGCTGCTCAGCTATCTGCCGCAGAACAATATGGAAGACCCGCCGGTGATCGCCGCCACTGATGATCCGCTGCGGACGGAGAGCGCGCTTGACACGATCGTGCCGGAGAACCCCAACCAGCCTTATGACATGAAAAAGGTGATCGAGCTGATCGTCGACGATGGGCACTTCTTCGAGGTGCAGGAAGAATACGCCGGCAATATCGTGGTGGGTTACGCGCGGCTGGGCGGGTCGGCGGTTGGCATTGTCGCGAATCAGCCAATGGTGCTGGCGGGCGTGCTGGATATCAACGCCAGCGTCAAAGCGGCGCGCTTCGTGCGCACCTGCGACGCCTTCAACGTGCCGCTGATCACCTTCGTCGATGTCCCGGGCTATCTGCCGGGCACTGACCAGGAGCATAACGGCATCATCATGAGCGGGGCCAAGCTGCTTTACGCCTTTTGCGAGGCGACGGTGCCCAAGCTGACCGTCACCACGCGCAAGTCTTACGGGGGCGCTTATTGCGTCATGAACAGCAAGCATATCCGCGCCGATCTCAACATCGCCTGGCCCACCGCCGAAATCGCCGTGATGGGTCCTGAGGGCGCGGTCGAGATCATCTACCGCCGCGAGCTGAAAGAAGCGGAGGACCCGGCCACGCGCAAGCAGGAACTGGCGGCGGACTATCGCGAAACATTCGCCAATCCCTACATCGCCGCCAGCCGCGGCTTCATCGACGATGTCATCGAGCCGCACAATACGCGCGCGCGGTTGATCAACGCCTTGCAGGTTTTCCAGAACAAGCGCGACGAGAACCCGCCCAAGAAGCATGGCAACATTCCGCTCTAGTCACAGGATCGAAAGATAATGGGGATTATATACTTGAGTAGGCAATCAACACTGATTGGATTAAGATTGTTGAAATAAGGTAGCTACTTTGATGAATCTTACTCGTATGTTGATAAGGAAGTTTGCATGACTGAATTACAATTCAAATGCAAGGATTTTGTCTACAATCATCACCTTGCAGTGCCGTTCTGTCCATTGGTCATTTGTCCCGACAAGGGCATTGGAGAACCCAAGTTCAATGGAAACCTCATCATCGACGGGGATAACCTCGATGCGTTGAAAGCGCTTCTGCCTCTTTACGCCGGCAAGATAGGGTGCATTTTCATTGATCCACCCTACAACACTGGCGAAGAAAGCTGGTCTTATAACGACAATGTAAATGCGCCGGTGATCAAAGAGTGGCGCAACTCCACTGTAGGGGTCGACGACGGATTGCGACATGACAAATGGTGCGCAATGATGTGGCCGCGGATTCGCCTATTGTATGAATTATTGTCTGAAGACGGAATTTTCCTTATGCACATTGATGAAAACGAGGTTGAGCGTGCCTCCTGTATCATAGATGAAGTATTTGGGGTGGACCCTGCTGATAGTAACAATAAATCAAACAAACTGGGCATAATAGTGTGGGACAAGAGGAATCCAAAGGGGGACGCTCAAGGGATTTCTTATCAACACGAATATATCATTTTGGCAGCAAAAAGCCGTTCTAAATGTCTTGAAAAGCGCCCATTGCACCGTCTGAAGCGAAATGCTGAAAGTATGATTCAGGAAGGGAAACGCCTGTTCTCAAATGTTGGACGCCGAGGCATTCCTAGCGATCTCAAGGGTGTTCTAAGAAAATACAACCTACGACTTGACGCCTCTCAATTTGAGTCGCTCTATACGGCCGATATAGCAGCAGAAGAATTTGCTGAGTGGGTGAATCGACAAGAAAGCTTCGCAGGCGGAGAACGACCGTATAATAAACTGGATTCAGAAGGCAATGTATATCGTCTTGTTCACATGGGATGGCCCAGCAAGAAGGAAGCCCCAGAAGAATACTTTACGCCCATTAAACATCCAATTACTCGGAAGAACTGCCCCACACCGAAACGAGGCTGGCGATTTCCGCCAGACACCATCAAGACTATGCTCGGTAATGAGCCACCGGTTCGTGAACCTCGTGGATACATTCGGCAGGGTGAGATAGTTTTTGGTAAAGACGAGACGACACAACCTCAAAGGATATATCAACTGAAAGATCATGGTAGCGAGAATATTCCCTCAATACTAAGGTTTGGCGGGAGTGATGACAGGTACCTGGATTCTATTGGCATCGATTTCCCAAATCCAAAACCGCATAAGTTTACTACTGAGCTAATCCAAGGCGTGTGCCACATCGACGACTTGGTATTAGACAGTTTTGCCGGTTCAGGTACGATAGGCCACGCTGTCCTGTGCGCGAATAAGACGGATGCCGGGAATCGTCGATTCATACTGGTGCAAATGGATGAAGGAGAAGGTAAGGCTAATGCTGACTCCTTGACCGCCGAACGAATGAGAAAAGTGATATTAGGTGTTGATGGGGTCGACGATGGAAGTACCGGGATCGGTGGCTCATTTACCTATTGCACTCTCGGCGATCCTATTGAGCTAGACAAACTACTTACTGGAGAAAACCTTCCTTCTTGGAAATCGTTAGGTACAGTGCTATTCCATATGGCCACTAACCGGTCCCTTAATCCTGCCACTGTTCGCGAAAACGATTGCTATCTCGGAGGCGGTGGTAATCTCCCGCATGTTTGGTTGATTTACCGACCTGATCTAGACTGGCTGAAGTCTTCCGACGCTGCTCTCACCTTGGCTCGGGCCAAGCAGTTTGCCGGAACTGACCCGGACAATCGCCACCTAGTGTTTGCCGCAGCTCGCTACGTCAGCCAGAAAATGTTAGATGAGCAAAACGTTCCTGTAGAATTTGTTCCCCTTCCTTATGCCCTTTTCCGCATCGAACGGAGATAGAGTGCATGTTTCGTCAACTTGATTATCAGGCCCGGGCGCTTGCAACGCTTGACTCCTATATAGATTGTCTGAAGGTCAAGAAAAAGCAGGCAGATGAGATAGAAACACTGAGAGCCAGTCACCCTCATTTGAACTTGCCGGAACCTGACTTTACTCAGGACGCTTGGATAGAACTAAAGGTACAAGGGAAGCTACCGCTTTCACGTGCTGACATCCCTTTCTCGCCTCGCAGGGATGGTTGTAGCAAACCAGTGCCTAATGCGGTGCTTAAAGTTCCTACTGGCGGGGGTAAAACTTGGCTTGCCATCTCCGCAGTCTCTCACATTATGGGGCGCTACCTCAATCGAAACACGGGCTTCGTACTTTGGATTGTTCCAAACGAAGCCATTTTCTCTCAAACTCTCAAGCGTTTGAGAGATCGCCAGGATCCTTATCGCCAAGCACTTGATCGAGTTGCTGCCGGCGAAGTCCAAATCATGGAGAAGTCAAGCCGTTTGGATGCGAGAGATGTAGAAGCAAAACTCTGTGTCATGCTGCTGATGCTGCAATCAGCTAACCGGCAAACGAAGGAAACATTAAAGATGTTTCAGGACCGTGGAGACGTCCATGGATTTTTCCCGCCCGAGGGAGAGCAACAAGCGCACGAGATAGCGCTGACACAAACTCGAAACCTTGATACCTATGACGTTACGTTTCCTATGATAAAAGATTCCCTGGGAAATGCACTTAAACTAATTCGCCCTATAGTTGTTTTGGACGAAGGGCATCGCGCCATAAGCGATCTTGCTTTCCGCACTCTTTATAATTTCAACCCCTGTTTTGTGCTCGAACTCACCGCTACGCCAAAAGACATCAAGAAGCGTGGTGGCAAGAATCCGCGTAAAGCGCGTTATGCAAATGTGCTTGTAGAAGTTACAGGACGCGAACTTGATCGTGAGGGGATGATAAAAATGCCTCTCAATCTGACGCCGCGCCGAGGAACAGATTGGCGCGGAACATTGATAGCAGCGCGTAAAGTGCTGGACACTTTGCAGCGCGATGCTAAGCAATTAGGAGCGGACACCAATCGCTACATTCGTCCAATTCTGTTGGTGCAGGTTGAACGCACCGGGACCGATCAGCTTGAAAGCGGCTATATTCATGCCGAACACGTAAAAGACTGGTTGCTTGCATCAGGCATGGATGAATCCGAAATTGCGATAAAGACCTCGGACCGCAATGATCTAAAACAGCCTGAAAACCAGAACCTATTATCTTCAAACAATCGGGTGCGGGCAATTATAACGAAGCAGGCGCTACAAGAAGGTTGGGATTGCCCCTTCGCATATGTGCTTTGCGCTCTCGCTGCAACTAGTAACATGGACTCGCTGACGCAATTAGTTGGCCGAATCTTGCGCCAGCCTGATGCGATGAAAACAGGCATCAAATCTTTAGATGAATGCCATGTCATTACCCACCATGCACAAACAGCCGAAGTTGTGGAAGCTATCAAAAAAGGACTTCAACGCGACGGACTCGACGATCTGATCATAAAAGTATCACAAGAAGATACTGAGTTAGGGATCGACACGGAAAGGATTGAACGACGCGAAGGGTTTAAGTCTCTCGAAATATACCTGCCCAAAGTTGTCGTATTGGATCCCGCAGACCGTCGAGAATTGGACTATGAGACAGATGTGCTGTCTCGAATAGACTGGCGCGGATTTGAACCATCAAGCATTGTTGCGAAAATTCCTGAAGATCCTCAAGCTGCCGATTTACAATTACAGCGTATCGAATTGACGGAAAGTGGTGACAATACTTTTGAAGTCAAACCCGTCGCTGCTACTAATGAGATTCTCCGATTTGATCCAGCCTACGCTGCTCGAATGATTCAGGATATTGTCCCCAACCCGTTTGTCGCGCGTGAAATCATTGGCCGGCTTCTTACCGGACTCTATATGCGTGGTTTTGATGAGAAAAAACTAGGCATACATGCCGGGTTTATCCTTGACGAATTGCGTAGTGGGTTGATTTCGGAGCGCGATAAGAGGGCTGAAGCGATATTCAAACAGAATGTCGAGGCTGGCAAAATACAGTTTCGCCTGCGGCTTGATGGCAGTGACTGGATAATGCCAACTTGGCTGGACAGCACTCGACCCGAAGCCCCCCGTCAACTTGTAGGAGAGACCGGCGCTCCCGTTCAAAAAAGCTTATTTGCTCCCATATACGAAAACGAATTCAATCGAGCGGAGCGCGACGTTGCCGTTTATCTTGATGGGGAAGAAGCACTAATATGGTGGCACCGAAATGTCGCTCGCACTCAATACGGCCTTCAAGGATGGAAAAAGGCTAAAATCTATCCTGATTTTATCTTTGCTACACCTCTAAATAACGATTCGAGGTGTATTACTGTGTTAGAAACCAAGGGAGACCATTTGGATAATCCCGATACTGCTTACAAGCGCGACCTATTGCGTTTTCTGTCCGACAACTTCTTACACCAATACCAGTCTAATATTGGTGCCGTGGAGCTTATCAGGGACGAGGGCGATGTTGTCCGTTGTGACTTGGTCCTTATGAGTGACTGGAGATCGGAACTGGCACGGATGTTGCGGCGCGACTAACCCAAAATCGAGTTGAGTATACCGACGATACTATACTCTTAGTAATTCGCCTGATCTGCGCAAATGTAGGATCAGTCCCAGAACAAGCGCGACGAGAACCCGCCCAAGAAGCATGGCAACATTCCGCTCTAGGAGGCGTCGATGGCTGAGCAACTGACCGGCATCAACAAGATCTTGATCGCCAATCGCGGCGAAATCGCCGTGCGCATCATTCGCGCGGCGCGCGATCTGGGCATCCCGACGGTGGCTGTCTACTCCGATGTCGATCGCGCGGCATTGCACGTTCGCTACGCCGACGAGGCCGTGCATATCGGCGGGCCGCGCCCGGCGGACAGCTATCTCAAGATGGATACGCTGATCGAGGTGGCGCGCCGGACCGGGGCCGACGCCATTCACCCGGGTTATGGCTTCCTGGCGGAAAACGCCGATTTCGCCGGGCAGGTCATCGACGAAGGTCTGGTGTGGATCGGACCGTCGCCCGATGCCATCGCCACCATGGGCGACAAGCACGCCGCGCGGCTGGCGGTGACGCGCAACAAGGTGCCGCTGATCCCGGGGATCGAAGCCGGATTGTCGAATGAGGACTTGGCCGCGGCTGCCAAGGCCATCGGCTTCCCGGTCTTGATCAAAGCTGTGGCGGGCGGCGGCGGCAAGGGCATGCGCCCGGTGCATCGCGCGGAGGATTTCGAAACGGCGCTGATAACGGCGCGGCGAGAGGCGGAAAGCGCTTTTGGCAATGGCGATGTCTATCTGGAAAAACTGCTGCGGGGCGCGCGCCATATTGAGTTTCAGATCCTGGCGGACAGTCATGGCAACACGGTGCATCTGGGCGAGCGCGAATGTTCCATTCAAAGGCGGCATCAGAAGCTGGTGGAAGAGGCGCCCAGCGTTTTCGTCGATACTGAACTGCGGCGGAAAATGGGCGAGATGGCGATTGCCGCGGCCGAATCGGTCGGCTATGTCAATGCGGGCACGATCGAGTGCCTGGTCGACCGCGACAAAAATTACTATTTCCTGGAGATGAATACGCGCTTGCAAGTGGAGCATCCGGTGACCGAACTGGTGACCGGCGTTGACCTCGCCAAAGAGCAGATCCGGATCGCGCGCGGGCGGCGCATGGGTCCCACGGAAAACTTGCTGCATCCCAAAGGCTGGGCAATCGAATGCCGCATCAACGCCGAAGACCCTTATGCGGATTTCATGCCGTCGACGGGCCAGATCACAACGATGATCTTGCCGACGGGACCGGGCGTGCGCGTTGACAGCGGCGTCTATCGCGGCTCGGAAATTACGCCCTATTACGATAGCATGATCTCCAAATTGATCACCTGGGGCGAGACGCGTTCGGAAGCGATGCTGCGGATGCGGCGGGCCTTGTCGGAATATCGCATTATGGGTTTGAAGCACAACATCCCCTTCCACATCAATTTGCTCAACAGCATCAGCTTCATCGCCGGGCAGATTGACACCAATTTCGTCGAGCAGCGCTTCAATATGCACACTTATGAAAAGCGGCCGACAGCGGCTGAACTGGAGACCGTTGCCATCGCGGCGACCTTGTACGCGCATCGCAAGCGGCGGCTGGCCTCGCAAGTGGTCGCGCCGGCAAAGCGGGACGCCAGCAACTGGAAGTGGATGGGGCGCTTCGAGAGGATGCACCGATGAAGTACGTCACCGTCATCGATGAGCAGAGCTACGAAATTGAGATCGACAATGATGGCGCGATCCTGGTCAACGGCGAGCTGCGCGATGTAGATTTCCTCAATTTGGGCGGGTCGCTCTATTCGATCATCACCGGGAACAAATCCCTGGAAGCCGTCATTGATGATGACGAAGGCAAGATCGCGGTCATGATGGGCGGGCAGCTCTTCGAGACTCAGGTGCTGGACGAGCGCGCCATGCTGCTGATGCAGCGGCGGGGAGGATTGAAAATCACTTCCGGCGAAGTGAGCGCGCCCATGCCCGGTCTGATTGTGATTGTCACGGTGGAAGTCGGGCAGGCGGTGGCGCAGGGCGATACGGTTGTGATCCTGGAATCGATGAAGATGCAGAACGAGCTGAAGTCGCCGGTCGCTGGCGTGGTTAGAGCCATACACGTTGAGGCAAGCCAAGCGGTGGACAAGGGGCAGATGCTGGTCGAGATTGGTCCGCCCCCCGACGAAAACAATTAGTCCAAGCGACGCCACTTCTATTCGCTGCCGGCTAGAATGGTTTACGCGAGGCGCAGCGATTTGCGATTTGCATTCAGCCGGTCTTCGAGAAGAGAAGCTGTTTCTCAGGATGTTGGCTGCGCTGGTTGAAGCTGTATATAAAAGGGAGGGATATAAAATGAATAGATTGATTATGCGCTCGCTCGCCTTGTTTTCAGTCGCAACAGCCATTTTTGCGCCGTCCGCGACAAGCCTTGCTCAGGCTGATCTTTGTCCAGCGGGCTTGCCGGAGCGCCCGGCGCTCTCTCAACACATCGAGCAATCCGCCATTCTGGATGGCAGTATAAGCTTCGAGGAAATGCTTGCTCACGGCGAGGAATTGTTCACGGTCCTATTTAATGTTTGCGATGGACAAGGCCGGCCCGCCACTACGGGAGGCATGACTGCGCGGGCACCGGATGAGCCCGCCTTCAGCCGCGTTTCCGCGCCGGATTCGAACTCCTGTTTCAGCTGCCACAACCAGCCGCGCGTTGGCGGGGGCGGCGAATTCGTTGCCAATGTCTTTTTGTTGGCACAGCATGCAGATCCGGTATTGGAATCGACGTCGATGATGATGAGCAATCACCGCAACCCGCTGGGTATGTTCGGCGCGGGTCCCATCGAAATGCTGGCGCGCGAGATGACCGTGGAATTGCGCGCGCGGAGAGACGCGGCATTGGCGAAAGCCAAAGAACAAGGCAGCGCAGTTACGGTCGAGTTGCTTGCGAAAGGCATCAGTTTCGGCACTGTAACAATGAAGCCGGACGGGTCCCAGGATTCGAGCGGCATCGAGGGCGTAGACCATGACTTGGTGATCAAACCCTTCCACCAGTCGGGAACCAAGGTTTCGCTGCGGCAATTTTCCGCTAATGCCATGAATCAACATCATGGAATGCAGGCCGAGGAGCGCTTTGACCTGAATCCGGACATTATGGATCCTGATTTTGATCGGGACGGCGTCCAGCGCGAGCTGACTATCGGGGACATCACAGCGGTGACAGTTTTCCAGGCAGCGCTGGGGACGCCGGGACGTGTCTTGCCGCAAGATCCCGTTCGCCAACAAGAAGCGATACGCGGTGAGATGGCATTCAGCGAGACAGGCTGCGCAAGCTGCCATGTGCCGGAACTGTACCTGGAGTCTCGTTTTTTCAGCGATCCCAATCCCTTCAACCCAGCCAATACCATGACGGATTTATCTCAAGAAGTTCGGTTTGACATGACGGTTCAGGGCATGCGGCCGCGCCTGGAACGCCGCGGCGAAGGCGCAATCGTGCGCGCCTTTACCGATCTCAAGCGCCACAGCCTCTGCGACCCGGCAGACAGGCCCGACGCGATTCGCTTCTTCTGCAACGAGACGCTCTTGGACAGCCGCCCGGACGCGCGGGGACGATCAGGCACTGAATTTTTTCTCACGCGCAAACTTTGGGACGTCGGCAGTTCGCCACCGTATGGGCATCGCGGCGACCTGACAACGGTCTCGGAAGCGATCCTGATGCATGGCGGAGAAGCGCGCGCAAGCCGCGATGCCTTCACTAAACTCACATTTGCCGATCAGCGAGCGGTGGTCGAGTTTCTGCTTTCGCTACAGATCCTGCCGGAAAGCGAGTAGGATCTCGACGGGCGCCGGCATTCTCGCCCGGTTGCGCCAAGGCATTCAGTGAATCGTTTGGGAAGTCTGCGCCGTTTGCGCGCGATATGGCGGCGCATGGCGCGCCGGAGCGAGCGATTTTCGATTGAATGTCAGAAACTTGTCATCGAAATCGAACAGTTTGCGCGAGGAAATCGCCGGTTGGAACATGCCAAGGCCAATACGATTATCCCTTTGGATTGATGGGATCTGGTTCACTCTGCTGGCAGCCTATATCCTGGCTGGAGCGGCAATCGTTCCCTTCCACGGCGATGAATCGACGCAGATCTTTATGGGGCGCGATTTTTATTACCTGTTCCGAGAAGGCGACTTGGCAAAAGTCCTCTATGACAGCGCTTGGACAAGTGGCCAGGACGAGCAGCATTTGCGCCTGATCAATGGCACGGTGACCAAGACGATCCATGGTTTTCTAGCCGCGAGAGCGGGGATGAGCCGCGACGAAATCAACGGGCACTGGGATTGGGCGCTTGATTACGCCGCCAACCGCGACATGGGCAAGCTCCCCGAGGCTCAACTGCTGCGCAGCGCGCGCTTGGCCTCGGCGGCGCAGCTTGCGCTGGCGGGGGCTGCGCTCTTCGCGCTGGTCCGCATGACCATCGGCGGGCCAGAAGCCGCTGTCGCCAGCGCGCTCTTCGCCCTGCATCCGGCGCTGCTGCTCAACGGCAGGCGCGCCATGATGGAAGGCTCGCATTTGCTCGGCATGATGCTGGTGCTGTTGGCCGGGGCTTGGTTATTACGCGAGCGGCGATGGTGGAAATTCGCCTTGCTGGGCGTCGCCTCTGGTTTTGCCGTCGCGGCGAAGCATCCCAATGTTTTTGTCGCGGCGCTTGTCTTTCTTGCTTGTGGCAGTTTGTGGCTTTATCAGGCGGCTAGAGCCAAGGGGCAGGCGAGGCAAAGGGAGATGCGATCGCTTTTCGGCTTGCTATTGGCGGGAGCAATTGCCTTGCCCGTGTTTTACCTGTTGAATCCAGCCTGGTGGCAAGCGCCCCTGGAGAGCGCCGCCGAAGTACTGCGCTTGCGGGTCGACTTGCTGGAAGAGCAAGCAGCGCTCTATGGCGGATATGATTCCTGGGCGGCACGAATCGAAGGCTTTCTGGAGTACGCATTTTTCAGCCAGAGCCAGTATTATGAAGTGGCGGAATGGGCGGGATATACCGAGATTAGCCGCCAAATCAGCAGCTACGAAGCCTCCGGCTGGTCCGGCTTCGCGCTTGGGGGCAGCGTCGGCGGCTTGCTTGGGCTGGCGCTGACTGTATTTGGCGCTGCTCACATGCTGAGCCGCCGCTCAAAGGTCAGAGGCGAGTATCGCTGGCTGCTCTTGCTCTGGGGAGGCGGCATCGCTTTGATTACGCTTTTGGTCACGCCATTGCCTTGGCAGCGCTATTATCTGCCGGCGCTGCCTTTCGCGCAGCTAGCGGCGGCTTGCGCTTTAGTTCACTTGATCAGGTTATTGTGGAATCGTGTGGAGTCTCGAGCTCATCATGAACGCTCGCAGTCGGATTGAGGCGAGTCTATCGCCGCGAGCAGGCGCCGCGAACGATCCGCTGTATCAGTTTGCAGGCAGGCAATGACACAGATCAAGAGCGTCCATGCTGGCGTCGATGTCATTTGGCTGGCGTTGCTGTCCGTTTACATAATGGGGGGCGCGGCGATTGTGCCTTTCCACGGTGACGAATCTTCGAAGATCTATATCGGGCGCGATTATTATTACCTGTTTTTGGAAGGCGAGCGGGAAAAACTCAGTCAGCAGGCGAAACGGTCGGCTGGCCCGGGACAATATCGCGCCAATCTGGCGAGCGGCTCGATCTCCAACATGATCTACGGCTGGCTGGCTGCCAGCAGCGGCTACGCCATCACGGACCTGAATGACGATTGGCATTGGGGCTTGGACTACAGAGAAAACCTGGAGTCCAACCGCGTACCGGAGGCGCGTCTGCTTTGGATGGCGCGGCTGGTGTCGGCGGCGCAGTTGGCGGCGGCCGCGGCGCTAGTGTATGCTTTCGCGCGCATCAGCATCAACCGCCCGACAGCCTTGCTGGCCAGTTTGTTTTTTGCGGCCCACCCTACCCTGCTGCTAAACGGCCGGCGGGCAATGCAAGAAGGCAGCCACCTGCTGGGCATCATGCTGGCGCTGGTAATGGCGGCCTGGCTCATTCGTGAACGGCGCTGGCGGGGATACGCGCTCCTGGGCGCCTGCGCGGGCTGTGCCATCGCCGCGAAACATAGCAGCGCTTTCACGGTGGCGATTGTGTTTCTGGCGATATTCGGTCTGTCAGTCTATGAGCGTCTACCAGGATTGCGTGGTACCAAGCTCGCCAGCGCGTTTGCTACCCCATCCCCCGGCCCCTTGCCCCGTAGCAACGGGGAAGGGGAGCCAAGATCGCGCGAAGACGATACGCATTCGCGAAATCGGTATGACGCAGCCCCCGCAAAAGCGATAATTGCGCCAAAGCTGCGCTCGTCCCTCCATTGCAATGGGGGCAATGGGGGGAACGAGGGGGGTAAAACAAAGGGCGAACGCGAACCCGAGCTTATCGGACACGAGCCAATGCGGCGCGCGCCGCGCCCCAGGCTGGATATGCGCCCGTTCACGGGTATCTTGCTGGCTGGCATCATCGCGCTGCTGGTGTTTTATCTGCTGAACCCCGGCTGGTGGGAGGCGCCGCTTGCAACGGCCGGGGAGGTCATGTCCGAGCGCACGGAGCTATTGCAGCGGCAAGCGGGCGTTTATGGCGGCTATCAATCGTTGAGTCAGCAAGCGAGAGGGTTTTTCCGGTTTGTATTGATTGGCGAGCCGCAATACTTCGAAGACAAGGCTTGGGCGGGCTATACCGAAATCAGCGAGCAAATCCAGTTCTATGAAGGGTCGGGATGGGCGGGCGCGACCATCGGCGGCAACGCGCTCGCGGGCCTGGTCATGTCCGCGCTTGTTGCCGCCGGTATGATTCTGCTCATTCGCGACCGCGACATTAGCCTTCAGAATCGGGCGCTATTGCTGTTTTGGGGCGGGGGCATCGCGGCGATTGTCTTCGCGCTGACGCCCTTGCCCTGGGCGCGTTACTATCTGCCGGTATTGCCCTTCACGCTGATGATGGCCGCTTATGCTTTGACAAGGATGTCGGGCGCAATGAGGAAGCGCCGCGACATGGCGCGCCGGTAAGACAGCCGCTCGGCGCGCAACCGGCGAAAAGGTCCCAAGCGCGACGCGGTTCATTAAAAATGAAGAACAAAGTAAATTAAAGTAAGTCGTGCAACGAAAATCTAAACACAGAGGACACAGAAGTAAAACCAGGTAAGTCGTGCAAAAAAAATCTAAACACAGAGGACACAGAGTGCGCAGAGAAGATCGGAGCAGATTATTGATTATTCGGGCGTTTCGGCGAAACGCCCCTACAATTCGTAAATTATTCGGATTTCAATTACTTTGCTGAAACTACTGAGAAAAACCAACAGAGGATACTGTTTTGTGGGCGTTTAGGCGGGTCGCGTAGGTCGCGTAGGTCGCGTAGACATTGACCGCCGACACTGACCGCCGACATTGGTCATCAAACATCCCTACAGTTCGCGCCTGTTTTTGATTTGCATTACTTATTTGCTCTTACTAAGACTGTTCCTTGCATGAGCAAGGGGGTTCTCAAAAGAAGTGAATTGGCTAAACGAAGCGCTCGCGGGCATCTTGCCGACGCTATGGATGAGCGTCGGCTTGGGTTTGCCTTGGTCCCTGGCTTTGCTGCCGAGGCGGCAGTGGCAATCTCGAGCGCTTGTGGCTGCGGTAGCGCTGGCTGTCGGACCAGCCTGCATGACAGCCTGGATGCTGGTCCTGGGCGTACTTGGCGCGCAGACCGGGCAAGGCTTGCTCGTCCGGGAGTGGATTATCCTTGGCAGCGTCTTGATCGCCGCGCTCGGCGGCCGCATCGCCTGGCGCAAGCGCCGGGGATTGGGGGCGGCTTCGACGCCGCGAGCGCCATTCGCCTTTGACGAAAAACTGATCATCGCCATGATCGCAACAGCGGTCGCGTTGCGCTGGATCCACACAGCCTATTGGCCTTTCACCGCTTACGACGCGCTTTGGGTCTATGGCTATCAGGGCCGCCTGTATTTTCTGGAAGGGCTGATCCCGCAGTCGATCGAGTATTATCCGCCGTTTTTGCAGCTTCAGTACGCCTATGTTCAGATTCTAATCGGCGCGATCAATGATTATGCGGCGCGCATGGTACTGCCCTGGCTGCACATCGGGGGCATTTTTGCGGCATATCTGCTTGGCGAAAGGCTGCTGAAGCGACGGGTGGGATTGTTCGCCGCGGCCTTGTGGAGCCTGCATCCCTTCGTCGGGCAGCAGTCGATCATCGGGGACCTGGAGATCGCGCTCGCTTTCAGTTTTACGCTGGCCGCGGTCTTTTTTTTGCGGGCCTGGCGCGAGCAAGAAGACGAGGGCGAAGGTCGACGGGAGGCTTTGCTAGCCGGGCTCATGCTCGGCATCAGCCTGTTCACCAAACCGACGGCGGGCGCATTCATTTGGGGCGTCCTGCTATTGCTCGCCCTTGAAGCGGGGCGCGCAAAATTGCAGTTCGGGCGGCTGAAGCCGCGATTCATGGTCGCATTTTGGACGATCCTGGCCAGCGCGCCTTTAGGCGGCGTCTGGTACTTGCGCAATCTGCTGCTCGGGCACGAAGCGATCACCTGGCCGGCGGACTTCTGGCTGACGCAAGCGCGGCGCAGCGGAGACTACCTCAGCTGGATCGTTCTGGCGATAATCGCGGGTTTCGCCGCCGCGGCGATCAAGAGCAGACTGCCGGCTCGGCAGGTCATGATTGGCGCGGCCGGGGCGATCCTGCTGCTCGTTGGCGTTACGGCGTCGAATCCAATCTTCTTCCCGGAACGATTCGATCCGCCGGCGAGTTATATACAATTGAGCGAGGCGGCTGCTATTGTCCTGGGAATTACCCTAATCGGCGCCAGCCTGTATGCGCAGCGCCGCAGGCTGTTTGCTGCATTGGCAGGACCGGGCTGCGCGTCGGCGGGATGGGCTTTGCTGTTGGCGCTGCCCTACTTCCTCACCTTTTTCTTTTCTTACAGTTATCATTACCGGCTGGGCTTCGCGATCGTGCCGCTGCTGGTTACACCTACTGCGGCCGCATTGGCGAGCGTACTGAGTCCGGATCGAATAAGCGGCTGGCGCCCGCTTATTCGCCGCCTTTTCTATCTCACACTGCTGCTTTTGGGGGCGCCGGGCATTGTCTCGGCGGCTGTCGATGTCACCTGGTCGAGGGTTTGGCTAGTTGATGAAGGGCTGGACAGCGACGCCAGAAAGTACCAGGTCTACAACCCCTCGCTGATGGAAATGGTATTCGGGCTCGAGGAATACTTGCGAGAGAATGAACGGGCGCCGCTGGTGCTGGCGCCGGGCGAGGAACGACTGCATTTTTTCTTCCCGCGCATGCGCATCGAGGATGTGTTGATAAGCACACTCGACGAGTACGAGGCGCTGGGGGCGACGCATTTCATTTATGGGGCCAAGGCGCGACAAGCCTACCTGGACGGGGACTTGGATCCGAGGCGCACGCAGTTGATCGCGGCCTTGGGACGGGGGGATCTCTTCCAACTGAAAAAGGCGCACTATGACGGCACATTCAGCTACGAACTCTACGAGAGCGGCGATTTTGCCTCGCGGGTCGGCGAGCCGTCGCCCGGTTTTGTCTCCAATGTCTACGAGCGGGAGCTACTGTTTGGCGATCGATTGCGCCTGTACGCGACGGATGCCTATCCGCGCAAGGCTTACAAGGGAACGCCCCTCACCTTGCTCACTATATGGCGGGCGGAAGGGGCGCTGGAACAAGACTATCACATCATGCTGGAATTGACCCACCCGGAGACCCAAGTTGCCGAGTACCAATGGCGCTTTGTCCCGGTCCAGCATCGGCACGGCTACTATTCGACCGCCCTGTGGGAGGCGGGCGAATTGGTTAATATGTCAACGGTGCTGCGCTTGCCAAGCGACGAGCCGCTGCCGCCGGAAGACGACTACGTGCTGCGCCTGCGCGTATTGGATCCGGAGTCGGGACTGTTTCTGCCGCTACGGATTGATGGCGCGGAGGCGGGCGACGCCTGGCAATTGGACGGCATATACAAGTTCCGCAGTTGATCTAGCGCAGCATCAGGAGCGCGTCCGAGAATTGACGAATGCGCGCGCGCGTATTAAAGGCAGCCCACTGTTCCGCGAAGCGCAGACGCAGCGCGGCTAGGGCTTGGTCGCGATCGGCCAGGTAGCCCTGGAGGACTGCCGCCTGCTCCGGGCTCAGTTTTTTCAGTCCGCTCATATAGTCGCTGAAGACGGCAATGTCGTTGATGCGTCCGAGGATCTCCTGCATCTCTTTCGCTTCTCGCAAGAAGCTGTCAGTGGTGCTGCCCAGGAGCGGCTGAAAAAACTCCAGGGCGTAGCGCAATTGTTTGAATTCCACACGCAAGGCATGCAGGATCGCGTCGTCGGCAGCGGGCAGCACGGTGTCATAGGCGCGGACACGAGCCAGGCGCTCGTGCAAAAGTATCGGCAGCACATGACGCAGCTGATGCGGCTCTTCGCGGTTGGGAACGGGCTTGGCTCCGCGGCCCGGCTTTTTGCAGAGCCGCGCGAACTGGCGCAGAAAGCGGGCATAGAACTTGGAATCGAAAAGGGCATTGAGTCCCTCGCGGTGTTCGCTGCGGCGGCTGTCCAGCCGCTCGATCAGCTGATCGAGCGCCGCCTGGCCGCCCTCTGGCAAGGCGGGGCGAAATGTCTCCAGATCATGAATCAAGACATCGAGATCGCGGATGCGGCCAAGGGCGCGAGCGATGCGACGCAAATCGCGACTGTACTTGTCGACGGTCTTGGGCTTGTAGGCGGCGCCGATGAGCATGAAGAGACTGCGCATACGCCGGATGGCGACCCGCATTTGGTGGACTGATTCGATGTCCTCGCCGGTGCGGCTGCCCGCTTCGTGGGCTTTCATGCGAGCGAGTTGCGCGGCGAGAAGTTTGCGACCGGCTTCCGCCATTGGATCGCGCAGGGCAATATCGCGCGCTGCTTTGGACTTGTTTGATTTGCCCATCGGTTAATCGACTTTCTCGCTGATCGTCCAGCGCGGCCGATAGAGGGAACGAGGGAGACTGAAGGACCCGGTGGCAGGCCTCAGACCTTAGTCAAATTATAGCGCGTTTTCCAAAGTGTGTTAAGCGAAGTTTAAGGAGATTAACGCTATGTTACTGATTTCGTGATTTGCCGCGCGCTTTCCGCAGGCTGTGAATCGAGTAGTGTATCCTTTTCGGTTGAAACAAAACTTAAACACAGAAGTAAATGCAAGTAAGTCATGCAACTAAAGCGAGCCTTGTAGGGGCGACCAATCTGGTCGCCCGTTGCCGCCGCGACTTGTGGTTTCGGGCGACATGGTATGTCGCCCCTACAGATCGTTGCTTTAGCAAAATTTGCATTTCTTTCTTGGACTTACTGAGAACACAGAGGGCACAGAGATTTTGATGGTGGGGCGAGCTTGGCTCGCTCATCGTTTCGGCTAGGTTTTGCGGGCGAGCCAAGGCTCGCCCCTACCGACGACTGTTATTTTGGAGTTGAATGAAGCCGGGCCTCATGGGCGGGGGCGCGTGTTGGTGATGTTATAATTGTGTCAATGGCGAGATGGGGGGATTCCGATGCCGATGCAGCCGAATGTAGAACATGTACAACGGCGCAGGTGTTAAGCGCTAGCATGTTCAGGAAGTCAGAATCTGACATGAGCACAGCCGTCGTCTTCATCACGGGCGCGTCGAGCGGCATTGGCCGGGAGGCGGCCTTGGCCTTCGCGCGCGCGGGGTATCATGTCTGCGGCCTGGCGCGGCGTCAAGATCGACTGGCAGCTTTGGGGGCGGAAATCGCGAAATTGCCGGGAGGGCATGGGCAGTTTCTCGCTGTCGCGGGGGATGTCCGTGACGCGGAGGCCGTTGAAGACGCTGTGCGACAGACGGTTGACAAGTTTGGACGGCTGGATGTGCTGGTGGCGAATGCCGGCATCGGTCATAGCGGAAGTGTGGTCGAGGCTGATTGGGACGATCTGGAGACGGTGATGGGGACCAATATCGATGGGGTATTGCATGGCATACGGGCTTGCGTACCGGCTATGCGGGCGCTTGCCGAGGGCGGTCAGATCTTGATCGTCTCGTCAATTGTGGCGGCCGTTCATACGCCTTACACCGCGACCTATGCCGCCAGCAAAGCCTTTGTCTCCAGCCTGGCGGGTTCTTTGCGGCTGGAACTGGAGGATGAGAATATCCAGGTGACTGATCTGCTGGTGGGACGCACCCTGACGGACTTCAACGTCAACAGGCTAGGACCGATCAAGGGCGGGGAGAGCGGTCTGCCGACCATGAGAGCCGATCAAGTGGCGGAAGCCATCGTGCGGGCGGCGCGCCGGCGACGCAAGCGCGTTGTTTTTCGCTTCTTCGATCGTTTGGTTTTACTCGGCGGGATGCTCGTTCCGGGCGTGATGGCCCGGCTGGCGAAGCGGCAATATCAGCCGCAAGATTGAAGCGACTGACCGCCAACACAAGCGCCGCAATGACGAAATAGACGCAATCAAAGGGCAGAGCAGGCAGGCATGGCCAAGAAACGGAAGCTCAACTCGGTTCGTTTGCTCGAAGCGCGGAAGATTCCTCACGAGATTCACAACTATGACGCGCGGATCCGGGACGCACAGGAGGTGGCGGAGGCTGTGGGCTTGCCGGCGGAAACAGTCTACAAGACGCTGGTGGCGGAAGTCCCGTCCTGGAAGAAACCGATCCTGGCGCTTTTGCCTTGCGACAGGACGCTGAATTTGAAGCGGCTGGCCAAAGCCCTGGGCGCGAAGAAGGTCGCGCTGGCGTCGCATGCCGATGCCGAGAAGCTGACGGGCTTGCAGGTCGGCGGCATCAGCGCCCTGGCTTTGTTGCAGAAGCGCTGGGGCGTCTACCTGGACAAGCGGGCCCTGGAACAGTCGCATCTCGTGGTCAGCGCCGGAGAACGCGGCACGCAGATCCGGCTGGAGACGGAGGCTCTGATTGACCTGGTGTCATGCGAGATTGTTGATGTCGCTGAGGCGAGGGAAACGCGCTAGGGAGTGAATTCGGGCGACCTACCGGAGTCTGTTGAAATTCTACCCCATCCCCCGGCTTGTGCCCCCTCGGTCCCCCACCTCACGGGGGAAGTATCCCGAATCATCGGAGAAGGGGAGCTTTGGCTGAGGACATGACAGGGTTTTCACCAGGCGCGTTTCCAGCGCAATTTCTGATTTATTTTGGTGATTTCGGGCGAGCCAAGGCTCGCCCCTACCGGCGACTTTTATTTTGGAGTGCGTTAGCATGACTTTTTTTGGTTCTACTGGCGATATCGAGCTTGATGAAAAGGGGTCGGCTCCTCAGGCCGACTAGCGGGAGAGGATGCGAGCGAGATCGAAGTACTCCGGTGTGATTTGGCGCGTGCGAGAGGTGCAGTCCTTGAGCGGCATCGGCACTTGTTCGCGGCCGACGCGCGCGACCATCACGCCCGATTCGCCGCTTAAGAGCAATTCGACGGCATAGACGCCCATGCGCGTTGCCAGCAAGCGATCGAAGGCGGTCGGGCTGCCGCCGCGCTGCGTGTGCCCCAGGATGGTCAAGCGAATCTCGAATCCGATATGCTTCTGCTCCAGGAAGCGCGCCAGTTCCGGCCCTTGATAAGGCGCGCCCTCGGCCAGGACCGCGATCGCATGTGTCTTTCCGCGAATATAGGCGTCTTCGAGGGAAGAAGCGATCTCGTTCATGGTGACGCCATTTTCGGGCGTGACCACGATTTCAGCGCCGCCGAGTATGCCGGCCATCACCGCCAGGTAGCCACAGTCGCGTCCCATGACTTCGACCACAAAGGCGCGGTTGTGCGAGGTGGCGGTGTCGCGCAGGCGGTCAACCGCATCGAGGATCGTGTTCAAGGCGGTGTCGACGCCGATGCTGGTATCCGTGCCCCAGATATCGTTGTCGATGCTGGCCGGAATGCCAACAACCGGCACGCCGAGTTCGTGGAGCTTCTGGGCGCCGCGCAAGCTGCCGTCCCCGCCGATCACGATCAGGCCTTCGATGGCATTTTCGTTCAGCCGGCGCTGGCCTTTTCGTTGCCCTTGCGGCGTCTTGAATTCTTCATTGCGCGCTGTCTGCAAGACGGTCCCACCGCGCTGCAAGATCCCACTCACTTCGCGGCTGGTAAGCAAAGCCATATCGCCGGCGAGCAAGCCCTGATAGGCTTGGCGGATGCCATAGACTTCTACATTTTTATCCAGACCGGCGCGAACAACCGCCCGCACAGCCGCGTTCATGCCGGGCGCATCGCCACCGCTAGTCATCACGGCGACCCGTTTCATAGCGCGTGACTCCATTTCATTCGTCGCGCTTCGCCAGGGATGAGTCGGCTGATCGCGGACTATCCACAGGACAGCGCTGGGAAGATGTCGTATTCTAAACAGATTTATGACGGCTGACAAATGGAGAAAATGTTAAGGATTGTTAAATTTCAAACAATCCGCCGCCGATATCCGGATCAAAGGTCCCCATCGACTGTGATCAAATCCGGGCTGCCGACGATCGCTTGCAGGTCCTTACACAATTCGTTACAGACCTGCGTCGTCAAGCCGGGGAAGTTCAAGGGGAATGATTTTTCATCGCGCTGAATAACGATGACAAAGCGGTCATTGCCGGGATACTTCACCAGGGCGTTGTGGATGCGCGACAACTTCCGGCGATCTTTATCCTCGTCGGCGCTGGCCTGCAATCGCACCGTAATCGTGAGGGGCGGGCGCTGCTCTTGTTGCGCTTCGCCGGGCATATCCAGATGATCGCCGCCGTTGGTCCACTCCGGCTCTGCCTCGTCCTCTTGCTCGGCTGGCTCCGCCTGATCGGATGGCGCCGGTTCTTCGTTCGCCATCGTTTGAACGATCTCATCAGCAATGGGTTCCGGGAGCGATTTTTCGGGGGGTTCAGGCGCTTCGGCCGCGGATTCAGGCGGCGCGTCCTGCTGCGGCGGAGCTTCCTCCTCAGCCAGCGCCCAAACCGGCATCGAATCATCCATGTCAACGGGCATGCCGCCGTCGGCGGAAAAGGAATTGAAATCGATCGTGACTTTTTCGGCAATCACTTGCGGATCCCCGCGGCTGTCATCAAAGCGGCCTGTGACCGCGACGATCTCGCCTTCAAACAAGCCTTTTTCGGGCTCGTTATCGGGCAGGGTGTTGTTCAAGTCTTCAAATAGGTTCATCACCTGGGCATAGACGCGCGGGAAAAGGACGATCTCGATGATTTCCGCGCTGTCGCGCCAATCTTCCAGACTGAGGATCGCCATCAAGTCGCTATTGCGCGTGGTGATCTTGCGCACTCCCGTCAGTTCGCCGGCTATGCGCACCGTCTCTGGTTTGGGGATGCCAGCCCGCTTGAGATCGGCGATATTGTGCAGGTTTTGCCGCTCAAATAGGTCGCGATGCCGGTCGACCGGTCGACCCGTGACATAGAGCCCCAGCAATTCTTTTTCCCATTTCAACAGCTCGCGGGGTCGGTATTCCTCAATGTCGAGAAGGTCGTCCAGCAAATCGACTTCGAGGTCGGCTTTGTCGCCGAACATATCCAGTTGACCGACTTCCAGGTCTTTGTGGTAGCTGCTGCTGGTACTGACGATGCGGTCGAGCGCGGCCATCAAGCTGGAGCGCGAGCCGAAGCTATCCAAGGCGCCTACTTTAATCAGGCTTTCCAGCGAGCGCTTGCCAAGTTGGCGCATGTCAACACGCTGGCAAAAGTCCATCAGATCGGCGAAGGGCGCATCGCCGCGAACGGCGAGCAGTTCTTCCAGCGCGCGGGCGCCGGCATTTTTGACGGCTGCCAGCCCGAAGCGGATGGCGCGCCCCCCGTCCGCCGTGGTCTCGATATCGAAATCCAGTTGGCTGGCGTTGAGATCCGGGGGCAAGATTTGGATATTCAAGCGGCGGCATTCTTCCAAAAAGGTCGAGACTTTGCCCAGGTCATCGCGTTGTACGCTGAGCAAGGCGGTCATATATTCTTCGGGATAGTGGCATTTCAAAAACGCGGTCTGCACGGTGATCACGGCGTAATCCGCGGCATGCGGCTTGGGGAAGCCATAATTGGCGAAGGACTCGATCAAGTCAAAGATCTGCCCCGATATATCAGCCGGGATGCCGTTAGCCGGACCGCGTTCGATGAAAATAGCTTTATGTTTGTTGAGCTCGTCCGGCTTTTTCTTTGATACCGCGCGGCGCATCAGATCCGCTTCGCCCAGTTCGTAGCCAAAAAGCTCGCCGGCGATCTGCATAATCTGTTCTTGATAGACGCAAATGCCGTAGGTTTCATCGAGGATCGGTTCCAGGCGCGGGTGCAGGAGTTCGATCTCTTCTTCGCCGTGCATACGCCGATTGTAGGCTGGGATAAACTCCATGGGTCCCGGGCGATAGAGCGAGATGGCAGCCACGATATTCTCGAAGACGCGCGGGCGCATCCCGCGCAGCATCTGCTGCATGCCGCCGGATTCCACTTGAAAAACGCCAATCGTCTCCGCCCGCCCCATCATGGCGAAGGCGTCATCGAGCATCAGGCGCTCTTCGTCGCTGATCGGCGCGTCATGGCGATAGGGAATGTTGTCCATGTTGTAGTGGAGGCCACGATGGCGCGAGATCAGTTCGCAGGCTTTGCGCATGATAGTCAGCGTCGACAAGCCCAGGAAATCGATCTTGAGCAGGCCGATGGATTCGGCGGTTTCCATCGGGAATTGAGTGACGGCTTTGAGCGCGCCGCCGGAGGGATCCTTGCCGGTGATGCGGTGCAGGGGCAGGTAATCCACCAGCGGACGATCTGCGACGATGACGCCGGCCGCATGCGTGGAGGCGTGGCGCGTCATGCCTTGCAATTCGATTGCGGTGTCGATGACGCGGGTCAGCTCAGCGTCCTCTTGATAGAGCGTTCGCAACTCCGGGTTAGCCTCGACGTAATCGAGGATTTTCTTTTGGCGCGCCTCCTGCGGGATCATGGCGGCGGCGCGATTGATCTTGCCCAAATCGACATCAAGGGCGCGGCCGACATCGCGGACTGCGGCTTTGGCGCCCATGGTGCCAAAGGTGATGATGGCGGCGACTTTGTCCTCGCCGTATTTTCTCGCGGCATAGGCGATCATTTCCCCGCGGCGGTCGTCCGGGTAATCGAGGTCGATATCCGGCATGCTGATGCGACCGGGGTTCAAAAAGCGCTCAAACAAGAGGCTGTTTTGGATCGGATTGATATTGGTGATGCCCAAGCTGTAGGCGACCAAACTCGCCGCTCCCGAGCCGCGGACATTCCACCAGATATCGACCGAACGGGCGAATTGGCAGAGATCCCAGACGATCAGGAAATAGGAATCGAAGCCCATGCTGTGGATGATATTGAGTTCGCGCTCGATACGTTCCGTGAATACGCCGTCGGCGCGCCAGTCGGCGCCGAAGCGCCAATCCATGCCCATTTCGATCAGGTGGCGCAGGTAGCTGTACTCATTGAAGCCGTCGGGCACGGGGAAAACCGGGATATGATAGCCCTTGGGCGCAAGATCAATGTCGGTCATCTCGGCGATTTTGATGGAATTGGCGAAGGCTTCGTCGATCAGGCCCGCTGGCGCGCCGTGGAAGGCTTTGCGCATCTCGGCCGCGGACTTGAGGTAGTAGCTGCTAAACGGCTCCATGCGCATGCGATCACGGTCGGATTTCAGCGCGGTTGTCTGAATGCAGAGCAGGGTGTCGTGGGCATCGGAGTCGTGTTGGTGGACGTAGTGAACATCGTTGCTGGCGAGCAAGCCCACCTTGCTGTGTCCGCTCTCCCGATAGTCAAGAAGCCAGCGATTGAGGCTATGCAATTGCGGGATGTCGTGGGCCTGCAATTCCAGGTAAAAGTTCTCGGGGCCGAATACGTCTTGATACCAGCCGATGGCGTCGCGGGCGCCCTGATCGTCCCCATTGGCGACCAGGCGCGGGATCTCGGCCGCCAGGCAACCGCTGGTCGCGATGATGCCTTTGGCATGGGCCGCCATGAAGTCTTTGTCGATGCGGGGCCGGTAATAGTGTCCCTCGAGCTGCGCAGCCGAAGCCATCTTCAGCAGGTTCTGGTAGCCGGTCATGTCCTTGGCCAGCAGCAGCATGTGATAGGGACTGCGGTCGAGGCGGGGATCGCGATCGCGCATGGAGCGGGTCGCCAGATAGGCTTCCATGCCGACGACCGGCTTGATGCCGGCGCCGACGCAGGCATTGTAGAAATCTATTACGCCGAACATGACGCCGTGATCGGTGATGCCAAGCGCAGGCATTTCCAATTGTCGCGCTCGCTCGACCAGGTCTTTGATCCTGCTCTGACCGTCGAGCAAGGAGAATTCGGTATGCACGTGAAGATGGACGAAGTCGCTTGTCATCTGTCTACCAAACTGGAATCGATTTTGAAAAAATTGTGAACAGCCGTATTATAACACCTTAGAAAGCATGTCAAACGAGCGCATTTGACAAAAATCATGAGGTAATCGCATCAAAATGAATATGCGCTGGAATGAAGACAATACAAACCCAAATATAACCACAGTGTCACAGATGCAATTCCAATTAGGTAATGCAACGAAAATCTAAACACAGAGGACACAGAGCGCACAGAGAAAATCTTAGTAGATGTCTCCATTTTGCGGGCGTTTCGGCGGGTCGCGTAGACACTGCGGGTCGGTCGCCCCTACCGCCGACTTTTATTTTGGGGTCGCATGACTTTGTTGGAACAACTTCTGTGGCAAGAAAAAATTTGAGGCGATTGCCCTGAGAAAAATCATGAGGCGACCGGAAAAAGCGAGAAACGATGCCTGAATTACCCGAAGTTGAAACTGTTGTACGCGGATTGCGCCAGCCGCTGGTCGGACGCACCATCATCAGCATGTGGCATGATTGGGATAGGACGATACACTCGCCCTCGCCTCAAGAGTTCGCGGCGCGGGTAAGGGACCAGACGGTGCGCGGGATTGGACGGCGGGCCAAATACATCTTGATCGAACTTGAGCACGATGTGCTGGTTGTCCACTTGAAGATGTCCGGGCGCTTGTATGTAGCGTCCGCAGAGGATGTACACGCAGCCGACAGGTGGGTGCATGTGCGCTTCGACCTGGACGGAGGCAAGCAGCTGCGCTTTTCCGACATGCGCAAATTCGGGGTGGTCTACCTGACGGACGACGTGAGCAGCCTGCTAGGTCACCTGGGTCCGGAGCCGCTTGGTCCGGCGTTTACGCTGGCGGGTTTTCGCGAGGGTCTCAAGGGACGCCGGCGTTCAATCAAGGCGCACTTGCTTGATCAAGAGATCGTAGCGGGCATCGGCAACATTTACGCCGATGAAGCGCTTTTTCGCGCCGGCATTCATCCCAACTGTATGGCGGGGGACGTGACGGACGAGGATGCCGAGCGCTTGCATCAGACGATTCGCGACGCGCTGCTGGCCGGCATCCAGCACGAAGGCGCCAGCATCAACTGGTATCGCAAAGCGGATGGCGGCAAAGGCGAATCGCAAAAGCACTTTTTTGTCTATGGCCGTATGAACCTAGCCTGTCGCGAATGCGGGGCGACGATTAACAAGATTCGCGTCGCTCAACGCGGCACCCATTTTTGCCCCAATTGCCAGCCGGAGCAAATTAAAGTAAGTCGTGCAACGAAAATCTAAACACAGAGGACACAGAGCGCGCAGAGAAAAACCAACAGAGGAATATATTTTGCGGTTGTGTCGGCGGACGTTGTTGAAATTCTACCCCACCCCCGGCCCCCTCCCCGAAGCATCGCTGAGGAGCGGACATGTTTTTCTACCCCATCCCCGGCTTGCGCCCCCTCGGTCCCCCGCCTCACGGGGGAAGTATCCCGAAGCATCAGGGAAGGGTGACTCGTCATCGAAATTGGGATTTTACTTGCTGAAAGACGCGAAAATGAATATAAAATCCCAACTTCTAATGGAGCGCTCCCCCTCTCCGATGCTTCGGGGAGGGGGAGCTTAGCGAGCTGTTATGAGCCATTATGGTCATATGGTTTTCTGCGATAGTAACGGGGCTTGGACGTAAATCGTGATTTTCAACAGAGTCCACCGTTCTGGCTTGATTTTGCGGGCGACCCGCCGCCGGGCGCAGACACAGCGGGACGGTCGCCCCTCGGCATCGCTGTGGCGGAAAAAAATTTGATGCGATTGGCCTAGGGATTGTCGCGGGGAATCTCCACAACATCGACGATGACATGACCCTTTTCGTTCTGTGTCAAGCGGCCCGCTGGTCTGGTCAAGTCGTGCGGAAACACCAGCAGGGCGTTTGTTTCCAGCGCCCAGGCTTGCCAGCGGCGCTTGGTTTCCAGGGTGACAAGCGGTTCGACATCGTAAGCGGTCATCCAAGCCAGTCGTTCCATGTGCACCGCCAAAGAGGCCAGGTCACAGACAAATCCAGCCTGTTGGCCCCGGCTTTCCAGGCGCAGACTCATGTGGCCCGGGGTGTGGCCAGGCGTCGCCAGCGCCTGGAAGCCGGGCGCAATCGTGGCGTCGCCGTCCAAGAGGCGCAGCTGGCCGCTCTTGCGCAGCGGCAGGTAGTTGTCGAGGCTGTAGGTGGCGCGGGTGCGCTCGTTGGGCTGGCAGGCGTCTTCGAATTCACGACGCCCGACCAGATATTCGGCATTGGGGAAAGCCGGCACGCGCTGGCCCGAGGGGTCTATACGAAAATTGCCGCTGCAGTGGTCATCGTGCAAGTGCGTATTAAAGACGATATCGATGTCGGCGGGCGAAAAGCCGAGGGCGGCGAGCCCCGCTTGCGTGCCGTCGGAATGCGTCAAAGCGAATCGCTTCTGTTGCGCTTCGCTGAGGCAATTGCCAAAACCGGTATCGACGATGATGTTCAGCCCCCCGGCGCGGAGCAAGAGGTTGTGATGCGCGAGCGGCGCCAGTTGGCGATGGTCGGCCTCCAGGTAGCGCGACCAGAGCACGCGCGGCACCAAGCCGAAAATGCCGCCCGGATCCACCCAGGCGGCAGCGTCGTTGAAGAGATAGAGGTCAATGTCGCCGACGGAAATCATAATCTGCGAATGCGAGCCTATGCGGTTTGCCACTTGCCCGAGGTCTGATCCGCGCGCATGCAGCAGTGTTTGTATTTTTTGCCGCTGCCGCACCAGCAAGGCTGGTTGCGGCTGGGGCGTTTCTTGCTCTTGCGGACGGTCTGCTGGGCCGGGCGCTCGCCATTGCCCATGAAGAGATCGGGCCGGTATTCGCGCGTTTGCCGGCGCTGCTGCGGGCTCTGCACGACGGCGGGCTGCACCAGAAAGATATTGCGCGACGCGATCTGCCGATACGTGTCCTCGACAATGCGAAACATCTGGAAACCCTGGCGCTGATACTCGACCAGCGGGTCCTTTTGCGCCACCGCTTGCAAGCCGATGCCTTCGCGCAGGATATCGAGGTCGGTCAAATGACGCTGCCAGTAGTGATCGAGGGCGCGGATCACGGTTTGCCGTTCGGCGATCTCGGTCAAGCCCTCACGCGCCTCTTCCAATTGGGATTTCTTCGCTTCCAGCAGATCCCCCACGTAAACAGAAATCGTTTTGGCAAGGTCTTCCGGTTCCAGTTCGTCGAGCGCATCGGCCGTGAGGTCCGGGGGCAGCGGCAGCCCCTTGAGCGCCAATTGCTGATACATGGCATCGACTTCCAGGTAGTCGCCGTTGTGATCGGCGGCGTAGACCTCGTCCACGGACGCGGACACTTGGTTGTTGATCATGGCCAAGTAATCGGCATGCAGCTGATCAGGATCTTTGCCGAGCCACTGGAGGCGCTGTTCATAAATGATTTCGCGCTGGCGGTTGACGACGTCGTCGTACTCGACCACGCGTTTGCGGATGTCGAAGTTGTGTCCTTCCACGCGGACTTGCGCCTGTTCGATGGATTTGCTGATCATGCCGTGCTGGATCGCTTCGTCTTCGGGGAAGCCGGCGGTTTTCATCAAGCGTTTCACATTGTCATTGGCGAAGCGCCGCATGAGGTCGTCATCGAGGCTGAGGTAAAAGCGCGACTGCCCCGGGTCGCCTTGCCGGCCGGAGCGGCCGCGCAACTGGTTATCGATGCGGCGCGCTTCGTGACGCTCGGTCCCCAGCACAAAAAGTCCGCCGGCGTCGAGCACTACCTGTCGGTCGCGGTCTACCATCTTGGTCGCATCGGCAAGAGCCTTGTTCCATTGGCTCTCGCTGGCGGCGGTGAGGTCGGTGCCAGCCCGGCGCAGCGCTTGCCGAGCCAAGCCTTCGGGATTGCCGCCGAGCAGGATATCGACGCCGCGGCCCGCCATATTGGTCGCGATGGTGACGGCGCCGGGGCGACCGGCCTGGGTGATTATCTCGGCTTCCTTTTCGTGCTGCTTGGCGTTGAGCACTTCGTGTTTGATGTCGGCTTTTTGCAGGTACTTGCTCAGGCGCTCGGAGGTTTCGACGGCGACCGTGCCGACGAGAATCGGCTGCTTGCGGGCGTTGCGCTCGCGAATGGACTCGACTATGGCGTTCCATTTCGCGGTCTCGTTGACATAGATCAGGTCGTCGTCGTCAGCGCGGATGACCTGCCGGTGCGTGGGAATGGGAATGACATCCAGTTCGTAGGTCTTCTCGAATTCTTCGGCTTCGGTGAGGGCGGTGCCGGTCATGCCGGCCAGTTTGTCATACATGCGGAAGAAGTTCTGGAAGGTAATGGTGGCCATGGTGATATTTTCGCGGCGGATCTGAACGCCTTCCTTGGCTTCGATGGCTTGGTGCAAGCCTTCGCTAAAGCGGCGACCGGGCATGAGACGGCCCGTGAAGTCGTCGACGATGACCACTTCGCCGTTTTGGACGATGTATTCCTTGTCGTTTTCATAGAGCGTCTGCGCGCGCAGGCAGTTGTCGAGATAGGGCAGCATTTCCGCGTTGTCGGGATGATAGAGCTGGTTCAGCCCGAGGGCGTTTTCCACTTTTTCCACGCCTTGTTCCGTCAGGTAGACGATGCGATCTTTGATGTCGAGCACAAAATCGCCATCGGGATCTTCCGCCTCGACGCTGTCTTCGCTGCTCTTTTTGAGCCGCTTGACGATGGACGCGAAGCGCCGGTAATTGTCGGATGGTTCGTCCGATGGTCCGGAAATGATCAGCGGCGTGCGCGCTTCATCGATCAGGATATTGTCAACTTCGTCGACGATGGCAAAGCGCAGTTCCCGCTGCACCAGCCGCTCGTAGGACAAGACCATATTGTCGCGAAGATAGTCGAAGCCGAACTCGTTATTGGTGCCGTAGAGAATATCCGCGCGATAGGCGTCTCGGCGGCTGATCGGGCGCAGATTTTGATAGCGCGCGTCATCGGAGATGAAGTCGGGATCAAAGAGGAAGGAGCCGCTATCGGGCAGGCCGCCGGTATTTTGAATGACGGCGGCGGAAATGCCGAGGGCATGATAGATCGGTCCCATGGTCTGCAAGCCGTGTTTGCTAAGATAGTCGTTGGGCGTCACCAGATGAGCGCCTTTGCCGTCCAGCGCATTGAGGTAGAGCGGCAAGGTCGCCACCAGCGTCTTGCCCTCGCCCGTTTTCATTTCGGCGATGCGCCCCTCGTGCAGGACGATGCCGCCGATCATCTGCACGTCATAATGACGCAAGCCGGTCCTGCGCACAGAGGCTTCGCGCACGACGGCGAAAGCCTCCACCATGATGTCTTCATAGCTGGCGCCGCCAGCCAAAGCCGATTTGAATTCGGCGGTTTTCGCCTTTAGCTGATCGTCGCCGAGCTTTTGGAGCTCCGGTTCCAGGGCGTTGATTTGATCGACGGTTTCCTGGTAGTTGGAAAGCGCCCGCTGCATCGGATCGCCGAAGATGGATTTGACTATGTTGCGGAACATGGCGCCTCTCATGCTCGTTGATTATTGTTCGTAGACGATTATATCATACTGGTTGGAACGTTGAAGGACATCCGCCCCCGCGACAGGGCAATCGCATCAGCGTCGGCGCGTCTCAATGAAATCATGCTATACGAAGCTGAACGAGCAGCGATCGTCTATACGGATTGACGGGGCTTCTGGTTTTGGCGATAGGTTTGCGGGTAGGGTGCCAGCGCTGGGCGACGGAAGCCCTATTCCTGGACTTGTCTCCCGTATTGTTTCATCATTCGCGAGATTGGCGCCCGGAACAGGACCAAGACAAAGAAGGCGATGGCGGCGAGCAGGTAGAACAAGAGCAGGACGTTCTGGTTCTGCGATGCTTCGGAGCCGATCAAGACAAAGAGCAAGGTCGGGATCAAGCCGCCGAGGAAGGATACGGCGATGTAGACCGAGAGGCGAATCTGGCTGAAGCCGACAGCGTAGCTGATGAAATCGTATACCGAAAAGAGCAGAACGCGCGCGGCGAGGAGCGATTTCCAGTCGTTGAGATGGCGCTCGTAGAAGCCATCGACCCGCGACATGGCGGCCGCGCCGACGAAGCGGCGCACGATGCGCCGACCGAACAGGCGAGCGATGATCACGTTGACCGTGCCGCCCAGCAACTCGCCCAGCAGTGAATAAAGCGTGCCGGGGATAACGCCGAACAAGATGCCCGAGGCGAACTGAATGGGTCCCGCGGACAGAGGCGCGAAGGTAAATGTCAATGCCTTGATGCCGACAAAGATCAAGGGTCCCCAGATACCTGAAGTTGCGATTATCGCCTGCAATTCGTCGATGCCAATGGATTGAACAAGGATGTAGAGGGCGGTCAGCAGCGCGAGGAACAGGGCGCCGCCGATCAGCAGGCTTCGTGAGGAAAACGCTTCTTGCGGATTGTCTCCCGTCAGGCTGCCTGACACCGCAGCCGGCTGAACCCGCTTATTCATTAAAGAGCGCGCCCACACTTCTGCCTTCGTGCGCGCGCAGGATGACCTCGCCCAAGAGCGGCGCGATCGACAGGACAGTCATATTGGGCAGCTTGCGATCCTCGGCGATCGGCAAGGTATTGGTGAAGATGATTTCACGCAGATCCAAGCCGGCGAACCGTTGGTAGGCTCTGTCGGAGAAGAAGGGATGCGTGAATGCGAAGAGCACGTCCCTGGCGCCATAGTCGCGGACGACGTTGACCGCTTCCACGATGCTGCCGGCCGTGTTGACCTCATCGTCGACCAGCAAAACGTTCTTGCCTTCGACGCTGCCGATCAAGGAGAGCGCTCGCGGACTTTCGGCGTTGTCGACGCGGCGTTTCTCGACGAAAGCCAGCGGCACGCCCAAGGTCTGCGCCCAGTTGCGCCCTTTCTTGGCGAAGCCCAAGTCGGTGGCCACCACGACCAGATCGCTCAGTTCGCCGAGGCGCAGCTTCCGCAAGACATAATCGCTCAAGAGGTGAAGGGCGGAGAGGGCATCGCCCGGGATGTTGAAGAAACCCTGGATTTGCCCGGAGTGCAGATCGACGGTCATATAGCGATCGACGCCCGCGGTCTCGATCATATTTGCCACCAGGCGCGCGGAGATCGGCACGCGGGGTTGGTCTTTCTGGTCGGAGCGGGTATAGCTCATGTAGGGCACGACGAGATTGATCCGCCAGGCGGAATCGCGCTTGAGCGCGTCGATCATGATGAGCATTTCCATGAAGTTTTCGTGAACGGGCGAGGCCATCGTCTGCACCAAATAGACGTCCTTGCCGCGGACGCTCTCCTCGAGCTTGATGAAGATGTTCTCGTTGGAAAAGACCTTCCGGGTATAGGCGCCCGGTTTGAGCCGGTATTCAGAAGCGTCACAGATATAATCGGTGATTTCCGCGCCAAGGGCTCGCGAGGCGCTGCCGGAGAAAATCTTCATCGAGCCAAAGCGCATGGTCGATGACATCTGCTGCTCTTCCTGATGGATGTGGTTGACCTGCGCGGGGTTGTATTTTGCGCCGGGAACTTTCGCCATCGCTCTTGTTCTTGACCGCCTTTCAGGTGCTATTTTCGCCGACGAAACTCAGCATTTTGAAGGAGTTGGTCCACGGCGCGCTGGGGATGAATACGCTCCTGAACCATGCGCCTGATAATACCAGCAAATTCGCTCGCCGCTAAGTAGCAAAGGAAGCGCCCGCCGTTGCCCGGCGAGCGCTTTTGCATTTCCAAGCGCGGCGACGCGCCTAGATATGCGCGGCGATCTGGCTGAGGATTTTGCCTTTGGGCTTGAAGCCGGTGATACGCTCCACCGCTTCGCCGCCTTTGAACAAAATCAAGGTTGGGATGCCCATAATGCCATAATTGATCAGGATATCCTGGTTGGCGTCGGCGTCGACCTTGGCGACGCGCAGCTTGCCGTCGTACTCATCGGCGATCTCGTCAACGATGGGCGCGATCATCTTGCAGGGACCGCACCATTCCGCCCAAAAGTCGACCAGAACCGGCGTTTCACTATCCAGGACTTCACTCTGAAATTCGTCCTGGCTAACATCGAAAGTCTTCAAGCCCATTGTCTTTCTCCTTGGGATTATCGGGTCACGGGGCGAGGAGGATGCGCCTCGTTCCCGCAGGTTCGTCGCGTAGTTTATGGACGATTGGCGAGAAATACATCTTACATCAGATTTTCCTTTGACGCACCCGGGAGCGCGTGTTAGCATTCAAGCTATGCGCGGCCGCTCGGCGCGCCAGCGTCGGATTGCCCTGCCGCGCCAACACAAAATCAGCCTTCTCTGCGCGCGGCCAAGCGGGCTTGCGAATAAGAAAAAGTCCAGCGACATCCTTGATGAACGATGAACAGCAATTGCCCAATCTAAGCAGTCGTCAGGAAGACATTCTTACCTGCATCGTGCAGGCATATTCGGAAAAACCGGAGCCGGTTGGTTCCCGTCACCTGGTAGAGAATTATCAGCTCAATATCAGTTCGGCGACCGTGCGCAACGAGATGTCTCGGCTGGAAGAGATGGGTTATATCGCCGCGCCGCATACCTCGGCCGGGCGCGTGCCGACGGCGGCCGGCTTCCGCTATTTTGTGCGCCGCCTGCTGCAAACGCGCAGCTTGACGCGCAACGAGCAGAGCCATATTTCCGAGCGGGTCGGCACATTGCATGCGGGCATGGAACAATGGATGCGCCGCACAGCCACCTTGCTGGCGCGTTCGGTACAGTCGGCATCCATCGTGACGCCGCCCATCTCGCAGACCAATTCCTTCAAGCATGTCGAGCTGATCTCGATACAGGGGCGTCTTGCGCTGATGGTGCTGGTATTAAACAGCGGCAGCGTGCATCAGCGCATGCTGACACTGGCGGAGCCGGTGCCGCAGCTGCAACTGGCGGAGGCGGCAAAACGGGTTAACGAGGTCTGCGCCGATTTCGGCGCGCGTCAGGTGCGCCTGAAGAGCATCAACCTGCCGATGCTGGAACGCGAAGTGGCGGAATTAACGGCCGAACTGATCGAGCATGCCGACAACAATCAGGTGCGTTTCATCTATCGAGACGGATTGAGCCGGATGATGGAAAGCTTCGGCGATGACGAGGGCGCGCAGCAGGCGATCCGCATCCTGGAAGAGCATACGGTGCTCAATGCCCTGGTCAACGAGCTGCTGGATCGACTGCCGTCCGATGACAGCGATGACGTTAATGTGCAGGTGGTCATCGCCGGCGACGACCGCTATGATGATCTAAGCCGCTTGAGCATGGTGCTAAGCCGCTATGGCGATCCGGAAAAGATGAGCGGGGCCATCGGCGTGCTGGGTCCCACGCATATCAATTACGGGCGCGCCATCAGCACCGTGCGCTATGTCTCCAACTTGATGACCAATGTGCTGTCGACGCTTTACCAGGACAATGTGGACGCTAGGTCCGGCAGCAACATATAAACTTCATAAGAAAGTCAATCGCTTATACAAATCTTGTAATCCTGCGCTATGCTAGGGACGATATTTTGGCTATCCCGCGAACGGGATGAAGACGATTGAATTGCGCGTTTCAGGATTAGCAGATGAGCGATGTAAAAGACCCGACTGAAGAACTCGAAAAAGAGAACGAAGACGAATTGAGCGCCGCCCCCGAAGCGGCGGAAGAAGCGCCGACCGAGGGAAGCGCGGACGAGAGTGGCAACACTGAGGAAGAAGCGCCGGAATTGCCGGAAGGTATCAACCTGATGCAAGCCTTCATTGAAGCGCAGCAGGAAGCGCAAAGCAACAAAGACGGCTGGCAGCGCGCCCGCGCCGAATTCGCCAATTACAAGAAGCGGATCGAGCGCGAGCGGATCGAAGTTTTTCAGCGGGCGTCGCTGGACACGCTCAAGGCGCTGCTGCCGATCGTTGACGATTTCGACCGCGCCTTCGAGAGCCTGCCCGAAGATATCAGCGACAATCCCTGGATCGGCGGCGTATCCATGATCCAGCGCAAGTTCGTCGCGCTGCTGGAACAATACGAAGTCGAGACAATCGACCCGACGGGAGATCTTTTTGATCCCAACCTGCATCAAGCGATTGGCACTGAAGAGAGCGATGAAGTTGAGAGCGGGCATGTCACCGAGACATTGCAAAAGGGCTACCGCGCGGGTGAACAGATCTTGCGATTGGCTTTGGTCAAAGTAGCGAGCTGAAAAGGCCAAGGCAATTCAAGACAAGCTGGCCAGAACAGCAGATAGAAACAGGAGTAATCGGAATGGGCAGAATAATCGGAATCGACCTGGGCACGACAAACTCGGTTGTCGCGGTGATGGAAGGCGGCGAGCCGACCGTCATTCCCTCTTCGGAGGGCGGCAACCTGATCCCGTCCGTGGTGGCTATCAACACCAAAACGGGCGAGCGCCTGGTCGGGCGGGTGGCGCGCAACCAAGCCGTCGTGAACCCGGAGAATACCATCTTTTCGGTCAAGCGCTTCATGGGCCGCAAGTTCAATGACAAGGAAGTGCGGGACGCGGCCAAATTGATGCCCTACAAAGTATCGGCGGCATCAAACGGCGACGTCCGCATTCGCTTGAACGAGCGCGACTACAGCGCGCCGGAGATCTCGGCGATGGTCCTGCAAAAGCTCAAAGCGGATGCCGAAGCCTATCTCGGCGAAGCGGTCGATCAAGCGGTGATCACCGTGCCGGCTTATTTCAACGATACGCAGCGCAACGCGACCAAAGACGCGGGCAAAATCGCCGGGCTGGAAGTGCTGCGCATCATTAACGAGCCGACAGCCTCGAGCCTGTCATACGGCCTGGGCGAACGCAACGAAGGCATCATCGCGGTCTATGACCTGGGCGGCGGCACCTTTGACATCTCGATACTTGAGGTGGCGGACGGGGTCTTTGAAGTCAAGTCGACCAATGGCGATACCTACCTGGGCGGGGACAACTTCGACGACCGCGTCATCAATTGGATCGCCGATGAGTTCAGCCGGGAAAACGGCATAGACCTGCGGCAAGATCGGCAGGCGCTGCAACGCTTGAAAGAAGCGGCCGAGAAGGCGAAGATCGAGCTTTCCACCACCTTGAGCGCCGAGATCAACCTGCCCTTCATCACGGCGGACGCGGGGGGACCCAAGCACCTGAACATGAGCCTGTCGCGAGCCAAGCTGGAAAGCCTGGCAGCTGACCTGGTGGATAGCACGATATTCCCCTGCAAACAGGCATTAAAGGATGCTGGCATAGCGACCAGCGATGTCGACGCGGTGCTGCTGGTCGGCGGCATGACGCGCATGCCGTCGATTCAAGAGGCGGTACAAGCATATTTCGGCAAGGCGCCGACCAAAGGCGTCAATCCGGATGAGGTGGTCGCGCTGGGCGCGGCGATTCAAGCCGGCGTGCTGGGCGGGGATGTCAAAGACATCCTGCTGCTGGATGTGACGCCGCTGACGCTGAGCGTGGAAACGCTGGGTGGCGTGGCCACCCCCATGATCGATCGCAACACCACCATACCAAGCAAGAAGTCGCAGATATACTCGACGGCGGCTGATAGCCAGACCACAGTCGAGATCCATATCACGCAAGGGGAACGGCCCATGGCGGGCGACAACAAATCGCTGGGCAAGTTCATGCTCGATGGCATTCCGCCGGCGCCGCGCGGGCTGCCGCAAATTGAGGTGACTTTCGATATTGACGCCAACGGCATCCTCAACGTCAGCGCCAAGGACAAGGCGACCGGGCGCGAGCAAGCGATCACGATCACCGCCAGCAGCGGCTTGTCCGATGACGAAGTGGACAAGATGGTGGCGGAAGCGGAGAAGTTCGCCAGCCAGGATGCCGAACGCAAGGAAGAGGCGGAGGTCAACAATCAGGCGGAAGGCGCCGTCTTCCAAGCCGAGAAGCTGATTCGCGAAAACAAGGACAAGCTGCCGGAAGAAGCGGTGGGGCAAACCGAGGAAAAAATCGCGGCGGTGAAGGCGGCGCAGGAAAGTCAAAACGTCTCCGAGATCAAAGCGGCGACCGAGGCGCTGATGGCGCAGCTGCAGGTCCTCGGCGCGCAGATGTACGAGGAAGCGGCGCCCCCGCCGGGCGGCAATGCTGATGGACAGCCCGCGGCTGCGGATGACGAGGATGTCATCGACGCAGAGTTCACGGAGACCTAAAGACAGGGCAATCGCATCAAAATGAGGCGACTGACATGGTACGAAATTGGACTGATCATTAACCACCGAGGACACCGAGAAAAGCAACGGAACATAGCTCATCTTATGTTTCAGGCTTGCTTTTCAGCTACAAATGAAGTTTCGCTGGCGACCTCGCCGTATTCAGGTGACGGAATTAGAGGGAAAAGCGGACAAAGGGCCCTAAATTCGGTGCTCTCGGTGTCCTCGGTGGTGAAAAAATAATTTGATGCAATTGCCCTGGACCTAAAGAGGAATCAAGATAGCAATGGCTAATGATCGGGGTATAATGATTTATACCTCGTTTCATATACCGGTTGCACGAGCGGACCGCAAATTAGAGGGCGCACAGGACCCCTTCCATGCCTAGAGACTATTATGAAGTGCTCGGCGTAGCGCGGAGCGCGGACACAAACGAGATCAAGACCGCCTTCCGCCGCCTGGCGCGGCAGCATCACCCGGATGTCAGCCGGGAAGCCGGCGCCGAGGAGCGCTTCAAGGAGATCAACGAGGCTTACGAGGTCTTGGCTGATGACGAGAAGCGGGCCCGTTACGATCGCTTTGGCCACGCCGGCGTCAATGGCGGCGGGGGCGGGGGCTATGGACCCGGCATGGGCGGCTTCGGCTTTGAAGACATTTTTGATATCTTCAACAGCGCTTTTGGCGATACGCCGGGGGGACGGCGGCGGGCGTCCAATAGCGGGCGCGACCGCCGGGTCGATGTGACGATTGACTTCGTCGAGGCAGTCTTTGGCGTCGAAAAAGAGATTGAGTTTTCCCGCCTGGAACGCTGCGATGTCTGTGAGGGCAGCGGCGCTTCGGAGGGATCGAGACCCGCGACCTGCCGAACTTGCGACGGCAGCGGCGAGCTGCGCCAGGTTCAGCAGACCTTCCTCGGTTCCATGGTTCGGGTCAATACCTGCCCCAATTGCGGCGGAAAAGGTTCGGTCATTTCCCAGCCCTGCCGCAATTGCGACGGTTCGGGCCGCCGGCGCCGGAAAGCGGCCTTGAATGTCAAGATCCCGGCTGGCGTCGGCGAGGGCATCCAGATACAAGTGCGCGGGGATGGCGATGCCGGCGAACAGGGCGCGCCGCCGGGCAATCTCTTCGTCGTCGTGCACGTCAAGGATCACGAATTCTTCAAGCGCAAGGAAAATGACATCATCCTCGATATCAGCGTCAATGTGGCGCAGGCGACCCTGGGAGACCGGATATCCGTCGACACCGTGGATGGTCCGCTCGAATTGAGCCTGCCGCCTGGCACACAGACGGGCAAGGTCTTCCGTTTGCGCGGCAAGGGCATTCCCCGCCTGCGCAGTGACGGGAGCAACTCCGGGCGCGGCGATCAGTTGGTTTACGTTCAGGTAGAGACGCCGACCCAGTTGACCGAGCATCAGCGCGAGCTGTTCGAACAGTTAGCGGAGACCTTCGGCCGCGAGATCAGTCCGCAGGCGGCCGGTCGCGGGTTCTTCGACAAAGTGATGGATTTCCTCGGCGGCGAAAACTAGCCCGCGCTCATGAGCAACTGGATCGAAGTATCGATGCGGGTTGACGGCGAAAGCGCGGAAGCCCTCGCCGAAGTCTTGGGGCGATTTGGTCACCAGGGACTGTCGCTGGAACAAGACGGCATCCAGCCGGATACCTGGGACGAAGACGAAGTTCCGCCTGCGGAAAACTTGATCCTGCGCGCCTACTTGCCCGATGACGACAACTTCCCCGACAAAAGAAGGGAATTAGAGACCGCGCTGAGCCACATGCGGCTGATGTACCCGATGCCGAAACCCAGTTACAGCAGTGTGCGGGAAGATGACTGGGCCGAAGCCTGGAAAGCGCATTATCAGCCCTTGCGGCTTGGCAAGCGCTTGCTGGTGCGCCCGCAGTGGGTCGATGTTGAATTGGCGCGAGGAGACATAGAAATCGCGCTGGACCCGGGCATGGCATTTGGCACGGGCACGCATCCCACAACCCAGCTCTGTCTGGAGGCGATGGAGGCGATGGCGGGTCCGGCGCTGGATGTATTGGACCTGGGATGCGGCAGCGGCATTCTGGCGATCGCGGCGGCCAAGCTGGGCGCCGGGAAAGTGCTGGCGCTGGATATCGACCCGATTGCCGTGCGAGCCGCACGGGAGAACGCCGCGCTGAATGGCATCGCGCAGCGGATCGCCGTCGAACAAGGCAGCCTGGAGACTGTCATCTCTTCCGCGCGACGCTTTGATTTGCTGATGGTGAATATCCTGGCGCGGGTCATACTCGAGATGAGCGGGCGCGGATTAGCTCAAGTCCTGCGGCCGGGCGGGATCGCCATATTCAGCGGCATTATTGACAATCAAGCGGACGAGGTGGAAGCGAGCCTGCGGCGGGCCGGATTGTTGCCTGTCGCGCGCTGCAAAAAGGGCGACTGGGTGCTCATTAAGGCAGTAGGCCCGCAGGAGCAAGCCGGGGCATAGCCGGTTGCGATCATGGCGCAGCTTAACGGGAAAGAACGGGCTGAATACGTGCGGGCGATGTTCGACCGCATCGCCGCGCGTTACAACTTGATGAACCGCATTATCTCCGGCGGGCAAGACCTGAAGTGGCGCCGCTTTGTCGTGGAAGCCGCTGATTTGCCGCGCAATGGCGCGCTGCTCGACATCGCGACCGGCACCGGCGACATCGCCTTTGAAGCGCTGAAGCGGCGCCCGGAAGCCACGGTTGTCGGCGCTGATTTTGCGCTGCAGATGATGCAAGTTGGGCGGCGGCAGGGGCGCTACGGCAGCCTGGTGAGATGGACAGGCGCCGATGCGCTGCAACTGCCCTATGCCGACAATTGTTTCGACGCGGTGGCGTCGGGTTATCTGATGCGCAACGTGGCCGATATCCCGCGAGCCCTCGCCGAACAGCGGCGGGTGCTCAAGCCGGGCGGGCGCATCGTCATACTGGATACGAGCCCGCCGCCGCGCAACCTGCTGCAACCCTTGATCCTCGCGCATCTAAAGTTTGGGATACCGCTGCTGGGCCGTTTGATCGCGGGTAAATCCGCCAGCGACGCCTATCGCTACTTGCCGGAATCGACGCGCGCTTTCAAAACACCTGAGGAACTGGCGCGACTGATCGAGGGCGCGGGCTTCTGCGATGTGCGCTTTCGAACCTTCATGTTCGGCACGATGGCGGCTCATTGGGGGTTTAAATCGCCCTGACAGCCCAAGGCAATCGCCTCAAAAGGACAGCGGCTGAAATGGCGGGAATCTAAACTGGATATTAGCCGCAGAGGGCAAAGAAGTAGTTCCAATTAAGTCGTGCAAAAAAATCTAAACACAGAGGACACAGAGTGCGCAGAGAAAAACCAACAGAGGAATATATTTTGCGGGTGTTTCGGCGGGTCGCTAGGTCGCGTAGACACTGACCGCCGACTCTGACCGACAAACGCCCCTACAGTTCGTCCCTGTTTTGATTCTCATTACTTTCTTGGAATTGCTTCTGTGTTGAAAAAATATGATGCAATTGCCAATCCTGACAGCCGTTCGGCGCGTAACCGGCGCATCTGGGCAGTCGCGTTTTCGCAATATGTCCAGCCTGTGCTTTTACCGCAGTTCGGGGTCTTCAAGAAAAAGGACGAGCCAACCGCCGTTGACTCGTCGCTTAACTATGAAACTGAAAGATGGGATCGCGCTAGATGGCATGATCGCGGGAAGCAACAGCCATTCCGTCCATGCCCCGGCTTGAGGGACTGCCGGACTTAGGCGCGAACGTTGTTTTTGTGCCTGTAGATGATGCGACCTCGATTCATATCATAGGCGCTCATCTCGACTTTGACACGGTCTCCCAAAAGTATACGTATGTAATACTTTCGCATTTTGCCCGACAAATATGCCAGTACTTGATGTCCGTTATCCAGTTCAACTTTGAACTGCGTATTGGGCAAGGCTTCGATTACCGTACCTTCAACTTCGATCTTTTCTTCTTTCTTGGCCATGTTCCTCCCTAGTGGACTAAACAGCCTGTCTCACAAAATATAAGAACCGCTGCGGTTCCCGCCCGCGCAACGGACTTATGATGTCGAATCCGCGGCTTATGCCCATCGGCAAGCGCTGCCCGAGGGCGCCGCCCGACGATCGTAATTGCCAGAGGCGCTCTGGCAGATCACATTTTGCGTTGTCGCCGGCGCGAGCGACGGATCGCTTTCTTCTTTTCGATACGACGTAATTCGCTCTTGGAAATATGCCAACGTTTCCGGCGAACAGTGCTGAGAATGCCGGCATTTGTCACCCGTTTGCGAAAACGCCGCAAGAGTTGTTCTTGACTTTCGCCTGGCTTTAGCCTTACCGAAGCCATGCTCGAAATCACCGCCTTTTTATATCAATCGTACGGAAATGCTTAACGCAGAGCCAAGCAGCAAAGGGAGTGTACACGACAAAACCGCCTAATGCCATATCGCGTTTCGCGCGGGCCGCCTTTAAGCCATGCGGGGGCTTATTGTTCCGTTTCAACCCCTGCTTCAAGCGCCGCTGTGGCTTCGCCCGCCTCTTCCTCATCGGATTCGCCGGGCAGCATGCCCGTTTCATCGCGCTCGGCTTCTGCCTCAGCTTCGGCGGCGGCGCGAGCCTGCGCGACCAATTCCATTTGGCGCTCTTCCCACTGTTCCAGTTCCGCTGGCGTGACCTCGGTCAAGCTCAGCCCCAGACGCTGCTTTTCCGACTCGATGCTAATAATGCGCATCAGCAGCTTTTGGCCCTCGTATAGATGGCGCAAGGGATTCTCTTCCGGGTTATGCGACATCTGGCTGACGTGGAGCAGCGCTTCAATGCCCGGGTCCAGGCTGACAAAAGCGCCGAAGGACTCTAAACGGCTAATGACGCCCTCGACCAATTGCCCAATGTGATACATGTCGTCGACAAGCGACCAGGGGTTGGGCTGCAAGCGCTTCAAGCTCAAGCCGATGCGTTTGCCTTCGGCATCCAGGTGCAAGACAAAAACCTCGACCTTATCGCCGACAGCCACAACCTGGCTGGGATGGCGCACGCGGAACCAAGCCAACTCCGAAATATGAATGAGGCCGTCAGCGCCGCCCAGGTCGACAAAGGCGCCAAAATCGCACAAGCCGCTGACAACACCCGCGCGGGTACTGCCCTCTTCGAGTTCCTGCAACAATGCCTGTTTGCGAGCCGCGCGGTTTTCCTGCTCCGCTTCCAACTGACTGAAGACCAGGCGCCGCCGTTTGCGATTGACTTCGATCACGCGGACGCTGATTTCCTCCCCGATCAATTCTTGCAGTTTGATGAGACGCTCGTCCTCTTTAAGTCCACGCGGCAGATCGATCACATGACTGGACGGGATGAAGCCGCGCAAGTGGCCAAAGGGCATGATCACCCCTCCGCGATTTGCGTCGGCGAGCGCGCCGGAATAGAGTTCCTTACTATTCATCATGGCTTCCGCGCGCTTCCAGTCTTCGTTCTGACGCGCTTGTGAAGCGGACAGGATCAAATTGCCATCGCTGTCATTCAAACGCACGACAGCCACGTCGATCTCCGCATTCACCTGGAAATCCTGCGTGCTCATACCCATGCGTTCGATATCGTTGCGTGTGACGATGCCGTCTTGCTTCCAGCCTATATCGACGATCAATCCCTGGTTGTCGATGGACAAAACGGTGCCGCTAACGATATCTCCCCGTTCGATCTGGCTGCCGGCCAGGGATTCTTCCAAAAGTAAGGCAAAGTCCATCTCGTCGACAGACTGGTCCAGCGCGGTTTCTGTATGCATAACTTAAAACTCTCCCGGATCAATACGAAAATGATGCTTGATCGGGGGCAAAATAAAACCCGGTAAGCTTCGGCGGCCGCCGAATAACCAGGCTCGGAATGTCCTTGTTCGTCTGCAATTGCGGAATTACACGAACGACCTGCCCTCACCAAGAATCGCCGCGCATTATACAGAGCGGCGGCGGCCTTGTCAACGGCGCGAGGCAAAGTGATCAGGGCAATCGCACTAGAATCAAAATACCAAAAAAATTAGCCACAGAGGACACAGAGAGCACAGAGAAAGACAAAAGAATATTTCTGTTTGCGGGCGTTTCGGCGGGTCGCGTAGACACTGACCGTCAAACGCCCCTACAAGGCTTGTTCGGTACTGACGCGAGCCACTGCCGTATTCTACCCCATCCCCCCAACCCCCTTGCC